>JBATUR010000022.1:0-66568 GCA_049671305.1 Coleofasciculaceae cyanobacterium
TGTAGGCGCAGGGGAATAGTAGTATGCCACTCCAGCCTACGAATACGAAGCGGTCGCGTTTTAGCCAGTCGTCTACGGCGTCGAATATGCCGCGATTACTTGGCGAGCGCCCTAATGCTACTGTCATAGCAATGAATCTCCAGAATTTTATAAGTACAAAAGAAAAGTTTACCTACCAACCAGACTATTTGCTTTTGATGAGCAGATAACTGACTGGCTTATGAGGAAAGTTTACTTTTCTTTACCATACCTAACATCTTAGGTGAAAGTTCCCAAGTTTTCCACTATTTAGAATATAAATAAATAATTAAGAATTTTTGTGACTTCATTTAATGGGAGCTTAAAGCCAGCATTTTCAGGCTTTGCTGTCGTCTGTCTAAGATGATAATGAGAGATACAAATCAAAAAAATTAACGTTTAACACCGTATGTTCACGATCGACTTGACCCTAAAAAACACACCAGTTCCCCTGTCGGTACAACGCAAGTCCGCAGAAGAAGCAGAAACGACTTACCAAGAAATTCTCAAAGCCATGAGTTCTGAAAGCTCTAAGTTGCTAGAACTAAGCTGCGACTACCAAGTAGACAAAAAAATCGGTGTACTTAGCAATCAAATTGGCGCCGTCATGGTTTCTCAGAAATCTGGTGCCGCAGGTGCTGGACGTACACCAGGTTTCTTTGCTGTAGCTGAATGAACTCATCGGCAATTCATGTCCAGAATCTTTGCTTCAACTGGTCTGGAGGCGCAGGCGCAACGGTTTTACAATCTTGCTCTTTGGAAGTCCCCCAGGGTGAGTTTTGGATGCTCTTGGGGACAAATGGCAGCGGCAAATCAACTTTATTAAGGTTGCTGGCGGGGTTATTGCAGCCCCAGTCTGGTGAAATTCAGATTAACCGTCCTGTCGGTTTTGTCTTCCAAAATCCTGATCATCAACTAGTTATGCCTACCGTTGGCGCCGATGTTGCTTTTGGTTTGGTGGAAGAAAAGCTAACACCTGAACAAGTGCGAATGCGGGTGATGCAGGCGTTAGCGGCGGTGAATCTTGTAGATTTTCACAGACGCCCTATTTATGCCCTCAGTGGTGGTCAAAAACAGCGAATTGCCATTGCAGGAGCGATCGCTCGTCAGTGCGAGGTGTTACTTTTAGATGAACCTACGGCTTTGCTAGATCCAGATACGCAACTAGATTTAGTTGAGCAAGTCAGATCATTGGTCAAAAGTCGCGGTTTAACTGCGCTTTGGGTAACTCACCGTTTAGATGAGTTGAATTACTGCGATGGCGCTTTTTTGTTGGAACAAGGGCAGGTTGTTGACCAAGGTGAACCAGAACGACTCAAGCAGCGACTGATGCAAGCTAGTTAGTTGGGACTTAAGTAAAAATGTGATCAGTAGGGTGGTATTTTTCACCCTACCAAGATCACAAACCATTGCCAATTAAAATGAACGGCGCCCAATAATAAGGATGATTCAAACGATTTGCTACCTCTTTTGAAGCTTGTTCACCAATCGGTTGTACAACTAAACTTCTATCCTCACCCAAAGCTTTTTTATCACCAGTAATTAAAGCAATTTGAGCTTGTCTTAAAGCCTCAGTTTTTGTCATTTTACCTGTTTGCAACGCTCGATAAAAAGCATTCATAAAAACTTGTGTTCCGCCATCATCAACTGTCCATAAAGAAGCAATTGAAGCCCTCGCACCCGCTTCCTGCATTAAATAACCAAAGCCTAAAATTTCTTCCCCATTTCCTAAGTTTCCCCCTAATCCAGTTTCACAAGCACTCAACACAACTAAATCAAAATTCTTTAAAGTCCAAGTTTGCACATCATTAAAAGTCGCGCGGTCATTATTACCAAATACAATAAAGGAATCTTCTGGCTTACCTGTAACAAAAGCGGCATGAGTTGCTAGATGAAGTATAGAATAACCACTCATCCGGTCTAAGGTTTCAGTTTGATTGAAGTTGCGACCAAGTAATTTAGTAGTATCAAGAACTGTATTAGCCAGAATTTCCACTTCCTTTCCTGCACCAGGCAAAGCGCTAAAGTTGTAAGATCTTTCACCTACTTTCACTGCCGCCGCCTCAGTTAAAGCACCTGCTAAAATTTTCATGGCTTGCGGTAGTCGATTGAAGTTGGTCAGGCTCAGAGCAGTAATATTATTAACACGGTATTTTTGCGCTAGCCATTGCTTGCCGTCGTAGAGTGCCGCTAAGGGAATGTAGCGCAGTTGGGCATCTGGCGCATAGATGATGGTTTTAGCATTAGCTTCTTTGAGCGCAGGTTCCAGGGGTTTAATTAACCAGTTGTAGAGTTTTTGTCCTGGTTCTGATGCATTAGAAAATGGATTTGTCAAGCGGTTGAGTTCCTCTCGTTTGACGGGTACGGTGCGACGAATGGGAGGGGCATAGGGGGTGACGAGTATGAGTTCGAGGCGGTCTTCCAGGATTAAGGGATAAAGTAAAACGGCATCTTGTTGGAGTTGTTTTAGTCCGTCTTGTAGTTGCGTCAGGGTTTTCGGGTTGAGGTTTTCACCGCCAGTGGTACGGCTGAGTTGCTGTACGAGGGCGACAACTTCGGGAGTGCGGAGGAAGTTGAGGAATTCGGCTTTATTTTGTCGTTGTTGGGCTTCGAGTTGACGCCTGCGGGTTTCTTGTGCAGGTGTGCGGGAAGTTTCGGGTAGCTTTTGCAGTTGTTCTAGTTCTTTGCCGAGTTGCACAACTTGGGTAAGTTTAGCGTTGTATTGAGTTAAAAGTTGCTGTTCTTGGGGTAGGAATTCTGTGCCTTGTTGTGTTTGTTGGTTGCCGCGCACGTTGCGGAGGTAGTCGCTTAGTTCTTGGAGTTTCAGGAGGTCGAGGACTTGTTGTGCTTCGAGTACTCGGTCTTGTTTGAGGAGGAGGTCTGCGAGATCGCGGTAGGTTTTTTCAACGGTTTGGGTGTATGACTCTCGTTCTTTTCGTGGCAGTCCCTGTATATTTCGGCGAATTGATTCCCTGGCATTCACTGACTGCTTGTAGAAAATAATTGCTAACTCTGGCTGATTTTGTTGAGCTAGCAGGTTACCAATGTCGCTGAGAGTTTTTCCTTCACCGCTAAGATAACCAATGTTCCGTGAAACAGTTAGAGCCTGTTGATAAGACTCCATTGCTTGCTGGTATTTTCCTAAAGATTGGTAAGCTATACCGAGGTCATTTAAGGAAATGGCTTCCCAAGAGCGATTTCCAATCTTTTGAGCAATAACTATTGATTGCTGATGAAACTTTGGGGCTTTTTGAGATTCTCCTAAAATTCGGTAAGCTTTACCTAGATCATTGAGAACGAAAACTTGTATTAGGGAAAAACCTTTACTGCTGGCAATTGTTAGAGATCGATTCGCGAACTCAATCGCTCGTTCATATTCATTTAAGGAAAAATAAACTAGCCCCAGATCAGCAAGAGCCAATGCTTCCTTAAAAGGATCGTTGATCTCTCTTGCTATCACTAAAGACTGCTGATTAAATTCGAGGGCTTGTCTGTACTGTCCCAGTTGAAGGTAGACGTATGCTAAAAAATTTAGGTTGGTTGCTTCTAGCCAGCGATCGCCTATTTCTCGTGCGATTGCTAAAGATGTTTGGTAAAACTCAATTGCCTGCCCTAATTGTCCTAAGTCATCATAAGCCCAAGCCAAACTATATAGACAAGTTGCTTCTCCGTGGCGATTTCCGAGCTGCCGGTAAATCTTTAGTGCTTCTTGAAGGGACTCTATGGCAGCTTGATATTGGCTAGATTGAAGTCGCTCGAAGCCTTGCCTAAAAAGGCGGTCTACTTCTGCCTCCCCAGCTATCTCAAGTATTACGAGCGAATGCAACTTAGTAGGAGTCGTCTGCGCCTGCACTACCAGAGGCTGAAACTTCCAAGAAATAGGAAAAAGAGGAGTCAGCGAAAACAGTAACGTCGCTGTGGCAAGGCTGAGGTATCTAATACGGCGTGGCATTGTTCTCGTCCTTCAGCCAGGAGGAAGGCAGATTGCTGGATTAATCTTATATATCTCTCATTTGGGAGAGGTTATGCAATAATTTTTGCGAACTTTGCAACGCCTAACTCTTAGTCTCTTGCATAACGGGCAGAAAATCAGAAAGCTTTGGCAAGAAGACCCATAACTATTGACCTAAATCACCAAAGATTTCTGTAAACTATTGTTAATATGAGTCATCTGTACCTCCAATTGAGAAATATTGGACTTGAACAATGCCCCGTTCCTCACCGCAGGCTGTTTTACTGGTCGATGGCTATAACGTCATTGGCGCCTGGTCTTGTCTGACAAAGACCCGCGATCGCGATGGGCTGGAGACAGCTCGTAATGAGTTAATTGAGGCTTTAGTTAATTACAGTGCTTTTCAAGGTTACAAAACTCAGGTTGTCTTTGATGCCCATTTTCAAAAAGCCGATACTTATTGCGAAGAGATAACTAACCATTTATCGATTTGTTTTACGGAGTTTGGGCAGACGGCAGATACCTACATCGAAAAATTTTGTGCCTCATTTCGCTTTAACTTGAATTACCGAACCCAACGCTTAATTGTTGCCACGAGCGATCGCGCCCAACAACTAACTGTAGTCGGATATGGCGCCGAATGGATGTCCTCTCTACAGTTGGCAAGCGATGTCGAATTCACCGCCGCCAAGGTAATGCGGAAACAACGACCTCAAAAACAATCTACAAGTCGTTTTTTAATTCACTCTCTCGATGCACAAGCTCAACAACGCTTGGCTCAATGGCGGCGGGGTCTTCCCTGAATTTTGGGATAAAGTGTTGACAAATCTCTGAACATTCGCTAAATTTATAAAAGTGTTCAAAAAACCTAGCCCCCATCGTCTAGAGGCCTAGGACACCTCCCTTTCACGGAGGCGACAGGGATTCGAATTCCCTTGGGGGTATCAAAATTTAAAATCATTACATTGTAGAGACGTTCCGACGGAACGTCTCTACGATTCATGCCAAAATTAGACGACGCTTCAATGGTCTAATAGAAGAGGCAACGTCTACTTTTCAGATAATTTGTCAAGTCTTTCCCTAACAGCTAAATCAATTAAAGAGCGTAGCAAAACCAAAAACAACAGTCCAGAAACCGTGAAAGCAGCTACCGCCAAACCGCTATAGGAAGCCGACAGCAGCACCGTACCCGATAAAAGGGTAAATCCAGTCAAAGTTGCATAGATGAGGCTTTTAATAGCTAGGATAATCCTTTTCAAAGAGCGATCGCCTGTCGAACGAATACGCACATTTATCTCACCCTGCTCAAGCCGTTCTTCGAGGCGTCGTAGTAATATTTCAGTAGCGCTAGGTTGCTGCAAGCGATGCTTCAGAAAACTCCTAGCTTGCCTAGCCAATTCTCCTACAAGATTTACCTTACCTTGAGAAGAAACCACCAGGCTTTTAATAAACGGCTTACTGGCAGAAAGTAAACTATATTCTGGATCTAAAGTCCGAGCAATTCCATCAAGAGTTGTTAATGATTTTAAAATAAAAGTCATCTGAGCAGGTAGACGAAAAGGTTGTTGCTCAAACATGAAATAAATTTCACTTCTCATCTGATCAAAAGCTTGCAATTCAATGGGCTTTTCAGTGAACTTATCCAAAATAAAAGCAATTAAGCGTTTCACCGGCGTCATATCAGCAACAGGCTCAATTAAACCCATATAAGTTAGGGTATTAACTACCTCATCCGTGTCCTTTTTGAGAATGGCAAAAAACGTCTTAACCATCTGATCTTTTGCCATCGACTTGATTTCTGCCATCGTGCCAAAGTCGTAAAAAATCAAGCTACCATCTTGACTAACTGCCATGTTTCCTGGATGAGGATCAGACTGAAAAAAGCCATCTTGCAGCATTTGCTTGAGGAAACAACAAATACCCTTTTGGATGATTTCTTTGGGGTTTAAACCGCAAGCTTCTAGAGTTGAGCGGTCATCAATTTTAATACCTGGTACATATTCTAGAGTTAAGATCTTTTTCGTGCTGTAGCGCCAATAGATGGCGGGCACAATAATTAAAGGATAGTTGATAAAATTTTCACGAAAGCGGTCGGCATTTTTCCCTTCATGAATATAATCAATCTCTTGATAAAGCAGATTAAAAAACTCATGATAAATCGCTTCTAAATCATACTTTCTCGTCCAGGGTATATAACGGTCAGCAAAACGTAATAAGCGATGCAGAACTTCAAAATCTAAATTAAATAATCTTTCTAAACCAGGGCGTTGGACTTTAACAACAACCTCTTCCCCTGTATGGAGTGTAGCGCGATGTACCTGTCCTAAACTAGCAGCAGCTAAAGGAAAGCGATCAAAATCTTGATACAAAGTATGAATTGAGCTGCCAAGTTCTGATTCAATTAAAGCGATCGCTTCTAGTGAACCAAATTCTGGCACTCTATCTTGTAACTGCCCCAACGCCTTAACATACTCTGGAGGCAGCAAGTCAGCGCGGGTAGACAATGCCTGCCCAATTTTAATAAAAGTCGGTCCCAAGTCTAGGAGAGTGCCAACCAACCACTGAGCACGACGATTACGATGTCTAGAGGAATTGTTTGCTACTGTGCGATCCCACCAAACAAAAAAAAACAATTTAGCCGCCGACCAAAAGATATCACGCTGGCGTGCCAAAGGAGAATATTTAAGTTTTTGCCAACGTAGGGGCTTAGGGTTAGGAGTTCTCAGCATTCTGTCATAAATTTTAACCCTCTAGCTGACCACTACTACAACTACAGTTTTTTTGTTAATAAATGTGGGTATTATACGACTTGGGCAATTACTCCGCACTTGTCTGAAGCTGGGGTAGAGTGAGAGTGAAAGTCGTTAGATAGTTAGAAGCATCAGAGGCAATGGGAGTGCTAGTAACCTCAATTGTACCGTTGAGATTTTGTACCAAGCATTTAACCAAAGCTAGACCCAAACCCGTACCTTGAACAGCCTTTTTGGTAACACCTTGACCGCGATGAAACTTTTCAAAAATCTGGGTTAAGTCGCTCTTTGAGATGCCAGAACCTGTATTACTTATGGTAATCACCAATTGAGGGTTTGACGGCTGCACTTGATGAGTGATTTGTAGGGAAATTGTCGTGTCTGGGTGAGAATACTTGCCTGCATTGGTCAAAAGCTCTAGGAGTATACGGTTGAGACTATCTGGGTCAGTATGGAGATATAGCGAATTAGCTGGGCTTTCTATGGTTAAAGTTAAGCGTTTGCTTGCCCACTTTTGCTCAAAAGATTCAATCAAATCTTTGAGCAACAACATCAAGTCGATGTTTTGGGGTTGAAGCTGGGATTGATTAGATTCGAGGCGTTGTAGGCTCAGTAAGTCGATGATCAGGTCGATTTCTTTATTGCACTCCTGCTCCAGAATTTCTAGATATTTATCGCGACGCTCTTGGGTTATTTGGGGATGACGTAACATCCGAATTGCCAGACTCATGGTGGTTAGAGGCGTCCGTAGTTCATGACTCATGCTGCTGAGGAATTCGTCTTTGAGCAGATTTAGTTGTTGTAACTGGTTCATCTGCTGGCGCGTTTTTTCGTATAACTTCGCCTGAATTTCTAAGCTGCTTTGTAATTGGGCGGTACGTTCTTCAACGAGAGATTGTACTTGCCGCAGGGTTTGATTTTGAATAATAGTGGCGCTTACCTGGACACTCACCCATTTGACTAGTTCTAATTCCTCAGCATTCCAGAGGCGTGCCTGGTGGTGCCCGAAGACCAGAAAGCCGATGATAGAACTTGGTCGTGCATGGCTGTATGCCCCAACTAGAGGGACTATGAGTACAGCCGGCATCAGTTCTCGCTCTAAGAGGGATTCGGCGGCAAGGTGGGGGGGAGGTGCTAGTCGATTGGCGATCGCGATCGCATCAGGAGCGTTTCTGTAAGCTTGTTGAAATAATTCTGACTCAGAAAGCCAAAAGTTTTGATTCAATAGGCTTGTTGGACAATTTTGACCAGGGACAGAAACTTGAGGACTTTGAGCAAACCACTCACAAGCAACTGTCATCTCAGTTTTGGGCGGGTGTGTTGAAGGTTGCTGTTTAAATAAAGGATTTGAGTATTTCAACAACAACAGCAAACCTCGATCAACTAGGAGCGCTTGAGCTGTGCTAGCTGTGGCAATTTGGAGAATTTCATCAAGATCAAGAGCGCTAGGAAGTGCTTGACTAAGCTGATTGAGTAGTGTTTGGTGTCGAGTTGCTGCCTGTATCTGTATTGACTGCTGAACTTTAGAAATTGCGATCGCTACTGATTCTGAAATCATTTTTAATAAGTCCTTCTCTAGTGTTGTCCATTCGTAAGGTCGCAATTGCCCTAAGACAATAAAGCCATTGATCAAAGATTGATACTGAGTCGAAATTCTCAGCATCGCCCCAGTTTTTGGCACATCCCATTGCCTGCCTTCTTGATCCCAAACGCCGAAATCCATTTCACAGACTGCTATTGGCTGATCGGCATAATTATTGCCGGCTTTATATTCCAGCAATTGCAATTGCTGTGCCAAAGGCAGAGGTGGACAATCATCGGCAGACCATAAGGCAGAATTAGTTTTGCTGGTAGGCTGATTAACTGTCACCAGTAAACAAAAATCCACGCCAAAAAATTCTCCTAAAACCTTGGCGACATTTGCCAGTAATAAATCTGGGTTTGAGTTGCTTAGGAGAATTTGGGTAATTTGTTGCCCAATTTGAGCAAACTGGAGTGGGTGCTGCATGAGTGAACCTTGAGTCATAGCTTCTGCTTTAAAACGGGTTCAACTATGCTGGACAGACTTGGTTTCAACCGATTGACCATAAGAGTTTATACTCTTGGCAACGCCTGTGAAATCAGTGCTTCAGCTTTATAAGAATCCATCTGCTGGTTGCACAACTTAGTGTGAATTCCAAGAAATCTCAGAAAAAGAGCGTTAACAACAAGCGCTAGCCAAGAACACTAAGCGATAAACAAATGACAAAAGCAGTGATGCTGAATATCAAAGCTTACCGTTAGAAGAGAAAAGTCCTAGGCTAGTTGCTCACTTTTTGCTATGTCTCATCAAAGAAGTCTTTTAGATCTCAACGGGCTAAACCGACTTTTAGCAAAAATCTGACTCAGTATAGTGTTCCCAATTTTTACGCTGTTGTACCAAGAAGCTTCACTTTGCTTGATGCTAGTTTATGAAGCTTACCTTGGCTGTTGAGTGCAATGCCCTGCTGAAAGACGATACCTCAACTATTTTTTCGATCTTAAGTAGCAACCAAACTGTGACTGTTGAGGAGGAATGAGCAAGAAGGATTAATAAACTTAAACTTTCCCCCAATGCGCTTTTAAATTATGGTAGATACTTTTGCACAACCTCCCAACCTGTGAGGGAAACCCAGGCAAAACCCAAGAATAGGACAATATTTGTGCCAACGTGAACTGCACGAGCCCAGTCTCTTTGGGGGTTAATTTGAGTGGCGCTACCTGCCGAAAGTAAGACTAACGCGACAACAAACCAGCCAGCAATTAAGTGTCCTGAGTGTCCTAGATTACCGTAGTGCCCTAAAGTACCAACTAGACCGATCGCTAGTAACAGTAAGACTAATCCCACCATCACCCAACCTGTAATATAGTGTGCCCCTCGTAACCATGTTGGTTGTGATTGGAGAGAGGTGCGTTTAGAGAACAATGTCATGCCGCTAATTGCTAGCATTAGGTAAGCCAATAGCGATAAACCCATTGACCAAGCTGCTATCTTCCACAGCCATACAAAGGAAGGTAGATTCACCTTGATAAAAACCTAAACATTAATGGGAAAAACTAGTTACCTTCCATGATAAGAGCAAGAATTACCAAAAGAGTCAGATGGTATTTCCAGCTTTGATTCGGCAACGCCCAATTTTTCCTGTTTACTAAGCAAAAAAAGAGGTTGCTATTGCTAGCAACCTGATCACTTTTTTAATTTTTCTAATCTCCAACAACTAAGCAAAAGCTGCCGAGGCAAACGAATCTACCGTAAATCGGCTAGCATGATTGGCTGGTTCTTGTATACTTTGTTTATTAACTTTAGTTTCTGCTACTGGTTCCACAATTGGCTTGGCGCGAGACTTGATGTCTTCATCGACACATAAGCGATCGCATGGTATCTTATCCGAAAGGATTGAACTTGCCATCTTGCCTGTGTGAATCTCCAACAAGGCTTCTGCCATTGCTTCAAAAACCAAGCGTTGCCCTGGAAAAACCACACGCTCAAAATACCAGTTAGCAATATTGGTAATTCTGGCAATTTGAATATGACTAGTCGCATTTACATAGCAGCAAAGAATGGTGTTTTCGTTATCTTGTGGTATCGGATCTAGTATTTGAGCCATGATTAGTGGGGTTGTTTATTGATTAAACTTGTTTATTACATTATTCAAGCTAACACCTGCGATCCCCACTAGCTGTAAACCCGACTACCAATCTGATTTTATCCTTCCCTCGCTCTGGAGGGAGTTTTGTAATATATTGCGAAATTGTGCCAATACTTGTTTTTAGCAGGCAAAATAGCTGATTTTAGGTATAAATACTAGATTTTTCGGCTCCGCTCTTATCCAGAGTCCTGATGCCTTTTCCAGGAAAAATTGAGCGGCTCAAAAGAAAATACCACAGAAGTTGAGCGAAATCAGTAATATTGTTAAAGTTAAGTTATGTGAAAACCAATTTCAGAAATCCTAATAAGCCGACGGTCGCTGTAATCAGCAGGCTCCTTAAATAAACCTATCCTTGCTCTTCTTACCAGATACTCATAAACAAAAAATATCCTTAACGCCAAGGTTCCCCATGCAAAAAATCCTCTATATTCGCCTCCCCTGCAACCCCATATTTCCGATCGGTGTCGTTTACCTATCAGACCACGTTCACAAGCTGTTTCCAGAAGTTGAACAGCGTATCTTTGACTTGGGAACCGTACCTCCCCTAGACTTTGCCAAAGCCCTAGATACCTGCATAAATGACTTTCAACCCACCTTACTGGTATATTCCTGGCGCGACATCCAAATTTATGCCCCAGTCGGTGGCAGAGGCGGCAACCCGCTACAAAACGCCTTTGAGTTTTATTACGCCAAAAATCCCCTGATTAAATTACGTGGTGCTGTAGGAGGTTTGCGTTTGGCAGCGTCTTACTATGGTGAACTTTGGCGCAATAGCAGTTTAATTAAACGGGGGCTAAAACTGGCACAAAAATACCATCCCGAAGCTCGTACGATTGTTGGTGGTGGTGCTGTTAGTGTGTTTTATGAGCAACTGGGTACTAAACTACCAGCAGGCACGCTCATTTCTGTGGGTGAAGGCGAAACACTACTAGAAAAAGTGATCAGAGGTCAAGAGTTTCGAGATGAACGTTGTTATGTGGCAGGTGAAACGACACCACGCGATCGCTTAATTCACGAACAACCAACCCCAATCGAAAAATCCGCCTGTAACTACGACTATATCGAAAGCATCTGGCCCGAATTTCAATATTACCTACAAGACCAAGATTTCTACATTGGTGTCCAAACTAAACGCGGTTGTCCTCACAACTGTTGTTATTGTATCTACACCGTCGTTGAAGGCAAACAAGTACGCATTAACCCAGCAGATGAAGTAGTTGCCGAAATGCGTCAACTTTATGACCGAGGTATTCGTAACTTCTGGTTTACTGATGCTCAGTTTATCCCGGCGCGGAAGTATATTGCTGATGCCATTGAACTGTTACAAAAAATTGTAGACTCTGGCATGACCGATATTCATTGGGCAGCCTATATTAGAGCTGACAATTTAACACCCGAACTGTGTGAATTGATGGCAAAAACGGGCATGAATTACTTTGAAATTGGCATTACCAGCGGTTCTCAAGAACTGGTGCGGAAGATGCGGATGGGTTATAACTTGCGTACTGTCTTAGAAAACTGCCGTGATTTAAAAGCTGCAGGTTTTAATGATTTAGTATCAGTTAATTACTCATTTAATGTAATTGACGAACGACCCGAAACCATCCGCCAAACGATCGCTTATCATCGAGAATTAGAGCGGATCTTTGGCGCTGATAAAGTTGAGCCGGCGATTTTCTTCATCGGTTTGCAGCCTCATACTCATCTGGAAGAATATGCTTTTGAGAACAATATCATCAATCGCGATTATGATCCTATGAGTTTGATGCCTTGGACAGCCAAGAAACTATTATGGAACCCTGAACCGCTTGGTTCTTTGTTTGGTGAAGTTTGTTTGCAAGCTTGGCGGCAAAACCCCAATGACTTTGGGCGGGAAGTTATGGATATTTTAGAGCAAAGATTCGGTTGTGCGGATTTGGCGGAAGCCTTAGCTGCTCCAATTGAACCGAAGAAACAATTAGTTACGGCTTCGTAGTTGTTGGTTATAAGTTAGATAGCACTACAACCCATAATAAATCACCCTTTACACATCATGCTAGACGGTTCGATTTTACAAAAGCTGGAAACAGCCCATCGCGGCAGCAAACGACCTCTTAATTTTGGGGTTTATTATAAAAACACCCTGGTGGCGCTGTGTCATGCCTTGGAAGATTTCATTTTGGAGTCAGAAAGTGCGCCTTTAATGATTACGGCATTCCAACGAGGCAAGTGGTATTTGGAAGAGGCAGAGCGCTATGGTGATTTAGCCGAAAAGTCAGAGCAAGTGGTGATTATGGCGTCTGATGATGCAGGGTTTGCTGAACATCCAACAAGTCAGCGCTCTAATGTTGCCATAGTTAGTCTGGACAAGAGTGATCCGGTGGCGCAAGAGTGGCATTTGATGATTTTGTCGGAAACATACGCAGCGATGGTGTTATGTCAAGAGTTGTCGGCAACGGATTATGGCATAAAGGGACAGCCGGAGCATGATTTGGAGCGGAAATTTTATGGGTTTTGGACATTTGAGCCAGAGTTGGTTCAGGAAACGATGGAATTAGCGATCGCTCATTGCGCTACCTACAACTCAGAATTAGCCCAAACCTTAACCGAACTTGTCCAAAAGATTGCCGCCAGCTTCGGCACAAAACAGCGAGATGACATCAGCGTTGTCGTATCGCGGGTGGTTGACTATCTCCAAAATAGTAAAGACGATATCTCCCACCAAGATTCACCCCTAGAAGAACAAGCACTGGATGACAACTTGCTCTCTAACGAAATGCAGGCATTCTTACGCATGGCACAGCTTATCGATCAAGCTGATGCCACAAATCCGATGGCGGCGGCTGAGGTGGCAGCTATCTCAGAAGCAATGGGGCAGTTGTTGGATTTACCCGCTTGGCAGCTCAAGCGTCTACGACTAGCGGGTTTGTTGCATAATTTAGGTTCTTCCTTAATTAGTTCGGTGCAGTATCAAGATGATGGTCCAAGTTGCCCGTTGTTGCCGGGAGTGCAGGCGTTGCGCTCGATGCCACAACTAGGAGCAATTGCTCAAATTTTGACTCACCAAAGCGAGTGGTGGAATGGCTCAGGCACTCCTGCGGGGTTAGCTTATGATGCAATTCCTTTGGAGTCGAGAATTTTGGGACTAGTAACAGACTTCCAGCGAAGATCTAGGCAGGCACAGGCATCACAGAGTCGGGAAGAAGCGATGTCCCAAGCTTTGGCTGAATCTACGGCGCTTGGCGGTGAGGCATTTGACCCAAAGCTGCTAGAAGCTTTAAGTTTGTTAGTGATGGGGATGCAACAGGGAATGAGTTTGCCGACAAATCAACCGAAGATTGCTGCAGGAATGTGGTTACTTCCAATTAATGAAGAGGCAAAATTTAGTGCTTCAAGCAAGAAAGGATAGACAGAAGGGTATGGTAATGGAGATTGAGGCAATTCGCACAGGCAAGCTCAGACAACTACCGGGAGCTGATTTAGAAGATGAGGATTTGTCGGGTTGTAAGTTAGAGCGCATTAATCTAGCAGGTGCGACTTTGGTGGGAGCTAATTTTTCTGGCTCTAATCTGAATGGTGCAAGGCTGGATGGCGCGAATTTGGTAGGTGCTAATATGGCTGCTGCTGACTTACGGGCAAATTTTTTGGGCGCTAATTTGATGCAAGCGGACTTGACAAGTGCAGACTTGCGTGGTAGTAATCTGCGAGGCGCTAATTTGATGGGGGCAAAGCTGGCTAAGGCATCATTTACCGGTGCGTTTTTGAGCGGTGCTAATTTGATGGGCGTTAATTTGCAGGGTGTTGACTTGCGGGGGGCAGATTTGAGAGGGGCAAATCTCAATGGTGCCAACTTGAAGGGGGCAGATTTGTCTCAAGCCGATTTGCAAGGTGCGAGTTTGAGTGAAACAAATCTGGAAGAAGCTGATTTAAGAGGTGCTAATCTTGCCGGGGCTGATTTAGCGAGGGCAAATCTGCTTTGTGCTGAGTTGGAAGGGGCGAATATGGAGGGGGTAAGTTTAGCTCAAACTTGTCTGATTGGTACGACTTATGCCAAGGTGACGCCTCCTATGGAGCAGGTAAAAATTCCGTTGAAGATTGCTGAAATGGAGCAGGTGATCAATAATCCTGAATAGGTGGTTTTGGTTGGGAGGACTTTCTTGTTTTGATTAGCAAAAATAGGCGTTGCAGAGATTAATCATTCTGACTCCCGTTATCTAATAGGGAAGGGAACGGGGGGTTAGGTTTCTTCTAGTTGGTTATCAAAAAAAAACTCACATTTATTAATTTAAAGCGTACAACGACTTGGCAAAAAAGCAAATAAATTGTCAAGCATTTTTAGCAATGCGACAATAGACAGATAATTTATGAGTTGTCATCTATGTCAGAAGCCGAAAAACCAGTATTTGTGAGAGGACGTGTCCCCGAAACGGTGAGGGCACGATTTAAGGCAACCTGTGCTTTGGAAGGGCGTGATATGGGAAATGTCTTGCAAGAGTTGATTGAAAAGTGGTTAGAGGAGCATGAAGTTGCTTCACGGGCGAAAAATCGATAAAGCCGTAGTATTTATAGAGATGTTCCGGCGGAATGTCTCTATTTAATTCGCTGCCTCATCCACACAGCTAAAATGCTAAGAAATAGTATGCCCATAATTCCAGCAAGTGGATTACCATCAACACCTGTAATCCAAGGTGAAACTTGGTTAGAAGATGCAATTAATTTCCCAACATTGAGAATATAATAGCCCCAAACAAGACCACAATGAATGCCAATTGGTAAGCCCAAAAGTCCTTTAGTGGAACGTTTTGCCCAAACCAAAGTTAGTCCTAATAATAATAGTGCGGGAAAGGTGGGAAATGTCCGCATCATTTCTGAAAGTGGCTTGAGAAAGTGCGATATTGCAAAGATAATTGCATTAGCCCAAAGTACAGTTTTTGGGTTATAGTCTCGTTGTAATTCATCCAAAAGCCAGCCCCGAAAAACTAATTCTTCAGCTAAACCAATCCCAAACGCACTAAGAAATCCTTGGAAAATGATCAGCGGCAAAGTGCTTTGAGCAGGTTGGAATTTTACCCAACCTAGTAATGCTTCTAAGGCAAACAAACCAAAGGTAAATAATAAGCCAATACTCAGCCCTTGCAGCAGGTTTAAGCCATTTTGTCTGGTTCCAGCTAAACCATATTGTTGGAATAGATGAGGTTGCTGATGGACTTTTTTACCCCAAAATGGTAAAGCTAATAAAAATATGCCAAACAGTAGTCCCATCGTTAAGATAGTAACTAAATTTGGGTCATTATTTAATAATAAATAAATGGGTGCTGCAATTGGCAGCCAAACTATCAGCAATAATGTTAAAAAGATACATAACCGTATTGGTGCTGGGTATTGGGATAATTGTGCAAAGTTAGTTTTCAAAGGTGTTAGTTGTTGTAAGGTTAGAGATATTTTAAGTTAACTTAGCTTGTCTGTAGGCGACACTGCGGAGCAATAGTTAGAACTCTTGATTAGATTAAGTTAGATTTGAGTTATTAAAGGAGATAACACAAGCCTTTTGTTTACGAGTCAAGAGATTGAGTGCTACTAATTTATTTTAATGTTTTTAGGTAATGGTAATTTGATTGTTAAATCTTGATCATAATTTAGTCAAAACATAGCTTAAAAGTGAAATGCAACAAAATATCAAGATTGAGTTGGAACGGCAACTCCAAACTTGCACAACACAATTACAGGTACTTCTCAGAGAAGTAAAGCAACGAATATGGAGTGAAGAAGAAATTGCTTTTATAAAAAATATCACTGATCTTTGTGCTATTGCTATTACTCAAATAAAATCAGAACAAATAGAAAAACTAACTGAATTGCCACCGGAAGATGTCAATACTAAGTTGGGATTAAATCAACAGTTAGAAGAGAAAACTAAGTTGCTGGATACTATTGTTAATAGTACGCCGGATGGACTTTATTTAGTTGATCGAAGCAGACAATTTATATATGTTAACCGCACGATTTTACAATTACTTCATCGAGAAGAGCTAGATGTTTTGGGTAAAACAGGGGAGGAACTGGGAATTTTACCAGAAACAATGGAACCTCATAATGCTCGACTAGAAAGTGTATTTACGAAGGCAGAACCATTAGCAGAAGAAATTAGTTATGTACATTCTCAGACAGGAAACAAACATTACGCTCTTTATAATTTAACTCCAATTTTCAGAGATGATGGTCAAGTTGAAAATGTCTTAGTTACTCATCGAGATATCACCGAACTTAAGCTTACCGAAGCTGCTTTACATAAAAGTAATGAGCGTTTTGCTAAAGCTTTTCATGGCAACCCAATTGCTAGTAGCATTAGTACTTATCCAGAGGCAAAATTCATTGATGTTAATACAAGTTGGCTCCAGATTTTTGGCTATAGTCGGGAAGAAGTAATTGGCAGGACAACACTTGAATTGGGAGTCTGGAATTCTTTGAAAGAACGAGCTATTGCTGTTCAACAATTACAAAAATCTGGAACTCTTCATAATTGGGAAGTGAGGTTTTGTACTAAATTCGGTGAAGTCCGAAATGGGTTAGTAAATATGGAATTAATTGAGCTTAATGGAGAGTGTAGTATTTTGGCAATGCTCATTGATATTACTGAGCGCAAATGTGCGGAAGCTGCTCTTAAAGAGAGCGAACAAAAGTATCGAAATCTTGTTGAAACTTGCCAAGGAATTATTTGGACAGTTGATCTGCAAGGGCGATTTACATTTGTGAATCAAGCTGTTAAGCAAGTTTATGGATATGAAATTCAAGAAATGATTGGTCGTCATTTTTCTGAATTTATGACATCTAATCAGGCACAAATTAGTCAAGAAATATTTAGACGTGTGCTGGCGGGTGAGTCGTTGTTTCACAATGAAGCGCAGTTTCTCCATAAAGAGGGAAGAAAGCTTGATATCAGTTCTAATCTTATGGTGTTACAAGATGATACTGGTAAGGTTTTGGGGGCAACTGGTACAACTTTAGATATAACCCCTTTTAAGCAAACGGAGGCGGCGCTACGAGCCTCTCAAGCCAAACTCAGCACGATTTTAGATAGTGCGATCGCAGTTATTATTAATTTCCGCGTTTTTGCTGATCAAAGTTGGGAGTATGATTACTTTTCTTCGGGAGCAGAAATTATGTATGGTTACACTCCTGAAGAGTTAATTGCTGATAAAAATCTTTGGTTGTCACGAGTGCTGCCTGAAGATGTAGAAATGATCTTAAAAGTTGGTTTTACAAATGTTTTTACAGAACATACGACCCATATCGAATATCGATTTAAGCATAAAAATGGTTTACTGCAGTGGCACTCTTTTACAATGTTTTCTAAACGAGATGAAGCGGCAAATTGCTGGGTTGTGACGACAGTTGATACTGATATTAATGAACGTAAACTTGCAGAAGAACGACTCAAAGTTTCTGTGCAGGAAAAAGAAGCTTTACTTAAAGAAGTTCATCATCGTGTTAAAAATAATTTGCAAGTTATCTCTAGCTTACTAGATTTTCAAGCTCAACATATCCAAGAACCACAAGCTCTAAAATCATTTCAGGCAAGTCAGAATCGAGTCAAGTCTATTGCTTTAATTCATGAAAAATTATATCAATCAGAGCGTTTTGCCCAGGTTAATTTAGCCGAATATATTTATAGTCTTACTACTCATTTAATCCAGGCTTATACTCTTAATCCTGACAATATTAGTTTACAATTTCAACTTGATGAGGTTTTGTGTAACCTTGATGTTGCTCTTCCTTTTGGATTGTTAATTAATGAGTTAGTTTCTAATGCCTTGAAACATGGACTACCTGGAAATGCCAAAGGTAAAATTTGGGTAGAATTAAGATTATTAACTATAGATTCTGAATTTAATTCACCTCAATTTTGTCTTATTGTTGGAAATGATGGCATAAAATTATCAGAACTTCCTAGTGTAGATAGTTTAGAATCTGTTGGATTTCAGCTTATTTATGCTTTAATTCAACAGCTTCATGGTCAAATCGAAATTGAGCAAAGTCGCGGTACAGAATTTAAAATTAATTTTTCAAATTTGTAAAAGTTAGCATTGATTTAAAGATAACATTTACTTAACTTCTATAAACCTTGCTCGCTCCACAACTCAGCTTAAAAATATAATAAGTTAATACATATAATATTCATATTTATCAACAGATAACTTAAGTGTTTATTATATTGATATACCATCATTCCTGATCACACGGATTTTAACATAGCGTTTGTCAGGAGTTTGACCTTACTACCATTATCCCATTTGTTGGAGCTTTTGCTGCAACTGCCAGGCAAAATTAGTCTTCTCAAAGTAACCTGTAGACATTGCTTTTTCTTTCTCCAATTTGCTAGAATAAAGTCTTAATTTAGCTCAATTAATCGGAATCTTTTAAGCATAACTCAAGGAAACGATTAGTTAAAAAATTACCCTCTAAATATCTCGACACAGATTAATTTATTCATTAAAATAAAAAGCGATAGTTATATTTAAAGAATAATGTTACCCCCAAATACAGAACTAGATTCAAACATAAATATTGAACCTAACAACCAAATTCCAGGACTTACATACATTCCTGAATACATCAGCTTAGATGAACAAAATTTATTAGTGAGTATTATTGATCAAAAAGAATGGTCAACAAAAACCCAAAGACGGGTGCAACATTACGGATACCAATATGATTATAAAAGCGGCTTGCTGGCATCATCAAGCTATTTAGGTGCTTTACCGAATTGGTTACAAAATATTGCAAAGCGACTTGAGAGCGATCGCTTAACTGCACAACTTCCCGATCAAGTTATCATCAACGAATACCAACCAGGGCAAGGTATTAACAATCATATCGACTGCATTCCCTGCTTTGGTAAGATAATTATTTCTTTAAGTTTAGCAAGTCCTTGCCTGATGGACTTTACTCAGGCTGACACCTCAGAACAAATACCAATCTTATTGTTACCTGGTAGTCTCATTGTCATGCAAGAAGCCGCCAGATACAAATGGCAACATGGTATTGCTGCCCGTAAAAAAGATCATTACCAAGATAAAGAAACTACTAGAAAAAGACGAGTATCCATAACATTTAGAGAAGTTTTATTTCCTTATAAATAAATGTTGAAATTTTTAAAATATAGTTATAATTAATATTAAAGAATATAGAACTACTGCTTACCTCAAAGTAACCAAACCGTCAAAAATTTGCTAAACAGTTAAACTAATTTCATTGTCGTAATCGCCTAATTACACAAAAGAAACTGCTCCTGAATTCTCAAACTATGCTGCCAGTTATTTACTCTGATGAGTTTCTCCGCCACGATACAGGACGTTTTCACCCAGAGCGATCGCAACGCCTCATTGCCATTGTCAACGCCCTAAAAGCAGCACCTTGGTCGGACAAGCTTGAGTGGCAACTGCCGACACCCGTAGCAACTCGCCCTGTTTTACCGCTTCTGCAACAAATTCATAGCCCACGCTACATCGAAACTGTTCAGGAAATTGCCAACCGTGGCGGCGGAATGCTCGACGCCGATACACCCATTTCACCACAAAGTTATGATATTGCTTTGCTAGCGGTGAATGCTTGGTTAGATGGCGTTGATCAGGTACTTGCCACCCAAAACCCCGCCTTTGTCTTGTCGCGTCCTCCGGGACATCATGCTGAACATAATACAGGCATGGGGTTTTGTTTATTTTCCAATGCAGCGATCGCTTCTGTCTACGCCCTTTCTCAACCTGATATCCAACGAGTAGGCATCCTTGACTGGGATGTTCATCACGGCAACGGCACTCAAGAAATTATTGAGAATAATTCACAAGTTGCTTACTGTTCTCTGCATCAGTCGCCCTGCTATCCCGGCACAGGCAACGCAACGGAAGTCGGTAAACATAATAACGTTCTTAACCTGCCAATGCTCTCAGGCAGCACCATAGCCGATTATCAGCCGCTGTTTGAGCAGAAGGTTATCCCTTTTTTCCAAAACTTTCAGCCAGATTTATTAATTGTCAGTGCAGGTTATGATGCTAATAGGGATGACCCCTTAGCAGGAATTTCTCTCAACCCTGAAGATTATGGAGTATTTACCAAATACTGCTTGCAACTGACTCGTCGCATCGTTTTTGGACTTGAAGGCGGTTATCACCTCACCGCGCTTGCTCAGTCAGTTGTCTCAACAATTGAACAGTGTTTAACTTAAGAAATGGCGATTTCATCAAACCTTGACAATTTCTACACTTTACCCTTATCCTAATTCCTTCAGCGTTAATCAGCTAAAGACAGCTCTGCCGCACTTTCTAGCATGACTCTCTTCAAACCAAACAATTCCAAAATTTGAGAATAAATAAAAATTATCATCCTCCGCAAGACATATTTTTATCTATCTTTAGGTATACTTAGCGAAACTACGTCTCTGCTAGGACGTGGGCATTACCAGATTATGCAGGAAACGCAATAGTCAAGTATGAACTCTTTAGAATTAGACCAAGAAATTGGTAAGATGGCGATCGCTATGATGACCCGTAACAGTGAAATTGGCTCATCACTGATCACTCATCTAAGAACTCAAATGACGCTGGAAGCTGTCGCTGGTTTTTTGCTCGTTAGTATCCAGCGAGTTGTCTGGTTTGATACAGACTCTGTATTTTGGACAATCAAGCATCTAATTCCTACAGATATCATGGCAGAAATTCAAAGAATGACTTCCTTTACCGTTTATAAGCATTTAGTTAGCAAAGGATTTGTGCCAGGAAAAGACTTGAGTGTTGATGCCACAGGCAAACTGTTACTCAATCAAAAAGCCAAAATCGTTGCTTAATCAACTTTATCTAAGAGGAAGTGAAAGAGCATCCTAGAAAATATTAGGAATTAGTCATTGCTTCCTCTAATATCATACCAAACAACTACTTTGTAATACCATGCTATTTTTTCATAACAATAGATTATCCCATATTGAAATAGCAATCTATTCTACCTGCTCTAAATAATAATTGCTCTAAAATCATTAACCCAAAGTTAGATATATTAAAAAGCCTTACTTACGGTTTCACCCTAGTAAATAATATATTCATCAACTCTTCATACAACATTCTTAATAATTCCGGATTAAGCACTCTTCTTTGTGTACCATAAAAGGGGGGCAATATTCCTGCCTGCAACCTCAAAAATGGCATAACTAACAAATAGCAATGTCATTTGCATCACCAAAATCTAACCCGCTCAAATATTAGGGTGTTTTTCAGCCGACTAGATAGCCAAAAAGCATCTGCTTGGAGAAAAATTACATTCATCTTATACTACCAAAGCTTAAAAAAATCGCTCAATAACACTTATTAACTACTGCCTGGTTTTAGATATTACCATGACAGATCAAACCCTGATCCGTAGACCAATAACTCAGCCCAAAGAAATCATCAACCAGTTGAAAAATGGGCAACTATTAAGAGTCAATGCCAGCCGTGGCAACGCTATTATAATATGCCATTGTCACCATGCAGAACTAGCAGGACCTGGTGCTGCAGTTGGTGGAATGTTTGATATTAAGTGTAGCCGAGTCATTCCTTTAGGTAGAATCTCAATCACCCACCCCACATCTTTCAACGAGCGACAAAAAGCCTATAAACTAAGACAACAATGGCTGCGCTTCACTCAAAACGCGATGGAAAGTGCAGTACCATTACAGCGTGCTAGTAACCTTTTGCATTCACTTTACAAATACTTTGATCCGTATATTATTGACCAACTACCTAACGAAGTTCTTGCTAAATTAGTGGGTGTTTTACCTAAAACAATAGGTATGGTGCGTCAATCTAGCCATCATCAGGTGTTGCGTAGCCAATCAACATTACACGCCAAAACCTTAATTAAAAGTTGAAGGTTATCAGTCAAATTACAACCTTTAACCTCCAACTTTTGTGCTTAAATCAACTTAACAGCTCTAAGACCAAATAATAGTCCCACAGCGATACCCGTAGCACCACCTAAAATTAAAAAGTAAGCAACAACTCCAGACATTTTTATTTCTCCACAAGAATTAGATCAGCTATAGATTAGCAACAGCAGGCAAGTTTACCCCTTTGCTTGAGTCTACTCTCTTGATTAACATATAGCTGATTTTACGGCATGAACGACCGCTTCTCTATGCTCTGATCGGATCTAAAAGCAAGTATTGGGCTAAAATACAGCCCACGGTCGCATCAGAAAAATTGAGCTATGAAATCTGTTATTCGTGTTGATATTCCCCAGCAGCCTTATGATATCGCAATCGCTCAATCAGCCAATGCCGTAGCATCCCAAAAAGCAGAAACCCTTACGGCTGGTGGGTTAGACGACTTAGGCGTTTGGATGAGTCGCCTCAAACTAGGTAAAAAAATCCTCCTTGTATCCAATCCCGTCATCTTCAAAAAATACGGACAAAGAGCGATCGCTGCTTTAGAATTAGTCGGGTACGAAGTCACAACTTGCATTTTACCCGCCGGGGAACGTTACAAAACCCTCAAATCCATCCAAAAAATCTACGACATTGCCCTCCAGAATCGCCTAGAACGCTCCTCAACGATGGTTGCCTTGGGGGGAGGAGTTATAGGAGATATGACAGGCTTTGCGGCGGCTACCTGGCTGCGTGGCATCAACGTCGTGCAGGTGCCAACCTCACTTCTGGCAATGGTAGACTCTTCAGTTGGCGGCAAAACGGGCGTCAACCATCCCCAAGGCAAAAACTTAATTGGTGCATTTCATCAGCCCAGATTTGTCTTAATTGATCCCACTGTATTAACAACTTTACCAGCGCGAGAATTTCGGGCAGGCATGGCAGAAGTCATTAAATACGGCATTATTTGGGATGAACAATTATTTAGCAAATTAGAACAAGCTAAACGTCTCGATCAACTGCGTTATGTGGATGAAGAGTTATTGCAATTGATCATTTCTAGTTCCTGCCAAGCCAAAGCTGATGTTGTTAGTAAAGATGAAAAAGAATCGGGCTTAAGAGCTATTTTAAACTACGGTCACACCATTGGTCACGCAGTCGAAAGTTTAACTGGTTATAAATTAGTAAATCATGGCGAAGCTGTCGCAATTGGCATGGTGGCAGCGGGACAAATTGCGGTACAACTAAAGATGTGGAATGCTGTTGATGCTCAACGTCAAGACGCCTTAATTGAGAAAACCGGACTACCTAGCAAACTGCCTGCTGGAGTAGATCTTGAGGCAATTATTGATACTCTACAAACGGATAAAAAGGTAAGAGATGGTAAAGTTAGATTTGTTTTGCCAACTGCGATTGGTACAGTAACAGTAACTGATCAAGTGCCAACAGAGGTTATTTTAGAAGTATTGCAGCAGATGCAGGCGTTGTGATCGTTTGATTTGGCAATGGGGCAAATTTCATCATTAACGCTACTATAAAATTACCCAATATGCGATCGCACATTGGGCAGCTATTAAGTAAATGTGAGTGAAATTAACTTTGCCAAATTCTTGAGCAACAGCACAATTCAACTCTTTAATTCAGAAGCTTGGCAAATCCCTACTGAAACATTGAGTTGGAGCGAAATCGCTAAAATTGCAAAACAGGCCAATCCGGTTGACGATAATAACGCATCATATCGTCAAACTTCCGCAGTTGAGCTTGTTGGACATACAAAGCAATTAATTCCATCGGTAGCACTTCCCGATTGAAATGCAACAAAGTTTGACCAAGATGCTCACGATCCAAATTTGAAGCAACTTTACCAAAATATCCCAGCGTAATGTGAGAAGTAAAATGATATTGCTGTTCAATGCCCAAAGCCATTAAACTCGAATTTTGGTAAATACAGCGGCGTAATTCCAACATTCGACGGTAAGAATTTTCATCCTTTGGGGCAAGACAAACCGCGATCGCACGTGGTCTAATCATTAAACCCAAAATCTGCCATTCAATCGGTTTGCCAATCGAAAGTGACGACGGATACTTTTTAAAACTCTCCTGTATGCACTCCTGAAGTTGTTTTTCAAAATGAGGATTTTCCTGCTCAACAGCACGATAAGCGCTATCCCAAATCAAATCCGCTAAAGTTAAATGAAAACTCTCAGGCGGCACCGTGATCATCAAACCTGGATCAAGTTGCTCCGCAAGCTGCTGCTGGATATCCAGCATACAGTTGTAAAACTCAGAATTGAGTGAAGAAACTTCCTCCCAAGTAGGCGTACAAACCGTATAACCAGGAAAAGGTACTGCCTCAGCGCTGCCATTAGGAAGAAGCTTAAATTTTGGCGACTCCTGAATGTGCTGCAACTGGGTTTTATAAGTTTCGGGTAGCGTTAACCGCGCCACTCGATTTAGATAAGTTTGATAAGTCTCGTCCAAGAAAAGCTCCCCTCGCGAGTCGTGGGTGTTTATTATGACAATTTACCTCTATTGGGGCGAAGATGACTTTGCCCTCACACAAGCTATCAAACAACTGCGTGAATCGGTACTTGACCCCAATTGGTCTAGCTTTAACTATGACAAAATTTTCAACGATGCACCAAATGCGGTCGTGCAAGGACTAAATCAAGTCATGACGGCACCCTTTGGTATGGGAGGGCGTTTGGTTTGGTTAGTAGAAACAACTGTCTGTCAACAATGTCCAGAAACCTTACTGTCAGAACTAGAGCGTACCTTACCAAAAATTTCCGAACAGTCTGTTTTGTTACTAACTAGCCGCAATCGACCTGATGGACGGCTAAAATCGACAAAGCTGATTCAAAAGCATGGTCATATTCGAGAATTTTCCTTAATTCCACCTTGGAAAACCGAACTATTGCTGCAGCAAGTACAGTCAATGTCTCAAGATGTTGGTGTAAAACTTAACATAGCTGCTGCCGAACTTTTAGCCGAGTCAGTTGGTAACAACACCAGGCAGTTGGTTAATGAATTAGAAAAATTGCGTCTGTTTGCCGGAGATGCCAAAAAACCTCTAGATGAAGCCACTGTGGCGACGCTGGTGACAGCAAATAGCCAAAATAGTCTACAACTAGCAACAGCAATTTTGCACAGGGACACGGCAACAGCGCTGGAGTTGGTACAAGATTTACATAATAAGAATGAACCAGCCTTAAAAATTGTTGCCACTTTAGTCGGACAATTTAGAACTTGGTTATGGGTTAAATTAATGGTTAGTGAGGGAGAACGTGACCCAAAAGCGATCGCCTCGGCAGCCGGCATCAGCAACCCCAAGCGCGTTTACTTCCTAATCAAAGACGTTCAACCGCTTTCCTTAGCTCAACTAACTTGTGCCCTACGCCTACTCCTAGAATTAGAAGTCAGCCTCAAAAAAGGAGCAGAACCCCTAAGTACCCTGCAAACTAAAGTTATCGAACTCTGTCAAATTTAGATAAACCTCCGGTTTGCCCTCTAAGCTAAGATATTGTGATAATCTACAACCACAAATTAATTAAAAATTACCGATATCTGTTTTGTGAGGAACTTCTACCTCTTAAAATAGTTCAGAACAGACTAGCCATTAGTGCTTTTAGCCACCTGTTTTTTTTGGTCGCACGCGATCATGCTCATGACTTCCTTCTGTTCTCAACCTAAATTTAATCACATCTTCTGCCAATCGCTGATGGTAGCAACACTGGCTGCTGTTGGCTTGCTTTCTGGAGTTACCCCAGAGGTATCTCTGGACTCCCATACCCTTGTCTTCAGCACCATAGCCTCTGCTCAATCTGTCGGTGATGAAGAACTATCTAGATACGTGCGTGCTTCTTTAAAAATTGAGCAACTGCGTTTGGTAGTTTACAACGAAATCAAAAAAGTTAACGGGGGAAATGTACCTGAGATAACATCTTGTTCATCGCCAGGACTTCCTGGTAATATTCGCTCAATTTGGCAGAATTTTTGCCAACAGTCCCAAAGTATCACCGATGCCGAAGGCTTCTCTAATACTCGCTACAACGCTATCACTCGAATGCGGCAAGTAGACGGGAATTTAGAAAGGCGGGTAAAACAGGAAGCGGCGCGTCAACAATAGCATTTATTAGTAATTAGTCATTATTACCAGAAAAATGACTAATTACTAATGATTAATAAAGCTTGACGAATAGCAGGTGATATCGAAAGATAGAAAATGAGTCATTGAAGAGTACAGTTGCATTTATGACAAACACCTACGCTTTATTGTCTCCACCTTCCTCTTATCAACGATTAGTCTCATTGATGATTCGGCTTTTCTCTACTGTCGGTTGGCTAGCTGGATTGATCATGCTCTTGGCTGGATGTACCAACAAAGCCGCAAATGCTCCCACACCTGCACCAACAATGACTTCTGTTAATACTGAGCAACTCAAAAATTATGCTAGAGCGGTTTTAGCAATTGAGCCAAAGCGTCAAGAAGCCTACAAGGAAATTAGAAAAAGCTTCGATGGTGACGGTAAAGTTCCCGAAATTGTTTGCACAAGAACTGATACGATCGCTTCTCTAGACAAAAATGTCCAAGATATTGCCGTAAACTACTGTAATCAGTCCAAAAAGATTGCTGAAACTAACAGCTTGACAATACAGCAGTTTAATGGAATTACCTTAAGCGCTCAAACTGATCAAGAGTTGCAAAAACGAATTTATAACGAATTAGTACGCCTCAGAAAATAAATTGCCCCGGTATCTCAACCAATGCTGACGTTTACCCAACGCCTGAACCTGCTAGAGACAACTGTCAGCTTTAGCCTCTCACTGACTGCTGAAGAGCGCACCCGCACCCGCCATCGCTTTGAAACGCCTGATGGTAAGGAATTATTCTTGCGACTGCCGAGAGGGACTGTTTTGCAGGAGGGCGATTTATTACAATCTGAAGATGGTGCAACAGTAATTAAGATTGCCGCCAAACCGGAACCTGTGCTAACTGTAACTGCCCAGACGCCTGTTGATTTACTACGAGCATCCTATCATTTGGGTAATCGTCATGTGGCTTTAGAAGTTGCTCCAGGCTACTTAAGATTGTCTCCCGACTCAGTGTTGCAGGCAATGTTGGAACAGTTGGGTGTGGAGGTACGAGAGGAAACTGTGCCATTTCAACCGGAAACCGGCGCTTATGGGCATAGTCACTAGCTAAAAGGTAAGCACGGGAACATTACCCCGACACAAAAATCCTGACTAGATTTAAATAAAGCCGTAAATGAACGATAACTAGGAACTCGTTCATTTTTTGCTATTTTAAAGAAGTATGTACTTATTTAAGTTTGAGCAACAATCAGGGTTCTAGGCAGCAAAATCTGTGATTTATCAACTTAAATGTATCGGGTGATTACCTCTACTTATCTTAATTCATCACTCATGAACTTTGCCTAAGTAAAGAGATGATTGCTGTTGCCTACTTATAATACTTTTCCTAAACTCTGAACAGGCTAAGACGACATTTTCTATGTTGCAATTTTTTTGGCAAAATTTTTTTAGCGAAAGCTCATTTATTCCCCACGGACATTGTTATCTTTGGCAACCGGTGTTGGTGTGGCTCCATATTTTGTGCGATGGCATCATTACCATTAGTTATTATTCAATCCCCGTTACTTTAGTTTATTTTGTCCGCAAACGTTCTGATTTTCCCTACCCTTGGATAGTTTGGTTATTTGGGGCATTTATTATTGCTTGCGGCACTACTCATGCCATGAATATTTGGACACTTTGGCATCCCACTTATTGGTTAAGTGGTTTCATCAAAGCGATTACAGCTTTAGTTTCACTATATACCGCACTGACGCTAGTGCCTTTGGTGCCTCTGGCGCTGGCTTTACCTAGCCCCCAACAACTCAAAGATGCCAACCTCAAGCTAGAGTCTGAAATTACTGAGCGAAAAATTGCCGAGGAGGCATTACGCAAAAGTGAACAACGTTATCGCGCCATTGTTGAAGACCAAACAGAACTAATTAGTCGCTTTCAAATTGATGGCACATATACCTTTGTTAATGAAGCTTATTGTCGTTATTTCCAAGTAAAGCCAGAAGAGGTACTCGCGCCAAGCTATAAACCTTTTGTTCATCCAGAAGACCGAGAAAATGTTGCTAAATTGATTAACTCTCTCAATTTAGAACAACCTGTAGCAATGATTGAGAATCGAGTGATCGTTGCTGAGGAGGTTCGTTGGTTGCAATGGATATACCGAGCAATATTTGATGAGCAGGGTTACTTTATTGAGTTTCAGTCAACCGGACGGGATATCACAGAGCGCAAACAAACTGAAGCAGCTCTTAGAGAAAGCGAAGAACGTTGGCAGTTAGCGCTATCGGGTAACAATGACGGCGTTTGGGACTGGAACATCGATACAGGTCATGTTTTTGCCTCTACTCGATTAATCGAAATTCTAGGCTATGAAAACTATGAGATAAACAATCATATCAATCAATGGCACGAACTTTTACATCCCGACGATCTTGAGCGAGTGATGGATATTCTGCAAGCTTACCTGGGTAAGCAATTAGAGCAGTACAAGCTTGAGTATCGCCTGAAGAGCAAAAATGGTGGCTACAAATGGATTTTGGCACGGGGACAGGCACAATGGGATGATATCGGGAAACCGACACGCATGGTTGGCTCACTGCAAGATATTAGCGATCGCAAACTTGCAGAAGAGGCACTTCAACAGCAATTACAGTGGCAACAGTTGTTGGGGGCGACAACTCAACACATTCGTCAGTCTTTAAATCTAGAGGAGATTTTAGATAGCACTGTAACTCAAGTCCGGCAAGTGCTGGCAACTGACCGAGTAATTATTTTCTGCTTTGAGGAAGGTTGGAAGGGGAAGGTGATTGTAGAATCTATTGATGAACGCTTTCCCCCCATTCTCGGACAAAAAATCTACAATCCTTGTTTTGAAGGCAACTATATTTTGTCTTACCAACAGGGTCGGGTCAAAGCTATAGATGATATTTATACAGGTTCTTTAAATCCCCGTCATGTCGATTTACTAACTAAATTTCAGGTGAGAGCTAACTTAGTTGTACCAATTTTGTATAAAGAGCAGTTGTGGGGACTGCTAATTGTTCATCACTGTTCAGAAAAACGGCAGTGGCAGCAATTTGAGATTGATTTGCTGAGATCATTGGCTTCTCAAGCAGCGATCGCAATTCAACAAAGTCAACTTTATAAACAATCTCGTTCTCACGCACAGCAACTGGAGCAAACATTGCAGGAACTCCAAAGTACACAAGCTCAACTGGTGCATAGTGAAAAAATGTCCAGTTTAGGGCAGTTAGTTGCAGGCGTTGCTCACGAAATTAATAATCCTGTTAACTTCATTTCTGGCAATCTCTTTCATGCCCATCAGTATTGCTTGGAATTGCTTGATCTGATTAAACTTTACCAAGAATACTATCCAAATCCTCCCACAGCTATTAAATTTTTGATAGAGGAAATAGAGCTTGATTTTCTTAGGAAAGACGTTTCCAAAATCTTTTCATCAATGAAAACTGGAGCTGATCGCATTAGCAATATTGTCTTATCTTTGCGGAATTTCTCGCGACTCGATGAAGCCCAAATGAAATTGGCAGATATTCATTCTGGTTTAGATAGTACTTTATTAATGCTTACTCACCGCCTAGAAAGCAATTTCAAGAATCTTTCAAAAATCCAGGTTATTAAAGATTACGGCAAATTACCACTAGTACAGTGCTATCCTGGACAACTGAATCAGGTGTTTATGAATATTCTGGCTAATGCCATTGATGCCATTAATCAGCATAATCAAGAACCTTCTTCAGAAGATATTAAAAACCAGCATCAGACTATTTTGATTAGTACAGAATTTTTGGCTAACTGTAAACAAGTGGTAATTTTAATTAGTGATAGTGGAGTGGGTATGAGTCAGGAAATCCAAAAAAGATTATATGATCCATTTTTTACAACTAAACCTATTGGTTCAGGCACAGGTTTAGGGTTATCTATTAGCCATCAGATTATTGTTGAGAAACACCGGGGAGAATTGCAGTGTATTTCTGCACCTAATTATGGTACAACTTTCTTAGTTACAATTCCAGTGCGACAGAAATAATCGTGATTAATTACGGCAGTTAGATCCCCGACTTCTTCAAGAAGTCGGGGATCTAAATATCGTAAAAACATTTATCATAAATATAACTATTGATAGATGCATTGTAATGATTTGCTGTCTCAATCCGGCTTGCCATAATCCATCTTGTCCTGACGGTACAAAATTTTGCTTTAAATGTGGAACACAACTTGTAGAGTTACGGCGCTATCACCCAATTCGGCAATTAGGTTGCGGCGGTTTTGGCAAAACTTATTTGGCTGAAGATGTTGATAGTTTTAATGAGCAATGTGTTATTAAACAATTTGCACCGCAAAGTCAAGGAACAAGCGCTTTTGAGATAGCAACTCGGCTATTTGAAGAAGAAGCAAGGCGACTGAAACAACTGGGGCAGCATTCACAAATTCCTAGTTTGTTGGCATATTTTAAGCAAGATAATCGCTTGTATTTGGTGCAGCAATATATCGAAGGACTGAATTTATTAGATGAATTAGAACTGCAAGGTGCATTTAGTGAGCAAAAGATTCGGGAGTTGTTGTTGGATTTATTAAATATACTGCAGTCGGTTCATCAAGAGAAAGTTATTCACCGAGATATTAAGCCAGAGAATATTATTCGCCGCAAAGTTGATAGTAAGTTGGTGTTAATTGATTTTGGTGCTTCTAAGCAGTTAAGTGGCACGATTTTGACGAAACAAGGCACAACTATTGGCTCATTTGGCTATGCACCGCCGGAACAAATGGATGGTGGAGAAGCTTATCCGGCAAGTGATTTATATAGTTTGGGTGCAACTTGTTTTCATTTGTTGAGTGGGATTAATCCTTGGGAACTTTGGAAGCGAAAAGGTTACAGTTGGATTGATAGTTGGCAGCAGAATTTAGGGCAATCTGTGAGTCAAGATTTGGGATGTGTTGTTGATAAGTTGCTGCAAGAAGATTATCGGCAGAGATATCAGTCAGTAGAGGAAGTTTTGCAAGATTTGAGTCGTAAGTTAGCGGTACAATCTCCTTCAGTAACGCCGCCACCACCTAAACCATCACAACAGAAGATAGTCTCTAAAAATCCTTGGCTACTGGAGTTACGTGGACATTCCAACTATGTTAATTCCGTCGCTATTAGCCCAGATGGAGAGACGATTGTAAGTGGAAGTTACGGCCACACTATCAAGATTTGGAATCTAAAAACTGGTGATTTGAAAGATACGCTTTTTGGGCATACAGACAGGATTCATGACATTGCTATAAGCCTAGATGGACAAACGATTGTGAGTGCAAGTCACGATAGTAAAATTAAGATTTGGAATCTGAAAACTGGTTATTTAAAAAAGACTCTTTGTAGTAATTCTGGTTCTGTTTTTTGCGTCGCTATTAGCCCGGATGGGCAGAAGATTGTAAGTGGGAATTGGTCTAATACTATCCAGATTTGGAATCTACAAACTGGTAAGTTAAACAATACTCTTATTGGGCATTCAGACGCTGTAAATTCTATTGCCATTAGTCCAGATGGACAGACTTTAGTGAGTGGAAGTAGCGACAGCACTATCAAGACTTGGAATCTACAAACTGGTAAGTTGAAAAATACAATGGTTGGGCATACTGGCATAGTTTATTCTATTGCCATTAGCCCAGATGGAGAGACGATTGTGAGTGGGAGTAGCGATAAAACTATTAAGATTTGGAATCCGAAAACTGCTTGGTTAAATACTACTTTTATTGGGAATGCTGCTATATTTTTTAATTCTACCCTTGCTGGACATTCTAACTTGGTTAAGTCTGTAGCAATCAGCCCAGATGGAGAGATTATTGTGAGTGGTAGTAGTGACGATACTATTAAAATTTGGCATTTGAAAACGGGTAATTTGAAAACCACACTTGTTGGGCATTCCAGTTCAGTTAATTCCGTTGCTATAAGCCCAGATGGAGAGACTTTAGTCAGTGGTAGTAGGGACAAAACTATTAAGGTTTGGCAGATGCCGAAATAGTTTTGAGTTTATCGAGATAAGTTAAGGTGATAAGTTTTGAAGGGGGCGGATTTTGTTATGATTTTTACTGGTATATAACGATTGTTTGATAAACCTGCATTATTGATCATCTATCGCCCACGTCCGCCGTGGGTTTAAACCCACGTCTCATAGCGAAAGTCCATTTTAATGGACTGCAATAATGAAAATGTTGTCGGTATTCATGGCTTTTATTTAGTCCTCTTGAGAGGACTTTTGCTATCAGACAGGGGTTTCAACCTCTGGCGGACTTTTAAACCAACGATCCTTAAACTTGCAAAACCTCAAACTTTTACATCTCCTACAACTAGCTAGCCCAACTCTACCAGTAGGGGCTTATAGCTATTCCGATGGCTTAGAAACTTTAGTTGAAAAAGCCGTAATTAATAACTCCAAAAGCCTAAAACATTGGCTAGAACAAGAACTAAGTTATGGTGCAATTCGATTAGAAGCTGCGGTGATGCTCAGAGCTTATCGTAGCGCTGAAAACCATAATTTTGACGATTTGGGCTACTGGAATGCTTGGCTGACAGCGGCGAAGGAAACAGCGGAATTGCGGGCGCAATCTTTGCAAATGGGCAATTCTCTGATGCGACTAATGCTTGATCTAGAGCATTCTAGCACGACATCTCTGCAAGATATGGCAACGGCGGCGGGTTATCCTTGTAATTATGCGATCGCTTTTGGCATGGCGGCGGCAACCTGGCAAATTGACATCACCTCGGCAACTTTGGGATACTTACATAGTTGGGCATCAAACCTAATCGGCGCTGGTGTTAAACTGATTCCCTTGGGTCAAACTTCCGGTCAACAGCTATTACTAGAAATTAATAGTAATATTACTATTGCTACATCAGAAATCTTAACTTTAGAGGATGATGATTTATCTAGTTGCGGCTGGGGATTAGCACTTGCTAGTATGGCTCACGAAACTCAATATACGCGCTTATTTCGTAGTTAAATTATTATCTAAAAACCAACAACTAACAAAACTTATGAATGCTTTTCGTGTCGGAATTGCAGGTCCCGTGGGTTCAGGAAAAACGGCTTTACTTGATGCTTTGTGTAAGGCGATGCGAGTATCAAATCAAATTGCTGTTGTCACCAATGATATTTATACTCAAGAAGATGCTCAGTTTTTAGTCCGTAGTCAGGCACTGGAAAGCGGACGCATTCTTGGCGTTGAAACAGGCGGTTGTCCTCATACGGCAATTCGTGAAGATGCCTCTATGAATATTGCTGCTATTGCACAATTGGAACATCAATTTACTGATTTAGATTTAGTATTCTTAGAAAGTGGTGGCGATAACCTAGCAGCTACTTTTAGCCCCGAACTTGTCGATTTAACGATTTATGTAATTGACGTTGCTGCTGGTGATAAAATCCCTCGCAAAGGTGGTCCCGGCATTACTAAATCTGACCTTTTAGTTATTAATAAAATTGACCTTGCACCGCTAGTTGGGGCTGATTTAGATGTGATGGAACGGGATACCAAAAAGATGCGAGGGAATAAACCTTTTGTGTTTACAAATTTAAAAACCAAGCAAGGAATTGAGACTGTCGTTGACTTTGTGAAACACCATATGGGGTAGAGACGTTCCCTGCAAAAACGCTAGGGCAATTGGCAAACATCTCTACCCGTTGCCATTATGGACAATATCCTAAATTACTTGCAGATTGGTTTGCCAAACCATTAGAAACCCAACCGTTAGCAGGTGCAGAAATTTGTACCCAATCACGATTTTCTGCTCTTGTAACTGTTGCAGGACTAGTTGTGAGAGTAACTCGTCCGAAAATAGGAACTCCACCAACTGCAGATGAGGTGCTAGTAGCATCACGACGAATTGTTAAGCCTTCATTTGGTCGTATCACTCTACGGCAAAGTGCATTGTCGGTTGGAGGCGGCGTGTTATTGCAAAGCTTGAGGTTGACGGCAAACACATACCCGGAGGTTGGGCTACTGACGGCGATGAAGCCATTGGCATCGGATGTGTTGCCAGCTAGGGTGACAGTTTTATCAGCCGCAACTAACTGTAGCGCTTCGCTGGTGGCTAAAGCGCCTCTAAAGACTGGGGTTGAGATTTTGGCAGCGCGGCACTGTCCCACTAAAGCAGGTAAAGGTTGTATTGTTTGGGCGCTTTCTTGGACGTTGGTATCGGCAAGCGCTGAATTAGAAATTCCACCAATAGCGATCGCTATTACTGCCAAAAAATTAAGACATTTCCTGAATCGTTTCATTTTTAACATAAATCAAACTCCTGATTGCAAAGTTGACAATTTTACTGCCAAGAAGACTGCCTGACGCGATATAGTCAAAGCAGACAGCCCCTCGTGGCTATTATTGTCTTCAACTTGTTCAGCCTTGTTTCCGCAATAACTCGGAATTTTTAAAGCGGTTTGGCTGATCTTGGGGATTTTGTATCCCCAGTAACATTATTCCAGATTAACCGTGTTTTATTATCACAGTCTGACTGTGTGAATTTATATCCATCGGCTGAAATAGGAAGAAAAAAAAACATGAGTAAGCGATTCGGGCGACGTAAATTTGTACTCTACGGCTCTGCAACTTTAGGGACAAGTCTTCTGCTCAAAGCTTGCGGTAGTTCCCCAACAACGACGACAGCAAGTCCTGCCGCTGGTAGTCCTGATGCTTCAACCGTTGCAGCAGGTGGTGGTGACACTATAAAAGTCGGGATTTTGCACTCGCTTAGTGGCACAATGGCAATTAGCGAAAAAAGCGTTGTAGATGCCGAAAATTTAGCAATTGAAGAAATCAACGCCGCTGGTGGAGTTTTAGGCAAAAAGATTGAAGCAATTACCGAAGACGGCGCCTCTGACTGGCCCACCTTTGCCGAAAAAGCCAAAAAGTTAATTGACCAAGATAAGGTAGCAACAATCTTCGGCTGTTGGACTTCTGCAAGCCGTAAAGCAGTTTTACCAGTCTTTGAAGAGAAAAAACATATGCTCTGGTATCCCGTGCAATATGAGGGTCAAGAGTGTTCTCAAAACATTTTTTATACAGGTGCTGCACCCAACCAACAAATTGAACCATCAGTTGATTGGTTGTTGCAAAATAAAGGTAAAGAGTTCTTTTTAGTTGGCTCAGATTACGTTTTTCCCCGCACAGCTAACACAATTATTAAAGCACAGTTGGCAGCCAAAGGTGGCAAAGTAGTTGGTGAAGATTACTTACCACTAGGAAATTCAGAAGTTACACCAATTATCGCCAAAATTAAAGCTCAAATGCCTAATGGTGGCGTAATTTATAACAGCCTTAATGGTGATAGTAATGTTGCATTTTTTAAACAGATGCAAGGTGCTGGTTTAACGCCGGATAAATATCCAACCATGTCTGTAAGTATTGCCGAAGAAGAAGTAAAAGCGATCGGTCCTGAATACTTAAAAGGTCATTATGCCGCTTGGAATTACTTCATGACGGTAGACTCACCTGCTAATAAAAAATTTGTGGAAGCATTTAAGAAGAAATATGGTGCTGAACGTGTAACAAATGACCCAATGGAAGCAGCATATATTGCCGTTTATTTATGGAAACAAGCAGTAGAACAAGCTAAATCAACAGATTTAGAGCTTGTTAGAAAGGCAGCAATTGGTCAGACTTTAGAGGCTCCAGAAGGAAAAGTTACTATGAACAGTAACCATCACATTTCCAAGGTAGTCAGAATTGGGGAAGTAACAGACGACGGTCAATTTAAGATTGTCAGTTCCACAGATAAATCGATTGAACCAATTCCTTGGAATCAATTTGTTGCAGAAACCAAAGGCTTTTCTTGTGACTGGACTGATCTTAAAAAAGGCGGCAAGTACAAGGTTTAAGGCTTGAAGTTTAGAAGCTTTGTAGGGTGGGTAATGCCCACCTTACTAAGTATTAATTTAAATAAAAACAATCATAATTAAAAGGAAAGTTGTGCTAACAGGACTACTTGATGCTCTATTTAGTGGTATTAGCATTGGTGCTGTTTTATTAATTGCTGCCCTTGGACTCGCCATTGTTTTCGGGCTGATGGGCGTAATTAATATGGCTCACGGTGAGTTGATGATGTTGGGAGCTTACACAACTTTTGTTGTGCAGAATGGCTTTAAATTATTGGGCAGTCCCTGGGCTGAATCTTATATTTTATTTGCCCTACCTTTTGCTTTTATTGTCGCTGCAATTGCCGGCATAATTTTGGAACGAGGCGTAATTCGTTATTTGTATGGGCGTCCTTTGGAAACCTTATTGGCAACTTGGGGCGTTAGTTTGATTTTGCAGCAATTTGTTCGTAGTGTGAACTGGATTTTATTAATAGGAATTTCTTTATTTTGCCTGCTATTTTTTGGCGCAATGTCGATTTTAGCGAGGCGTCCAGATTTTGAACGGATACGTGGTTGGGTAATTGCGGTGATGTTGCCGCTATCTTTGGGAGTTACGGTAATCTTTTGTTCTATTATTAGCAACACTTATAAATTAGCGGTGACTAAACCTTGGTTTGGTGCACAAAATGTTAACGTCACGGCACCTGCTTGGTTGCGAGGAAATTTGCCAATTTTTGGTATTCAATTGCCTTATATTCGGCTATTTATTATTGCTTTGACCCTGCTTTGTGTGGCGGGTGTGTACTTATTTTTACAACGTTCAACTTGGGGTTTGCGAATACGATCAGTCACGCAAAATCGTAGTATGAGTGCTTGTTTGGGCATTCCCACGGCGAAGGTTGATGCACTGACTTTTGCCATTGGTTCGGGTTTGGCAGGGGTGGCAGGTTGTGCGGTGAGTTTGCTGGGTTCTGTGGGACCAAATACGGGACAAAATTATATTGTTAATACTTTTATGGTGGTGGTTGTGGGTGGCGTTGGCAAGCTGGTGGGCAGCATTGTGGCGGCATTAGCAATTGGTACGGCTGATTATTTAATCGGTTCTGGGACACTAGCATTGATGTTTGCACCTATCAAACCTTTGGCTGATTTCTTTACTTTTTTTGCCACAACAAGCATGGCAAAGGTGATGGTTTTTGCTTTAATTATTGCTTTTTTGCAAGTACGTCCTGGTGGAATTTTTCCTCAAAAAGGGCGTTCTGTTGATGCTTAATAGGCTGACGATACGTGATATATGAACCTAGGGTAGTAAGTGGCGATGATTGATATAACGAGTGATATTCCAAGAATTGAAAAAAGGCAGCAGCAGCGGCGTTTGCTATTAATTGAAATAGGTGTTGTAGTTGCGATCGCACTTATCTTAATTTTCTTAATCCCAACTGTAATTACAGGTGTTCGCCTCAACCAATTAGGACGATTTTTGGCATTAGCAATTGCCGCACTTGGTATTGATTTAATTTGGGGCTATACAGGATTATTAAGTCTTGGTCACGGTGTGTTTTTTGCCCTAGGCGGTTATGCTTTGGCGATGCACTTACAATTAGCACCTTTAAAAGCGGGTAAATTGCCAGAATTTATGGGACTCTATGGAGTTAAAGAATTACCTTGGTTTTGGCAACCGTTTAATTCTTTTGGTTTGACGACAATTGCGGTTATTTTAATTCCCGCTTTATTGGGGGCAGTTTTAGGTTATTTGGTATTTCGTAACCGTATTAAAGGTGTTTATTTTTCTATCCTCACCCAAGCCGCAACCATTGTCTTTTTTAACTTCTTTAATGGTCAACAAAAACTCTTCAACGGCACAAATGGTCTGACCAACTATAAGACCTTACTAGGGGCAGATATCAATGCACCTCAGACACAATTTGTCTTTTATACACTGACAATTTTGTTTTTAGTTGCTACTTATGCTCTATGTCGTTGGCTAACTAAAGGGCGTTTTGGTAACTTGTTAATTGCCATTCGCGATGATGAAAGTCGAGTCAGATTTACAGGCTATAATCCTACAGGTTTTAAAGTTTTAGTCTTTGCTATTTCGGCAGCCTTGGCGGGTTTGGCAGGGGCAATGTTTACCCTGCAAACTGGGATTATTTCACCGAAAGCGATGGATATTGCCTTTTCGATTGAGATAGTAATTTGGGTAGCAGTAGGCGGTCGTGCTAGTTTAGTAGGGGCAATTATCGGCACAATAGTTGTCAATTTTGCTAAGAGTTTGTTGAGCGAAAATTTTCCAGAGATTTGGCTATTTTTCCAAGGGGCGCTATTCTTAATTGTGGTGACAGTGTTACCGGATGGTTTAGTAGGTTGGTTCCGGCAATCAGGAGGTAATCGCTTATTAAGCTTATTGGGACGCCGCCAAGTTATCACTTATCCAAGCTTAGAAGAAGACCCGGAAGTACAGCAGGAAAGGGAAAGTTTGGGAGTAAAAGATAAATGATTAGTAAAATTATCGAAACCGAAAATGTAACCGTTAGTTTTGACGGTTTTAAGGCAATTAATAATCTCAACTTCAGTATGGATACTGGAGAACTACGAGTAGTAATTGGTCCCAACGGTGCGGGGAAAACTACCTTTTTAGATGTAATTACAGGCAAGGTTCAACCAACACAAGGGCGGGTATTATTTAAAGGAAGAAATACAAGAGGCTTACCAGAAGAAAAGATTGCTCTGCTGGGAATTGGGCGCAAGTTTCAGACGCCTCGTGTTTATCTTAACTTAACACCCCGCGAGAACTTGGAACTGGCTTGTAATCGTCATAAAAATGTCTTTTCTACTTTATTTGGTCGTCCACCTGCATCAGAAAAAAATACTATTGCAGGTCTATTAGAAACGATTGGTTTAAGCTTTAAAGCAGACTTGTCGGCGGCGTTGCTATCTCATGGAGAAAAGCAACGTTTGGAAATTGGAATGTTAGTTGCACAGTCGCCGGATTTATTATTAGTAGATGAACCTGTTGCAGGTTTAACGGATGAGGAAACAGAAAATGTCGGAAATTTGCTGTTAGCATTAGCAGAAAGTCATTCAATTTTGGTAATTGAGCATGATATGGAATTTGTGCGGCAAATTGCTCGTAAAGTAACGGTATTACATCAAGGTTCGGTTTTGTGCGAAGGGACAATTGATGAAGTTCAAAATGATCGGCGTGTGATAGAAGTTTATTTAGGCGAACCACTCGATAATTAAAAGTAAATATATGATACCAACAGCAGATTTAATGACACCTAATCCTACTCAATTAATGCTACAAGTTAAGGATTTAAACGTTTATTATGGCGAAAGTCACATTCTTCGGGATGTTGATTTAAGTGTGCCGTCGGGACAAATGGTATGCTTAATTGGGCGTAATGGAGTTGGTAAAACTACACTACTAAAAACTTTGATTGGTTTGCTGAAACCTCGTAAGGGTACAATTACGTTTGCCGGGGAAGTAATTAATAGTAAATCACCCGACAAACGTGCTAGGTTAGGTATTGGTTATGTGCCTCAAGGTAGAGAAATTATTCCCCGTTTAACAGTGCAAGAAAATCTTTTATTAGGTTTAGAAGCGCGTCGTGGTGGTAGAAGTGGCAAAGAGGAAATTGCCGAAGAAATTTTTGCCCTGTTTCCAGTTTTAAAAACGATGCTATCTCGAATGGGCGGTGATTTGAGCGGTGGACAACAGCAGCAATTAGCGATCGCTCGTGCTTTAATGGGTAAACCTCAGTTACTTGTCCTCGACGAGCCTACAGAAGGCATCCAGCCCTCTATTATCCTAGAAATTGAAGCCGCCGTGCGTCGCATTATTGACTCTACTGGTATTTCTGTTTTATTAGTTGAGCAACATTTGCATTTTGTCCGGCAAGCAGATATATATTATGCCATGCAAAAAGGTGGAATTGTCGCGTCGGGAGCCACAAGCGAATTAAGTAATGAGGTTATTCAACGATTTTTAGCTGTGTGATCTTTTCTACTCTCAAGGGCAAGAAAAAATCTAAGTTGAGAGTAGTTTTAGATACAGACAAAAGCTTATTGATAGGCTATAAAAGCCCATAAATCTACAAATTTATAATCAGAAATAATTCGACTAATCGTGAGACTACCTAGACAAATTAGAGTTTTTTTGATACATTAATTCAGTGATCTAAAAAAAATGAGATAGCAGCGAATTTCAAGTGCATCTCTACAATTTCTACTTCATTCGCTGCTTAAATTAAACCTCAATAGTCTAATCTGACAGAAATTAAACTCGTCTAAAAAAGTTTACCTATAAGTTTAAACACTTAAAGGCAGATGTAGATTTTCTGTAAGGTTTAGTATACACCCTGCCAACTTTCAACTATATTTCTTGCTCAAAACAAGATAAATTCCTCCATTAGTTGAGTTTTAAGAGGTTTATAAGCCTTCGTTTTATCCTGAAGACTCAACCAAAGAATTAGTCAGCTTTGACAGCATAAACGCTGCTACTTGAACTTTTTTTTAGTGCTGAGTTGAACAAATCTTCTCACAAACCTACCTTATGCTTGGACTTAAAATGACCTCAATTGGCTCAGTAACTGCTAAGAAACAACGCTTTTCTTTTCTACAATGGTATTACAACTTACCAATTCGGAGCAAACAAGTTACTCGGCTTTATACCTCGCAAATCATCTCTGTTTTTGGGCTTGTGGGGATAAGTTCGGTATTAATTGTAACAGCAGGGCGGACTCAATTACTCAATCAAGCCAAAGCCGAACTTGCTGTTTCTGAAATTAATTACAATATCAAAGTCAATCAAATGGGGTTTGGCTTTCGAGGGCAGTCTGATAATGCTGCAATTGTCGCTGCCGCAATTTCTCATACAGAGAATAAACCTCTAACGCCAGAACTTCAAAACCAAGTTAAAAATATTCTGCAAAATGAAATAAAAGCACGTAATATTGAATATGCAACTTTGGTTGGTAAAGACAGACGCATCATTATTAATGCCAACGCCAACCGAAGTGGAGAAATCTTTGATCCAAGTAACTTAGTAACTGAAGTTTTTAAAACATCAGAGCAAATGAAAGCAAATAGCATAGTGAGTTGGGACGAGTTGAGCAAAGAGTCAGCGCCCTTGCCCCAAGGTTTTTCTAAGCAAGATGCTTTGATTCGTTATACAGTTACTCCTGTCAAAGATACCAAAGGGGTAGTTATTGGTGCTTTAATTTCTGGAGATATTGTTAACAATAAATTACCCATTGTTGCCGAAACTTTAAATGCCTTTGTAAGTGGTTATAGTGGCATTTATCTACGCAAACCAACAGGAGAATTTGCCTTAGCTACCGCTTTAGACCAAAACGATCAAGATAATTCACGCCCAGCCATTAACACCTCAATTAACGACACAACGATACTTAAAAAAGCGGTAGAAAATCCAAGACAAGTAGTTACCATGCGAATAAGTTCGCCTCAACAAAATACCACTTACACCACAGCCGCAAAAGCCTTAACTAATTTGCAGGGTGAACCTGTGGGAGTGTTGGTACGAGGTACAACAGAATCTTCACTCAATGAACTGCTTAGAAATAGTTTATTACTACAGTTACTCATTGCCAGCTTGGCATTGATAGCCGAAATTATGTTAGTAAACTTGCTAGGAAAAACCATTGCCCAACCGATTAAAAAACTACAGCAAACTACCCAACAATTTGCCAAAGGTAACCGCCAAGTGCGAGCAGAAGCTTTGTATAAAGATGAACTTGGAGAATTAGCTGAAACCTTTAATGAAATGGCAGATAGTATTATTGTATCTGAGGAAGCTTTAGCTAAACAAAACCAACATCAAAAAGCAACTTCTGAACGCTTTATGGTACTAGCAGATTTTACAAGCCGCATTTATAAATCATTGAACAGTGGTACTATTCTCAGCACCTCCTTAACCGAAATCAGTCGAGTTTTGCAAGCAGACCGGGCGGAGATTTATTGTTTAAATGAAGAACAGCAAAATGAGGTAATCTCAACAGGAGTAGCAGAAGATTTCCTAAATCTTCTCGAAAAAACTAGCCCTGATCTCTTAAAAGCCGAGGAAATAGAATCATATCAAAACGGGTTTGCCTCAGTTTTTAATAATATTGAGCAAGCCAATATTACCAATGAGCTACGAGAATTTTTGAGGAAATTAAAAGTTAGTGCCAGTATCATTGCCCCAATTTTGCAAGATGGTGAACTCGTGGCTTTGTTAGCTATTCATCAATGTGATAAAACTCGAAATTGGCAGCATGAAGAAATCAATTTAGTCAAACAATTAGCGGCTCAAATTGGTTTTGCCCTCAACCAAGCCAGTCTTGTTAAACAGTTAGAAATAGCCCGCCAAGATGCTGAAATAGCCCGTCAGCAAGCAGAAACTGTTTCCGAGCAAATCGAACAAGCGCGCTTAATTGCTGAGTCGAATTCTCTTGAGCAACGTCGGCAAAAAGAAGCACTTCAACAGCAAGTGCTAGAACTTCTTAATGATATTGAAGCTACAGCGACAGGCGACTTAACAGTTCGTGCCGAGGTGAGCGAGTCTGAACTTGGTACGGTGGCTGACTTTTTTAATTTGCTGATTGAAAATCTGCGTCAGTTGGTAATGCAGGTAAAAGACGCTTCAACTCAAGTTAACACCTCCCTAGAGGGCGATGAATGGGCAGTTGGACAACTTTCTGAGCAAGCGCTGCGGCAGGCATTGCAGATTAACCGTACTCTCGACTCGGTTGAGCTGATGACGCAATCAATTCAAGTTGTAGCAAAGAATGCCAGTCAAGCCGCAACCGTAGCGCGTCGGGCAGCGATAGCAGCTTCATCGGGTGGAAAATCGATAGATAGTACAGTTGAAACAATTGTCAATCTACAGACAACTGTCGTCCAAACGACAGATAAAGTCAAGCTTTTGGGCGAATCTTCCAAAAAGATTGCTAAGGTAGTGTCCTTGGTTCAACAAATTGGCTTACAGACAAATTTATTGGCTATCAACGCCGGAATTGAAGCCAGTCGTTCTGCAGAGGGTGGTGAAGGTTTCCGGGTCATTGCAGAACAAGTTGGCATCTTGGCAAGTCAATCTGGCAACGCGATTCAAGAAATCGAGCAAGTGATTGGCACAATTGAGTTGGGGACAAAAGAAGTAGTTGACGCGATGGAAGAAGGCACAAGGCAGGTCATTCGTAGCACTCGCAGCGTGGTTGGGGCAAAGGAAAGTTTGGAGGAAATTTTTGAAGTGTCGCGCCAAATTGACGAATTAGTAGCATCGATTTCCAGCGCTACAGTGTCTCAAGCACACACATCTCAAGCTGTTAGTGAGTTGATGAAACAGCTTGCCAAAAGTTCTCAACAGACTTCTGATTCCTCTCGCCAAGTTTCCCATTCATTAAGAAACACCGTGGAAGTAGCCGAGCAATTGCAGCATTCTGTGGGTCGATTTAAGATTGGTACTCAGATTGGAACTTTTTAAGCTTATTGGCTTAACATAACTGAATTTTTCAGGAAAAAGTGTCATTTTGGCGATGCCTAGCTGATTTTCAGAAATTCACTCTCGAATTCTGCATAATTACCACATTTTTGATATGTTATCGTAGAAAATACAGGGAACAGTGGGTAGCATTACTTAAAAGCATTGCCATAACAGTTACAAAAAAAGTGCATCTCTACAACTCTTAAGGTAGTCCCTAATTCATTTTGCCAGCATTCTCGTCTGAAAAAGACAATTTAATTACCGTTTAGCTAATCTGGATTATTTGAACGGAAAAAATAGGTATGGAGCAATAAATGTGGTGATTAGCTCACAAGATTTTTTAGCCATATCCTAAAATATGCATGGCATTTATAAATCCTAAACAGGCAATGCTATCTCATTCTTTAAGATGATTACCTGATTAAACTTTTCAGTTGTTCAAGTAATACATTATCAAAAAAGTGAGGTAGTTAGATTTTTAAGTATATTGTTCCCATATAACTATTCCCCATTAACATACAACCGAATTGAGAATAACTAGACATGAGTAAGATTTTGATTGTTGAAGATAACCCTTCTCAGATGGAGTTGATGGTTAATTATTTGCGCGATAATGGTCACACAATCATCCGTGTTAGCAACCCAAAAGAAGGATTAGATCAAGCACTCGAACATAAACCAGAGCTGATTATTACAGATGTTGTAATGCCAGGAATGAGTGGTTTTGAATTATGCCGCCGCTTCAAAAGTCATCCTAGCACTGCCAAAATTCCTATTGTCATTTGTTCTTCAAAAGATCAAGAAATTGATCGTCTTTGGGGAATGAAGCAAGGAGCTAATGCTTACTTAACGAAGCCTTTTTCTAGGGAACAATTGATTCGCGCCGTTAATTTGGCAGTAGTTTAAGGAAGGCATGATTTTAGTATTTTCTCATCCTAACTAATAACTAGTTTATTCAACTCGTTGTAAAGATGTTCGTTTTGGGTCAAGAATTTTTTGACCCAAACCGGCAAACTTAACAGCAATACTTGTTTTCTTTCCTGAACCAAAAACATGAGTAACTTCTCCAGTACCAAATGACTCATGAATTAATAACTCTCCAACTTGCCAATCTTGCGATGAGCTGGTAGCATTCTTAGCTGGTTGCTTAGTTTCTGTTGTTGTTTTTTGCCAGTTTTGTTTAACTTGTACCAAAGTACTACTAACAAGTTCCTTCGGTAATTCTCCAAGAAACTGTGAACCAACAGCAGGTTCTCGGTTACCATAAAGACGACGTTCACGAGCATGAGAAAGATATAATTGTTCCTGAGCACGAGTTATTCCGACATAACACAAACGACGTTCTTCTTCTAAAGCAGTCGGGTCATCCATTGAGCGGAAATTAGGAAATAATCCTTGTTCTAATCCTACTAAAAAGACGACAGGAAACTCTAATCCTTTTGCCGAATGAAGCGTCATTAAAGAAACAGCTTTTTGTCCATCTTTTAAGTCATCCAAATCAGACGCAAGGGAAGCATTTGCCAAAAAACCACCTAATGTTGTGTCTTCATTTTCTTCTTGAAACTGAAGCACCGCATTATAAAGTTCCGAAATGTTTTGTAGTCGATTATCTGCTTCCTCAGTGCCTTGCTTTTGCAAATCTTCCACATAACCCGACTCTTCTACTATTCCTTGAACAATTTCTGCACCGGAAAGTTCTTCAACTTTTCCTTGCCATTTTTCAATTAATTCAGCAAAACTATTTACCCCTTTTGCCGAACGTCCAGCTAAAGTACTGACAGAAGTTTTATCACTAATAATTTCCCATAAAGGTACAGCTAATTGTTGTGCTGCATTCACTAAAGAATCTACCGTTGCTTGACCAATACCTCGACGTGGAGTGTTGATAATTCGTAGAATACTGACGGTATCATTAGGATTTGCGATCGCTCTTAAATAAGCTAAGGAATCCTTAATTTCTTTACGGTCATAAAACTTCAAACCACCGACAATAATATAAGGAACCTTACCTCTTAAAGCATCTTCAAACGGACGGGATTGAGCATTAGTGCGGTAAAGAATTGCAAAACTTCCCCAGTCTAACTCTGGGTTTTTTTGTTCCATATTGCGGAGTTGATTGATGACAAATTGTGCTTCGGCAACTTCGTCATCTGCTTTATGTACATATATTTTTTCCCCAATTCCGCGTGTTGCTTTTAATACCTTATCAATACGTTGCGTGTTCTTTTCAATCAGATGATTGGCAGTTTGCAGAATGTTCTCAGTAGAACGATAATTTTCCTCTAATTTCACCATTGAGCGAGTATCTTCATCGGGCAAACCGTCGCCAAAATCTTCTTGAAATTCTAATAAAATCGTGAAGTCAGCACATCTAAATGAATAAATTGATTGGTCAGCATCTCCGACTACAAAAATGGAACGATTTTGCCAATTCCACGCGCTTTTTTGGGTTTCGCCATTCGTTACTAACAAACGGATCAAATCATACTGAGTGCGGTTAGTATCTTGATATTCATCAACCAAAATATGTTGAAATTGTCGATACCAGTAGCCTAAAACAGACTCGTTTTGTTGAAAGAGTCGCACTGGTACTAAAATTAAATCGTCAAAGTCTAAAGCATTATTGGAAGCCAGTTGGTCTTGATAATGGCTATATATTTCAGCAAGAACTCGACCTTTGTAATCTGGTTGATTATCGTGAATATCTTTGGGACTTAAACCTTGATTTTTGGCATTACTAATGGCATAACGCATCGTGCGGGGGTTAAACTTTTTGTCATCCAAATTTAACTGTTTGGCGACAATATTTTTAACTAAACTTTGGGCATCAGATTCATCAAATATAGAAAAATTACGCTTCCATTGATGTCCTTTTTCGTCTTGATATTTATTGACATCAAAGCGGAGAATACGACCTAATAAACTATGGAAAGTACCAATCCATAAATGTTTGATAATTGTTTTATAAATATGCGATCGCAATTTTGTCTGTTCTTGTGGTGGCAATAACTCTAAGCGCTGTCCGTGCCTTTGTTGTGCCAACTGTTCAGCAAACAATTTCTCAATCCGCTCTTTCATCTCCCGTGCGGCTTTGTTGGTAAACGTCACCGCTAAAATGTTTTCAGGAGCGACTTTATGCTTGAGAATTAAATTGGCAATGCGATAGGTTAATGCCCTAGTTTTACCGCTTCCTGCGCCAGCAACAACGAGTAAGGGACCACAGTAATGTTCGACGGCGCGGCGTTGGGAAGGGTTAAGTTGTGCAAGGAAGTCAGTAGTTTGAGTCATGGCGGCGCGAGGCGACAGGGGAAGGACAACAAGAGGATCTATTCTAGTCAACCCTATCGTATCTTCTCACAGTACTGTAGGAGTCAGGGCGATCCTAAGAGCAGTGCTCCTTGAAGAAAGCCGACGCTTTAGGCTTAAGGGGAAAAGTCGAACATCCTGCTTCATCCGCCGCTAGTGATTTCTCGAAAACCAACAACTTCCACAGGGTCGCGTGCATTAGCGTTGTTGTGCTACGATCGCCTCCAACGACTTCAATACTTGTCAAATAAGAATGATTCACCTTGAAGATATAAAGGAATATGCTTTTTCGTGATATCTTTCACAGTGTCTGAAACCCACTCCTGTTCTTGTGGATTACTCACATGTAACGACAATACATCTATCACTGCCATGATAAAGAAGCCTTCTATAATTTGGATGTAGTTTTCAGGAAGCTTTTGGCTCGTCTGATAGCCCTCAAAAAAAGAAGACCTTACAGCAGAAGGTAAGTATTGAAGCGTACTAGCAACATCATATAGATAGTACCCAAAGCCGCAACGAGCGAAATCAATCGGTCGAAGCTCATCGCCGTGTAATAGGTAGTTACCGTCATGAAGATCGGCGTGAATCAGTCCCCAAGCTTCTTGATTTTGCTCCAGGGTCTCCATCATTTCCTGAATTTGACGGACTGCTGATTCAAGAACGTTGTAATTTTCGGTTGAAATTAGCCCTTGTAATATGGCTGGATAAAGTTCTGCGAGTGCTGCTTTGAAACGATTCCGATCGTAGGCTGGACGGATGAAATTTTGCGGAATTTGCCATTGCTGACTATGTTGGTGCAATTGAGCCATCAATACGCCGAGTTGATAAGCCTGCTGTAGAGTTCGCTCAGACTGAAGAATTTCACCATCAATCCAGTGCAGCAGTGAGCAGTAAAAGGTTTCTGTGTTTTCATCTCCTACTTGAGTGATCCACCTGTTTTGTAGATTTGCGATCGGTTTTTGCACTACCAGCTTCGTGTCGTGGTTCAAGGCAGTAAGCCATAGAAGTTCTGACTCAATCACCTCTGGCTTCTGCCAAACATCATCATGGGAACTAGAGATTGCTTGGTGAATCCGAAGCAGAAATTTTTCTTCTTGTGTTTCTATGCAAAAGGTTACGCTTCCACTATGACCCAAGAAGCAGCATTGTCCTTGAGCCAGACCATACTGGTCAAGGGCAAATTTCGCAATGTCATTGTAAACGCCAGCTTGAGTCATTTCCTAAACCGTTTGGCACATCTTCTCTAACCTTAACTCTCGCCGATAAATTTGTAGCTGCGTCCTCACCGATAACTTAAGCAGCACAACTCTTCACTCTTCATTAGACTGAAAGTCTCTCTCTAATATCCCATATTGAGTATTTGAATAGAAATAAGCCAGCATAAAATCTCATTGGCATTTAGTGCCGCTAAAGTTCTCTATAAAATCCCAAATTTTGAATTAAACATGACTACACCCTCCCGACTGAGCAACTAAATATTTCAAGGTACTTTCATGCAAAATTTGATGCAAGCGATCGCCCAACAACACCAGCAAAGCCAGCATCTTTCGCTACACTAAACTCACAGTCAGTATCCTCAAACTGCCATGACCCTCGCCCAAGACCTAGAAATCTCAAAAGACATCCCAAAAGATGTTATCTTTCCCCCTAGCGACTTATACAGCGACGAACCACCCTTGGAATCAGACTTACATCGGCTACAAATCACACTACTCATTCAATGCCTAGAATGGTTGTGGAGTGGGCGTGATGACTTCTATGCTTCCGGCAACCTGACCATCTATTACAGTCCCCGTCAGCTCAAATCAGAAGACTTCCGAGGACCTGACTTTTTTGTAGTACTCGGAACTGAACGCAAACCTCGTAAAAGTTGGGTAGTTTGGCACGAAGACGGCAAATATCCCAACGTTATTGTCGAAATTCTCTCCTCTTCAACAGCCGCCACTGATCGAGAATTGAAAAAGCAAATCTATCAAGATACCTTTCGTACACCCAACTATTTTTGGTTTGATCCAGATAGCTTAGAATTTGCAGGATTTCATTTCATAGAAGGTGCATATCAACCTCTAGAACCCAATGAGCAAGGGTGGTTGTGGAGTCAGCAATTACAATTATATTTAGGAATTTATCAAAGTCAATTACGCTTTTTCACAGCAGAAGAAGATCTAGTTCCTACACCAGAAGAAGTAGCTCTACAAGAAACTCAAAAAGCCCAAGAAGCAACTCAACGAGCCCAACAGGAAGCTCAACGAGCCGAGCGCTTGGCGGCAAAATTGCGAGAATTAAATATCGATCCAGATAGCATTTAGTGCCGGATATATCGAATCAACATACTCATCACCTCCCCTGGTTTCTCAGTTGGCATCAAAGGGCTCCACTGCGTCGTTTCAGCATAACCACGCACCTGCAAATTCTGAATTGTGCTTCTAACCCCTTTGGGAGAACCTATCAACAGATGCTTCAGTTGTTCTCGGTTAGGTGGCATTTCAGCCGCATTCTGGGGCGAGACAGGAGGACGCACGTTGTCATCATCAGATACAAATTGACTCATGGCAATATAAAGCCTCTATTAATTCAGGATCAAGGCATTGACTGCAACTTCCAAACAAAAGGAAATTTCAGCCTTGCCTATTGCTGTAATTTAAAAGCTTCTTGCTAAAAGAGGCAATAGTTTTGGTCGTTATTAATGACTATCTAAAATGAGTATCACTCATCTCGTCGGTGTGGCGCAATCTGTTTAACCTTTGCCAAAAGCTCTTCCACAGAGGTGTTAATCGTTTCTAAACCAACATCCAGCGTATTGAGCAAATCAGCAACTCGGATTAATTCAAGTACCACTTCTGGACGCCTCTCGAAGTTTGCCCCCCAATTTCGGTTAATTGTGACAAACTTATAGGTTCCAAACGTCGCTTTCTCCAATGCTCGAATGCATTCTGCTCGATAGCCACGCTCACCCGGTTGGATGTGTTTTACCCAACGCTGACAATATTCCATTGGCTCCATCAAAGGCAATCCACAGGCTAAGTCAATTACCTTCCTTCTGTAGCGCATAAACTTAAGTCGTTTTAAATGACTTTTGCGCTACAATATCAGAAAGGCTAAGTCAGTGGCAATTGTATATCACAGGGCGGTTTCAGAGAAGACAATCGCTCTTCTTTGCACATTGGCTAAACTAAACTCACAGTTACTTGCACCAAAAGTCATGTCCCTCGCCCAAGACTTAGAAGCCACAAAAGACATCCCCGAAGATGTTATCTTTCCCCCTGAAGATTTATATAGTGACGAGCCACCCTTGGAAACTTATCTACACCTACAGCAAATGCTGCTGCTAATCAAATGCCTTGATTGGTGGTGGCGCGACCGCAACGACTTCTTTTGCACAGGTAATCTTACAATCTACTACAGCCCTCATCAGCGTAAATCTGAAGACTTCCGAGGACCAGACTTTTTTGTAGTACTCGCAACTGAACGCAAACCGCGTAAAAGTTGGGTAGTTTGGCACGAAGATGGCAAGTATCCTAATATTATTGTCGAAATTCTTTCCTCCACAACAGCCGCCACCGATAAAGACTTAAAAAAACAAATCTATCAAGATACTTTCCGCACACCCGACTACTTTTGGTTTGATCCAGATAACTTAGAATTTGCAGGATTCCATTTAATAGATGGTGAATACCAACCCCTAGAACCTAATCCTCAAGGATTATTGTGGAGCCAGCAATTACAATTATATTTGGGAATTCATCAAAAACAATTGCGCTTTTTTACAGCAGAAAACGAGCTAGTTCCTACACCGGAAGAAGTAGCCATACAAGCAACTCAAAAAGCCGAACAAGCAACTCAAAAAGCCGAACAAGCAACTCAAAAAGCTGACCAAGCAACCCAAAAAGCTGACCAAGCAACTCAAAAAGCTGACCAAGCAACCCAAAAAGCCGATCGCTTGGCGGCAAAATTGCGAGAATTAAATATTGACCCAGATACTATTTAGTTTCCAAAACTGTAACCCATCCTACAGCCCATAGCCAGAGTGCGAGATTAGGGATATCTTAAATCAACACTTTGTAAAATATGAATCGCTCCCTCTTATACTATTCTTCCTTAACTACCTGGGATCATGTAAAAACTTTGGCTTTAATCTTAGGCTTGATTGGCTTGACTTCCTGCCAGTCTATTCCTACTAATGCACAAATTAGCAATCTCCCGGCTTCCCGAACTCTCACCGTTTCCGGCAAAGGTACAATTAATATTCCCACAACCATGACGGCTGTACGTTTGGGGGTAGAAAGTCAAGGAAAAACCGCACAAATAGTGCAGCAACAGGTAGCAAAACGCTCTCAAACAGTGCTAGAACTACTGAAAGCCCGCAAAGTTGAAAAACTGGAAACAACAGGCATCAACCTCAATCCAAACTATAGTTACAAAGACGGCAAACAAACCATCAACGGTTATTCTGGCAGCAACATCGTCAGTTTTCGGATTAATACTGAAAAATCTGGCACACTATTAGATGATGCCATTAAAGCTGGAGCAACGCGCATTGATGGTATTAGCTTTATTGCCTCCGATGAAGCGATCGCACAAGCACAACAACAAGCGATTCAAAAAGCCTCTGACGATGCCAAAAAGCAAGCAAGCAGCGCACTTACTGCTCTCAATCTTAAGCAACAAGAAGTAGTTGGTGTTCAGATTAATAATGCTACTCCGCCTGTGCCTTTTACCTACTCTAATCCTGCGGCTTTAAACCAATTAGCAGAGAGTGCTAAAACTCCGGTTGTTGGAGGTGAGCAAAAAGTGCAACAAACGGTTACTTTGCAAATTCGGTATTAATTAATCGTTCTAGATAATTGAGTCTTCAACCCTTCAAAAAACCCGCCACCCAAACCACAGCCAAAACCCCCAACAACAACCAAATTCCTACTATTACAATAGCGGCTATCTTACTGGTTGGCTTACCATGACTAATAGCCGCTTCCGCTTTTTCACGACACTCTGCCAAAACATCCGGGGGAATCATTTTAATCACCAAAATAATTCCCAACGGTACTAAAATTAAATCATCCAAATAACCTAAAATCGGAATTACATCCGGAATCAAATCAATCGGACTAAAAGCATACGCCACAACAATGCCTGCAAAAACCCGTGCATACCAAGGTACTCTGGGGTCTTTACAGGCGATATAAATAGTGTAGGTTTCTTGTTTTAGTTCCCTAACTTTTTGCTGCCATGCTATTTTCGGATTCATGACATCCAAAAGCCTATTTTACTGAGGCGGGAAGCTTTTGAGTAAGTGCTTCTCTCAACACATCTGCCTTATCAGTTTGTTCCCAAGGTAACTCTAAATCAGAGCGACCAAAGTGACCATAGGCGGCAACATCTTGATAAAAACGACCACCGCGTAATTTTGGCAACTGACGCAAGTTAAAGGTCTGAATAATTCCCGCCGGGCGCAGTTCAAAATGCTGCTTAACCAACTCTAGCAAGCGGTCTTCTTCAATCTTTCCCGTGCCGAAGGTTTCAATCATCATACTCACAGGACGCGCTACCCCGATCGCATAACTTAGCTGAACTTCACATTTTTCTGCCAAACCTGCGGCAACAATATTTTTCGCCACATAACGCGCTGCATAAGCTGCCGATCGGTCTACTTTTGTGGGATCTTTTCCTGAAAAAGCACCGCCACCGTGCCGAGAATAACCGCCGTAAGTATCAACAATAATCTTACGTCCAGTCAGCCCTGAATCGCCTTGAGGACCACCAATTACAAATTTACCTGTTGGATTGACCAAAAAACGAGTCTTGGCGTCTGGCTTAATTTCTGTTTCCGAGAAAACGGGTTCAACAACTGCAGTCCACAAATCTTCTTTAATTCTTGCCTGAATTGCTGCCTCATCAGTGATGCCATCAATTGACGCCGTGTGTTGGGTAGAAACCAGAATTGTATCAATGCCTACCGGGCGTCCATCTTCGTATGCCACCGTAACTTGAGTTTTACCATCGGGTCCCAAATACGGCAATTGTCCAGCTTTTCGCACTGCTGCCAGACGCCGGGAAACGCGATGTGCCAAACTAATCGGCAAAGGCATTAATTCAGGAGTTTCGTTGCAGGCAAAGCCAAACATCAAACCTTGATCACCGGCACCAATGGCATCTAGCTGATCTTCGCTCATTTCTTCGCGACTTTCTTGCGCCGTGGTTACTCCTTGGGCAATGTCAGGAGATTGTTCATCCAACGCCACTAACACAGAACAACTGTTGGCAGAGAAACCATTATCGGCATTGTTATAGCCAATTTCAGCAATCTTTTTGCGGACTAAATTAACGTAATTAACTTGGGCACTAGAGGTAATTTCTCCAGTAATTAACACCAAGCCAGTATTAACAACCACTTCGGCAGCAACACGACTACGTTCGTCTTGGCTTAGTAGAGCATCCAAAATTGTATCAGAAATCTGATCGCAAATTTTGTCTGGATGACCTTCGGTAACTGATTCGGAAGTAAATAGGTAGCGACGAGTCAACGATGAATTCTCCTTGGACGGTGGCAAGATTGATAGGGAACCTGGTCTAATTGCAGACACTATGACCCGCAATCATACCAACACTAGTTTGCAATCATAACAGGATTTAAGCTTTTCAACCGAATTGTCAGGTTTCTTTTCTAACGTTACCCTAGCGGGAATAGTGTTTTTATATCTCTAGATAGATTATTACGCCGCGCTATCTCTAACTGATAGGTGATGAATTATTTTGACATTCTACTAATCTTGCCGCCAGCGCCGCACCGACTAAATCCCACTTGCCTAAAACAACCCCATCAATGCCGCCTGCTGGCAAATGACCGAGTGGTGCGATATTTTGGTCAAAGGTGAGATCTGAGTATTGTAGCCAATTGCCATGACGGCGCCAACCTAAGCGATCGCCAAATTTACACCAAATCGCATAATCAAGATCAATCTTCCCTCCAATACTCTGCCAAACTTGTTTTTGCACACTATAACCAAAACGTCCCTCGCTATAACTTACCCAAAGGCGATCGAGCATACACAAGTCTTGACAAGGAAACTTCTCAAAATCTTCTGCCCTAATCCAACCGGCTTCGGTTCGCTCAGATACTTGTAGTAAGATTTTTCTAGTTTCCACATCTGCTTCTTTCCAACGTCTTTCTAACAATAACTGGCGTAATTGGCGATAACTGAGTGGACAATCAGTAATACTGGGATTCAAATCATTTTGTTGAGCAGATATTGACGTAAGCAATGCTTCTTCTACTACAATATCTGTATCTCCCTGTAGTTTTCCGCCTTCCAAAAATTGAGGCTTTAACGAATTATCTTCAGCCATTGGCACAATCTTTTGCTCAGATATAGTTGGACTGATAGCAGATCGAACTGTCTTTAAATCTGCTAATACTTCATCAACACATTGATAGCGATCCTTTGGTAAATCTTGCAGCAATTTATCTAAAACCTGTCCTAAGTTTTGACTAATTGTGTTTTTTTTAGGCAGATATTCTCGCCAGCGCCAGCGACATTGCCGCGCATCATAAACATCACCAGAACCATCTACTTTTGGCAGATGTTGAGTTAATAAACAAACGCAAGTAACACCTAAACTATACAAATCACTTGCAGGAAAAGCCTGTCCGCGCATTTGTTCAAGTGGTGTATATCCGGCAGTACCAACGGTTGTGCCGACTGTGCCAACTGTTCCTGTTGATAATTTAGAAACGCCAAAGTCAATTAAAATTAGTCGTCCTAGTTTCTGGTTTTTCTTAGTACGACGGCGCATAATATTGCCTGGTTTGATATCTCGATGAATTACACCCCGTGCGTGGATAAACTTGAGTACGGGTAATAAATCAGCAAGTAGCTGTCTAATTTTTAGTTCATTAAAAGCACCTTCAATAATTAACTCTTGCGTTAAATCCAACCCATCGATAAATTCTTGTACTAGATATAGTTGTTTATCTTGTTCAAAGAATGCCAAAAGTCGAGGAATTTGTGGATGTTCTCCTAGTTGCAATAAGCGTTTTGCTTCTTGGTTAAACATTTCGGTCGCTTTACTTAGGGCGACTGGATCAGCTTGAATATCAGATGATGGGGAAAACTGCTTAATCACACACAGAGCATTCATGCAGTCTAAATCAACTGCTTGATAAGTTCTGCCAAAACCACCGCCGCCGATGTATTTAATCGCCCGGTAGCGGTTTCTTAGGAGAAGATAAGCGCCGCAACTTTGACAATATTTGGCAGTATCGGGATTAAGACGCTCATAACAGTGGGTATTGATGCAGTAAATCATACCTGGGAAGGTTCACCTGGTTGAGTATATAGTAGGTCTTCCTAAGAGAAAAAATTCGCTGAAATAATAATAATCATCAAGCTATTAAGGATTGTTAAGGTAGGTGTTCTCAACATGGCTATTAAGTCTTAAGCTAATCAAGCGCCCGATATCCTTCTTCTCCTTTCTTAGAACCTATTAAGATAAAACTTGCCTGAGTAGATAGCTGTCAAGCAGTCTCCTAAAATCTACTAAGGTATCAAGGTTATGAATTAAAGGTGCTGTTGTGGTTTTGAAAGTTGGTTTGTTAGGGCTGGGAACGGTTGGTACAGGTACAGTGGAGATTTTGCAGAACCCAGAGGGACGTAATTCGCTGCTGCAAGATTTGGAAATTCAGCGGGTGGGAGTGCGATCGCTTTCTTTACAACGTCAGGTGTCACTACCATCAGAAGTCATGACAACGGATCTAGAATCAATTGTCACTGATCCAGAGATAGATATTGTAGTGGAAGTGATGGGTGGTTTGGAGCCAGCGCGATCGCTTATACTCAAGGCGATCGCTCATGGTAAGCATATCGTCACCGCCAATAAAGCAGCGATCGCACGTTTTGGTGATGAAATCTTCAGCGCAGCCGAAAAAGCTGGCGTCTACGTCCTCCTAGAAGCGGCTGTTGGCGGTGGTATCCCCGTCATCCAACCCCTCAAGCAGTCTTTAGGCGTTAACCGCATTCACAGCATCACAGGCATCGTCAACGGCACAACCAACTACATCCTGACGCGGATGCAAACCGAAGGCGGCGAATTTGCTGATATCCTTGCAGACGCTCAAAAACTCGGTTATGCCGAAGCTGACCCGACGGCAGATGTGGATGGCTTAGATGCTGCTGATAAAATTGCCATCTTGGCATCCTTAGCCTTTGGCGGACGAATAAAATTAGAAGACGTAGCTTGTGAAGGCATTCGCCAAGTTAGTACCACCGATATTGCTTACGCCCAAAAATTAGGATTTACCATCAAACTCCTAGCACTGGCAAAACGAGAAAAAACCACCTCTAGTGACACTCCAGACGCCGAAATGCTGCAGGTAAGTGTGCAACCAACTCTTGTCCCCACAACTCATCCTCTTGCCAGTATCAACGGTGTTTATAATGCAATTTTGATAGAAGGAGAACCAATTGGACAAGTGATGTTTTTTGGTCCCGGTGCCGGTGCCGGTCCTACTGCTAGCGCCGTCGTCTCAGATATTTTAAACATTGCCGCCGTCTTAAAAACAGCAGGAACAAATCACCAACTGCATCCTTTATTAAGCTGTTCTCATCAACATTATTGCCGAATTGCGCCAAGTTCCGAAGTAGTAACCAGGTTTTATGCCCGTTTTCTGACCAAAGATAGTCCTGGTGTAATTGGTAAGTTGGGGACTTGCTTTGGCAGCCATCATGTTAGTTTAGAATCGATTGTTCAAACTGGTTTCCAAGCAGACTTTGCCGAAATTGTGGTGGTTACTCACGATGTACAGGCAGGAAATTTTCAACAAGCGCTTGAGGAAATTCGTACACTAGAAGCTGTGGAAAGTATTCCTAGTATTTTGCAAGTACTTTAATCTTCGTTATTGGCATTTTTACTAATCGCTAACTTATGAAATCTTGCTGGTTTCTCATTTCAACCCTGACATTACTGCTTACTCCAACACTTTTAAAAGCGAATGCAGATAGTAGTTTTTTTGTGTCTCAGGGTAATCAATTAATCACGCCAAGTGATTCACCGCAGTTAAAAGTCTGCCAAGCACCGCTACTTTCTCGTTTAACTCGTCACAAAGTAGCTGCGGGTGAAACAGTTGCAAGTATTGCTAACAAATACAATCTAATTCCTGCAACTGTATTAGGTTTAAATCCCAGTTTAAAAAGTGGAAAAATGCCCCTTGGCAGTGAAATTTTGATTCCTCCTTTTAATGGCATTCGTGTTGCTGTTCCTAAAGGTTCCAATTGGCAGGACGTTGCCGCAGCTTACGGTATGCGGGCAGATATTTTGTATGAATTAAATGGTTGTCAAAAGCAGCCTCAACAAGTTTTTGTGCCGGGGGTAAGTTGGACAACACAGGCAAATGCGCGTCAAGATACTTTTAGTGGTTTTGCTGGTTATCCAATGCCCGCAACGGCAACAGTTGGACTTAGTTACGGTTGGCATCAAAACCCTAATACGGGGCAGGCGATTTTTCATAGCGGGGTAGACTTACTAGCAAAAGTGGGGACGCCCGTACTTGCTGTTGAGGCGGGAACGGTTGCTTTTGCAGGTACTCAAGGTAGTTATGGAAATTTGATTGTGATTAATCACGAAGGTGGACGACAAACCCGTTATGCTCATTTGCAGGATCTGAGTGTGGCGGCAGGAAATGCAGTTAAGGCGGGAGATAAAATTGGTACGGTTGGTGTTACTGGTAAACCAGATGTTGACCAAGCACATTTGCATTTTGAAGTGCGTTATTTTTCGTCTCAAGGATGGGTAGCACAAGATCCGGTTCCTAATCTGAAGGCAAAACCTAGTGCACAGAGGTAGAGACTTTTTTGATTGAGAAAACTTAGGGGTGGTGCGCGATAGGCACGGGGGCAGGGGCGTACGGTTGTACGCCCCTACTATGAAGAATGGGTAGGTTAACTAACCACTGCCGCGATCGCTTCTTCAGCCTCAGAAACTGCTTCTTCTTGTGGTAAACCGAGGATGTCTTTGTACATCCGGATGTAGTCAACTGCTGACTTATCCCAGCTAAAATCTTCTTTCATGCCACGCTTTTGTAAGGCGTGCCATTGGTCTTTAAAGCGGAAGGCTTCACTTGTACGCGCCATGCAAGTATAGAAGTCTAGGGCTTCATAGCGGTCAAAGCAGTAGCCTGTACCAGTTTGGTTGACGGGATCATGGTGCGAAACTGTATCGACAAGACCGCCAGTGCGTCGCACAATGGGTACACAGCCGTAACGCATGGCTAGCATTTGGCTGATGCCGCAAGGTTCAAAGCGTGAAGGCATTAAGAAGGCGTCACTGCCTGCATAGATGCGGCGCGAGAGGGCATCGTTGTATAGTAGTTGGGCAGACATTCGACCACGATAACGGGATGCCATTTCCCACATTTGGGTTTCATAATAGCGATCGCCTGTACCTAATAGGATAAATTGACTATCGGTATATGCCATAAAGCGATCGAGTACTTGAATTAGTAAATCAATGCCTTTTTGGTCAACTAAGCGCGTTACCATACCCATGAGGAAGGTTTCAGAATTAACTTGCAAACCGATTTCTTCTTGTATGGCAATTTTGTTAGCGCTACGTGCCTCTAGGTTATCGACACTAAACTTTTGAGGGATGAGTTTATCAGTTTCGGGGTTATAACTTTCGGTATCAATGCCATTAACAATACCGACGGTTTTGCCGCTGATAAATGATAGTAACCCTTCTAAGGTTTCACCATATTCAGCGGTACGAATTTGTTCGGCGTAGGTAGGTGAAACTGTGTTAACGCGATCGGCAAATTGTACTGCTGCCGCCATTGTATTATGCCCTTGCATATACCACGGACACCAGGTAATCTTTTGTAAGAACCAGCTCCAAGGACCTTGATAAGCTAGGTTGTGGATGGTGAAGACAGTGCTAATATCTGGGTCTTGATGCATCCAGACTGGAATCATGCCTGTATGCCAGTCGTGGCAGTGTATAACTTGCGGTTTCCAATAATTCCAGCAAAACTCCGCCGCACCGTTGGCAAACAGGGTAAAACGCCAGTCTTCATCATCGCCACCGTAAATACTGCGCCCAGCGAAAACAGGATGTCCGAATAGATATAAGGGAACATCAGTACCTGGTAAAACTGTCTCATGGACAGAGAAATCTTGGAACATGGCGCTGCCGTACCAGACAGGATCGCCTTCGATCTTCATTTTGTCTGGTAAAAAGCCGTAATATGGCATGAATATCCGCACATCGTGCCCCATTTGTCTTAAGACTTTTGGTAGTGCACCAACGACATCTCCCATACCACCGACTTTGGCTATCGGCGCTGCTTCTGCGGCAACAAATAGAATTTTCATGTTGATTTGTGTGTGATCTTAGATAGTCATACCAGTTAATGGTCATCGTATCTAGAGATCTGCACACTTGTCTGTTATTTTTGGGAGATATTTTTGAAGATGTGGCGGCGGCACGGTTGGGTTTGCTAGCCTGCTAAGGATATAAAGGAAAAAGATCGGTAATAATAGATCCTTCTCACTTGTTGAGAACTGAAGTCCTCTAATACAATTGTACTAAGGCATTAGCAATATGAAAAAACTAATGCGGCGATTTTCCTTTCTCAGTATATGCAAAGCCAGATTGGAGCTAGGGAAATGTTTATCTCAGTATAGAAAGCGGTCGCTCAATTTAATGATACCGTTGATGCTGATTGGTACAACGCTGATTGTTGGTGTAATTGCGATCGCTAGTTACCAGACAGTGCGAGAGCTCATTGTTGAAAAACTTAAGCAAAATGCCCTACAAGAAGTCAGTCAGGGTACAAATAACATTGATCAATGGCTGGCTATCCAAAAAGCTGAAGTACAAACCCTTGCTAATACCCCGACTGTACGTTCTTTAAATCGGCTAATTGTTGAACCATATTTACAATCAGAAGTAAAGCGACTTAATGATTTTTTCTTCTTTTTAGTAGCTAATGCTGATGGCTCATATTACAATACCCAAGTTGGTCGTGCCCAAGCAAATCTCAAAGATCGTGAGTATTTTAAAAAGGCTATAGCTGGACAACTTAATATTTCTGATCCTTTAATCAGTCGTACTACCAAAAAAACTGTAATTTTCATCGTTGCCCCAATTCAAAAAAACACCTCAGCTAACAGTGCTGCTATTGGTGTATTCGGTGGTAGCTTCAAAGTTGATCGGCTAATTAAGGTGGTAAATCAACTTAAATATGGAAACAATAGCTATGCTTTTGCTCTCAATTCTCAAGGAGAAGTTATTGCTCATCCCAACTCAAAATTAATTGGCACATTTGAACAACCTGCACCAAGTTTGCTCAATTCGACTGATCCGAATTTGGCAGCAATTGCCCGTCGTATGGTAAACCGCGAACAAGGCATTGAATTAAGGCAATTTGATGGTACTTTGAAATACATTGCCTATGTGCCTCTGCAAGAAACAAATTGGTCTATTGCACTAGTTATTCCTCAACAAAATATAGAATCAAAATTAAGTTCGCTAAATTGGCTTGCCTTTACCCTGGGTATACTGCCAATCATTTCGGCTTTTGTAGTTTGGAGACAAATTAGACTATCTCAAAAAGCCAAAATCCAGGTTAAACTTTTACGTCAAACTCAAGGAGAATTGCAGCAACAAACCCAAGATTTGGAACAAGCACTAGAAGAACTAAAACGAACTCATTCTCACTTGATCCAAAGCGAAAAAATGTCTAGTTTGGGTCAATTAGTAGCCGGAGTTGCTCACGAAATCAACAATCCAGTCAACTTTATTTCCAATAATATTAACTATGCTGACGAATATACTAAAGACTTGCTAAAAATACTAGAACTATATCAGCAATACTATCCCAATCCTACGCCAGAACTAACTGAACAAATTAGTACTATTGATCTTGATTTCTTAGTTAAAGATTTACCCAAATTGATTAATTCCATGAAAGTTGGAGCCGACCGCATTCAAAATATTGTAGTTTCTTTGAGAAACTTTTCTCGTAAAGATGAATCAGAAATGAAAGCGGTTGATATTCATGAAGGCATCAATAGCACGTTGATGCTTCTACAATATCGGCTTAAAGCCAAGCCTGAATATCTAGGTATTGAAGTTATTAAAAAGTACGGAGATTTGCCCTTAATTGAGTGTTGTGCAAGTCAACTAAACCAAGTATTTATGAACATTCTTACTAATGCAATTGATGCTTTAGAAGAGTGTGATAAACAACGAACTGAGCTTGAATTAGTCCAAACTCCTACTATTAAAATTATTACTTCTTTAGTTGAGAAGAAATGGATAAAAATTCAGATATCAGATAATGGCTCAGGTATTCCAGAAAGTTTGCAAAAACAAATTTTTGATCCTTTTTTTACAACCAAACCTGTTGGTAAAGGTACAGGTTTGGGTTTATCTATTAGCTACAAAATTGTGACTGAAAAACATCAGGGACGATTACGGTGTAATTCTTGTTTTAAGCATGGTACAGAATTTATTATAGAAATTCCTTCGCATAATTCAAATTAAAGCTGTTGTACTAAATTAAACAGATGCCAGTGTTGGTGTTAAGGTGGGTAGCCATTCTTGACGCAATTTATTAATCGCGTCTTCCTTCAACTTCGCTTCAATCTCAATCCAAGGTGCATGACTATAAGAACTTGGCATTACGGTAATTAAATCGCTATGATGTCGGTCATTAAAGCCTTCACAACCATTAGAAATATGCACTAATTGCCATTCACGAGGACACCAAGTAGTTGCCGCAGCTTCTACCATTTCAGCAACGCTAGGATGTTCGTAACTATCCAATTTTTCATGAATAACATGATGATGAGCATCGAATACCATTGGGATTTTTGCTTGCTGACAAACTGCTAAAATTTCCTGGGCACTATAAGCATATTCATCATTTTCTAAAGCTAATCTGCTGCGAATTGCTTCAGGTAAATTGCTAATTACTTCTATTAGTCGCTCGGAGCGATCGCTTTTTCCGCCATGAATTTCAATCATTGCCCACGGTGAGCGCGGTTGCCCCAATTTATCCATGACCATTGCTTGATAATTTAAAATCTTGATACTATTAGCAATAACGTCAGGACTATCAGAACTTAAGACCACAAATTGATCAGGATGCAGGACAATACGGATAGCTGAATCAATGGCACGTTGCCCAGTTTGCAGAATTTCTGTATCCAATTCATTGACAATATTTTCTCCTAATTCCGTATCAGCAAAAGGAAAAAGACTAGAAGTAACTCGATAAAGCTTGATATTGTTAGCCAAACAAAAATCAATTGCTAAATTCAAACGTTGCAGATTATCTTTATATAGATTTCGCAGCATTTCTGCTTGCTCAGGTTCAGAAAACTGCAATAATCGCTTACGTGTAAGCGCCCGGTAGCGCACTTCCTTAGATGCTGTGATACAGACTAATCCTAATTGTGGAGTCAAGTTCATTAGATTGATTATTTTTATTATTTAATAGTTTCTTTTATAATCTATTTTTAGCTTCCAAACACCCATCATAAGAGAGAATTGGTAAATTCAGATCCCCGACTTCTTAAAGAAGTCGGGGATCTCCTCTTCACCCAATAAAAAAGGGCAGCACCTGAGAATGCTACCCCAAAAATATCTCGTTAAAAACTTAAAAATCGTTATAAAAATTCAATGTTAGAGTCAATTGGGTTAAGTAAGGAATTTAAAAGATTGCCTTTTCAACTCCTTACTTCCCATCACCTACCTAAGCAATTGCTGCCATCTTGACATCGTTATTTGCCAAGACTTCTTGCAACTCTTCAGAATCAACAGTTTCCTTCTCAATCAGCATTTCTGCTAATTTGTCAAGGACGACTCTGTTGCTCACCAAAACATCTTTGGCACGACTGTAAGCTTCATCAACGAGCTTACGAACCTCAGAATCAATTGTCGCTGCCGTAGTATCAGAAAAATCGCGGTCTGAAGCAATATCCCGACCGAGGAACATATTGCTACTTTGGCGACCCAAAGCTACAGGACCGAGGCGATCGCTCATACCAAAACGAGTCACCATTTGACGTGCCACACGGGCAACCTGCTGCAAGTCGTTAGATGCACCAGTTGTCACCTCTTCCTCACCGAAGATGATTTCTTCAGCCAAACGACCGCCTAAAGCGACTGCCATCTGGTTTTGCAAGTAAGAGCGTGAGTACAAACCTGAGTCCATACGGTCTTCACTAGGAGTAAACCAAGTTAAACCACCAGCGCGACCACGAGGGATAATGCTGATTTTCTGCACAGGGTCATAGTCGGGCATCAATGCACCAACCAAAGCGTGACCAGCTTCGTGATATGCCACTAAGGTCTTGCGCTTTTCGCTCATCACGCGGTCTTTCTTCTCTGGACCTGCCAGCACACGGTCGATCGCATCATTCACTTCATCCATTGAGATTTCCGTGAGGCTACGACGCGCTGCCAAAATTGCTGCTTCGTTCAACAAGTTGGACAAGTCAGCACCAGTAAAACCAGGAGTCCGACGGGCAATTTTTTCTAAGTCAACGTCCTTCGCCAGGGTTTTGCCACGGGCGTGAACATTGAGAATTTCCAAGCGTCCAGCGTAGTCAGGGCGGTCTACAACTACTTGACGGTCAAAACGACCAGGGCGCAATAAGGCTGAGTCCAAAACGTCAGGACGGTTGGTTGCAGCAATAATAATGATGCCGGTGTTGCCTTCAAAGCCGTCCATTTCGGTCAGCAACTGGTTGAGGGTTTGCTCACGCTCATCGTTACCGCCGCCTAAACCTGCACCACGTTGACGCCCAACGGCATCAATTTCATCGATGAAGACGATACAAGGTGCATTGGTTTTTGCCTGTTCAAACAAGTCGCGGACGCGAGATGCGCCAACACCGACGAACATTTCCACGAATTCTGAACCGGAGATGCTGAAGAAAGGAACGCCTGCTTCGCCTGCAACAGCACGGGCGAGGAGGGTTTTGCCTGTTCCAGGAGGTCCAACTAGTAGGACGCCTTTAGGAATTTTGGCACCAATAGCGGTGAAACGGTCAGCATTTTTGAGGAAGTCAACAACTTCGTTGAGTTCTAGTTTTGCTTGCTCAATGCCTGCGACATCGCCAAATGTGACTTGGGTTTGTGGTTCCATTTGCACACGGGCTTTGGACTTACCAAAGTTCATTGCTTGAGAACCTGGACCACTTTGGGCACGGCGCAGCAAAAAGAACAAGCCAACTAATAGTAAGACTGGGAAGAAGAGGCTGCTTAAGGCTCTTACCCAGAAGCTATCGTCGTTTTGGCGCAACACGTCAATGCCTACGCCTTTGTCGGCAAGGATATTGATTAGTTGTGGGTCATTGGGCAAGTTTACCAAGACTTGTTTGCCGTCTTGAGCCGTGACTAAGGCTCTACTGCGATCGGCGCTAAGTTTGACGGTTTCAACTTTATTATTTTCGACTTCCTCAATTAGTTGGCTATATTTCCAAGTCTCGCGACTTTGGGATGGTTTGTCTAAAAATGCTGTTGCTAAGGCGATGACTACTATGGCTAGTAGTGCATACAGCCCTGCATTTCTCCACTTTTTATTCATTACTTATTTCCTCCTAAGACTTAGGATGCGGGTACATTGAAGAAGTTTCTTTATGAACTAATGTTAACCTGTCTCAGGAATATTTGACGAATTATGCTTGAGAAAACTTATATAACTTGACAAAATGCTTTTTTAGTGGTATGATTTTACAGAATTTGCCGCAATACTGATGGCATCTAGCTGTGCCTGGGTATCACGGAAGCAAATTTGGTTAAATTTTGCTTGCTGGGATGGTGTAAATTGGTTGTAGACTGCCATAACGTCTTTATATGAGTAGTCTTCCATCAAGGCGTAGAGTTCGCTTAGGTTTTGAGTCGCTAGCATTACCACTTCTAGTTTAGCGTTTGCTTCACAGCCCTTTGGGCATCCTTCGGCAGGCGCTGGGCTTTGCCCAATCGCTTCTCTGTTATTCATATCCTTTATGAGCGAAGAGAAAACAATCTTAGTGTTTTTTTCGGTATCAATATTATTAAAAACCGATTGAATCATCAAGTCAGACTGAGCTGCTTCAATTTTATAAGATAGTATCGAGATTGAGCGGCAGAGTCACTGTAAATATTGTGCCATTCCCATTACTTTCCACATTAACTTCTCCATTGTGGAGTTCTACGCATTTTTTGACAATTGCTAGCCCTAACCCTGTACCTGAGATTGTACCAACATTACTGCCACGATAGAAAGCCTCAAACAATTGAGCAATTTCGTCTTTGAGAATACCAATTCCCTGATCGCAAATTTGAAAAGTTACACTATCTGATGTCCAAATTAAATAAAATTGAATATCTGCTTCCTGATCAGAATATTTAATTGCATTTGAGAGCAAATTAGTCAACAGTTGCCGCAACAATTTCTCATCAAAACAAGCTATACAAGCTAAACCTGTAGTCTTAAAAAGTATACGATGTTGCGTCTTAACTGTGAGTTGAAATTCTGCTATTAATTCTGGGCAAAACATCAATAAATCTAGGGCAGTAGGATTAAAAAGCAGCTTTCCTACCTCAGTTTTATTAAGCACCAAGACATCATTAACCAACTGTGTTAGGTGATGAACCGAGCTTTGAATGCGTTGAAAATGACACTTTTTTTTATCTTTAGACCACTGATCACTATAATATTCAAGTAATTCTGAAGACGAAAGAATTGTCGCTAAAGGAGTACGATATTCATGAGAAACTACCGAAATAATATTAGATTTAAGATTGCTCAGTTCCTTTTCCTTAATTAAAGCATTCCGTAGTTCTTCTTCTAAAAGTTGACGATAAGAAATCTCACCTTCTAAAAACTGATTTTTTTGCCTTAATAGATCAGTTTGCTCCTCAACACGACGTTCTAATTCTTCATTAAGGCGTTGTAACTGTTCCTCACTTTGGCGCAAACGTTTTAAGGTTTGGGCACGTTCAATGGCATGATGAATTGAACGGAAAAGCAAATGATGATCAATCTTACCTTTAACTAAATAGTCTTGCGCTCCCTGTCGTAAAGCTTCCAACGCCATATCTTGATCATTAAAACCAGTTAGCACCACAATTGGTAAATCTGGTGTTAGGCAATAAGTTTGAGTTACGGTATCTAAACCTTGCTTGTCTGGAAGTGAGAGGTCTAATAAAATTACATCAAATTGGTCTTTCTTGAGACAATTATGAGCATCTTTAAGGCGTTCAACATGAACTAATGAATATGAATAAGAATTTTCCTGGACGTCAGCAATAATTTCTTGTAGCAATTTAGCATCATCAGGATTATCTTCTACTAAAAGAATTTGCAGCTTCCTTCTATCCATTTTATTGCTCAGATGGTAGTTTTACTACAGTAAACCAAAACAATTCAATAAGTTTTACAACACAGATAAATTGGTCTAAATCCATTGGTTTAGTAATGTAGCAATTACAGTTTAATTCATAAGTTTTTAGGATATCTTGTTGAGCGGTTGATGTGGTAAGAATAATCACAGGAATAAGTTTAAGACTTGGATCTGTTTTAATTTCT
>JBATUR010000023.1:0-12446 GCA_049671305.1 Coleofasciculaceae cyanobacterium
GTCTGGAGGCTAGAAGAAATGTTATCACTCCTCTAGCCACCCCGGCTTACTTATGGCAAAAAAAGCGGGGTGGCTAATATTTTGGGCTCACTTTTCACCCAAAATCAGGAGCATACATCGTCATGTCACAAAATTTAATTACTTCTGGATTAATTCACGCCGCAGAATTACCCATTGAAGAAATTCGTCAGCAAGTCGCCACATACCTAAATATTCCCCTCAGCCAAATTGAGCGCGTAGAATGCTGGAAATATCAGATTTGGGTCAAAATACGAGAATCACGAGCTAAATTTATTAGTTATCGCTGTTTACCATTGTGGATTGAAAAAGGCATTGAAGTTATTAAAACCTGCACTACCAAAATTGAACTTGACGAACTAGGAGAAATCTTAAGAACTGAGCGTGATTGGTATGATGCTCATAAAATGCCTGAAGCTGTGCAACCGTGGCGAGATACGTGGGCACAGAGAGCGAAAGAGCTGCGGGAAGAAGAAGAAAGATTACAGCCAATTCTGGAGCGTCAACTTGCAGCAGATGCTTGGTATGCTTCCTGGCAGGGAGTGTTGAATTGTTGCCGAGATATGGTGGGAATTCAGCGGTTAGAGCCGGAAATAAAGCATCAAAGTCAGGATTTTGTTGATTTGCCAGAGGTGGTGCAGGCAATGCAGCAGTTGGTGCAGCAGCGTTGGCAGGAGATAGGGAAGGTGGTTTGAAGCCCCTCTCCCCCTACCCCTCTCCCACTCAGGGGAGAGGGGGGTAAGAGTTTTTCTTGGCTTGTTGCTAGCCCCTCACAAGAACAGCTCCTCACTAAAGCTCCGGTCTCCCACTCAGGGGAGAGGGGAGTAAGAGGTTTTTCTTGGTTTGTTACTCTTATTGCTATTCTGCTAGCCCCTCACCCCCAGCCCCTCTCCCACTCAGGGGAGAGGGGAGTAAGAAGTTTTTCTTGGCTATTCTGCTAGCCCCTCACAAGAACAGCTCCTCACTAAAGCTCCGGTCTCCCACTCAGGGGAGAGGGGAGTAAGAGGGAGTAAGAAGTTTTCTCGTCTTGTTACTCTTACTCTTGAAGATCTCAAAAAAAATCCAGTCCCCCTTCTCCCCTTGTGGGAGTAAGGGGTTAGGGGATGAGGGGGTTCTCTTGCCAAGGAAGTTTGAGTAAATCCTTGACAAATTAAAGAATTTTCGCTATTTTTAAATCTAGTCGCTGATTTTGCGGCTAATTACCAACAATACGGAAATTGTTCTGTATTCCAGAAATGCACCTAGAAAATTAAATAGTTATATGGTTTTTCAGTGATTGTAAGGAATTGTTTCAATTTCCGACGCTCCGGCAAAATCGCTGAAACCCTGATTATTTCGTTGTGAGCCTCGGTCGCTTTCGCTGTAAGGGTTTCAGGCATTTTTTATCTGAAGTTTTTCGAGTTTTTGTTCACAAAATCGATGAGCTTCGGAAAGTGCCTCTAGAAGCTATACAGGGTATGGGTTTCAAATCGAGGGGTTACGCTTTACTCTTCCCCGCAAGGGGATTGAAACTCGAAAGCTACTTTATCAAACTCTTCTGTCATTTTAAAGTTACGCTTTACTCTTCCCCGCAAGGGGATTGAAACATTTGATTTTTCCTTTTGGTTTACTTTTGATTTACTTTGTTACGCTTTACTCTTCCCCGCAAGGGGATTGAAACTTTCCATGCATCGGGAGGTGTAGCGTACATTGAAAGAGTTACGCTTTACTCTTCCCCGCAAGGGGATTGAAACCCAAAGCTAACAAACCCAGTAAATCAAATTTATCAGTTCCGCTTTACTCTTCCCCGCAAGGGGATTGAAACCCAAGACTGTAACACACTCTTTCAGAATTTGATTGTTTTGTTCCGCTTTACTCTTCCCCGCAAGGGGATTGAAACGATTATTAATTGCTAATGTTCCATCTAAATCTACTAGTTCCGCTTTACTCTTCCCCGCAAGGGGATTGAAACAACATTGTTTTAACCTTGATAATTGTACTAGAGCTTAACGTTCCGCTTTACTCTTCCCCGCAAGGGGATTAAAACTTAATAGAAAATCAAACCACTTCTCAGTTAGCTTTAAGTTCCGCTTTACTCTTCCCCGCAAGGGGATTGAAACTAACTTAACTAAACCAAGGGGCTTAATTATTTAGAGGGTTCCGCTTTACTCTTCCCCGCAAGGGGATTGAAACTTCAGTAGTCAAAACTTCCTTTTTATGAGTTTTCTTGTTCCGCTTTACTCTTCCCCGCAAGGGGATTGAAACAAGGCTAGAGCAAGGGTTAGTATTTCATCACCAAAGTCAGTTCCGCTTTACTCTTCCCCGCAAGGGGATTGAAACAGGTCAGATTTTGCCAGTAAGGGGATGTCGCTTTTACTTGTTCCGCTTTACTCTTCCCCGCAAGGGGATTGAAACCGATAAGTGAAGCATGGATCAGTGTCAAACCCAGTACCAGTTCCGCTTTACTCTTCCCCGCAAGGGGATTGAAACCTGGGCTTCGCATTCTAAATGTCCTGGAAATGGTCCAGCCGTTCCGCTTTACTCTTCCCCGCAAGGGGATTGAAACTTATTAAGCTCTTCTAAACCAAACTCGTTTAAGAGTTGTTCCGCTTTACTCTTCCCCGCAAGGGGATTGAAACCTAGCCTCTACAACATAATCACTTTTAGGCTCAATGTTCCGCTTTACTCTTCCCCGCAAGGGGATTGAAACTTCCACACAAATTGCAGGGGCGCACAATCCGTGCGCCCCTACCGTTCAGCTAAGGGGATTGAAACAGTAAAAAAAGACCATAAAACGCCAAATCAGCAACGCCGCACTTCAATGATTGTGAGAAGCAAGATTGCGGAAACGGGTAAACTGTGGATCAAAGATTAACTTAACCATGCCTGTCGGTCCATTGCGGTGTTTGGTAATAATAACTTCGGCAATACCGCGATCGGGTGTATCAGGCGAATAATATTCATCTCGATACAGCATAATAACTAAATCCGAGTCCTGCTCAATCGAGTTGTGGACAACAATATTATTCGCGACAAAGTTATGCAAGCCTGGAACAGTCAAATCAAAGACTTCTTCCGTGCCATCACTCTCAATAGAGCGAATCTGATCCCAGTAAACATCGCTATTTGCTAATAAACAGAGTTTGTCAGACACCACAGCTTGAGCCAACCTCGCCGCACGTTCACGGCTAAGATTTTGCTGATAGATGCCGGTTCCACAATATGATACACCCAACTGAGCTTGCATTTGACGAGTCGTTATACCTGCCATCTGCATCGCTGGCACTGCATAGCTTTTCCAAACATGATGATCAATTACATCTCGATTCGTATTAGCAACCGTTGTAGAAAGATGTGTAGCAATCTCTTGAAGCGCTTTTTGTTTATATACACCCACAGCGCCCACTAAATCCACAAATCTTTCGAGATCAAGTTTGCCTGTGATGATAACTTGATGTTGATCACGCCCTTTGCCAACTTGAGGGCTTACTTTGAGCCGAGCATTAATTCCCACTCGTAACAACAAAGACTGAACACCACAAGAAAGTTGCTGACTACTGCTAGCGTAGTAAGCAATTGGACAAAGAGAACGACCATTCACTAATTTAATTGAGCCGTCGGTACTCCAAAGATGCCGTAAAAATAGAGCGATCGCTTCTTGAGGCTGTTCAAATACCTGCTCAGGCACAAATTTTTCATGAGAGCGCAACCCAAAAACTCCTAAATTTTCCAACCATTTCGCGATCGGATTTCTAATTCCAGGAGCTAAACGCTGACTCGCACACAGATAGACTTGATACCAGTTTCGCTCTTTAACAATACGTGGGTTAATTTGGTTGCCAAAAACCATCTCAGCCAAAGCTGAAACCATCTCAGCTAAATCTAATTCCTTAGTCGTGTACTGGATAGCATGACGGGGTAAAGTACAACCATCGCCAATCAAATGCCCCAACAGCGCAAGTTCTGCATCGCTCATAGTTTGCACTGCAGAACTTGCCAACTGACGAGGCAGAGCAATACGCGAGCCTACTGATAATTCATCTAAACGTTTCCAGCCATCTATAGTCAGAAATTTATGATTGCCAGTAGCCCGAATACTCCGCCCCAGAGCTGTTTTAAGTTGAATTACAGGTTTTGTGCCAGTCGCAAAAGCTCGGCTAACTACTGCCCTTTCTAGCTGCATAGTGGCTTCGTTAACTGCCCAGACGGTAAAACCTGATTTGCCAACTAGCTGACGAATTGGTACTTGTGCCCCACTATCTGCCAGAGTAATCAAGGTATCACCAGTAATGCAGCCCGATTCTCTCAAATCAGACATCATCGGTCGCTTATTTGTCCGCGCTTCCACACCGCGACTAAGCTGAGATAAAGCAATTACCGGTACACCAAGTTCACGGGCTAAACCCTTAAGACTACGAGTAATGCGCGAAATTTCTTGCACACGGTTTTCGCTGCCACTACCTTCCATTAACTGCAAATAGTCGATTAAAATTAAGCCCAACTTATCCCCATGTTCCGCCTGAAGACGCCTTGCTTGCGATCGCATTTGCATCACCGACTGATTCGCCGTATCGTCAATATAAATCGGCAAATTCGACAAAGTACCCAAGGCATAACTCAACGGTTCCCACTGAGTCTGACTAATGCGCCCCGTCCTTAAATAATTACTCTCAATTCCCGCCTCACTGGCAAGCATACGCTGTACCAACTGCTCTTTTGACATTTCCAGGCTAAAAATTGCCACAGGCATCTTCTCAGCAATATTACGAGCAACCGCCATCGCAAAGCTAGTTTTACCCATCGAAGGTCTGCCAGCAATTACAATCAAATCAGACTGCTGAAAACCGCCGGTCATGGCATCCAAATCATAAAAATTAGAAGGCATTCCAGGTATCGCCACGCCTTCATGGCGAGTTTCAATTTCCTGAAAAGTCTGGATTAAGGTTTCAGAAATCGGCGTCAGCCCTTGCTGAGGGCGTTGTTGAGTCAGTCCAAAAATTTTCTGTTCCGACTGATCAAAAACAGCTTCCAACTCCAAAGAAGTATCATAACCCAACTTAACAATCTCATTACCTGCCTGGATAAGCTGACGGCGTAGGTGCTTTTCTACCACCAACTGAGCATAGCGGTCAATATTCACCGCCGAGACAGTACGATCAACTAATTGGGCTAACTTAGCCTGCCCGCCAACCTTCTCCAATAATTCATTGTCATAAAGCCAAGTCGCCACACTCATCAAATCAGTCGGCTTGCCTGTCGTGTGTAGCAAGAGTGCGACTTTATAAATTTCCTTATGGGCATTAATATAAAAAGCTTCTGGTTTTAAGATATCAGCTACCCGACCAATGGCATCAGGGTCAAGCAAAATACCACCAAGAATTGATTCCTCAGCATCAACGTTTTGCGGAGGTAGGGAGTTGCTAAATAAAGAAAAATTTAGTTCTTGAGTCATAGCCTAGGCGATCGCTTATAAAGCATAAATCCAGCTTAATAAATTAAAGGGTTGAGTGACTGCAACTCAACCCCTGAATCAGGCTATTTTGTTTAAGAGGGCATTAATTGGAAGCAACCTGAATCTCAATAACTGCCGTAACTTCTGGATGTAACTTAACTTCTGCCTTATAGAAGCCTAGCTTGCTGATATCCGGTAAAGTAATACCACGACGGTCTACTTCTTGGTTAGTTGCCGTTTGAATTGCTTCTGCCACTTCTGGCGCTGTCACTGTACCAAAGATCGCTTCATCTTCACCGACTTGTTTGCGGATCACAAAGCGCCCAATGGTTTCCAGTGCAGTTTTACGGCTTTCGGCTAGCTGCTTCTCTTCTAACAAACGTTGGCGTTCTTTTGCCTGACGGCGTTCAACTTGCTTGAGGATACCTGGGGTGGCATTCACGCCCATTTTCTTGGGAATGAGATAATTACGAGCATAACCAGGAGCAACTTCTACCAAGTCGCCGGTTTTTCCTAGCTTGCTAACATCTTGATTTAAAACTAACTGCACAGGTTTCGCCATAGTCTTGATTCGGGGGTACGGACTGAAAAAGGGAAATTTTCACTAAACACTTCATACTACGAAAATTCGGGAGGCGATCGCAACTAATCACCCAGATTCCCTTAAAATTGATCCTTCATGCCCCGCAGTCGTGCAAAAGTTTGGATCGGTTCTTGTGATTTCACCGCTGCTTGTAATATTGGCTCTTGCCAACGCAGGAAGGGGTTGGTAAGCTTTTCTAGTCCTAATTGGGATGGCACGGTTGCTTGCTTGCGTCTACGGGCATCCTGAACCTGAGCATAGCGATTTTTTAATTCCTGGTTGTCGCCATCTACGCTGAGGGCAAATTGCAGATTTTTTTGGGTGTATTCATGGGCGCACCAAACTCGTGTGTTATCAGGCAAAGCTTTGAGCTTACTTAATGAGTCCACCATTTGCGTCGGCGTTCCTTCAAAAAGTCTGCCACAACCGCCGGCAAATAAGGTATCACCACAAAATAACTCACCAGTTTGATTAGGAGCAATTGGCGGAAAATAGTAGGCAATATGAGCTTTGGTATGTCCAGGAACGAACAAAACTGATGCCATTCTGCCAGCAAATTCCACTTTATCGCCTTCTTCTAAAAAGAATTGTTGCTCTGGAATTCTACCCCGGTCTTGAGCGCCGCCGTATACTTGAGCCTGGGGAAAATGTTGCAGCAATTCCTGATTTCCACCGATATGATCTCGGTGATGGTGAGTGTTAAGAATAGTTACCAATTGGGCATCAAGTGCTTTGAGGCACTGCAATACTGGTTTAGCTTCTGCTGGATCGACGACTGCGGCAATTTTGAGCTGCTCGTCATATAGCAAAAAGATATAGTTGTCAGAAAGTGCGGGCAGCAGGTGAACCTGCATTTTGGGACTTGCTCCTTGTAAATGATTTTGTACAACTAACCGATGAGAGAAAAAACTGCATACTATAAGATAAACAGCTCTTGCATCGGGCTTGGTCTTTTAATCATAGTCTTGGGAGTCTTGAGGGGAAATATAAATATAATTGATGTCTTAGTTGCTTTAGTCAATAAATTACCGAAAATAGTTCATTAGCCAAAACATTATTGCGCCACCAACAGCTTATGGCAGGAAATCATCAGGGTCAATCAAATCAAACCATTAAGCAAGTTGTTGAGCGAATTCTTAATGTGGGTCAATTAAGTCGTCTGGAACATTTACAGTTAGTTTCGACGTTTCTTTCTGATTATAAAGTAACCGATGAAGAGCGCTATCAAATTAATCGTGTATTTGATGAGCTGCAAATCGAGCGCTTGAAATTAGTTGACTAACCGAACCGAGTTCGAGGAATTTCCGGCAGTAAGAGTGATTTGTATTGTACATAGTTTTGTCTGCCCTAGCCATGAGCCAATTAAAGATTTCTATTGTTACACCAACGTTGTCTAAAGGTGGGGTTGAACGAGCTTATTTATTGGCACAAGCTCTTTTAAAACTGAATTATCAGGTGGAAATTATTGGTTTTCTTTTTGATAATGAGACAGTTTATCCTTTGCCTCCTGACTATCTACAAGTTTACTCAATTCCAGGGGCAAATTATCCAGGGCTTTTCGTTGCTGCTAAACAACTTTTGGAGCAGCTTAATGGAGATATTATCTATGCGGTTAAACCGAAAGTAATTAGTTTTGGCTTGGCTTTATTAAAGCAGTTAGGTAAACGTCCAGTAATTTTAGATATTGATGATTGGGAGTTAAGCTGGCATGGTGGCGAAAGTTATAATTATCAGTTTACACCTAAGCAGCTTGCTAGAGATTTGTTGAAAAAAAATGGCGCTTTAAGAAATCCAGATCATCCTTTATATTTGCAGTGGATGGAAAAATTAATTAATCGTGCTGATGCGATTACCACACACACTCAATTTTTACTCAATTATTTTGGTGGAACCTATTTACCTAATGGTAAAGATACCAGTTTATTTAATCCCAATAACTATGATGCCGAAACTAGTCGCAGCAAATATGGATTAGCTAATTATCGGGTTTTAATGTTTCCTGGTGCGCCACGACCTTATAAAGGACTTGAGGATATTTTAATGGCGTTAGAGCAACTAAATCAAGCTGATTTGAGGTTAGTTATTGTTGGTGGAAGTCCCTATGATGATTATGATCAAAAACTTTTAGAAAAGTGGGGACGTTGGATTATTAAACTGCCCAGATTTTCGGTTCAAGTGATGCCAGAAGTGGTAGCAGCAGCTCATGTAGTTGTGATTCCTCAGCGCGATACTTTAGCAACTAGAGCGCAATTTCCCCTCAAACTTACAGATGCAATGGCAATGGCAAAGCCAATTTTGTCTACTCGTGTTGGTGACATTCCAGAAATTTTAGGCGATACTGGTTATCTAGTTGATCCAAGCTCTCCCGAACAACTTGCCCAAAAGATTCAGTGGATATTTCAGCATTTAGACAATGCCAAAGCTCAGGGAATTAAAGCAAGGATGCGATGTATTGAACACTATAGTATTGAGGCAATGGCAGCAATTTTAGAAATGATTATTTCACGACTTAAATAAGTAAACTTGTTGGAAGATCAATTTTTTTTAGCTCTATAGCACCTACCAAATGTCTCCTAATCGATTACTTCTAAGCTACGCGCTACGATATCCCGGCTGGATTATTTTGACTATTGTGCTTGGCTTTTCCAGTGCACTTTTTAATGGTGTAAGTATCACGCTAATTGTGCCGTTAATTTTGGGATTTTTAGGAAAAGAAAATATAAATCTGCAAGGTTTACCGCCGCTAATTAACAAAGCGCTATCAATTTTTGATACTGGTGACAGTAATCGTCTTTTAATTCTGGTAACTGTCGTTATCTTGGCAATTTTTGTTAAAAATATTGCCAATTATGTCAATGCTTTGGCATCAAGTTATCTATCTACCAAGCTAGTAAATGATATTAGAAAAGAAGGAATCAAGTTACTTTTAGAAGTTGATTTAGATTATTTTGCTAAAACTAAAATGGGTGATGTAGTCAACCAAATTAGTAATGAAGTTGCCAGGGCGGCTGGTGCTATTAGAATTGCTATCCAAATTTTTACAACATTTATTACAATTCTTACTTTTATCTTTATTCTGCTTTCCATATCCTGGCAACTGACTTTGGCTTCGACAAGTTTATTGCTTTTAGTAACACTAACTAATCAATATTTTGTCAAACGTGCTAGAGAGTTTGGAATTATTTTGTCTGAGAAGTCAAGGGGATATTCTACAGTTTTATTAGAAATTATTACAGGTATACGGTTAATTAAGTCAGTGGGAAATGAGGAAGCAGAGTATCAACGAATTCAACAAATAATTGAGGAAAAAGAACAGGCAGAATATCAATCCCACGCCAATTATGCGGCTATTGGTCCGATGAATGAAGTAACAGGAATTTTGGCACTGATAGGGATTGTTTTTATTGCCAGGACGTTGTTTTTTCAACAACTAGAATCTGTTTCCACTGTGTTGTTGATTTATTTAGTTGTGTTGTTTCGGTTACTTCCTGTTGTTAGTCAGTTGAATTCTCAAAGAAGTAACTTTGCTAATGCAGCTCCTAGTACGGAAATTGTAGCAAACTTTTTGCGGCGAGATGACAAACCTTTTATGGCTAACGGGTTAGATATTTATCAAAAAATTGAACAAGGAATTTGTTTGCAAGGCGTATCATTTACCTATCCGGGACATAATGATCTAGTCCTTAATCAAGTTGATTTGTGGGTTCCCAAAGGCACAACTCTTGCCTTAGTTGGTGCTTCTGGTGCAGGGAAGTCAACTTTGGCAGATTTATTACCAAGATTTTATGACCCAATTGCTGGTAGTATTACAATTGATGGCAAAGATTTGAGAAGTTTTGATGTCTGTTCGCTTCGGCAGGCAATGGGTATTGTTAGTCAAGATACGTTTTTATTTAATACTTCAGTTAGAAATAATATTGCTTACGGCAAAGAAAATGTCACAATTGATGAGGTAATTACTGCAGCAAAACGTGCGAATGCTTATGAGTTTATTGTTGGGTTGCCGCAAGAATTTGATACGGAAATAGGCGATCGCGGTGTGCTACTATCTGGAGGGCAAAGGCAACGAATGGCGATCGCACGTGCCCTCCTACGGAACCCTGATATCTTAATCTTAGATGAGGCGACAAGCGCCTTGGATACGGTTTCTGAGCGCTTGGTGCAGCAGGCTATTGATGAATTATGCCGCGATCGCACTACTATTGTAATTGCTCATCGACTATCTACAATCCAAAAAGCTCATCAAATTGCTGTTTTGGAAAAAGGGCAAGTTGTGGAAATTGGAACTCATGAACAACTGATTAAAAAAGGTGGCTATTACACTCGTTTGTACGCGATGCAATTCGACCGACAAAATGATAATAGTGCCAAGGAAGCTTTAATTCAAACTTCTTATGAATTTAGAACTCATCTTAACCCCTTAATGGGATTTTTACGCCTAGTTGTTGATGATTTAGTAGAAAATAGTGGAGAGCGACGGGAATTAACTAATGAAGCTTATCAATCAGCAACTCGTCTACTTCAAAATTTAGAAACTTTGGAAGAACAATCAAAAATTGCTTAGTAGAAATTGACCTCTCCTACTCTTGAAAAATGGGTATTTTTCCCTCAACAATTAACATTAATAAAAACTCCTACTCCCCCTTCCCTATTAGGGAAGGGGATAGGGGTTAGGTCAATTTATTAACGTTGAGTTAAACGTGTTAGTACCTGATTTGAGCGCTCAACAAAAGACTTCATACCTTCAGCATCAAAACCTTTTTGAGCCATCAGCGCTAAGTCATAAACGTGCTGACAAATATCATTAGCTAGCTCTCCAGAAGGTGACTGACCTGCACTTTGAACAATGCTACCTTGACTCAATTCAACTAAGTTTTGAATCAGTGGGTGGGCAGTATTTACAACTAAAATATGTTCTTCTGGAAACTGTGCCGACTGCTGCTGCATTAAGGCTGTCATTTCCTGTAGTCGGCGCATTGCTTCTGGCACAAGTACCATTGCTGGCGGGGTTCCCTGTGGATCATCCGACTTCAGTGCTTCGGTACGAATGGTAACTTTTGGCTTATTGAGGGCTTTTTCAAACAACTCCTTAACTAATTCGCTGCGGGTTTTGTTGGTCTTAGGATCAACAATTTCTTGCGCTTTATCTTGGTCAATTAAGGTGTTATCTAAGTCCGAATCTACCCGTGAAAATTTGACCTCAGAATACTCACGTTCCAAAAAGCTGATAAAGTGAGTATCGATGAATGAGTCCATAAATAGGACTTCTAATCCTTGGTTTTTATGTAGTTCTACATAAGTCGCTTGAGAGGCTTCGTCGTTGCAGTAGAAGACGCGATTTTCTTGTTTTTCTTTGTTTCGCTCCAAATACTCTTTAAGCGTTGTATAAGACACAGTTGAGGCGTCATGAGAATTATTTGAAGTTACTTCCTGCCAAGCGTCTCCGTCTTCAGATTGTACTTGGACTTCTGGGGTTTCAGAATTACTTGTTGACGCTGCTGGCTGATATGTGGTGCGGTAAATAATGATATCTTCGACTTGTTTTTTAAACTTATCGTCGTTTAACGAGCCAAATTTAACGAATGTGCCAACATCCTGCCAAGAACGAATATATTCGTCACGATTTTCGTTATAAAGTGACTTTAAGCGATCGCCAACTTTTTTGGCAATAAAATCAGCAATTCTCCTCACCGTACGGTCATTTGTCAGGGCGCTACGGGAGACATTTAAGGGAATATCCGGACTATCAATTACTCCTCGCAGTGGCATCAAAAAGCTAGGAATTACTTCTTCACAATGGTCGCTGACGAATACCTGATTGCAGAATAATTTGATGTTACCTTTGGTGACATCGACATCAGGTTTTAGCTTGGGAAAGTAGAGAATGCCGTTGAGTAAAAATGGGTAGTCTGTATTTAAATGTACCCACAATAAAGGCTCATCTTGGAAGGGGTAAAGGTAGCGATAAAAGTCGAGATAATCTTCTTTAGTTAAGCTTTGTGGTGACTCTTTCCACAATGCTCTTTGTCGATTAATTTGTTCGCCTTCTAGCTTAATTGCAACTGGCATAAAGTCGCAGTAGGCTTTAACTAATTGACGAATTCGCATCGGTTCGAGGTACTCTAATTCTTCCTCTTGCAAGGTCAGAGTAATAGTTGTACCACGTTGATCACGGCTGGATTCTTCGATTTTAAAAGCTGGAGAACCGTCACAAGACCAATGTACTGCCGATGACCCAGCTTTGTAAGAAAGAGTATCAATTTCAACATTACTTGCTACCATGAAAGAAGAGTAGAAGCCTAAACCAAAGTGACCAATAATTTGTTGGTCAGCATCTTTTTGATATTTTTGAACGAACTCTTCGGCGCTGGAAAAAGCAACTTGATTGATGTATTTTTTGACTTCCTCGGCAGT
>JBATUR010000024.1:0-2283 GCA_049671305.1 Coleofasciculaceae cyanobacterium
ACTGACCCAAATTCAAAAGTAATATTTGTTCCTCAATCATCTCTATTTTTAGTTCCCTTCGCCGCTTTACAAGATGAACAAGGTAAATATTTAATTGAAAAACATACTATACTCACCGCCCCAGCTATTCAAGTATTAGAATTAACTCATCAACAACGACAACGGTTGAGGGCGCAAAGCCTTACGCCCATACAGGGTAAGGATATCCTAGTTATGGGTAATCCGACGATGCCGAGTGTTCCTAATGAAACCGGAAATTTGCAGCAATTATCCAGTTTACCAGGTTCGGAAACTGAGGCAAATGCCATAGCGAAACTACTCAACACTCAAGCTATTATTGGCGCAGCAGCAACTAAATCAGCTATCCTAGAAAAACTCAAAACTGCCAGAATTGCTCATTTGGCAACACATGGCTTATTAGATGATTTTAAGCTGTCTGGTGTACCAGGAGCTATAGCTCTTGCTCCTTCTGGCAATGATAATGGCTTGCTGACTTCATCGGAAATCTTTGATTTGAAACTAAATGCTGAATTAGTTGTGTTAAGTGCTTGTGATACAGGCAGAGGAGATATAAAAGGAGATGGAGTTGTTGGTTTATCTCGTGCTTTAATTAGTGCTGGAGTTCCTAGTATAATAGTATCTCTTTGGGCAGTTCCTGATGCGCCAACTGCTTCATTGATGACTGAGTTTTATCGTCAGATTCAACAAAATCCTAATAAAGCCACGGCGTTGAGAAATACGATGTTGATGATGATGAAACAATATCCATTTCCTAAAGATTGGGCGGCATTTACTTTAATTGGTGAAGCTGAATAAATGCTAGCGTTGCTGACTCTGGGTATAAATCAACATAAAAAAGCGATACATCTAACAGACCGTGCCTACCCTTGTTGAAGTAACGACGACAGAACAAACTTCAAAAAACTATGTAATCTACATCAAGAAAATATATTGCCATTAAGTTTTGCTGGCTAAAATTTAGGTATCAAGGGTTGCAATACTCACTCAACAATGCTGTTACGTTCCCGTACCCGACTTTTCTTGAAAAGGTACATCAAAACGCTACCAGCAATCTCAGATACTTCATTCCACATCTACCCTAAATATCAGCAAAAAAAACTTATGGCAAGCGATTTAAACAAAAATATACTTTATCCCCTCTTAGGGACGCTTCTGCTAGGAGCAGCCGCAATACCCGTACAGGCAACTGTTTTAACCGGATTTACCACCAACGGCAACATGATGGCTGGGATGCGAATTACGGCAAGTTTTCTTGATGGTTCCTCTGAAAGTGCGATTTGGTCTGCGACGGACACTGCCTCTGGCGGCGCTTTTGGTACTGGCTGGTCTTTAACCGAGTCGGGCAATAGCTTTAATCAGCCTTGGACTTTTAATAATACAGGTCTTGGCATCACCTCTTTAATCATTGATGCCATTCCTGGCAATACTGTATTTGATATTTATCCCTACGGCGATAACCTGCCTCAAACCGATGGATCAGCCGACGGTTGGGGGTTTGAAACCCTGACGGGGCAAAGTCCCACTTCTAGCGCCTATTCTGATGTTATCGACATCTCAGCAGGTGATTTGTTTGGCAAACTTTCCTTGTATTGGACAGAAGGCTTTACAGGCTTAATGAACTTCCGTGCCGACACCGATAGTGGTAGTAGCCGTAACCCAGTACAACCAAGAGATCCTGTTACTAGAGATACGCCGCCGATAGTAGATTTTGCTTTACCAGTCATTGACGAAGGTCAAACCGCCTCAACAACCTTATTTGCCACTCAAGGGAGTGAGAATGCGATCGCCTTTTTCCTAAACGGACGCAACCTTGGAACAGATTTTAGGCGATCGGGAGTGCGTTCTGTCAATACCGACTTAGGTTTTTTTGCCGATAACGGAGAACATATTTACACAGCCCTAGCCAGAGACGAAAATGGTAGATTTAGCCAACCCGTAACCCGAACCCTACAAGTCTTAAACGTCGCACCAACACTCACAGGCTTCAGAATTCCCCGACGCACAATTTACCAAGGTCAACTAGCATTTGGTAGCTTATTTGCCACAGATCCTGGCGCCGACTCTCAAACCTTTTTTGTCAATAATAATCAAGTCGGTTTCGATCCGCGAACAACAGGAACCCGTACAGCCCAAACCGTTTTAGGTCTCTTTACTGATGTGGGTCTGTATAGCTTTACAGGACTTGCCCAAGATAAAGATGCTGCCTATAGTAATCCTTTAACCCGATACCTTCAGGTGCTGAATGTTGCCCCAACTATTACC
>JBATUR010000025.1:0-4871 GCA_049671305.1 Coleofasciculaceae cyanobacterium
ACTCTAAAGCTTGCAGATACAAAGGTTCAGCTTGCTCATAGCGTCCTTGAGAACGGTAGAGTGCTGCTAGGTTGTTGAGACTGGTTGCGACATTGGGATGGTCTTCTCCCAGTAGACGTTTCCACAACTCTAAAGCTTGCAGATACAAAGGTTCAGCTTGCTCGTAGCGTCCTTGAGAACGGTAGAGTTCTGCTAGGTTGTTGAGACTGGTGGCGACAGAGGGATGGTTTTCTCCAAGTAGACGTTGACACAACTCTAAAGCTTGTACTAACAAAGGTTCAGCTTGCTCGTAGCGTCCTTGAGAACGGTAGAGTGCTGCTAGGTTGTTGAGACTTTGTGCGACATCGGGATGGTTTTCTCCCAGTAGATCTTTCCTCAACTCTAAAGCTTGTACTAACAAAGGTTCAGCTTGCTCGTAGCGTCCTTGAGAATCGTAGAGTAATGCTAGGTTGTTGAGACTGGCTGCGACATCGGGATGGTTTTCTCCCAGTAGACGTTGGCTCAGTTCTAAACATTGCTTACGCCAAGGTTCTGCTAGCGCGTACAAGCCTTGACCTTGATAGAATCTGCCTAACCCAACAAAGGGCCACACTAAATCATCATCCCTCAGTGCATCTGTCATATTTTGGGCAACTTCTTCTAGATGAGGAATCCATTCTTTTACTAACTGGATAAATTCCAGAGTGGGAGGTTCAGGAATTTCCTTAGCAATTTCTACAAGCGCTGCTGCAAAAGCCTGTCTGAATTCGTCCTTTTGTTCTGAAGCTTCCAACTTACCTTGCAAAAACTCCCGAATCAGAGGATGAATTTTGTAGCCACCTTCTCTTTCCTCAACTCGCTCAATCAAGTGGCGCTTGTAAAGTTGCTTTTTCGCTTTATTAATCTCTGACTCTGAACAATTAAACAACTCTGTATCAGACGCTATCCATTCCCAAGCAAACACAGTCGGTGCATACAAGCTTAAATACTCAGCAACACGCTGCGTCACGGGTTCTAGTTCTTGCCAGCTTAATTCAAAAGCAGCTCTCACCCCTCGCTGTGCAGTGCTAAATGTCTCCTGCATTTGCTCATCATCAGGGTCAATTGCCTCATCTTGCAGTCCTGGTGTAGCTTTCAGCCGTTCCAACATCTCAGCCAAAGACAAATCCGGGTCTTCTGCCAAATACCGCCCCACCAATTCCAAACCTAATGGAAGATATCCCAGCCATTCGCAGAGTAGGGGCGCAAGGCATTGCGCCCCTACAACCCGTCGCTCACCCACCAATGCCGTCAACAGTTCCAAAGCCGCATCTGGTGACAGCACATTTAGGGGTAATTCCACAAAATTACTATCCAACCCCCGTAACCGCGTAGTCATCAAAACACGAAAACGGTTAGCCGTCGGCAGTACCCCTCGACAACTTTTTAAATCCGTAACATCATCCAACACCACCAACACAATGCCATCAACAGGTTGCCAATTCTGCCAGCACCACTGTACCTGTTCAGTGAGATTCAGCGGACTTTCCCCCCGTTTCTGCGGCACTTCCAGATTCATGTAAAGCTGGGCAAACTGGATAATCCCCGCCGCCAGATTCGACTCTCTCCCGTTTAGCCAGCAAATCCCACCAGGATAATCTGCCTCATGATCCCGTGCGTAGCGAATTGCCAGTTCAGTTTTCCCAACACCACCCATACCAGCAACAGCAGAAACCGCCACATTCGCCTTTTGCAACTCCTGATGTAGCTTTTCGAGTTCCTCCCCTCGTCCCACAAAATTGCGGACACCTTGATAAGGAAGATGTTTTGGAGGATTTAACTTTGCCCGTTCAGACTGGCTGATATTAATTACGGGATTGCCACCTTTGATGTTGATCCCGTTCCAATTTTCCGTTGTCATTAGTTTTAAAAGTTGAAATTAGGGTTATTGATAGTCGAATTTCCACCCTTAATATTGATGCCTTTCCAATTCTCAATTGTAGTTGCTGGTGTCTGAGCTTTCACTGTCTCAGCCAAGGCTTGAACGGCTGCGGCAATCTCCGAATCTGAGTTTGCTGCTGATTCGATCTTTTCCACCAAAATAGCCTCACCATAGTCTTCTGGCTGCTGTTGGGCTAATTCTGGAGTTTGTGCCGCGACTTCAATGGCACTAGCTGTGTCAGGAGATTTATGCTTCAGCAGTTTCATCAACTTGCCGCCTTGTTCAAGTACCTTTTCGCCTAGCTTTTCACCCGTTTTTTCAAAAGCTTTCGTTAAAACCAGGGTTGCGATTAAACCAGCCGTTAAAGGTTCCATGAGTTACTAAAATGAGGAGAGATGTCTCAGTTCTAACTCAACCGTTTCTAGTCTGCCAAACATGGTAGGGAATCACAGCCCGCCCCTACAGCGTAATTCCGCAGGAAATGAGGGAAAGAAGAAAGGCGATCGCTTTTTCACCCCCTATTCAGATGTCAGCAGCAATTCAGATCGGGGAAAATAAAATAGTAGCCATACCCGTCAAACCTTGAGCAACCCTCAACCCAACTCCAACCGTAACAACCAACAAGAAGCCTACCTAAACCGCACTCGTGCCAGTTTGCGGCAAGCTTTGTCCTGGTATTCCCAGCGCCGCCCCAAAAATCATGCCCCAGACATCTTGCAAGCTTCTGTACGCAAAGATTTAGAAGTTTTAAAATCAACACTTGACAAACTAGATCAAAATGTGATCAGAATTGCCGCTTTTGGTCTAGTCAGTCGTGGCAAGTCGGCGGTTGTCAATGCCTTATTAGGGCAAAAAATCCTGCAAACGGGTCCCCTTAACGGCGTAACTCAGTGGCCCAAGTCAGTACGTTGGATGCCTAACAATGACGGCAAAGTGCAAATTGAGCTCATTGACACACCAGGGTTGGATGAAATTGAAGGCGAAACCAGGGCGCTGATGGCGTTTGAGGTGGCACAAAGTGCTGATTTAATTTTGTTTGTAGTGGCAGGTGATATTACGCGCACCGAGTATGAGGCGCTTTGTGAACTGCGGCAGGCGCAAAAACCGCTAATTTTAGTATTTAATAAAATTGATTTATATCCTGACCAAGACCGTGAGGCAATTTACCAACAATTACAACAGCTTGGCACAGGCAGCCCCAAAGACCGACGTTTGCAAAAATTGCTCTCAGAATCGGAAATAGTTATGGTGGCAGCGGAACCTACTCCTTTAGAAGTACGAGTTGAGTGGCCCGACGGAGAAGTAACTTATGAGTGGGAAACACCGCCGCCACAAGTGGATGAATTGAAGCAAAAAATCTTAAAAATGTTGAACAGTGAAGGGCGCACCTTATTAGCAGTTAATGCTTTAATTCAAGCCCGAAATGCCGAACGTTCGATCGCTAAAAATACTCTCGATTTACGCCGTAATGAAGCTGAGGATTTGATTTGGCGCTTTGCTAAGTATAAGGCTTTGGGGGTGGCATTAAACCCGATTGGGGTTGTGGATATTTTAGGCGGTGCGATCGCAGATTTAGCTTTAATTCGCTCACTTTCTCGATTATACGGCTTACCGATGACGGGTTATGAAGCAGGCAAGCTTTGGCAGAAAATTATTATTAGTTCTGGTGGTTCATTATTAGGAGAACTGGGCAGTAGTGCTTTGTTGGGTTTAGGGAAAAGTGCCTCTGCTATTATTAGTATAGATAGTCCATCAGCGATCGCATCATATTCTGGAGCAGCAGTCGCTCAAGCGGGAATTGCCGCTTATGGGGCTTATACTGTTGGTCAAGCAGCACAAGTTTATCTCGAACAGGGCTGCACTTGGGGCTCCCAGGGACCAAGTACTATAATTGAAGACATTCTTAATCAAATTGAGCCTGATACTATTCTTTATCGTCTGCGTCAGGAGTTGGGACTTGGTGATTGAGGTATTATCATCTAACTAATTAGGCATTTTGTCTAGTATTATCGCAATTCCCAAATCAAGGAAATTTTGCCACCATCTCTTAAGAAATTATCGTATTTTTTGATAATTCAAGCAATAACGGTTTAGTCTAATTTTAAGCAGATCCACTTTGCCTGCTCAATAATTAACCATCATCACCTTTTTTAGACAATGGCTGTAGTTTTTAAGCCTTTTTACAACATAGCTTTAGTTGGATTAGTCACGTTTTCTCATTTAGTTTTGCCTGATTTAGTACAAGCACAATTCTTCAAACCAGCAAATAAACAATTAAACTTTCTTAAATGCGGTTACCGTAAAAAACAAATAACCTTGAAGCTTCCTAATCAACTAATTACAGATGATTCCACAGAATTAGAAGCTAACCGAGTTGAAAGAGACAATAATAGTCGTTGTAATGATTATCAGCCTCCTATCGGTTTAACTGCACTAATGCCTAGCTCAAATATCGGTGTGACGTTGGCAGATTATCCGACATTTTTCTTTTATATTCCTGATGTTAATCTAGAGGGAGTAGAAGGCGAGTTTATTCTCATAAATCAAGATCATCAAGAGATTTATAAAGAAATTGTAGCACTGACGGCGGGCGATAGTATTGTCAGAGTTGAGCTTAATCCAACACCAGCTTTACCCCCTTTAGAAGTTGGTAAATCTTACTACTGGATTTTCAGTCTCTTGCTTGATAAAGTAGATAAAAGTGGTAATAGAGATGTTGCTGGTTGGATAAAAAGAGTTGAGCCTAATTCCGCAATCAAAAGTCAGTTAGTTGCAGCAACAGACAAAGCAAAACCAGCAATTTATGCAAGTAACGGTATTTGGTATGAAGCAGTTACTTCTCTTGCTAATTTACGCTGTGCCTCACCTAATGATAAGACTATTCTCTCCAATTGGAGTTCACTATTACAGCAAGTTAAATTACCAGAAATTGCCAAAAAGCCTTTATCCCAATGCAATTAAGTCAAAGCTT
>JBATUR010000026.1:0-20370 GCA_049671305.1 Coleofasciculaceae cyanobacterium
GGCTTTATCTAGCGGTACGATGTAATCGCCTTCTGGCAAGTCTTCCTTTAAGTTATAAAGCAGCACGTGCTCAAAAAATAAGACCGGATTATCATCACGAATTGCCGCTTTTAGCAAGCCCTTAGCATTGTAAGGAGTAGAACAAGCAACAATTTTTAATCCTGGCACAGCTTGGAAATAAGCTTCTAAGCGTTGAGAATGTTCTGCCCCTAATTGACGCCCCACACCACCAGGACCACGAATTACCATCGGAATTTTGAAATTACCGCCGGAGGTATAACGTAGCATTCCGGCGTTGTTGGCAATTTGGTTAAAGGCGAGCAGCAAAAAGCCCATATTCATGCCCTCAATGATGGGGCGTAAACCAGTCATAGCCGCACCAACAGCCATACCCGTGAAACTATTTTCAGCGATCGGAGTATCTAGAACCCGCAACTCGCCGTATTTTTCGTATAAACCTTTAGTAACCTTATAAGATCCGCCATACTGACCAACATCTTCACCGAGAACAAAGACATTTTCATCTTGTGCCATTTCTTCATCAATGGCGGCGCGGAGGGCATTGAATAAAAGTGTTTCAGCCATTAACAACTAACCATATATAGCGGCAACTGACATCCTAACATTGCCTATGCCTGAGTTATGAAATTGAGGCTACAGGATTGGGTCGTTCCTAACCCTAAAGCAAGCTAGGAGAGGTTTTCTTGCCTTCGCTGTTAAATTGAGATCCCCCTAAATCCCCCTTGAAAAAGGGGGACTTTGATAATTAATGATTCTCCCCCCTTATTTAAGGGGGGCTGGGGGGGATCTCCGGGTTTCCCCATACACTCCCTTACTCCACCGAAAGACGTGATGCAAACCTCAATTTCCCTAAATCTGACAAGCATCAGCTTTTCCTTTGCAGAAGCAGTAAGTTACCCTAACGACAAGCCACACAAAGGTAAAGTGCCATGCCAGATCCTAATCAGCAGCAAGAATACGACGCCGTACTGGGAGGACAAACCCCCATCCCTGAAGGCAGTGCAATTTTGGGAGGAATTGAAGGTGTTAAGAGGCTCTTGGCAAAAGTTAAACAGGCATTACAAGAAGGCAATCCCTGGCGATTTTTTGAGTGCTTACGTACTTTGGACGGGCATTCATACTGGGTTCCTTCCTTCGCTATCAGCCCGGATGGGCAAACTCTTGTCATTGGAAATGGGGACAAAACCATCAAAATTTGGCATCTCCAGACTGGGGAATTGATTAGAACTATTGAAGGGCATTCACTCTCGGTTAAATCCATCGCCATCAGCCCGGATGGGCAAACTCTTGTCAGTGGAAGTAGGGACAAAACTATCAAAATTTGGCATCTCCAGACTGGGGAATTAATCAGAACTCTGGGAGGGCATTCAGATGAGGTTAATTGCGTCGCCATCAGCCCAGATGGGCAAACTCTTGTCAGTGGAAGTCTTGTCATTGGAAGTAGGGACAAAACCATCAAAATTTGGCATCTCCAGACTGGGGAATTAATCAGAACTATTGCAGGGCATTCATCTCGTTCCTTCGCCATCAGCCCGGATGGGAAGACTCTTGTCAGTGGGAGTGACGACCATACCATCAAAATTTGGCATCTCCAGACTGGGGAATTGAAAAAAACTCTTGAAGGGCATTCACTTAAAGGGCATTCATCTTATGTTAATTGCGTCGCCATCAGCCCGGATGGGAAGACTATTGTCAGTGGTAGTGGGGAAAATCCTTTGTGTTTGTTTGGAAGTTGGGAGAATGGTAGTGGTCCACTTCCTTTAACTGTTTTTGACACAACTATCAAAGTCTGGAATCTCCACACCGGAGAATTAATCAGAACGATTGAAGGGCATTCATCTTCTATTAATTCCGTTGCCATTAGCCCAGATGGAAAAACACTTGTCAGTGGAAGTTGGGACGAAACTATCAAAATCTGGGGAGTGCCCTAACCTGCAAACCATCTCACCACCAACAGACCTGCCCTTCCTGCACGATAGAATATGTTCAGAACCAATCCTTGGCTCAAACCAACAGAGCCGGAGTGGTAAATTGGTGATTAATCCCTTTAACTTGTGCACTTAGAGTTGACAATTTGAAGGCAATGCCAGGAATCTCGAAGTATGACAAGTCGTGAGCAATTGATTCAGGAACTGCAACAGGCTCCCGATGATCTAGTAAAAACAGTACTGGATTACTTACATCGGGTTAAGGCTATCCGTAAAAAACACCCACTGGCAAAGTTCGCAGGGATTTTAAGTGACTCAGAGTCAGAAGAACTAAAACAATCAATTGCCACAGAGTGTCGGCAAGTAGATTTGGATGAGTGGTGAAATAGCATTAGATACCTCTGTTGCAGTTCGTTTCTTGAATGAAGACACAGCAATTACCGCAAGAGTATTAGTAATACCCGAAATAATTTTGCCAATGATTGTTGTTGGAGAATTATTGTTTGGTGCAGAAAACTCGGCACGTCCATTGCAAAATTTGCCTCGCTATCTGGAGTTTATATCAGCTTGTGTAGCCATGCCATTAGGAAGAGAAACAGCAACAACCTACGCTCAAACCCGTTTAGCATTGAAGCGCCAGGGACGACCAATTCCGATGAATGATGTATGGATTGCTGCTCAGTGCTTAGAACATGGTTGGGTGCTAGTGACGGATGATACAGACTTTGATTATGTGGATGGACTGATATTGGAACACTGGTAGCCTTGGTTTAACAAAATGTATGGGACATCTAGCATTTTCAAACTGGAGAATTAATCAGCACTCTTGAGGGGCATTTATACGGTGTTAGTATTTTGAGTGTCAGTCTCTTCTACAAACCTAATAATTCGACTACCCTGCCCCATCAACCTGCAAACAAGCTCACCACCCACAGACCTGCCCTTGCTGCACGATAGAATATGTTCAGAACCAATCCTTGGCTCAAACCAACAGAGCCGGAGTGGTAAATTGGTGATTAATCCCTTTAAACTACACATCAAAGCGAAGAAGTTGACACCATTCATCGAGAGGAGAACAAAGTAGGCATGGGCAAGGTAGTCGGCATTGACCTAGGTACAACAAACTCCGTTGTGGCTGTTATGGAGGGTGGCAAGCCGGTTGTAATTGCCAATGCGGAAGGAATGCGGACAACTCCTTCGGTGGTTGGCTTTAACAAGGACGGGGAACGCTTGGTTGGGCAAATGGCACGTCGCCAATCAGTCCTTGACCCTCAAAATACTTTTTATGGCGTCAAGCGTTTTATTGGGCGCAAGTACGCTGAAATTAATCCAGAATCAAAGCGGGTGGCATACACAATTCGCCCTGATGAAACTGGCAATATTAAAATTAAATGTCCTCGTTTGAAAAAAGACTTTGCACCAGAAGAAATTGCCTCAATGGTGTTGCAAAAGTTGGCAGATGAAGCGGGACGCTATTTGGGACAAACTGTTACAGGTGCAGTAATTACAGTTCCGGCTTATTTTAACGATTCCCAGCGGCAGGCGACACGAGATGCTGGCAGAATTGCCGGTTTGGAGGTGTTGCGGATACTAAATGAACCAACGGCGGCATCTTTGGCTTATGGTTTGGACAGAGAAGAAAGCGAGACAATTTTGGTTTTTGACTTGGGTGGTGGCACTTTTGATGTCTCGATTTTGGAAGTTGGCGATGGTGTTTTTGAAGTCAAGGCAACCAGTGGTGATACCCAACTCGGCGGCAATGACTTTGACCGCAAAATCGTAGACTGGCTAGCAGAGCAGTTTTTGGAGACAGAGAAGGTAGACCTCAGACGCGATCGCCAAGCCCTCCAGCGCCTCTATGAAGCTGCTGAAAAAGCAAAAATTGAACTTTCTGGGGTCGGGGTGACTGATATCAATTTACCCTTCATTACCGCCACGGAAGATGGACCGAAACATCTGGAAACCAGGCTAACTCGTGGAGAGTTTGAGGAGTTATGTGGTGATTTGATTGCTCGTTTGCGTCGTCCTTTAAAGCGATCGCTTTCTGATGCGGGCTTAAGTCCTTATCAAATCGATGAAGTGGTCCTAGTTGGTGGCTCAACTCGTATCCCATTGGTGCAACAATTGGTGCGGAGTTTAATTGATAAAGCCCCCAATCAAAATGTTAATCCTGATGAAGTTGTAGCGGTTGGTGCAGCAATTCAAGCAGGCATTTTAACTAGTGAAGTTAAAGATATTTTGTTATTAGATGTCACTCCTTTATCAGTAGGTTTAGAAACCATCGGCGGAGTGATGAAAAAACTAATTCCTCGCAATACAACCATTCCAGTACGCCGTTCTGACATCTTTTCCACATCAGAAAATAATCAAACTTTGGTAGAAGTTCATGTCCTCCAAGGTGAACGAGAAATGGCGGCAGATAATAAATCTTTGGGACGGTTTAAACTAACAGGAATTCCACCAGCTCCCAGAGGTGTGCCGCAAGTGCAAGTATCCTATGATATTGATGCTAATGGCATCTTGCAGGTGACAGCTTTAGACAGAACAACCGGACGCGAACAAACGGTGACAATTCAAGGTGCAAGTACCTTGAATGAGATGGAAGTTAATGAGATGATTCGGGAAGCTGAGAAGTTTGCCGCCGTTGACCGACAAAAACGCGAACGAGTTGAAAAGCGTAACCGGGCGCAAACTTTGACAAATGAAGCGGAACGGAAAATTAAAGAAGTGACGCTAGATTTTGGTTCACAGTTTGCCGGAATGCATCGCCGTCGTATTGAAGCTTTGGTTCAGGAATTGCGAGAAGCGTTAAAACGTGATGATGAGCGCTCAATTGACAGGGCACAATCAGATTTGCAAGATGCACTGAATGAGTTGAAGCGAGAGGTGCGCTTGCAATATGCCGACGAAGAGGATGATGACTTTTTTGGTTCGATTCGTCGTACCTTTACAGGGGATAATGACCGAGAACGCGATCGCTATGAGACACGTGATCCTTACAGTCGTGACCCTTATGATCGTGACCCCTATAAACGTGATGCAGGGCGTGACCCTTATGATCGTGACCCCTACAAACGTGATGCAGGACGTGATCCTTATGATCGTGACCCTTATAATCGTGATGTTCCCAGACGTGATAGTTCCGGACGTGATAGTTACGGACGTGATTCATATGGTGGAAGCAGTCGCCCTCCACGGGAACGACCACGTAATGCGCCGCTACAAAATGATTGGGACGAAGAAGATGACGACTGGTTTTAAGTAGTTGTTTGTGAGCAAGAGAAATGACTAATGACCAATGACTAAAGACTAATCACTAATGACTATGCAAAACTTTCGGGATTACTACGAGATTTTGGGTGTACCAGCAGAGGCATCCAGCGACGAAATTAAGAAGGTTTTTCGGCGACTTGCTCGGCAGTATCATCCCGATATGAATCCGGGAGACAACACCGCAGAGGAAAAGTTTAAGGATATTGGTGAGGCTTATGAGGTGCTATCAGACCCCAATAAGCGATCGCAATATGACCAGTTTAGTAAGTTTTTGAAGAAAAAAAGCTTCACTAAAAAAACGCCCAAAGCCTCGACTTTTAGAAACAATGGTAGCGCGCGTACTTCCACCCAAGAAGCCGATTTTAGTCAGTTTGGCGACTTCAACAGCTTTGTTGAGCAACTGCTACAACGTCCCCCCGGTAAGACAGCTACTGCCGATGGTAATAGGGTTAAGACAACTGATGCCTATCGACCTGGTACAACCAAAACCTACACCACCGTTAATCCACGTCCTGCCCGTAAAGATGTTGAGGCGCGACTCACACTACCTTTAGAAAAAGCTTATACCGGTGGACGAGAGCGCATCCGTTTAGAAGATGGACGCTCATTGGAAATTGATATGCCCGGGGGAATGTTTACAGGGCAAAGGGTACGCCTCAAAGGTCAAGGCATCGACGGCGGCAACTTATACTTAAGAATTACCGTGGCTCCCCATCCTTTTTTTAAAGTGGAAGGGTCGGATGTTTTTTGTCAAGTCCCAGTGACGCCCAGTGAGGCAGTTTTGGGTGGACCTGCGGAAGTGCCGACGCTGGATGGTAGGGTGAAAATGAATGTTCCTAGCGGCGTGAGGTCGGGTCAACGTTTGCGCCTTGCTAATAAAGGCTACCCTGATGCTAATGGTAAACGCGGCGATCAGTTAGTGGAACTTATGATTGTGGCGCCAAAAGATCCCAGTCCGCAAGTCAGAGAATTGTATGAAAAGTTGCGGCAGTTGGAGAATTTCAACCCACGTCAGAATTTAGGTGTTTAGCGCAATTTTGTAGAGACGTTCCAGCCGAACGTCTCTTGGAGAATTTCAACCCACGTCAGAATTTGGGTGTTTAGCGCAATTTTGTAGAGACGTTCCGGCGGAACGTCTCTACGATTAGACTATAAAAGGTCTGGATCTTCCCCCATTTCTCTTAATCGGGCAGCTAAACGTTCAGCACGTTGGCGTTGAGTTTCAGCTTGTTGTTGAGCAACTTCAGCTTGTTGTTGGGCAACTTCGGCTTGTTGTTGAGCAACTTCGGCTTGTTGTTGAGCAGCTTCCTCCGGTAACGGAACAAGATTACCAGAAGAGTCATAAAAGCGTAACCACAAAGCTGTTTCTCGGTCTATTGTGCCTTGCCAGGTTCCCAACCAAAAGCCCAATTCACACCAAAGCCATCCTTGCTCATTGGCAACTATTGGCTCATAGCGTAAGTTATTATCTAACTTCCAGCCAGCTAAGGAAGTTGGGTCAAAGGGGTCGTAAACAAAGTAATCTCTTGTCTTAAAAGTGCGCTCGTAAATGTCCTTCTTCTTGCCTTTATCCACCTTAGCGGTGGAAGGTGACATTAATTCTACAATCACATCCGGGTAACGTCCGTCTTCTTCCCAAACAACCCAACCTTGTCTTTCTGGAGTACCATCAACATCGAGGACGGCAAAGAAGTCGGGTCCCCGAAAGTCTTGGTTTTTAGCTTGAGTGCTGCTGTAATAAATAAACATATTACCGCCGGTGTAGAAGTCGTTGCGGTCACTCCAGGCTTGCTGCAATGCCCGGATTAAGGTATTCATGGCAATACGATGGCGATTTGATTCCAAGGGTTCACCGTCATCAAAGATTAAATCAGTGGGTGGCATGGGTGGTTCCCAGTCCGGCACTGTGGTTTGGGATATTGTCTCAGATGTTGCTTCAATTGACATCTTATGCTCCCTATGACTGGGATTTGTTGGTTATATTTTAAGATTAGCTGGTGAAGAATTGGCGATGCTTTAGGAATGACCTCTCCTCTTAGGAGAGGGAACAAGAAAGAATAAAGTGATGAATCTTCTTACTCCCCCTTCCCTATTCATTCGTCTTACTCCCCCTTCCCGCACTTCGTGCCGCTTCGCTAATGCAGGGAACCGGAGCCTTGGTGAGGAGGCTGGGGGGTTAGGTCTCCTTATTCATCGGGTCAAAAATGATGCTGTATTCAGCCGTGGGTGTCAGTCGCCTCAGTAGTTTGATATGTTCTTCAGCATCATTGCGACGACGCAGGCGACCAACTATTTTGTTTTGGGAATTTATCAAGAAAGAAATGAAGAAGAATGAGCAAAATTCAGGGAAAAACTAGGAGAAATAGAAGAGAGAAGGAGAGTATATGTAGATGAAGCCGGATTTGATAATCGTGAAGACTATCCAGATGGATATAGTCCTAGAGGGGAAAGATGTCAGGCTCTCAAGTCTGTAAAAAAAGAGAAAGAGCCAGTTGGATTAGTGCTTTAAAATCTGGAAAGGTGTTGGTGCTTTTAACATTTGAGGGGTGTTGTAATCGAGATTTATTTGAAACTTGGTTAGGGAAAAGTTGAATTCCTCAATTGAAACCAGGAGATCTTATTATTCTGGATAATGCGACTTTTCATAAGGGAGAAAATATCAGAAAGATTGTAGAAGCGGGATGTGAACTATGGTATTTGCCCGCTTACTCACCCGATTTAAACAAAATAGAAAACTGCTGGTCTGTTTTAAAGAATTGGATGAAACAAAGGCTTAAGGATTTATCCTGAGCTTGGTCGAAGGAATTTGAGAGTGTGAGAGATTGTGTAGATGCCGCTTTCAATAATTGTCCTAATGTGTTTGCGTAGTGCTATAGTACGCCCTAATTCCTTGATAATATTGCCACCTCGTACAGAGGAAAAATCAATATAATACTTCCGATCTTCAGTATTCCCCATAACTAAGGGACTAGGACTGCAAGCCTGGTAAAATCTTCCTACATCTAGTGCCATAAATTACCTCGAAAAGTAGCTTGTATAATTAACAACTCTAATTTATGTTAATAACTTTAATCTATATTTATGTTCCATGATAAAAAATCGCCAACGTTACGTTTAGTATCCCTTGATGTATTTCGAGAAATTACCATTACTGCCCTAATTTTTATCAACATTGCAGAAGTTGCTGACCAAGTTTATTCTTTTTTACTTCATACTGATTGAAATGGTTGCACGCCAATAGATTTAATTTTTGCTTTTTTTCTGTTCACGGCATAGCAAAGTCATTCTCTCTATCTAAATATACCGACATTTCTAACTCGCTCCTTAATAAAAAAGATTGGAGAGAATTATCTAAAAAGTTGCTGCAGTTGAAGAATTTTAACCCGCGTCAGAATTTTGGTTTTAACTAGATATTTCGCCGTTACCCCGCACGACTTTGTAGAGACGTTCCGTCGGAACGTCTCTACGACTAAACTAGGTCTATTGTGCCAAGCCCAAGTTCCTAACCAAAAGCCCAATTCACACCAAAGCCAACCTTGCTCGTAGCGTAAATTATGATCTAACTTCCAGCCAACTAGGCAAGTTGTGGTCAAAAATCAAGTACTTATCGCACCAATCGAAAGGCAGTGATGCAAAAACTGCAACGTCAGAAATTTCTGCCAAACCCTCGACGGTAATTTTGATTACCATTACAATAATGGGCTAAACCTGAAAGCACATAAAGAAATATTAATCAACAGCTCAGGCAGGCATCATTAAATAGAACACTTAAAAAAACTCAGTTATCTTGTGAGGTGATCATGGTGCGTTCTCAAAGTATTCCAAAAGCAGTTTCTCCCAGCATCAGTCGGCAGACTGGAGCCTATGCCTTAATTGATAGTCTTAGGCGTCACGGCGTTGATCATATTTTCGGTTATCCAGGCGGTGCAATTCTGCCTATTTATGATGAACTCTACCAATGGGAAACCACAGGACAAATTAAGCATATTTTAGTTAGGCACGAACAAGGCGCAGCCCATGCCGCTGATGCTTATTCCCGTGCTACAGGCAAAGTAGGCGTGTGCTTTGCTACATCAGGTCCGGGGGCAACGAACCTAGTTACAGGTATCGCCACGGCTCAGATGGACTCGATTGGTATGGTAATTATTACGGGACAGGTTCCTCGCGGCGCAATTGGTTCTGATGCTTTTCAGGAAACCGATATCTACGGCATCACTCTACCTATAGTTAAGCATTCTTATGTGGTGCGTGACCCACGAGATATGGCGCGAATTGTTGCAGAAGCCTTTCATATCGCGAGTTCTGGGCGTCCGGGACCTGTGTTAATTGATGTTCCTAAAGATGTTGGTTTAGAGGAATTTGATTATCTGCCCGTGGAACCTGGTACCGCCAGATTGAGTGGTTATCGTCCTACTGTAAAAGGGAATCCTCGCCAAATTAATCAAGCGTTGCATTTAATCCGACACTCGGCGCGACCTTTATTGTATGTGGGTGGTGGTGCGATCGCTTCTAATTCCCATGCTGAGTTAGGGAAACTTGCCGAAATCTTCCAAATTCCCGTGACAACAACCCTAATGGGTAAAGGTGCTTTTGAAGAAAACCATCATTTAGCGGTGGGAATGTTAGGAATGCATGGCACCGCCTATGCAAACTTTGCAGTTAGTGAATGTGACTTGTTAATTGCCGTTGGGGCGCGTTTTGATGACCGAGTAACTGGTAAATTAGATGAATTTGCTTCCCGTGCTCAAGTCATTCATATTGATATTGACCCTGCGGAAGTTGGCAAAAATCGCACACCAGAAGTGCCAATTGTTGGTGATGTGCGACAAGTATTAATTGATTTATTGCATCGCTACGATGAATTAGGTATCCCACCTGAACCCCATCAAACTCAAGAATGGTTAACCCGAATTAATCAGTGGCGGGAAGATTATCCTCTGCAAGTGCCAAAATATCCCGACTTTTTGTCACCCCAAGAAGTCATTGTAGAATTAGCAACTCAAGCACCCGATGCCTACTACACCACAGATGTTGGACAACACCAAATGTGGTCGGCACAATTCCTCAAAAATGGTCCCCGTCGCTGGATTTCTAGTGCAGGTTTGGGGACAATGGGTTTTGGCTTACCTGCGGCAATGGGCGTAAAAGTGGCGCTACCTGATCAGCAAGTGATTTGTATTGCCGGAGACTCCAGTATTCAGATGAATATTCAGGAATTAGGGACGCTTGCACAATTTGGTATAAATGTCAAGACTATTATTATTAATAACGGCTGGCAGGGAATGGTGCGGCAGTGGCAGGAAGCGTTTTATGGAGAGCGTTATTCTTCCTCAAATATGGAAGTGGGGATGCCGGATTTTGTGATGCTAGCAGAAGCGTATGGCGTCAAGGGAGTACAAATTAGCAGTCGGGAGGAGTTGAAAGACGCGATCGCCGAAATCTTGGCTCATGATGGTCCAGTACTCGTCGATGTAATCGTCAACAGAAACGAAAACTGTTACCCAATGGTAGCTCCCGGCAAGAGCAATGCTCAAATGCTTGGCTTGCCAGAACGGGACAAACTCCAAAAAGCCGCAGAATTAGTTTATTGCAGCCATTGTGGAGCAAAAAACATCGCTAGTAATAACTTCTGTCCAGAATGCGGCACAAAAGTATAGCGAAAATATTTGTAGAGACGTTGCGCCGCAACGTCTCTACGAAAGATATCTATTATCTAACCGAAACACGCAACCGATAACTAGCATTACCTCTGGTGCCACCAACAACAATTTGATAGTCGCCAGTAGCAGGCAAAACACCACTCCAGTTAGTGACTTCTTGCTTAAGAATTTTGCCATTTGGATCTTTGATATCAAAAACGGCATTCTTTTCTAGGGAAGTAATACTAACATTCATCCTTTGACTACGCCTAGCAGCAAGCAAAAAGGTATCTCTAGTGCCCCGTACAACAGCGCTTTCGACAGTTGCCCCACTAGCACCACGTTGAAAACGTATACGGTACGTGCGATCTGCTTGCCGCAGCGCTACGCTATTGGCTTGAGCCGATAAAATCAGCGGTTTGGTAAGTGTGGAAGTTGCTGTTGGCTGGAAAGTCGCGGCAATTTGACTAGGTGCAATTGCCAAAACAACTAAAGGTAGAGAGAAAAAAGCCCCAAGTCTCATAAACTCAGTAAAAATATTATGTGCAAAGCACGACTTTAGCCGAGGCAACACTTTTTTGGGGTAATATTTAACATTCTTTGCAAAAAATATAATTTACAGTGCATTATGGTTTGAGATCCCCGACTTCTTAGAGAAGTCGGGGATCTTATTTGCGAAATTTGAGAAAAGTTGGGTTCTACCTAGACAAGTAGGTATTATCAATATTTGATCTTTACAACAACTTCCTAACCCATTAAATACAAATGACCGAACAAACAGACACAGCATACCGCATCGAAAAAGATTCAATGGGAGAACGACAAATCCCAGAATCAGCATACTACGGCATTCAAACCCTACGAGCAATTGAAAACTTTCCGATTAGTGGCATTAAGCCTTTGGCAACATATATTGATGCCTGTGTGCTGATCAAAAAAGCCACAGCGATCGCTAATGGTAAACTCGGTTGCATTCCCCAAGATATCAGTAATGCGATCGTGCAAGCCGCCGATGAAGTCCTCAACGGCAAATTTCGTGACCAATTTGTGGTAGATATTTATCAAGCTGGGGCAGGCACTTCCCATCACATGAATATTAACGAAGTTCTCAGCAATCGTGCCTTAGAACTTTTGGGTGACAAAAAAGGCAACTATCAACGCCTAAGTCCCAACGACCATGTAAACTACGGTCAATCTACCAATGATGTAATTCCTACGGCGATTAGAATTGGTGGACTACTAGCATTAGAACATAGCCTTTATCCGGCATTAAGTGATGCCATTACCGCTTTAGATAACAAAGCCGACGAGTTTCAAGATATCGTCAAATCAGGCAGAACCCACCTACAAGATGCCGTCCCTGTGCGACTAGGGGAAAACTTTCGAGCTTGGGCACAAATCCTCACAGATCATCTAAATCGCATCGAGAAAGCCTCAGAAGACTTAACAGCGCTGGGTTTGGGGGGGAGTGCTGCGGGGACAGGTTTAAACACTCATCCTCAATATTGTGCCAGTGTTGCTCAAATTTTGAGTGAATTAATTGGTCAACCCTTGAAACCGGCAGCGCACTTAATGGCAGCAATGCAAAGTATGGCACCATTTGTGAATGTGTCGGGTAGTTTACGGAATTTAGCTCAAGATTGTGTCAAAATTTCCCATGATTTGCGCTTAATGGATTCAGGACCGAAAACCGGCTTTAAGGAAATTCAACTGCCTGCAGTGCAACCAGGTTCTTCAATTATGCCGGGTAAATATAATCCGGTGATGGCAGAAATGACTTCGATGGTGTGTTTTCAGGTGATGGGTTATGATCAGGCGATCGCTTTTGCTGCTCAAGCGGGTCAACTGGAACTAAATGTGATGATGCCGCTGATTGCTTATAACCTCATACATAGTATAGAAATTTTGGGCAATACGATTTCTGCATTAACGACACAATGTATTGAAGGGATAACTGCTAATCGCGATCGCTGTTTGAATTACGCTGAAGGCAGTCTCGCCCTCGTCACCGCCCTCAACCCGCATATCGGCTATCTTAACGCCGCCGCTATTGCCAAAGAATCTTTAGAAACCGGCAAATCTTTGCGACAAATTGTTTTAGAGCGAAAATTAATTAGTCCTGAAGAATTAGCCAAAATCCTCGACCTTGAGCAAATGAGCGCTATGTCAAGAATTGATTCATAGCTATTGTAATTTGTCAAGACATTGCCGCCAAATCCAGCGCCGCCAAGCGTTTATATGCCTCATCTACAAAACCCCTGCCCCGCAAAAAGCCAATATTAGCACCAGGGCAAATAAACTGGAGAGTTGTGGGACTAAAATCCTCAAGGAGTTTTTGGACACTTTTGATTTGACGAGGCAGATGAAAAGTTTTAGCTGTCCGCAACGGCATCACTTCTCCTTGAGGGTTTGGCAATAAATGACGCCCAGAAAACAGCACACCACCTAATTGTTCATAATAAAAACAAGCCGATCCAGGAGAATGCCCAGGTGTCCAAATTGCTCTACCTAATGGTGTGAGCAGATCATCTTGAAAGCTAGTAACATCAAGACCTGGTAGTAGATAAGCTTCTTGTTCTTGAATAAAAATTTTACATCCAGTACTTTCTTGAATTTCTCGTGCACGACCAATTGCACCTCTGTGGGTGATCAAAAGCGATGATACGCCCCCTTTTTCCCGTAAAAACTGCTCATTTGTCTCATTCCAAGCTGGACAATCAATCAAGAAGTTGCCCGCATTTTCTACAATAAGATAAGCTGTGCCACCCAAGGTTTCGCGATTGGGAGCAAAAGCAAAAATGTTATCCAAAACAAGGCGTGGTGGTTTGCTTGCAGTAGGTCGTTGGTGCGACGATGGAGAAGAAATGTTACCTTGTGGCGGAAAATCGGGTTGCACAATGCTTGTCTGCCTGTAGTTATTGACGAAAGATCCTGACCAACGCTTTATAAAAATAAAGCGACTTTAACCAATTGTTATTTATAAATCATGGAACGCTGGTTGCTCATAATTTTACTAGGTCTGATCACTTACTTCATTGTCAAGCGCAGTGTTGCTAGCATCACCAAAACCCCCGTGTGGATATTGTGGCTGGTAATGATGACACCGGCTTTGATTTGGACGACTTGGATTATGGTTAATGGTTCAAATAAACAAATGCCAACTTTGCTGATGGTTGCTCCATTTGTGCTTTGTCCATTAGTGTATTGGTTTTTGATTCAGTGGGGACGGCGAGATCTTAGTGAAGCCAAAACCCAGGAAACTTCCAACACGACGGCAAGTGTCTCTACATTAAAAGAGCCTGTGATTAAGGAAGAATCCACCCTCAGACCGATTAGTAAACAGGAAGAAACAGACTTAAGAAATTGTTTTCCTTGGTCAGTTTATTATCTGCAAAACGTAGAGTATAGACCACAGGCAGTATTATGTCGTGGAAAACTGCGGACAAACCCGGAGTCGGCATATAAGACAGTTAGGACAAATATTGAGGCAGAATTTGGCGATCGCTTTTTTGTAGTTTTTCAAGAAAGCCTCAACGGTACACCCTTCTTTGCCCTTGTACCAAATCCACAATCCCAACGTCAAGAAAAACCTGTAGCTGAACCGGTAACCAGACCGATTTTAGCCCTGGGGTTATTGATAATTACCTTATTTACTACCACAGTTGTTGGTGCCCAGTTTGCGGGAGTTTCTGCCAAACAACTACAAGCTGACTCATCGTTGCTTTTACAAGGGTTACCTTATGGTGTGGCGTTGATGACAATTTTGAGTATCCATGAACTCGGTCATTACTTAGCAGCAAAACACTATAAAGTGCGGACAACCTTACCGTATTTTTTCCCATTTCCTGCCTTCTTGGGGACATTTGGAGCATTTATCCAAATGCGATCGCCTGTACCCAATCGTAAAGCCTTGTTTGACGTAGGTATAGCAGGTCCAATGGCAGGCTTTATTGTCACCTTACCCTTACTAATTTGGGGATTAGCTCATTCCGACGTTGTACCGCTTTCTGACGCTTCTAGGATATTTAATTTTGAATCGATTGATCCTAGATTTTCCTTTTTACTGACAATTCTCAGTAAATTAACATTAGGCAGCGAATTTACCGCCCAAACTGCGATTAAATTACATCCAGTAGCGATCGCGGGTTATGTTGGTTTAATCGTCACTGCCCTCAATTTAATTCCAGTTGGTCAACTTGATGGTGGTCATATTGTTCACGCCATGTTTGGTCAAAGAACCGGTGCGGCAATAGGTCAAATTGCTCGCTTAATTGTACTAGTTTTGGCTTTACTAGAAAAAGATTTGCTAGTTTGGGCAATAATCTTATTGTTCCTGCCTGTCGCTGATGAACCCGCTTTGAACGATGTTTCAGAACTTGACAACTGGCGAGATCTTTGGGGTTTTGCAGCTTTAGTAATTTTAGTAAGTATCATCTTACCCGCACCAAGTACGATGACAGGGCTATTAAATTTTTGAGCAGTTGAGGGCTGGCTAGTTAAACTAGGAGACAAGTAAAGAAGTAATCGACTTTTTGGCTCTCCAAAAGTAGTCCTGACAACAACTAGGAAACCTAGAAGTGATTGACAATACCTCAAAACCCCAAAACTGACGAGGAGCCCTACCACTTAGTTAAGCTAATTTCAGGCAAGGCACATACGGCTGACATTTAAAATCAAAACACTCATGAACTCTCCAACGGCTGCACAGTTCCCGAAAATCGTTAATTGGCGTACTATCCCGCTTAAACACCTTCTCAACAAGCTTGTCCCCCAAACCTCAAGGATAATCGAACTTGTTTGACGTTTTATGACGTACCACCAAGAGCCAAGGATGCCTGAAATGCCTGATGCAAAAACTTCAAAATCAACACAAAGATCGGCTAATCTGCCAATAATCGGCTTAAATGCCAAACCTCCAGAACTTTCTGAACCTCAAGAAGTTCATTTACTAATAGTTGAAGATGACGACGGTTATCGTGAAATACCTCTAGGAGGAGAAGTTTACTCGCTGGGCAGAGGCGAAGAATCTGATATTCGACTGGTATCTTTATTTGTTTCGCGCCGGCACGCCACATTGGTGCGACAACCGCGAGATGAGGGTCAATATGATTATAAAATTGTCGATGGCAACCTCAAAGGTCAAGTCAGCGCCAACGGTATTTTAATTAATGGTCAAAAACTGCCAGCCCATATTCTCAAAAATGATGACAAAGTTGAGTTTGGTCCTGGAGTAACAGCTCAATATCGCCTGAGATACAAGGAAAGAAAAAGCGGTCCCCTTGACCCTTATGATATTACCTTGATTGATCCGAGCCGGCTTGATTAAGTAGATTGACGCAACTCCTGATTTATCGTTAGGCTTATGGACGAGAAGTCTGAGCTTTTTTGTCTCCATAATGGAAAAACAGGTAATTCAGGTAATTGGTGGTGGACTCGCAGGAACCGAAGCGGCTTGGCAAATTGCTCAAGCAGGTGTGCCTGTAGTGTTGCATGAAATGCGTCCTGTGCGAAAAAGCCCAGCTCATCACACTGGGGAACTGGCAGAATTAGTATGTAGTAACTCGTTTGGTGCACAGGCGAGCGATCGCGCTTCTGGTTTACTACACGAGGAATTACGACGCCTTGGCTCAATTATTATCCAAAAAGCCGACCAACACGCTGTGCCAGCAGGCGGCGCCCTAGCGGTAGATAGGGGTGTATTTAGCCACGAATTAACCGAAACCCTTGCTAATCACCCACTCATTGAACTACGGCGCGACGAAGTGCACAAAATTCCTGCTGACGGTGTAGTTGTTCTTACCACAGGACCATTGACAAGTCCAGCCTTAACCGAAGACTTGCAACGCTTCACCGGCATGGAATATATGAGCTTTTTTGATGCCGCAAGTCCAATTGTGGTGGGCGAATCAATTAATCAAGATATCGCTTTTATGGCATCGCGCTACGATAAGGGCGAAGCTGCTTACCTAAATTGTCCGATGAATCGGGAGCAATATCTTCAGTTTTATAGTGAACTTTGTGCCGCCGAAAAAGCCGAATTAAAAGACTTTGAACAAGAAACAGCGAAATTTTTTGAAGGTTGCTTGCCAATTGAAGAAATGGCACGGCGTGGTGAAGATACAATGCGCTATGGACCATTAAAACCCGTGGGACTTTTTGACTTGCGTCAAGGAGATTTCCGCGCCCCAGAAAATCAAGGCAAACGCCCTTATGCCGTAGTACAACTGCGCCAAGAAGATAAGGCGGGGCAGTTGTGGAATATGGTGGGATTTCAAACAAATTTGCGCTGGGGCGAACAAAAACGGGTGTTTAGGTTGATTCCGGGCTTGGAGAATGCCGAGTTTGTACGCATGGGCGTGATGCACCGCAATACGTTTTTGAATGCGCCGGAGTTATTAGAAGCGACATTGCAATTTAAGAAACGCCCAACCTTGCTGGCAGCAGGGCAGTTGGTAGGTACAGAAGGTTACACGGCAGCGACGGCGGGAGGCTGGCTGGCGGGGACAAATGCCGCGAGGTTAGTTTTGGGGTTGGAGCCGATTATTGTGCCGCAGGCGACGATGATGGGGGCGCTGTTTGAATTTATTAGTTCGGCATCTCCGAAGCATTTTCAACCGATGCCGCCGAACTTTGGAATTTTGCCAGCCTTGCCGAAGCGAATTAAGAGTAAGCAAGAGCGATATGGGGTATATCGCGATCGCGCTTTTGCTGATTTGGAAAGTTGGACTACTGGACTAAGGGCGGTAGCTTAAAGCACGATAATATCGTTTTTCTGCACTATAATTTGTGCCGCAAGAGTGAAAACTGACAGCATATTTTATCAACTTTTTCAAACTAGCCCCAACATCTTTTTTGAACTCATCGGTCAGTCTAATGTGGAAGTTAGTGCTTATGAGTTCAAGTCGGTGGAAATCAAACAAACTGCTTTTCGGATTGATGGGGTATTTCTACCAACTGTAGATTTGCCTGAACCGTTGATCTATTTTGCAGAAGTTCAATTTCAACCAGATACTAACTTTTACTATCGATTTATTACAGAGATTTTTTTGTTTTTAGGACAAAATAAGCCGAAAAAAGATTGGCGTGCTGTTGCCGTATTTCCCCAACGCAGTATTGATTCAGAATTACCGATTGAGTATCAAAGTTTATTGTCAAAACATATACAACAGGTTTACTTAAATGAATTAGATACCACACAACAATCAGTTGAGCTGGGTTTGATACAGCTCATCATTGAACCAGAGGCAACCGCAGGCGAGAAAGTTAGACAATTAATTGAGCAGGCAAAGCTTGAACTAGAAAATGAACTAATCCGAGAAGAAATTGTAAAATTGATTAAGACAATCATGTTTTACAAATTTCCTAATTTAAGCCGCCAGGAGCTAGAAGCGATGTTTGGAGTAGGTGAATTTAAACAGACGAAGGTTTATCAAGAAGCTAAGGAGGAAGGTCGAGAGGAAGGCAGACAAGAAGGTAAATTAGAGGCGAAACTAGAATCTATACCTCGTTTACTTGCTATGGGTTTAAGTGTGGAACAAGTGGCACAGGCATTAGGTTTAGCTGTTGAAGTAGTGCAGCAACAAATTCAAGGGTAATCTGCTCATTGACAAACTTCAAGAACTAAGGGTATCTGCGACTTCAATAGAGCCATCAAAGCTGCAGATACCTCAACTATTTGCAGCATAGAGTAGTTTTAAGCAATGCAGTTAGTTGATATTGCCAACTAACTGTGTGGGAAAGAAAAAGCTGTTACGACCTCTAACTTGAAAACGTTCTTGTTGAGCAGCAGGCAAATGTAAGCAGTGTTCAGCTTCTAATTGAAAGCGATCGCGTTGATTCAAAAAAGCTTGCTGCAAGCCATCTGTATAAGGCTTTAACAAAAGCTGTTGCTCTGGTGAGATGCGGGCAAAAATTTCTTCAACTAAGATTTCATTCCAGAATTCTGTCATTTTCCATTCCACTCTTAGCCCTGTCATTACCATCACACAAAACTCCACTAATTCCTGTTCTATCGGCGCCATGCTTCCTTCTAAAAGGCATAACCAGAGATATGCTTGAAACATTTGTAAATCACGCAAACAAGAGTGAGTAATTCCTGCGTTTTCGAGTCCTCCACGACGGCTACGAAGATCTGGGAGTAATTCCACTAGTCGGCTGTACACCACTGTGGCTATCTCCAAAGCTTGCGGTAACATTTGCTCAACCAGCAAAAAAACTGGACTGCTAAGACGATGAGAGGCAGCAGCGGCACAGACTCGCTGCCAAGGCAATGCTACTTGTTCTTCAACAAAGTCGAAGTATGGTTTCATCAAAACTTGCTCATACACAGTTAGCTTACTGGGTATCAATTGATTATTGAAGTTGAACAACGTAGTAATAAAACCCTTAATCCGCCAATCGTTTGAGTTAATATGTTGCTTTTGAAAGTCTAGCAATAAAGGTTCAAGTTCTGTTGCCAGGTCTTCGATAAGAGGAAGTCCCCAAGTCGAGAGATCACAACTTAAAAAATCGATTTCTGATGCTGACATTTCTGAGAGAGAGGTAGATGTAGGCGATCGCTTTTGATAAATTTCGATCAGCTTTTTATAAATTAGTAAGGCGTCCTGAGATAAATGATCTGCCTTACTTAATTTCACAATTTCTGGAATATAAGTGTAAAGGTCATTAGTTTGTATCCCTGCCATTTGGCTACGGATTTCTAACAAAAATCCCTCTAATTTAGTCGCTGTTATTGCTCGACCTTTTGATGAGGCAGCACTCGCTAAAGATGCACAAGCGCCAGAGTGGTCTGCAAGTGAAATAAGGGGTGACAAATCTGTCTGATAGCGTTGCGCCCAAATCTTAAGCAAGCGTTCAACAGTGGGAGTAAATGAGAGGATTGTAGGTTTTAGCACGACTTAAATAAGGTTCAATTAGGGTGAGGAAAGATGTTGTGTCAATACGCTTGGTTATGTAACACCCTGATTTAGAAATGTCCTGAATTTTGATGCAATTTGTTACTCAAAGTATTGGATTTTACCAATGCGCTCGAAGTCCAAATTAAGACAACTTGAGGAGAGCAACCGTGTTTTTTCAATTTGCTTTGATTAATCTTATTAAAGTTGTTTCCGGATTTGGAATCTACCGTAATTATACGGTAGTTTTCTCTATGTGGCACTACGGAATATTTCTATAAAGAAGCGGCTTTGATTTTTAGATATTATCTAGGTTGAGTTGTGTGATAGTAAAAACCTAGAACCGACGAAAAAGAAAAATTTAGATTGATTTTAGTACTTCAAATCCAATCTAAATTTTAAGAAATTTCGTAATAATACGCCAGTTGAATAATACAACTGGCGCACAATAGGTTAATTAAGTCTCAGGTAGGTATCTGATTACCTATTGAAGGCAAAAAGACTAGTTTGGAGAATCTTTAGAGGTAAAAAAGTATTGCTTAATAGTTCTACTCCACTACGCTGATTCGGCTTTTTGGAAAATAAAAACTTCTGGGTCCACGGCTATTAAAACGC
>JBATUR010000027.1:0-93742 GCA_049671305.1 Coleofasciculaceae cyanobacterium
CGGTTACAAAGAACCGCATATTTGTTACTTGAGAAGAATCAGGAATCAACTGTTATTGAGGCGTTACAGGAGTATAATCCCTATCAATTTTTCCAGTATCTCTACAAATATTCAACTGGAAAATCGACAATATATGCGATCGCATTTACTCCCGATAATCAGATTATGGTTAGTGGAGGAAATGACAGAATTATTACTCTCCGCAATCTCAAAAATGGCAAAATCATCCGTACTTTCAATGAACATTCTGGCTCAATTTATGCTTTGTCTATAAGTTCAGATGGACAAACGCTTGTTAGTGGAAGTCGTGATAAAACATTAAAAGTTTGGCATTTACATACAATTACTACTTACAATTCCAATTCTACTAATCGATTGATTGGTGATGGATTGATAGATACACTTACTGGACATTCTGACTCAATTAATGCTGTTTCAATTAGTCCGAATGGAAAAATAATTGTTAGTGGAAGTGAAGATAATACTATCAAATTGTGGGATTTAAATACAGGAGAATGCCTTGCAACTTTAGAAGGACATGAAGCGGGAGTTAGGGCAGTTGCAATTAGTCCAGATGGGCAATTATTGGTTAGTGGTAGTGCTGATAATACTATTAAATTGTGGCAGTTACCCAGTGTGGAGAATGAGCCAATTTGTCCTGACCCAATTTATACTTTAACTGGACATTCTGGCGATGTAAAATGTCTAGAAATTAGTCATGATGGGCAGATTCTGGCGAGTGGAAGTCAGGATAAAACTATTAAGTTATGGAATTTAGAGACAGGGGAATTAAAAACAACTTTAGTTGAGCATTGGCGGGAAGTTAATCATCTTGTAATTAGTCCAGATGGACGTAATTTGATTAGTTGTAGTGGGGATGAAACTATTCAAGTTTGGCAATTGGAAACTCTTAAATTGTTGCATAGTTTTGAGGGGCATCAAGGAGCAGTTGCGGTTGTAGCGATTAGTCCAGAAGGGCAACCTCTTATTAGTAGTAGTTGGGATCATACTATTCGGGTTTGGGGGATGAAAGATTGAAGTTTGAGATGTAGGGGCGTACGGCTGTACGCCCTGGAAGATATTGCTTATAATTGAAATATTTGTATTAGTAAAGCCAGGAAATTAGTGCAATGCCAGATAATTCTAATCAGCCACAAGAAGGCGACGCCGTACTTGGAGGTCAAACTCCAATCCCTATGGGGAGTGCAGTTTTAGGAGGCATTGCAGGTGTTAAGATGCGCTTGGGCAGTGCAATTGAAGAGCAACGAATTACTGCACTTGAGGATGCGCTTAAGTATGGAGAAGCTGGTTTGGATTTGGTAATTCAGGCATTGCAGGATGAATCAACGCAGGTAGAAGAGGCTGCATATCTGCTACTGCGGGAAAGGTTAGAACCGAGAGTTAAAGATGTTTTAAAAGAGTATAGTCCCTGGCGACTTTTTGAGTGCTTGCGTACTTTGATTGGGCATGACAAATCAGTTTGGTCTGTCGCTATTAGCGCGGATAGACAAACTATTGTCAGCGGAAGTTGGGACAAAACCATTAAAGTCTGGAATTTCCACACCGGGGAATTAATCAGAACTCTTGAAGGGCATTTATATTCGGTTTATTCCGTTGCCATCAGCGCGGATGTGCAAACTGTTGTCAGTGGGAGTGATGATAAAACTATCAAAGTTTGGAATCTCCACACTGGGGAATTGAACAGAACTCTTGAAGGGCATTCACATTCAGTTTATTCCATAGCCATCAGCCCAGATGGGCAAACTATTGTTAGTGGGAGCTGGGATCATACCATCAAAGTTTGGAATCTCCACACTGGAGAATTAATCAGAACTCTTGAAGGGCATTCTAATTCGATTTATTGCGTAGCTATCAGCCCGGATGGGCGAACTATTGTCAGTGGGAGCTGGGATCGTACCATCAAAATCTGGAATCTCCACGCTGGGGAATTGACAAGAACTCTTAAAGGGCATTCAGGCTCGGTTACTTCCGTTGCTATCAGTTCAGATGGGCAAACTATTGTCAGTGGAAGTGAGGATGAAGCCATCAATGTTTGGAATCTCCAGACTGGAGAATTGAACAGAACTATTGAAGGGTATTCAAGGATGATTAATTCCGTCGCCATCAGTGCGGATGGGCAAACTATAGTTACTGGGAGTGGGGACAATACCATCAATGTTTGGAATCTTCAGACTGAGGAATTGAACAGAACTTTTGAGGGACATTCAGGAATGGTTAATTCCATCGCCATCAGCCCGGATGGGAAAACTATTGTTAGTGGGAGTGGGGACAAAACAATCAAAATTTGGAGATTGCAGTAGTCGTCCTCACGCAAGGGTTGCACTAAGACACTTCAAAAACGAAAAGCAATCCTCTCCTACAAACTACCTCTCAACTTGGATGGGTAACGCCATGCCCTACCCATCCAACAAACAAAACAACTAAACCCAACGCCCGACAACTACCCGCACAGTACCATCTTCCAGAGTTTCTTGCTCCTCAACATCAAAACCCTGTGACTGCACCGATGCCATCAAAGTATTGTGAGCATACTTTTGCACAATTGAATTAACAAAAGCTTTCTGATCAATTCTCGCGCCCCAAAAATCGGCAACTAACTCATAATTTTCACCAGCACGCCGAAATCCCAAATCATAACCATTCTCCTGCCGAATTACATATTCAGCCGCCGTTTTATCACCTTGATATCCCCGAACTTTCTTATTACACTCAACCTCATATCCTAATTCTTTTAAGGTTTGATGTAGAGTTTCACCGTTTTTGATTTGAACTTTGATTGTTGTGAAATGAGACATAAAAATCTGTTCCTTGGTTAATATTTTATACTAATCATCTAAACCCATCTTGCCACCACAACCCGAATCGTACCATCTTCCAAAGTCTCTTCCTCCTCCACCGTAAAACCTTGTTCAGGTGCTGTTTCTATCAATGTATGATAACCATAACGTTGAGTCAAATGATTAAGCCATTCCTGAGAATATTTCTGACAGTCATACTCAGAAATAATCGCTTCAAACTGCCCATCATCTTGTTGCTTGAAACCGATATCATTACTCGCAGCACCGATATACTGACGACGGATAATTACCTCCGCCGTTTGCTGCCGCACATCGCCTTGATAACCATACAAATGTTGTGCCTTTTCATGAACTTCAACATCATCAAACCCCACATCTGCCAAAGCCTGAATTAGGGTATTTCGGTTCTTCAATTGCGTCTTAATACAAGTAAAATGTGACATGGTTTTAACTCCTTGAATCTATTTTATTCAATCGACTTCAAGCGGTCCGATGCCTCTTTGTTGAGTGTAACGTTTCAACTCATCTACCAACCGTGTATCATGAGAAGCTGTCCTTGCGCCTGCTTCGGCTGCCCAATGTTTCAAATCTTCAATTTGTGCCCGTGCGATCGCAGCCAGTGGTACAGTATCCTCAATCGCACGTAACACATCCGTCGTCGTAAAATCCCGCCGATTTCCATCTGCATTTAGCTCAAAAAACGCTCTATGCATGGCATCTACCACAACTTGCTCAATTTCCGCACCACTAAAGTCCTTAGCCGTTTTTGCTAACAGTGCCAAATCAAACTCACGCAATCTTGATGGGCGCAACCTTTGTAAATGTACTTTAAATATTTCATTTCGCTCTACTTCTGTCGGCAAATTTAAAAAGAAAATCTCATCAAATCGCCCTTTTCTTAACAACTCCGCAGGCAAAATTCGCACATTATTTGCAGTCGCCACAATAAACACAGGACTTGTTTTTTCCTGCATCCAAGTAATCAAATTTCCAAACACACGCCGAGATGTGCCAGAGTCGCCATCAATACCACTAGAAATATTGCCAAATGCCTTATCAATTTCATCAATCCATAATACACAAGGCGCGATCGCTTCTGCTAATTGAATCATCTGTCTGACGCGACTTTCACTCTCTCCCACAATGCCGCCAAACAACCGCCCAGTATCCAATCGTAACAACGGCAAACGCCATTCATGAGCAATTGTTTTCGCACTCAAAGACTTACCAGTACCTTGAATTCCTACTAACAAAACCCCTTTAGGATTGGGAATTCCATAACGCCTTGCTTCCTCCGTAAAAGCATCTTGACGCATCCGTACCCATTGCTTCAAATTTTCCAAACCGCCGACACTTTTTAGGGATTCTTTGGTAGTGAAAAATTCTAAAATTCCTGTTTGACGAATTGCTTGCTTTTTCTCATCCAAAACGCCATCAATATCAGTTTCATCAACTTGCTGTTTTGCAGCCAAAGCTTTAGCTAATACTCGCCCAATTCTGGCACGACTTAATCCTTGGCAAGCTTTAATTAACTGTTCTTTTGCTAATCCAGTTAGCTTTAATTTGTCTGAAACTACCAACAAATTCAATAAATAATCGATTTCCTCAACATTCGGCAAAGGGAAATCAATTACTGTTACTTCTTCGCTCAATTCAGCGGGAATTTCTAGATTATGACTGGTTAAAACTAAAGTTTTTCTACTACGTTTTAGTTCCCTTGTCAAGTTCTTTAATTCTCGAACAACTGGAGCATTGCGATCGCTTCCGGGATTCTTCAAAATAAAATGTAAATCCCGCAGCACAAAAATCGAACTTTCTTGTGCAGAAGTCTTAGCAATTCGATGCAGCGCCCCCATCACAGAGCCTTTATCAGCGCCATTATCATCCCAACCGCGCACGATATCCCACAGCAACAACTTACGCTCTGGATGCCCCAGCATTGCCACTTCCAGTAACACATCTTCCACAGGCTCCTCTTCCACCGCCACCAGGTAAAGTAACGGATAACGCGCCCTGAGCATTAAATCTAGCTGTTGCACTAGCGCGCTATGAGGACTGTAGGAGCGGTTGTTTGCTTCGTTTTGAGGCAACTGAGAAGGTTTAGCCATGATTCACCTGGAAGCGTGTTGAGGCATTCTCCTATTATCTCGGTCTGCCTCAAGAATAGCTACTTCTATTGCTAAGATCCCCGACTTCTTCAAGAAGTCGGGGATCTGAACACACTGATAAACAAAAGCTACACTTTGCTATATTTCAAATATTTATCTGATTCTTGTTCGTGGGTTATTTGCTGATAGCGAAATACTTTGAGTACAGAACCTTCGGCAATGAATGCAATGCTTGGATGTAGCTGCTCAAAGGCAAAAATAACTTGGTCTTGATACCCTTGCTGATTTTCACAAACCCATGCCATTTGCAGCTTTTTACCTAACATTGAACTGCACCAAGTTGGAGAATTGATGAGAGCGGTGCTTTGAGGTTGTCGAAAAGTTGAGTTGGGTGACGAAGGTACTGACGAACTGACGATCTCAATTTCATCCGTATCAGCTAAAGGTTGCAGGATGATTGATGTATCTTGAAAAATCAGTTGAATGCGATCGAGGCAAAGTTCATTACTATTAAATTCTTGATCTTCAATGATTGAGACTTCTTTTAAGATGGAGCCTATAGGAAGTTTATTTTCCACGATACTTCTCTTGTTTTTTTCGTGCCTGTTTTAAGATCTTAATCGCTGTTTCCGCATCTGGATCGCCTTCAGCCGCTAAGTTTGATAATTCACCAACTTTTAGATCTTGATAATCAGTTTGTAATTGGTTAACCTGATCTTGTCCGCCGCCGCGTTGGCGAATTGCTTCTGCTATTTCTAGGTCTTTTAAATCTACGAGATTGCCAAGCTTTTTCTGACCACCTCGTGTAAGTTTGACTTCATTTGGCTCATTCATAATTATCTAATCGAATGTCTTACAGCCCAATCTTAAAAGTAGTATCATTGTCTGGGAAGGTTGAAAGTATTCCATCGGTTGAATTTCAACGGTTGAATTTTAGATGTACAAGCCTAAAGAAGCTAAGTTATTTGGAGCTGCTATAAAGCAGTTTTTAACAGAAATAAATCTGAGTCAGCGCCAGTTTGCAAAACAAGCAGGATTCGGAGACGCTAGCTACATTAGCAAACTTGTCAATCCCAAACCAGGGAAAGAAATTGCAGAACCTCGCAAAGAAATACGTCAGCAACTTGCTAAAGGATTAGGGCTTACAGAACAAGAGTTCCTGGAATATATTGAGCAGTATAGAAATTCTAATGTTGAGAACAAAACATTGAATTTTTCTGTAGTTGAACCAGAAAAGGTGATCGCCAAGCCGCAACAAAAATCAGAACAACCCGACGCAAGTTCAATAGAAGAGCGCATTTTTCAAGCCACTAACCAGCTTGACCCTGAGCGTCCAATGTTCAGCCGTATGAGTGCAATTCAAGCTTTGGGGGAAATTGCAAAGGATTACTCAAGATACCAGTGGAACATCATGGAAATCTTAGCTGCTTTTATTAGAGCCAACGCTCCTCGGAAGGAAGAAGGGGAGGAAGAGCGATCGCCAAAAATTTCGGAAGATATTCAAGCAGCCCTTACCGTTATCGGACAGCGCAACACACAGACAGAGCAGGAAGATCAGAAAGTTGACTTACATAATACAGACATCGCAGGGGCAGACCTCAGCAAAGCTAAACTGCAAGAGGCTCTTTTCTGGAAAGCCAACCTGCGAAAGACAGTACTTATAGAAGCCGAGCTGAAAGGGGCACGCTTTATGGAAGCCAACCTGCAAGGAGCATTGCTCATAGAAGCCAATCTACAACAGGCAAACCTCTTGAATGCCAACCTGCAACAGGCATCCATCAGGAAAGCCAACCTGCGAGAGGCGTGGCTCTGGAATGCTAATCTACAAGGAGCCAACCTCATGGAAGCAGACCTACAGGGGGCAATCCTTAGCGTAGCCAATCTGCAAGCGGCATCCCTCGTAGAAGCTAACCTAAAAGGGACATCCCTTGTTGAAACTAACCTGCAAGAAGCAAACCTCATAAAAGCAGACCTACAGGAAGCAAATCTTGGTGGTGCTAATATGCATGGGGCATCCCTGTATAGGGCTAACCTCCGAGGGGCAATCCTTATGGGAGCTAACTTAAAACAAGCAAACCTTACGGAAGCTCAACACCTTGAACCACAGCAGCTTGAATTGGCATACGGAGACAGCGAAACTTTACTCCCACAAGGTTTCACACAACCGACACATTGGATGAAATCCGAGTGAGAGACAGGAACCTTCATCACTTACTATTCGTTCTCTGATTACGAGCGCGTTTGTCCAAAATCATCCGGCATTTCTTCCAAACTCCATTTCAATAAACGACACAGCGCTTTGACTTCGCGAGGAGTCATCTTTGGCTCATATAACCCTGTCTCCCAATTACTGATTGTCTGGACAGTCTTATCTAAAGCCTGTGCAATATCTCTTTGAGTTAATCCTAGTTCCTCTCTGCGCTTCCGTAAGGAAGACTCTCGCGCTTGCTGTAGTTCTTCTGTCATGCCTTATAAACACTATTATATAAGCACACTTGACAAAAGATTTTAAAGCGTGCTTATATAAGATGGATATGATAAAGGGAATTGACCTGAAAAGCTGCTGTCTGGCTTAGTCACCTTCAGACCTTCTCAGATATCTGCCCTTACTCAGTGTCTTACATAAATCGTCACTCTTACCACCAACCAGCAGGCGTCTGGTAAATTCCGTTTGGAATTAAACCATAAATGCCTGTTTTGGTCAGGTGTCATGTCTGCAAAAACTACAAGTGCGATCGCGAAAAAGGCGATCGCCAAAAATCCCTATGAGCTACAAAGACAAGCTGAATCCCTGGTGCATCATCCGTCCAGTGTCCATCGTCCAAATGCGAATTGTCGGACGCTTTCGCCGCCGAGTAGACGCAGAAGGACATATCAGAATCCTGAAACAATTAATGCCCACAGTTCCCTTTGAAATCATGTTTGATATTGCCACAGAAGAAACATCAACCGCTCCTCCCGAAGACGAAATCAGCGGTGTTTGATTCTCCTAGTCTGATATCTAACATCACATTTAAACAGCGTGTTGACGATACCACTCAATCGTATTTTTCAGCCCTTTCTTAAAACCAACGTCTGCCGTAAAACCAAAAGCTTCCTTTGCCCTTTGGGTATCCAAACAACGGCGTGGTTGCCCATTTGGTTTATCAGTTTGCCAAACAATTTCTCCTTCAAACTCCATCAAATCGCAAATTAAACTAATCAAATTACGAATCGTAATTTCAATACCCGTACCCAAATTTACAGGCTCCGTATCATTGTAATCAGTCGTTCCCATCACAATACCTCGTGCCGCATCAGTAGAATACAAAAACTCACGAGTCGGGCTACCATCACCCCAAACTGCTAACTGCTTCTCACCCTTTTGTTGTGCCTCATGAACTTTTCTAATCAAAGCTGGGATCACATGAGAACTCTTGGGATCAAAGTTATCTTCGGGACCATATAAATTAACAGGCAGCAAATAAATACCATTAAAACCATACTGCTGTTTGTAAGCTTGTAGTTGAACTAACAAAGCTTTTTTAGCAATACCATAAGGGGCATTAGTTTCCTCCGGGTAGCCATTCCACAAATCATCTTCCTTAAACGGTACAGGCGTAAATTTCGGGTAAGCGCAAATTGTACCCACACAGACGAACTTTTCCACACCCGCCAGATATGCCGCATGAATGAGCTGTGTGCCCATCATCAGGTTGTCGTAAAATAATTCAGCGGGTTTTACCTGATTAAGTCCAATTCCGCCGACGTGGGCAGCAAGGTGAATAACAATATCTTGCTCGGCGACAGCTTGTTTACACTTTTCCATCTCGCGCAAATCATAATCACGCGATCGCACTACGGTTATTTTCTCACTTTCTGCTCCCGCTTTACACAACTGATCCACCACCTGGCGCCCTAGAAAACCCGCCCCACCGGTTACTATAATTCGTTTATTGCTCAAATCCATAGTTGTCATCTCTTGAAGAATCCTTATCCAGCGTGGGAGACTATGTTGATTGCGATTTGCGCTATCAACCATGCTTAATATTGATCGCTATTATTACTTAATCGACCATACTACCCATACCTTGACGGACATAGGCATTATCATTAGTGGAGTGTTCTCCACCATTTTTGCAAGCCAAATTCAGCGCCCGCAAATCGGCTTCCACCATTAAAACAACTAACTGCTCAAAAGTTACAGAAGGTTGCCAACCAAGTTTTTGCAAGGCTTTATTGGGATCACCAATTAGCAATTCTACTTCTGCCGGACGTAGATAACGCTCATCAAACTCGACATAATCTTGCCAATTCAAATTGACATAACCAAAAGCTGAATCTAAAAATTCGCGAATTGAGTGAGTTTCACCCGTAGCGACAACATAATCATCTGGCTCATCTTGCTGTAGCATTAGCCACATAGCTTCGACATAATCTTTGGCATAGCCCCAATCTCGTTTTGAGTCAAGATTACCAAGATAGAGTTTTTTCTGAGTGCCAGCGACGATACGAGCGATCGCCCTTGTAATTTTACGAGTTACAAAAGTTTCGCCCCGGCGTGGTGACTCGTGGTTAAACAAAATACCATTACAAGCAAAAATCCCGTACGACTCGCGATAATTCACCGTTTGCCAATGAGCATAAACCTTGGCACAAGCATAGGGACTGCGGGGATAAAACGGCGTAGTTTCCTTTTGGGGAACATCCTGGACTTTGCCGAACATTTCCGAAGAACCAGCTTGATAAAAGCGCACATCTATGCTAGTGCGCTGACGATAATCACGAATTGCCTCCAAGAGGCGCAAAGTTCCCATACCAACAGCATCAACAGTATATTCCGGCGAGTCAAAACTAACCCGGACATGGGACTGAGCACCCAAGTTGTAAATTTCGGTAGGTTTAACAAGTTCCAAAATGCGGCGCAGGGTAACGCCATCAGTCAAGTCTCCATAGTGAAGAAATAATCTAGCCTTTTCATTGTGAGGGTCTACATAAATATGATCAATACGGTCAGTGTTGAAGGTAGAAGTGCGTCGAATAATGCCATGAACTTCATAACCCTTTTCTAGCAACAATTCACTTAAATAGGAGCCATCTTGACCAGTAATACCAGTAATCAGCGCTCGTTTGCGTTCGGTCATGCTTACTTCCTATAAAAAATATGGGTGAGAGTGGCTATTGTTTGCCATTGAATATTAATTCCCTACAGTAAGTGTTGGGAGCTGGATTAATCCATTCTTTAAGTTAACTTAAATTTTTTTCATAACAAAAAAACCGTAGATAGCAGCTTGATGATGGGAGCCAAAGTCAAGAATAAAGCAAGAGAGGAATAGCGAACACACACACATTTTCCTCTCAATTGGCACAAACGGGGCATTTTGTCTAAAGTTTGATTTAGCAATGGCAGGGAAGTTGAGGGCAGAAGCTGACAACCCAACTTTACCACTGCCGATCATTTCTGTGCGATCTGAAGAGCAGCGTTCGACTGAGCGCTCACGCCGAAGTCAGCGCAACGCTCTCGCCTCCTTTTCAATAAGCCCCATTATTTTTGGTAGAAATAATCACACCAATAGTTTTGACAATCAGCCATAAATCCAGCCAAAAACCCCGAAAATTAACGTAGTAAACATCAATTTGGACACGATGAGGATAAGGGATATCATTACGTCCAGAGACTTGCCATAGACCCGTGATTCCTGGTCGAATCGTCAGAATTTTGTCCATATAGCGTCCGTATTTGGGCAATTCTTCCGGCACCAAAGGGCGGGGACCAACCACACTCATATCACCCTTTAAGACATTCCAGAATTGAGGAAACTCATCAAGGCTAGTGATCCTTAAAAATTTACCAATCCAAGTAAGTCGAGGGTCATGCTTAAGCTTGAAACTATCCTGAAATTCCTCCCGCATCTCCGGCGATTTTTCAATAATGTCCAGCAATATTTGATCAGCATTTGCCACCATTGTCCTAAATTTAATGCAACCAAACGGCTTGTAATTTCTCCCTACACGTTCTTGCACATAAAAAATTGGTCCAGGCGAGCTGATTGCGATCAGCGTTGCCAAGAGCAAGTAGAGCGGCAAAAACAAAATCAGAATGGACAGGGAAAACATAACATCAAACAGCCGTTTGGCGAAATCTCCGTCTAAGCGATGTCGAGACAGACCTCTGTGTTGGCTTCGGGAGGCGAGTGGCTGAAAACCTCGCTTCACGAACGCTCGCAACATCTTGACGGAGATAAGTTGGCTTTCGGCAGTCATCTTACTCCTTCACTTCACACCACACGTCACGATCATAAAGCCACAGGACGCCAGAAATAGGGTAATGGGCTCAGGGAAACTGAAATTTATTTGGTAAATCTTGAGAATGGTTGTTTTCGTGGCACTGTTTGACAAAAGCCAAGTAGCGATCGCTAAACACTTTTTGCCCAAACAACTCGGCATTTGATCGCCCCTTGTGGGGATTAAAGGCTGATTGTAAAGTCTCGAATATTTTCACAGTTTCTACCAAAGCGCTGACATTTTGGGCTGCGAACAATAAACCCGTACCATTGTCTGGATCTTGCCGAAGATCTCGAACAGTTTCCAGAGCCCCGCCAGCGCCATAGGCAATGACCGGTGTTCCACAAGCTTGGGCTTCTACTAAAGCGATACCAAAGTCCTCACAAGCTGCGTACACGAAGGCTTTTGCTTGCGCCATATACTGCTCAACTACAGTATTTGCACAAAATCCTAAAACCTGTACATTTGGTTGTGCCAGTTTTCTAATCGCCTCTTCGTCCGCACCATTACCTATAACTACCAATGGATATCCCAATTCATTAAAAGCCTGGACAATTACAGATACATACTTATAACTAACTAGTCTGGAAACTGTGACATAAAAATTATCTTTTTGAACGACTAAAGGAAAACGCTCAACATTCACCGGTGGGTAAATGACAGCAGCTTCCCGGCGATAGCAGCGCCAGATACGACGTGCAGTATGTCGAGAATTGGCAATAAAATAGTCAACCCGATTTGCCGAAATAGTATCCCATTGACGCAACTGATGCAGCAAATAGCGCGTCACCCAACCTGGAAGTCCTTTTCCCATCCTACTACTGCGTAGATAATCAAAAGTCAAATCCCAGGCGTAACGCATGGGGGTATGGCAATAACAGATATGTAGCTGTTGAGGGGTCGTCAGGACGCCCTTAGCCACCGCGTGGGAAGAAGAAAGGATGACATCATACTTGCGTAAATCTAGCTGTTCGATCGCTAGAGGCAAAAGTGGTAGATATTTTTGCACTCCCTTACGGGCAAGAGGCAACTGCTGCAAAAAAGTTGTACCTACCCCGCGTCCAAAGAGATAGCTCTGGGGATTGGTAGATTCAAAATCAATTAGAGCATAAAGATCAGCATCAATATGCTGCAAAATTTCTTGAACCACCAATTCCGAACCGCCAGTGGCTTTGGGCGTTAACCACTCATGAACCAGAGCATATTTCAACGACATTTTCCTAGAGTGAGCTTTTGCTTAAGAGCTTATCGTTTCTGTGCCCTAGTTACTACTGCAAAAATTTTTGGCAGTGTTACTTTAAAAAATCTTTTTTTATTAAAGTAAAGCTACTTCCCCGAACAATAAGTATTAATATCTGTGACTAATTGCTTTTCTGGTAGAGTTGCTTGCTGCAAAGAAGTCAAGGCTCTTTCAGCGGCTGAACGGTCTTTTTTCTCAAATGCTTTGACAAAATCACGAGTCGCTTTGCTGGTATCGCCGTACATCTTGACAAATCCCGTTTGGTAGTCTTTAAGTTTGGGGTCATTTACAGGAATATCAGTCATCTGTTTAGAGGCTTTTTCCATCGCCTCAGCCGCTTGCAGCATTGATTTGGGGTCACTTGCTTGACCGCCATTGGTGACTGTTTTGGCTTGACTAACTGCATCATTGGCGATCTTGATGATCTTATTGCATTGAGAGATTTTGTCGCTACAGCTAGCTGTCAACAAACCGACCGCCATTGTCAAAGAAAAAAGCACAAAATACCGCTTCGGAAACTGCATCAATTACTCCTAATGAGTTGTGGGCACTCTCGTTGTCCTAGCACATTTTGACCCGGCTTAAAAGTCAGCCGCAGTAAGAGCGACTAGGCGACTTCAGCCATCAATTTTATGATTTGCTTCAATGGCGGTGGTTAGATGCTGTAGTGTCTCTGTTAGTTGCTCTAACTGGTTTAGAGAACATGATTGAGTTTCTGCTAAGGTTTGCACGGCGTCGCCCAGAGCAAAAAGCTGATAGCCTTGTTGTTGAACTTGATGCCCTTGGTGCTGTACTTGAACTGTGAGGGCGTCAATGCGCTCGGCAAGACGCTCAATTGTTTCGGTAGTAGTGAGAACAGCTTCTCCTATTTGTCCGACAATTGACTCTAAACGACTGATTCTGGCGGACATTGCCAGAGATTCTTTGGTTTCGGTTGAATGGCTATTAGCCGATCCTGTTTCGACGTGTCTATTCACGGGCAATTTTTCAATCAAGCCAAATAATTGAACGGTTTAGAAAAGGTGCACTTGGCGTAGGAGATGCGAGATTGATCAGAAACTTGATATGGTATCAGATTGGCAATTTTCTAGATATAGTTATGGGTGACGTTTTTGATGCCACTGCCAAGCATCCTTGATGATTTGACTCAAATCTGAGTATTGAGGGCGCCAACCGAGGATTTTTTCAGCTTTGTCGCTGCTGCCGACGAGAATAGGTGGATCTCCGGCTCGGCGATCGCATTCCACTACTTTAATCTCTTTGCCTGTAACTTGTTGTGCTGTTTCAATTACTTGACGTACCGAAAAGCCGTTACCATTGCCTAAGTTAAAGACTTCACTTTTGCCGCCTTGTAACAAATACTCCAAACCTAAGACATGAGCATCGGCTAAATCACTAACATGAATATAATCTCGCAGGCAGGTGCCATCGGTTGTTGCATAATCTGTTCCCCAAATGGAAATTGATTCACGTTTGCCTAATGCTGTCAATAGTACTAAAGGAATTAAGTGTGTTTCTGGGTTATGATCTTCGCCAAGTAGTCCTTGGGAATTTGCCCCGGAAGCATTAAAGAAGCGAAATACTACTGATTGTAGGTTGTAAGCTTGAGCAAAATTAGCGAGCATCTGTTCCACGACCCATTTTGTGCAAGCATAGGGATTAATCGGATCTTTGGGATGCTCTTCTGTCATCGGTACTTGTTTTGGCGTGCCGTAAATCGAGCAGGTAGAAGCAAAGACTAATTTGTTAACATTTGCTGCCACCATTGCTTCTAGTAGTGTCAAAGTGCCTGAAACATTATTGCGGTAGTATTTGGCAGGATCTTCTACTGACTCGCCAACAGCAATATAAGCGGCGAAGTGCATGACGGCAGTAATATTGTGGCTGGAAAATAACTTATCGAGTAAAAGGCGATCGCTAATATCACCAACTACCAACTCTACCTGCAGAATGTCCTCTACAAGCTCTCGATGCCCATATTCCAAATTATCTAACACAACCAAGTTATAACCAGCTCTCTGGAGGGCTAAGGCAACATGAGAGCCAATATATCCTGCTCCCCCAGTCACTAAAATTGTTGGTTTGACTTGCGCCACCTAACTTACTCTCCTTAACTTATGTTTTCTGCCTTTGATTTGTTCAAAGTGATTTTCTTGTCTGGGAATGGATAAGATGGTTTTTGCCGCTTCCTCGTTGACGTTGCTTGCACCCTCATACTACTCAACCAAAATACCCATTTTCATGCCAATATAGCCTTACTACTCTTCGATTTGGCAAGGCTTAAAAATAATTGAGGCTGTGCAACTAAAAACTAGCTGGAGTTTTTCTAAGAAATTTTTAAAGGAAGCTCATAAAAAAGTTGGGAATTTTGATGAGCTTCTGTTTTAGAGCTTTTAAAATCTGGCAAACTGTTTAATAATTATGAGGTGATGTACCAATTCTATATCTAGTCAAGTTTTAAGGAATTAACTGGCACTTCATCCCAAGAATTAACTGTTCTCAAACGTGCTACCCAACCTGCTGATTTTTGCTCGTTTGTTAAATTTTGCTCAAATGATTCATGACAATCTTTGGCTTGCTGTTCGTCACAACAAGCTATACATGAATAAAGCAGTCCTGATGGATCTATCTGCTCGTTTACCCAAATGGTCATAAATTCTCTCTCTTGTGACTGAATATAAGGACGCTGAGTTGTTTTTGTACATGACGATGACAACTCAAACTCACTTGTTGATAATTTATCAAGATCTGCGGCTAAAGTTGAGATTTTGCCGCAAGCTGGCTTAGTTTATCTTCCGTTACTCGACAAATGCGCCATTCTGGTAAGATGATCGCTCCGAGGCGTTGGTAAAAGGCTTTGGCGTTGTCATTCCAAACTGCTACTAGCCACTCTAATCGCCCACACTCGCGCTCGGTTGCTATTTTAGCTAAATAACCTAACATAGCTTTTCCTAAGCCTTGACGGCGATGCGAGGGCAAAATAAACAAGTCATCGATGTATAATCCTGGCTTGGTAAGAAAGGTTGAGTAGTTATGAAAAAAGCTAGCAAAGCCGACTATTTCAGCTTCAGATTCTGCGACAATGGCTTTAATGTAGTTTGGTTGACTAAAAAAGTCTACTTCTAAGGCTTCTTTCGTCGCTGTAAAGCTGTCTAATTTTTGGTCAAACTCAGCTTTGTGATGAAGTAGTCGCCAAAGTGCTGGTAAATCTTCTGCCGTTGCGTGGCGAATTTTTGTAGATGATTTTGCAGCTAATTCGGTTAATGGTTGCTCGGTGAGGCGACAAATGCGAGTTTGTTCTAAGATTGATGCTCCCATGTTTTTGTACAAGGATATAGCATTTTCATTCCAATCCAAAACACTCCATTCCAAGCGTCCACATTTACGCTCAATGGCAAGTTGTGCTAAATAACTTAAAATTGTTTTGCCAATACCTAAGCGTCGAAATTCTGGCAAAACAAATAAGTCTTCTAGATATATTCCTGGTTTGGCAAGGAAGGTGGAATAGTTATGAAAAAATAGAGCAAATCCGACAACTTTTCCGCTATATTCTGCAACAATTGCTTCAATGTATGGAGTTGTGCCAAATAGATGTTTTTCTAGTGCCTCAATACTTCCTGTTACAGCATGAGTAAGCTTTTCATATTCTGCCAAAGCAACGATTAAATTAAATAACACTGACACATCTGCCGGTGTTGCAGGACGTAATATTAATTGAGACATTCAATCTTTAATTTCAACAATCTGCTATTTTATATCATTAAAAAGTAAGGTGAACATTGCCCACCTTACTAATCTAATCTTGAAAATTCTCGATTTAATTAAGCCAACCTTTGAGGCGTCGTGCAACTTGAGGACGGCGTAATTTCCGCATTGCTTTGCTTTGAATTTGACGGACTCTTTCACGGGAAAGATTGAACATTCCGCCAACTTCTTCTAATGTATAAGGTTCGCTACTTGTTAAGCCGTAACGCAAGGAAATTACGTCTTTTTCGCGCTCAGTTAAGACATCACTTAAGACATCCCAAATTTCTTGGCGCATCATGGTTTCACTCATTTGCTCTTCTGGCAAACGTAGCTCATTATCTTCTAATAAATCGACTAATTCTGTATCTTCGCCTTTGCCGACGCGGTGGTTAAGAGAAAGCGATCGCCTGCGTAATTGCAATAGTTGGCGTAAGTTAGAAGGTGTAATCTCTAAAGCTGCTGCTAATTCTTCTTCATTAGGATTACGTTGTAGTTCTTGTTTTAGGTCGCGTTGAGCTTTTTTGAGTTTATTGAGCTTCTCAACAATATGAATTGGTAAGCGAATTGTACGGGCATCGTTGGCAATAGTACGAGTAATTGCTTGGCGAATCCACCAATAGGCATAAGTTGAGAATTTATAACCTTTATCTGGGTCAAATTTTTCGGTGGCGCGATTTAATCCTAGTGCTCCTTCTTGAATTAAATCTAAGAAAGGTACGCCGCGATTGAGGTAACGTTTGGCAATAGAAACGACTAAACGTAGGTTAGAGCGAATCATTTTTCGTTTCGCTACACGACCGCGATAAAGGCGACTTTCTAGCTGACGTTCTGTAAGGTCTAAGGCTTTGGCAATTTCGGCTTTTGAGGGCTTATAACCTAATTCTAAATGTAAACTTTCTTGTAGTCGGTCAACTTCTACTAAAAACTGTACACAATTAGCTAAGTCTACTTCTTCTTCTGGCTTGAGGAGTGGGTAACGTGCCATTTCTTTGAAGAAGGCACCAACTGTATCATCGGAACTTGTTTTGGTATATCCAGATGAACGACTTGATCCTGAATTTTCTCTTGAGTCGGAAAATTCAGCTTCGACAAGATGCAAATCTGTTTCCTCTGGCTCTAAGGTATCAGGTACAGTAAACTCAGCCTCTTCGGTAAATTTAACTGTCGCTTCATGCAATTCAGAAATATTCATAGCAAACATTGATTTGTAGTGTATAAATGAATTGTGAGAATGCCTCACTTTGTCTTAGACTGGACTGTTAAGAGATGCTACTCTTAGCAGTGCAGTTTCTGAGCAAAAAAGGGTCAACCAGATTGATGGAAACAAATTCAAGAGCAAGCGAGTACGGAAAAATAAAAAGTCTTAAAAAAATAGTTTTTTGACCCCGGAAACGGTAAATCATTGTTCTTAAGGCTACCAGATGCAAAGCTTGTTAATTGTTGCCCTTTTTACGAAACGTCTAACAATAGCGATATAGGTAAATTGCGGGTGGAACAAGTAGCAATAAAGCTAAAGAGTAGCAAGGGTTAGTTAATCGGTGTTTAGGATTCTTGGCATGATCATAGTTTTCTCGGTTTATAGCAATAGATCTACAAAAATCTCAACATTAACTTTAGACCGAAGGTGTTACAACGACTGATTTTGTGCGTCCAATCGTTTTTTAAGCTGGTCTTGCTATATAAACAGAGTCTCATACCCTTGATGGTTTCCTCTCTACCAATAGTCAGAAAAAGTCTGGCTGATTTTTGGTTAGCGGCGAAGCCGTGATTTGTAAGTCTAAGCCCGTTAAAATTGACTGGTTTAGAAAATACAACCAATCATGCGCCTGAGAAGGATTTTTGATAAGTACGGTGATAAATTATGTCTAATTCCCATTCCGGTGTGGTTCTGGCGGAACCTAGGGCATCTTATCAAGCCGCAGTGGATCGATGGGTGGAGGTACTGGTTGATTGTCAAGGGTTACCGCAAGAAGATCAAGAAGTTAAATTATATACTTACAAATTGCCTGCGGATTTGGATGTATTGCCGGGGGATATTGTCAGTGTGCCATTTAAGACGCAGCAGCTAGGAGGCATCGCAATTCGCCTTTTAGATACGCCGCCTGATCTTGATATTAAAATCCGCGAAGTTGGAGATATTATTAGTTCGGGTTTTTTTCGCACTACTTACTGGCAACTTTTGGAGCGAGTGGCACAGTACTACTGTACGCCGTTGATTTGGGTAATTCGCTCTGCTCTACCACCAGGCTTACTGAGGGCTTCTCAGCGTCGAATTCGCTTGAAAACAGAGGCAATACCCCAAGGTTTTGAAGCGTTTATTTGTCCAGTTGCTTTGCAAATTATTCAGCTATTACAATCTAAAACTGAAGGAGATTATACCTGGCAATACATTCAACGGCAAATTAGAGGCGCGACAAATCCGTTACGGACACTTTTAAAACGCGGTTGGGTGGAAAGCTATATAGAACCGCCGAAAACCGTGCAACCTAAGTTACAAAAGGCTGTTACGCTTGTTACCGATATTCCGATTGATTTAACTAAGCGTCAACGGGAAGTCTTGGAGGTGCTGCGACGCCGTGGCGGTGAGTTGTGGCAAACTGAATTATTGCAAATTTGTAATGCTAGTTCTTCTATTTTGAAGACACTTGAGAATAAGGGTTGTATTGTCATCCAACAACAGGAAGTGTTGCGGTCATTAGCCCAGCCCAATATAGCAGCAGATCGACCGAAAGTCTTGACAGAAGACCAAAATAATGCACTAGCTGTAATTAATGGTCTGTCAGGTTTTGCTGAAGTTTTGTTACATGGTGTTACAGGTTCGGGGAAAACGGAGGTATATTTACAAGCGATCGCGCCTATTTTAGAACAAGGAAAATCTGCCTTAGTTTTAGTTCCAGAAATTGGTCTAACTCCTCAACTTACAGACCGTTTTCGTGCCCGTTTTGGCAATAAAGTTAACGTCTATCATAGTGCCCTTTCTGAAGGTGAACGCTACGACACTTGGCGGCAAATGCTAATGGGTGAACCACAAATTATTATTGGTACTCGTTCGGCAATTTTTGTCCCATTACTACGCTTAGGTTTAATAATATTGGATGAGGAGCATGATGGTAGTTTTAAACAAGACCAACCGGCACCAACTTATCACGCCCGTACTGTTGCCCAATGGCGTGGAAAATCAGAAAATTGTCCATTAATTTTAGGTTCTGCTACCCCTTGTTTGGAAACTTGGGCAAATATTAAAAGCGAAAATACTTCCTTAGCTAATTATTATCTATCTTTGCCAGAACGTATTCAGTCCCGTCCAATGCCACCAATAGAAATAGTGGATATGCGACAGGAATTGCAGCAAGGAAATCGTTCAATTTTTAGTCGTTCTTTGCAAAAGGCGTTACTACAATTACAAGAAAAAAAACAACAAGGTATCTTATTTATACACCGTCGAGGACATAGTACGTTTGTCTCTTGTCGCAGTTGTGGTTATGTTGTGGAATGCCCTTATTGTGATGTGTCGCTGTCATATCATCACACTCACGAAGGCGCGTCGGAAGTGTTGCAATGTCATTATTGTAATTTTAGGCGATCGCATCCTCGCAGTTGTCCCGAATGCAGTTCTCCTTACCTAAAATTCTTCGGCAGTGGCACTCAGCGCGTCACTCAGGAGTTAGCCAAAGAATTACCAAATTTGCGTATAATTCGTTTTGATAGTGATACTACCCGCACCAAAGGTTCACACCGTACCTTATTAACCCGCTTTGCCAACGGAGAAGCAGACTTGTTAGTTGGTACGCAAATGTTGACCAAAGGATTAGATTTAGCTCAAGTTACTTTAGTTGGTGTTGTTTCTGCTGATGGGTTATTAAATTTAGCAGATTATCGAGCATCTGAACGAGCTTTTCAAACATTAACACAAGTCGCAGGTCGTGCGGGTCGTGGTGATGATCCGGGACAAGTTATTATGCAAACTTATTCACCACAACATCCGGTAATTAAAGCAGTACAAAGTTATGATTATCAGTCTTTTACAACACAAGAATTAGCACAACGTGAAGTATTAAGTTATCCGCCTTATGGAAAGTTAGTTCTTTTAAAACTGACAAGTTTAGATGCGGTTGAAGTCGAGAATACTGCCGAAATAATTGCTGATAAGTTAGCAGATACAGACTTAAATTATGAAATTTTGGGACCTGCCCCCGCAAGTGTTATGCGAGTTGCAAGACGTTATCGTTGGCAGATTTTGCTAAAGTTTCCTTTAGATGTGCCTGTGGAGTTGCCATATTTAACTGAGTTGAGGAGTCTTTGTCCTCCTGGAGTTAGTTTTGGTATTGATGTTGATCCGCTGAATTTAGGATAAAAAATGGGGTTTTGATGATGAAACTAACCGTGAATTCAATTAATCAAGAGCAAACTTTACCGAAGTGGAAACCTGCAACTTGGGAAGATTATCTAGCTTATTTTGAAGAGCCAAACATTGGGGAATTTAGGCTATTTTTTGATCACAGCAGGCAATTTATACCAAGGAAGATGAGGATATTCGTGATGTTCCCAATGATATCCAAAATGATAGCAACTAAGGAATGACCAAAAAACTGAAAAGTTACTAGTTTTTGCCCGATGACGATTAGTGTAACCATCTTTTGGCTGACGATGTGGTAAGAAAATTCCGAAATAAAATAGCTGAATTGAACTAAGGAAAATCGGCAAAAGCCAAAATAAGATTAAATTAGATAAGGGAATATGTAATCCTAATAGCAAAGGATAAAAAACCAGGCTCATGCCGATAAATACTACCCAACTTTGTTTGCCTTCCAAGTATCCTTGCATGAATTTTATATACCAAAGTATGGGATTTTTATTGCCGTCTTCAAAAAAATCTGGATCTTTTTCAGTTGCTGGATAGTGATGATGTAATTGATGCTTTTCTAAAAGTAGCTTATAAGGTAAAAATACATACATTCTTGCTGTTACAGAACCAATAAAATCATTAAATTGACGATACTGAGGAAATACAGTTCCGTGCATGGCATCGTGAGTTGTAATAAATAGCCCAGTATGCAGAAAGGCTCTTAATAATACGGCTAAAATTAGCAAAAACCAAGGAAGCTGAGAAATATTAATAGAAAGCAGGATAATTAGGCTACTTAACCATAGTGAAATCACTGTTATAGCAAGCAAAATTCCTGAGTGATTGGCTAATGCGGGGTTTAACCTTTTTGTTGAAAGAACAGTTTGCATAAATCTTGGGAATCATTTCTCTAATTGTATATTTTTCTAACTTATTATTCTGATTTATTAACCACCTGCTCCAAAAGGCACATTAGCGGCTGCACTGTAGTAAGAGATTAAGATGAAGCGTAACTGTTTAAGACGTTGTAATTGAGAGCATTTCAGCCTAAAGTTGAAGGTTGAGAGCCGAAGCATTGTCAAGCTTTGCTAGTCTTAAAGAGAAATTCCTAATTATTCCTGTAGGCTAAAGTAGGCATGGCTGGTAACTCTTCTCCTCTTATACAAACGCTGACTCCAGAGCGCTGGGTTGGTTTGAGTATGGACTTTATCGGCGCAGGCAGTACAGGTTTATTGGTCAAAAACGGTCGCGTTGTGCGGACATTGGTGCCGGGGCGTCATTTCAGCTTTGCCTTGCCTGTGTTGGAACAATGCCAACTGGTTGTGGTAGATACCAAGGTTCGCAACTTAGAAATTGTTTCTCAAGGTGACTTTTTATCACGCGACCAGTATCTAATTAATGTCTCCCTAAATGTGATGTATCAAGTCGTTGATGCAAGACGGGTGGCGCTAGAATTATCTGACCCAATGGGAGCGTTAACTAGTGCGATTAAAGATAATCTAGGAGTGGCAGTCGGTCAGCTAAATGTTGAGCAGTTGACGACGGGCGGGCGATCGCAAATACGCCAATATATCCTTGATCATTCAGAAGTATCTTATGCTTTGGGCTTTGCTTTTGAAGATGTGCGAGTCAGTGACATCAGCTTTCCAAAATCACGCGGCATCATACGTCAGGTTGAAGGCATGAGCGCCAGGGAAGAAGCAGAACACGATGCGGCGCTGAAAATGCAAATTGCGGCGGCAGGACGCCCTGAAGCTCAACCAGCACCCGTACAGCAAGTAAATATTATCTCAGGTAGTGACCCAAATTCAAACAACCCAAGCATGGGTGCAACCTTGGAAGCGACGACGGTTGCCATGCCGGCAAATTTGCCCCCAGTGCGAGATACCCCTGGGTTAGCACCAACTCGACTGGCGACTGATCAGGCAACGGCGCGTTTGGTACATCAGGCAACAGGTGCGATCGTCTTTTTGTCGGTAACGCCTTTTACAATTGGACGCGAACCTAGTAGTACTTTGGTTCTAGAAGATGCCTTATGTTCGCGCAACCATGCCTTAATAGTTTACTTCAATGATACTCAAGGTAAGATGCAGTATCAATTAACAGATTTGAGTAGTTCTAATGGCACATTTGTCGGCGGACAAAAGCTTGCACCTAATCAACAATTTTGGCTAACTCCTGGCAATATTATCAGAATTGGTACTCAAGAATGGACGTTTGAAGTTTAATTTATTGGTAATTAATGATGGTGCAAACTATTTCAGCTAAAGATGTCACTTTACATCAATTGGAAACAATGTTTGGTCTTCAACTAACTGAAGACGAAGATTTCTTTCACGAATGGCAAGATGATTCGCCAGAAATTACTAACACTGAAAAGCAGGCACTCGATCGAGTTAAGGCAAGCTATCTTAATTTAATTAAGTATCCACCAATGTTAGAAAATACCGTAAAAATGGCGGTACTTGCCCCTGTATTAGATTTAGCTGGCTTTTTTCTATCTCCTTTTCATGTTAAATCAGAAAAACCAATTGAAATTGCCGTGGAAGATGATGGCAATATTATTAGAGGACAAATTGATGTTTTGGTAATCAGAGAACAGCTTTGGTTTATGGTAATTGAGGCAAAGAAAGCAGCTTTCTCAATAGAAGAAGGACTGCCACAAATTCTTGCTTATATGATAGCAACTCCTCATCCACAAAAGCCTGTATTTGGCATGATTTGTACAGGCAGTAGTTTTATTTTTATTAAATTGATATTAGGAGAAAATCCTCGCTATGCGACATCTAATTTATTTGATGTTCGTAACCGTGGGAATGATTTATATTATGTTTTGAGGGTATTTAAGCAGTTGGCTAGATTGAGTAGTTAGGACGAATTAGAAACGGTTCCAAAACTTTGTAACTCGTTTTTTCCATTGTTGAGAATAGGTTTGCATCGCTTCATTTTCAAACCAAAATACCTCAGCTTGTTGCTCAGGAATAGCGACAACTAATAAAGCATGATTCAGTTTAATATCATACTCTTGGTAATAAGAATTAACAGCATTTAAATAAGCCGCAATTTGCAACGGATAGTCGTACAAGCGCTCAACTGAACCTTTAGGCTTATCGGCAGTTTTCCATTCACAAATACAGGGAATACCTCTAAAACTGGCAACACAATCTACAATTCCGGCATATTTCAAATCATAGTTAAAAACAGTTGCTTCTACTAGTTTAACATTACTAATTTCTTGTAGAATAGGTTCTATACTTTGCCAGTATGGCATAATATGCTCAGGACAAACGGCATTTTTACCTTCTAAGTAGCGCTGAATTTGTTTGTGAGTGCCTGTGCCGCGACGAGATGCTGTACCAGATATTTTACTCGCTTCAACTGTACCAACTCGCTGACGCCAATTAAATAATCTTTCTCGATCTTTTTGAGGTTTGGTAGCATTAAGTATGGTGCTGACGCTAGGAAGTTTATTACCGTTGGCATCAAGGTAATATTGCTTGCCGTATTCACGTATTTGTTTGGCGTTGGCACGAGGTAGGTGGTGAGGTGGTGAAGGCATTAAATAATAATTTTTAGTATTATTCTTATTTTGCGTCAAATTTATCGATAGTAGCAAATTGCTTTGGTATTATAGTAATTTGACTTGCGAATTTTTTAAGATTTTTTAGAGTATTTAGCTCAGAAAACCGTATAAAGTCTTATAGTGGGTGAATCATTAAAAAGTAGTTATGAAAGCACAAGTATTTCGAGGCGTTAATCAACTAAGTTATGAAGAGGTGCCAGTACCAGAACTTTTGAGTGATGAGGTTTTGGTAGAGGTGCAAGTGGTGGGTTTGTGTCAATCTGATATTAAAAAAATTCGCTATCCTTTATATGAACCGCCGCGTATTTATGGGCACGAAACGGCGGGAATAATTGCCGCTGTAGGAGAAGATGTTAGCGGTTGGCAAGTTGGGCAAAGAGTTGTAGTAATGCATCATATTCCATGTATGCGTTGCAACTATTGCCTTCATGATAATTTCTCAATGTGTGAGGTTTATAAAAACATTACGACGACGGCGGGGTTTACTCCTAGTGGTGGTGGTTTTGCTCAGTATGTTAAGGTGCCAGGGCATATTGTGCAAAATGGTGGATTAATTCCAATTCCTGATAATATTAGTTTTGAACAAGCAAGTTTTGTTGAACCAACTAATTGTTGTTTAAAAGCTGTTAAAAAAGCACAAATTGCCCCTGGAGAAACAATTTTGGTAACAGGGGCAGGTCCAATTGGACTAATGTTTATCATGCTAATAAAGTATTTTGGGGCAAAGGCGATCGCAACTGATCTCATCCCTGCCCGTGTTGAAAAAGCCCTTGCGGTTGGTGCTGATGCGGCTTTCGATGCTCGTGACCCTGACTTACAAGAGAAAATCTGCTCACTCAGTGCTGGCATGGGCGTAGACACAACTATTTTGGCAGTTCCTAGTGAAAAAGCCTTTTTTCAAGCTTTGGACTGTACACGTAAGGGAGGCAAGATTTTATTCTTTGCTGAGTTTCCTGATCAAGTAGAAATTCCCATTAATCCTAATGTCTTGTATCGTCGTGAAATTGATTTAATGGGTAGTTATAGTTCTTCGTATCGACTGCAATCTTTGGCGGCGGATATTGTCTTTAATCAACGTATTGATGTTGATGCTTTAATTAGCGGACGCTATCCTCTACAAATGTTAACTGAAGCTGTAGAAATTGCCTGTGCACCAAAGGCAGATACTTACAAAATCTTACTTTATCCCCATCATCTTTAAAGCCGCAAAACTTTGTTTAATTTAATGGTAAATCCTGATTTAAATAATAAATCAGCAACTGTTCCAACTCATCAACAGAAAAAGGTTTGCTAACATAAGCATTGCAACCTGCCAGTAAAAAGCGATCGCGGTCTTGTTCTCTTGCCATTGCTGTTACGGCAATAACTGGAATGGCTTTTGTTAAGGGGTTTTGCCGCAAATGAGCAACAACTTCTATACCACTAAGATCCGGCAACATCATATCCAATAAAATCAAACTAGGTTGGCAACTTTGCGCTAATTCCAACGTTGTTTGCCCATTTTCGGCAGTAATAATTTGACAATTAAGCGGCTCAACGACAAATGATAACAACACTAAATTATCTTCATTGTCATCCACAATCAAGACTAAAGGCTGTTGCTTAATAGATGGTTCGCTGCCAACCTTGGCAAATTTAATTGCATCCATATTTTGCTCCAGGAAAATCATAACTTAAGGCAGAAACTCGTCAAATAACAATGTGGAGAAAGCAATCTTGAAGCGGTAAAGCAGCACTTCTTGCCGATTGGCTTAGATTGGTTTGACGCTGATAGTTTATGGATGTATCTGACTTAAATTGTTAAAAACTTAGCTATCTCTTTAGAGATATTTTATTGAAAAACCTCAAAAAAGTCAAATATTTGTAGTAAAATGAAGGATAGTCTAGCAATTGTTTTTAAAACCTTAAATTACAACAAGTTATGCTTGATTTGTGTTTACTTAGCCACTTAAACAGGCTTACTGTCTCTGACCAGCTAGCTACTATGGAAATAGGCTCGTTTTGCCCTAGCCGAAAATTCTCTTCAACATTTAAAAAGAAGAAATTTGCAGGCATATAGGCAAAAAGTGTTTAATAATCCTTAAAATAAAACTTCCCATCCTTTGCAACTAAAATTCCCTCTATGACGCAGGAGTCATCCACACCAACACGAGGACAGCTTGAACGGTTACTTTCACAGAAACTTCAAGCTTTGTACCGCGCCAAATTAGGTCATCAGCCTGGTAAAGTTACTTGCCAATTATTTGATGAAAAGCTGGCAATAATTGTCGAAAATTCGATTACACCTCCAGAACAAGTGCTTGCCAACAATGGTCAAACTGAGCTAGCCGAGCAAGTGCGAACTGACTTAGAAAAAGCCATTCAACCTCAACTCAAAGCATTAATAGAAGAAGTGCTTGGCGTTGCTGTTCTCGACCTTCTCAGTGATGCGACTTTGGAAACTGGACGTACGGGCATTATTGCTGTTTTGGATGTGACGCCAGAAGTTCGCAACCCAGATGCAGTCCCTAAAGTTAAGAAATAAAGTTTCTTGCCGGGAGAAAGCGACAAACTAGGGCTTCAATGTCTTCTAGCATATAAGGCTTGCTGATATAGTCGTTGAAGCCTGCCAAAAGTAGACGCTCTCTGTCTTTGGCAGTTGCACAAGCTGTGACAGCAATGACTGGAGTTGTCTTAATTACCGGTTCTTTTCTCAACTGAGAAACCACCTCAGTGCCGTCCATATAAGGCATGAGAACATCTAGCAAAATTAAATCCGGTCGATAAGTCCGACAGAGGGATAAAGCGCTTACGCCGTCAACAGCAGTCAGTATGGCACAGTTGAGAGGTTCTAGTGCATAGGAAAGGAGTAGCAAATTGTCTTCATCGTCATCTACTACCAAGATGGTTGGTTTTGCTACGAGAGAGTGGATAGCAGCATGGTGAGTGTAAATAAAGCCTGAAGGTTTGTGTTTACAGCATAGGTCAAGCTGGAGATTGTTCATGTTACCTCTAGGTCGTTAAGATGAGGGTTACGCCTCTTCGCCACAAGAGTTGGAAAGAACTCTTGAAGCAACTTTCTGGCGTTTAAGGCTGGCTTAAGTCGTAATATTGTTGCCAGGTTGCCAAGTTTTCGCTTCTAAGTAGGGAAAAGTCTTGTCAAGCCAACGGGGGCTTTATCGGCTTTTTCATTGTATGACAAATCTTGATAAATCTAAAGATTTGTTTAGGATTAGCAGGTTTTTGTAAATTGTATGATGTTTATTTTTATCTCCATATATGTAGTGAGCTATGTCTTGGCATCCAGAATGTGTAACCTATACAGAAAAGTGAGTTTGGGCAGCGGTCTGGACAGTAGACTAGGAATAAAGGGCTATCCCTAGAATATTTTGGGATTGAACGAGTTTATGGGCATCGCTACGACTAACCCTGCAACCGGGGAAATACTTAAAACATTTGAGCCACTTGACGGACAGGCAATTGAGCAAAAGCTAGCATTGGCACAACGGACGTTTGAGGACTACTGTAATACGTCGAAGGCTCAAAGGGCTCAATGGCTAAGAGTGGCGGCGGATGTTTTGGAGCGGGACAAGGTAAACTTTGGCAAGATCATGACCACAGAAATGGGGAAAACCCTAAAAAGTGCGATCGCTGAAGTTGAAAAATGCGCTTTAGTTTGTCGGTATTACGCAGATCATGGGGCAGAATTTCTCTCTGATGTCAGTGTATCTACTGATGCTAGCAAAAGTTTTTTACGATATCAGCCTTTAGGAATAATTCTTGCGGTTATGCCTTGGAATTTTCCTTTTTGGCAAGTCTTCCGTTTTGCCGCACCTGCACTGATGGCGGGGAATGTAGGCTTACTCAAGCACGCTTCTAATGTACCTCAATGCGCCTTAGCAATTGAAACAATTCTTAAAGAAGCCGGATTTCCGGAAGGCGCATTTCAAACCTTATTAATAGGTGCCAACCAAGTTGAAACAATTGTTAACGATTCTAGAGTTAAAGCCGCAACCTTAACAGGCAGTGAATTGGCAGGTGCAGCGCTAGCGTCGGCGGCGGGGAAACAAATTAAGAAAGTTGTTTTAGAATTAGGCGGCAGTGACCCCTTTATTATTTTAAAAAGTGCCGATTTAGAGCAAGCAACTGTAGCAGCAGTTACAGCAAGAATGCTTAATAACGGTCAATCTTGTATCGCGGCAAAACGCTTTATTGTCGAAGATAGTATTGCTGATCAATTTGAGCAAGGTTTTGTTGAAAAGTTTCAAATGCTAAAAGTTGGCGATCCAATGGATGAGAATATAGATGTGGGTCCTTTGGCAACTCCGAGCATTCTTCAAGAATTAGACCAACTAGTTCAGACTTGCATTGAAAAAGGCTGCAAAGTTTTAACAGGTGGGCAAGCATTAAGCGATCGTCCAGGCAACTTTTATGCTCCCACAATTTTGACAGATTTTCCAGCAGGAACACCAGCCGATCAAGAGGAATTTTTTGGTCCTGTGGCGCTATTATTTCGAGTTCCAGATATTGATGCCGCCATTAAACTTGCTAATTCTACATCATTTGGTTTGGGAGCAAGTGCATGGACAACAGAAGCCGAGCAAATTGAGAGATTAATTGAAGAAATCGCAGCAGGGGCAGTGTTTATTAATGGCTTAGTTAAATCAGATCCGCGTCTACCTTTTGGAGGAATTAAGCGTTCTGGATACGGTAGAGAATTAGGAACTTTAGGAATTCATGAATTTGTCAACATCAAAACAGTTTGGGTAAAGTAACTACGATTTTTATCAAAACTGATAAAGTTAAAACGAAGCTACAGCTTAATTGATGTGGTTGGTATTGCCATGACAAACCAAATTAATTAAACATCGAGGAAAACTAAAATGGGTGAAATGAATACAGCAGAATTATTAGTACGTTGCCTAGAAAACGAAGGCGTTGAATATGTTTTTGGACTACCTGGAGAAGAGAATTTACACGTCTTAGAAGCACTGAGACATTCATCAATTCAGTTTATTACAACCCGACACGAACAAGGTGCAGCCTTCATGGCAGACCTTTATGGCAGACTAACAGGTAAAGCCGGGGTTTGTCTTTCTACACTTGGTCCTGGTGCAACTAATTTAATGACAGGTGTTGCTGATGCCAACTTAGATGGTGCACCATTGGTGGCAATTACAGGGCAGGTTGGAACTGATCGGATGCATATAGAATCCCATCAATATTTAGATTTGGTGGCAATGTTTGCGCCAGTTACTAAATGGAATGCTCAAATTGTACGCCCTAGTAATACAGCGGAAATAGTCAGAAAAGCCTTTAAGATTGCTCAAACTGAGAAGCCCGGTGCTGTGCATATTGACTTACCAGAAAATATTGCCGCAATGCCTGTCACGGGCAAGCCATTAACCAAAGATGAACGGGAAAAAACCTTTGCTTCTTTTCATTGTTTAGGTAAAGCCGCTGTGGCTATTGCCAAAGCCAAAAATCCTTTAATTTTGGCAGGAAATGGTACAATTCGTGCTAAGGCTAGCAAGGCTTTAACTGAATTTGCCACACGGATGAATATTCCAGTAATTAATAGCTTCATGGGAAAAGGTGTCATTCCTTATACTCATCCTTTATCACTTTGGACAGTCGGATTACAACAGCGAGATCATATTAGTTGTGCCTTTGATGATACGGATTTAATCATTGCTGTTGGTTATGATTTGATTGAATATTCTCCGAAAAAATGGAACCCAGAAGGCAAAATTCCGATCATTCATATCGGCACGACTCCCGCCGAAATTGATAGTAGTTATATTCCGCAAGTCGAGGTAGTTGGCGATATTGCTGACTCTCTTGAAGAGATTATGAAACAAGCAGATCGTAAAGGAAAAACTACACCATCTGCTGTTAAATTACGAGAAGAAATTCGGGAAGACTACGAACATTATGCCAACGATGATGGCTTTCCGATTAAGCCACAAAAAATCATCTATGATTTGCGTCAAGTAATGGGACCCGAAGACATTGTAATCTCTGATGTTGGCGCCCACAAAATGTGGATAGCACGACATTATCATGGCGATTGTCCTAATACTTGCATCATTTCTAATGGCTTTGCGGCAATGGGTATTGCCATGCCAGGAGCAGTTGCTGCAAAATTAGTTTATCCCAATCGTAAGGTAGTTGCTGTTACTGGTGATGGCGGATTCATGATGAATTGCCAAGAATTAGAAACAGCTTTGCGAGTGGGAACGCCTTTTGTTACCTTGATTTTTAATGATGGTGGCTATGGTTTGATTGAGTGGAAACAACAAAATCATTTTGGTATTGGTGAATCAGCTTTTGTTAAATTTGGTAATCCAGATTTTGTAAAATTTGCTGAAAGTATGGGCTTAAAAGGTTATCGCATAACTTCTGCTGCCGATTTAATTCCTACTTTGAAAATGGCATTAGAACAAGAAGTTCCTTCGGTAATTGATTGTCCAGTTGATTATGATGAAAATATGCGTTTTACCCAAAAAGCTGGTGATTTTAATTGTAAGATTTGAGGCAGGAATTGCCTAGTTTAAGTAGGGACACGATAATATCGTGTCCCTGCCGCTTTTGGCTATCCGGAGGTGGTCGGCACGGAAGCACAACCCCTACAATGGTGTGAACTTAATTCTCTTCTTCATGAAAATTGCCACTTGGAATGTCAACTCAATTCGTACTCGCCAACTTCATGTCATCGACTGGCTACAAGCAACTCAAGTCGATGTACTTTGCCTGCAAGAAACTAAAGTTGTCGATGCCGATTTTCCCTTAAAACCTTTTGAAGAATTGGGACTTCATCTCTACATTTCTGGACAAAAATCCTACAACGGTGTTGCCATTTTTAGCAAAACACCAGTAACAGAAATCAGCACAGGATTTACACCCATCTTAGGTGCAGAAATTGTCGGCGATTTGGACGAACAAAAACGAGTAATTACAGGCGTAGTTAATAACATCCGCATCGTCAATCTTTACGTCCCCAACGGTTCGGCTGTGGGTAGTGAAAAATATGAATACAAACTGCGTTGGCTCAAGGTTTTAGGTCAATATTTGCAAGCACTTTTAGAGCAACCGCCCCATAATTTATGTGTCTGTGGTGACTTTAATATCGCCCTAGAAGACCGCGACATCCACGACTCCAAAAACCGCGATAATCATATTATGGCGTCCCCCACAGAGCGCCTAGCACTCAGAGAAGTCTTAAACGTTGGGCTATCCGATGCCTTCCGCAAATTCACCGATGAGGGTGGTAATTTTAGCTGGTGGGACTACCGGACTCGTGCCTTTAGCCGTAACATGGGTTGGCGCATTGACCATCATTATCTCACCCCTAATCTTTACGAACAAGCAATTAGTTGTACGATTGATGTTGCTCCCAGAAAACTTGAACAACCAAGCGACCATGCGCCAGTAATTTTAGAATTGTTAGAATCTCCCTAGACCTATGATGGCAAATTTAGATATGTATTTAGTCACTGGAGCAACAGGAGGAATTGGACGCCGTGTGGTGCGCCTCTTGCGAGAACGAGACTTGCCTGTTAGGGCATTTGTTCGCCTTTCCTCTCGCTACAAAGAATTAGAACAGCGAGGGGCTGAACTTTTTATTGGTGACTTACGCCAAGAAAGAGATATTAAAAAAGCTTGTAAGGGTGTCCAATACATCATCAGTACTCACGGTTCAGGCGGTGATTCTCAAGAGTTGGATTATCGCGCTAATATCGAATTGATCGACCATGCAAAAGAAAATGATGTGCAACATTTTGTCTTTATTTCTGTCTTAGGTGCTGACAGAGGTTATGAAGATGCCCCTACTTTTAAGGCAAAACGTGCAGTTGAAAAATATCTACAAGCTAGTGGTCTAAATTACACAATTTTACGCCCAGCCGGATTAGCTTCAAATCTCTTACCTTTAGCAGAACAATTCCGACAAACTGGCATTTATCTACTTAATGGTGATGGCAAAAATCGCACATCAATTGTTAGCACCGATGATTTAGCACAAATTGCTGTTGATTCTGTGAATGTGGAAGGGGCACGTAATCAAATCTTTCCTGTAGGTGGACCAGATATCTTGAAACGTGAAGATATTCCCCGTATTTTTGGTCGTTTGTTTAATAAAGAACCAATTGTAATTAATCCACCTTTAGTTGTATTGGATGGGATCAGAAATGTACTCGGTTTTGCAAATCCTCAAGCGCGAAAAAGCCTAGGTACATTTCGTACTTTGTTGGCTAATGAATTTTTCTGTACGGCGGATGAAATTACTAATTTGGAGTTAATTTATAACCTAAAGTTGGAATCTTTGGAAAGCTTTTTGCGGCGCTATTTAGTTAGTTAAAAGGCGAAATAAAATCCCCGACTTCTAAATTCAAATCTTTAGTAAGAGATGAGAAATTTCAGCTAAGAAGTCGGGGATTTGACTCAGTAGCAAATGAAAAATTTCAGCTAAGAAGTCGGGGATCTGACTCAATTAAGCTACGAGTTGAGAGGCTTTTTCAGTTAATACCTCTGAAGAAAGCAATTGGCGATAAAGACAACTCAAACGAGATGCCACACTATCCCAACTTAATGCAATTTCCACGCGCTGCCGAGCTGTTTGACCTAAGAAATCTGCCCATTCTGGATCGCTTAAAATACGATCAATTGCTTGGGTGAAAGCCATCTCATTTTGTGGTGGCGCGAGTAAACCAGTGACTTCTGGCACGACGGTAAACTGCAATCCTCCCACATTACTGGCAACGACAGGTGTGCGACAAGCCATTGCTTCAATTGCCACTAAACCGAAGGGTTCATAATGACTAGGCACAACGCAGACATTGGCAGCGGCGTAATACACAGGTAAGTCGGCTTCGCTGAGTCGCCCTGGAAAACTGGTAATTGCTTCTAAACCGAGTTTTTTAACAATAGCTTTAATGCGCTCGCATTCCACCCCATCATTTGCCCCAACAGGATAACCACCGGCAATAATTAAACGTAAATCGCCTTCATCTAGTAAATTGGAATTAGCGATCGCTCTTACCAAGGTTTCAATGCCCTTACGCTGGTCAAATCGCCCCACATACAGCACAACTTTAGCATTAGCTGGAATATTTAACCGTTGACGCGCTGCATCTCGCTTAATCGAACCTAATCGTTCAATATCGGTGCCACAAGGTATCATATCAATTTTACCTTGAGCCGAAACCAGCGAGCGCATATGTTCAATTTCTTGAGGACTTGTGGCAACAACTCGATCCACTATCTCCAAACAAGCTTTTTCTATTGCTAATCTTGTCGCCGCAATTTCAGGCAATTCACTAATTGTACGATACTTAATTGCCCCCAACGAGTGATAAGTATGCACCTGCTTTAAAGCTTGCTGCTTTTGCAATTCCATCCCCACCCAAGACGATAACCAATAGTTAGTATGAACCAAAGGATAAACAAATCCTGATTGTTCTTGAAATGCCTGGAATTGTTTGACAAATTCCGGCAAATAATCAAACACTTGATCTCGACTAATAAACTTAACAGGTCCTGCTGTTAAACGAATTGTGCGGCAGTTTGGGGCGTGTTGCACAACAGATAATTGATCAGTACTGATGCGGCGCGTAAACATATCCACCAACCATCCTGATGCAGCTAATGCTAACCCAACTTGACGTACATAAACATTCTGCCCTCCAGCTTCTTCTTGACCAATTTCTGCGGCAGGATCGCCACTAACTGAAATTAAGGCAATACGATTAGTTTGATTTTTGAATGTCATAAATGTCCCCTGATCAGTAGCTTGTGCGCCTCAATTTCTTGAGCTAAAAATTTTCAACTCAGCAAAAATTAAGGCAGATAAATACACTTCTTACCTAAATCTTCAAAATCCCCTTCTGCCGTCCGCAATCCTCTGAGAGCCTTAATTTTTACTCTCCTGCATTGCGAATATAAGGCTGTATTTTCTTCCCACTGATCATGGCTATTTTTAGCAATTTACAGTTTTCTACATCTCTTTTTTATAAGAGAGTTTTAGAAAAGATTCTCCCTTTCAAAAAAAAGGGTATCTTTAGAGAAAGAAAACAGCCGATAGAGAGTTTATGTCTGATTTAAGCCGTCTTAATCTAAATGTAATAAAAACCGACTAAGCAAAACATTAGTAAGAACACCGAAAAAGATCACTACAATCGATACCAACAAAGTTAGCAATACTAGCAAAGACCTTTTTTACTCTCCTAAATTAAGCTAAAGTTTGGCTAGTCTTTAGCCGAAAGCATAACAACGTCGCAAACAAGCAACGTAAGTAACCAGACTAATGACGAATTAATTAAGAGAAATAAATGAAGAAATCCTTACAGCAGATGGTTTCCCATGCTTGCTAGAGCCTAAAGATATAAATTTTTATGTAGAGGTCTAGATTAAGCTGAATTGTGATTGCAGGATTTTAGATGAATCAAAAAATCAATAAGTTTAATTTCGCAAAAAGACCATAGAATATATTGATAGATAAGCGCAAAAGATAACAATAAAGAGACTGAATACAAAGCTAAAATTGTGCTAATAAAAAACAATTATCAGCAAGAAAACCGTTTTTAGAGAGCAGCGATTACCTAGAACCCAGGTTTTGGGCGAGAAATCTGATCCCCAGGCGCACAATTCAAGATAGGATTAAATTCTCAATTTGAAATTCCGTATGAATCTGAACCATGCTTATGAAGCGCTACTTATCACCCCTTATTGCCCTAGTCTTGGTTGTTGTAGTTAGTCTGATGGGATGTTCTTCCTCAAGCGTTGCCGGCTTAACAGGAGATTATCGCCAAGATACGGCTGTTTTGTTAAAAAGCATGAGAGCCGCCATTGAACTACCAAAAGATGCCCCAGAAACGGCAGAAGTTCAACAAGAAGCGCGTCAAACAATTAACGACTATGCCTCTCGCTACCGTCGAGATAGTTCAGTCGCGGCGCTGAGTTCCTTTACCACCATGCGAACCGCCCTCAATTCCTTAGCCGGTCATTACAGCTCATATCCCAACCGCCCTCTACCAGAAAAGCTGAAGACCCGCTTAGAACAAGAATTCCGCCAAGTAGAGAGCGCCCTAAACCGAAATTCTTAAAGCTGCGGTATCTGTTGAAGCAATTTAGGCAAAGATGCCAATTGTTAGGGTTTTGATGGCTCAAAACCCTTTTTTTTGCTTTAAATTTGCCAATGATCCGGAGCAGTGCCAAAAATCATTGAAAGCGGAAAATAGCGAAAAGTCTGGAAAATTTGCTGTTTAGCTTAGACTAGTAACGCAACTTTCTGTTATTTTGTATCTTTTGTAAGAATGTCCAATGGTTTTCAGAAAGGGGCGCGATTGTGGCAGCGTCTTTATCGCAGTACAGTCGCCACACTCCTAACCAGTAGCAGTATTTTAGGTCAATTTGGGTTAAGCCCTGTTCAAGCTCAAACACCAGGATATTGCTGGCTCTCCAACGAAGCGATCGCACAAAAACAAAACTTGCTAGTTGGCGTACTCAAAGGCAACTCCGACTCAGAAAAGCGCTACCAAACCCTCGTCAAAGAACACGCCGAATTCTTGCGGAAGTGCCGTGAGCGTACCTGGCCCAACACCCAAGCCATTTGGTTACGTTTCTACCCCTGCGATGCCCGTAAAGGAGCAATTGACGAAATTTTAGACCGCTTAGTAAGCCGTGGTTACAACCAAGTCAACGTTGAAGTCTTTAACGACGGACAGGTAATGTTGCCTACCTCAACAAACTCAACACCCTGGCCCTCGCTGATCCGGACGCCTGGCACTGAAAGATTTGATATGCTAGCCCAAATCATCCAAAAAGGGCGGGAGCGGGGTATGAAAGTTTATGCCTGGATGTTTACCATGAATTTTGGCTACGTCTACGCCCAACGCCCAGACCGCCAAAACGTGCTTGTCCGTAACGGTAAGGGAGAAACCAGTTTAACCTTTGTTAAAGATGGTCCCCAAGCCTTTATTGACCCTTATAGCCCGCAGGCAAAGGCTGACTACTCTCAGTTAGTTCAGGAAGTATTAAAGCGACGCCCTGATGGCATATTATTTGATTACATTCGCTATCCTCGTGGAGCAGGCGGTGAGTCTGTAGTTACCGGTGTCAATGATTTGTGGATTTATAGTGATGCGGCAAAACAAGCACTATATGACCGCGCTGGTAATAATAAAGGACGAGAACTCATTACTCGTTATGTAACTCGTCGTAGTATCAGCGATAGTGACATTGCCGAGATTAATCAACTTTATCCCAATGAACCAACACCTTTGTGGCAAGGTCGTACACCTTCTCCTAGCGATACCGTTGCCCGGTTGCAATGGCAGCTTTATCAGCTTAGTGTGGCTCATGCTGCTCAAGGTGTGTTGGATTTTCTGACTATGGCAACTAATTTAGCTCAACGTAGTGGCATCAAATCAGGGGCAGTATTTTTCCCTGATGCCAATCAAGCTGTTGGTCAAGCAGGCTATGATTCTCGTTTACAGCCTTGGGATCGCTTTTCGACTTCTATTGAGTGGCATCCCATGTCTTATGGTACCTGTGGCAGTACAGGCTGTATTGAGGACTTGGTGAAGCGGGTTTTGGCAAAGACAACTAATGGCACTCTGGTAATGCCAGCACTAGCAGGCACTTGGGGTAAGTCGGTGAGTAATCGTCCACCTTTGGAAGTTCAAATGCAGGCATTGCGCCAGACTGTGCCGCAAATTAACTCGATTAGTCATTTTGCTTATTCTTGGCAAGATCCACAATACGATCGCGACCGCAAATTTTGCCGTTTGCCGTAATTAACTAGCATCAAGATCTTGCACCATTTTTAACAATTAGCAAATGCTGCAAGATCCAAACCACTACTTCACTTCTGGAATTATTACTATGTTCTTTGTAATAAAACAACATTAACGTTTAGTGAATAAATAACCTAAATATGATTGCTTCTATAGCAAATATATTATTGAAAAAAGCACTTTAATTATCGATCAAAGTGCTTTTTTTACTGCTATCTAACCCACCACAAAATTCACCAACTTACCCGGCACAACAATTACCTTCTTAATCTCCTTACCTTCCAAATACTGCTGCACCACTTCCGACTCACGGGCATACTTTTCTAGTGCCGCTTTGTCAGATTGAGCTGGTACAACCAACGTACCGCGTTTTTTGCCCATTACTTGAATTACCAAAGTAATTTCATCTGCAACCAAAGCTGTTTCATCTACTTGGGGCCACGCTTGAGTATGGACTGACTTACTATTACCAATTAATTGCCACAATTCGTCGGCAATATGAGGTGCAAAAGGAGCTAAAAGTAAGATTAAAGTGGAAATTCCTTCAGCATAAATCGGTGACTCTTTGCAAGATGAATCAGTAAGCGCATTACTGAGTTTCATCAATTCTGAAACACCAGTATTAAACTGATAATCGTCTTCTAAATCTTCAGTAATGTTTTTAATTGCGGTATGAATTGCCCGTCTTAAGTCTTTTTCCGGTTTAGTTAAATCCCCATTTGTTGGAGTAACTTTCGCCTCAGCAAACTCATTTACTAATCGCCAAACCCGATTCAGAAAACGAAACTGCCCCTCAACATCCGCATCATCCCATTCCAAATCTTTTTCCGGCGGTGCCTTAAACAAAATGAACATCCGTGCCGTATCTGCACCATATTTATTAATTACATCTTCTGGTGCCACGCCGTTGTTCTTCGACTTGGACATGGTTTTATAAGAAACTTCCAGCTTTTCCCCGGTTTCCGGGTCTTTTGGATCAGCAGGATCGACTAAATTAGAAGGAATATATTGACCTGGTTTTTGGGGATTTTCGTAAGTTAAACCCTGAACCATGCCTTGAGTCAAGAGGCGACTGAAAGGTTCATCAAAGTCGAGCAATTTGCGATCGCGTAATACTTTAGTAAAAAACCGCGAATACAACAAATGCAAAATCGCGTGCTCAATTCCCCCGACATATTGATTAACTGGCAACCAATCATTTGTCTTACTCGGATCAAACGCTTGCTGCCCATTCTTGGCATCTGGATAGCGCAAGAAATACCAAGACGAATCAATAAACGTATCCATCGTATCAGTCTCCCGCCTCGCCGCAGTGCCACAACTCGGACAAGGCACATTTGCCCAACCTTCTATTTGCGCCAACGAAGAAATTCGACCCCCTGTAAACTCCACATCTTCCGGTAATTTTACAGGCAAATCTGTTTCCGGCACTGGCACTGTACCGCAATTTGGGCAATGAATTACCGGAATTGGCGCACCCCAATAACGTTGCCGCGAAATCAACCAATCTCGCAAACGATATTGAATTCGTCCTTTGCCCCAACCTTGTTTTTCAGCATATTCAATAATTGCCTGCTTCCCTTCGACTGACGCCATGCCATCGAAGTCACCAGAATTAATTATAATTCCAGCATCTGTATATGCTTCTCGTAGCATCTCGCCTGTTTTCTCGGCTTCCGGCGCAACTACAACCTTAATCGGCAATTGCTTTTCCTTAGCAAATTGGAAATCCCGCACGTCATGGGCAGGCACACCCATCACCGCGCCAGTACCATATTCATACAACACATAATCAGCAATCCAAATCGGAATTTCTTCACCCGTAAACGGATTAACTGCCACACCACCCGTGGGAATTCCCCGCTTCGGCTTATCTTCCGCAGTTCGTTCCAACTCACTTTGACTGGCGACTTCCTCGATAAAGGCATCAACCGCCGCTTTTTGGTCTGTTGTGGTCACTTTTTGGGTTAAAGGGTGTTCAGGAGCCAATACAACGTAACTGACGCCATAAATTGTATCTGGACGTGTGGTAAAGACGCCGATTTGTTCATCTAAACCCACAATGGGAAATTCTAAATAAGCGCCAACGGATTTACCAATCCAATTCGCCTGCATTAACTTTACCCGTTCGGGCCAGCCACTCAACTTATCCAAGTCGTTGAGTAATTCTTCGGCATAGTCGGTAATTTTGAAGAACCACTGTCTTAATAGTTTACGTTCAACGATCGCACCAGAGCGCCAACTACGTCCTTGACTATCAACTTGTTCGTTGGCTAAAACTGTTTGATCAATCGGGTCCCAATTAACAGCGGCTTCTTTTTGATAAGCTAAACCGCTAGAGAAAAACTGCAAGAAAATCCACTGTGTCCACTTGTAATAGTCTGGCGAACAAGTAGCAAGTTCGCAATCCCAATCAAGGGAGAAACCCAATGGTTTTAATTGCGCCTTCATGTGGGCAATATTTTCATTCGTCCATTTTGCTGGATGAATGCCACGAGCAATTGCTGCATTTTCGGCAGGCAAACCAAAGGCATCCCAACCCATTGGATGAAGTACTCGAAACCCTTGCATCCTGCGGATTCTGGCGATAACATCGGTAATTGTATAGTTACGGACGTGTCCCATGTGTAGGTTGCCCGACGGATATGGGAACATGGACAGGGCGTAGAATTTCGGCTTATCTGTCTGTGTGGGGGTTTTATCTAAGCCTTGTTCTGTCCAAGTGTTTTGCCACTTTTGTTCTATCTCGGCGGGGTTATAACGGGACTCCACGAACTTGCTCCTACTGGACTTTTTTGGCGATGACTACTTGCTGTATTTTGACACATCTTTAAATGCGAGAATTGTGTCGCTATAGTTATTAAATAATGTTTATACTACTTTTTGTAGTGTAACAAGGTTGAGTCAGTAGACCTTGAATAACTTAAAAATCTTTGTTTATGGCACTCTCAAGCCTGGTGAATCTAATTATCAGCGCTTCTGTGTAGGGAAGGTGGTGGAGGAGGAAAAGGCGATCGCTTATGGTCAGTTGTTTGACCTATCTTTAGGCTACCCTGGCATGACGATTGGCGAAAGTCTTATTCAGGGTTTTGTCTTAACTTTTGCTGATGAGGCGATTTTAAGTATTTTAGATGAGTTGGAAGATTATGATCCAAATCGTCTAGAAACGGAGAATGAATATAATCGCCAATTAATTGAAACATTCGATTTATCAGGAAAATCGTTAGGAATGGTTTGGGTATATTTAATGAGTTTGGAACGAGTGGAGAAATTAGGAGGAGTTAGGATTGATTCTGGATGTTGGGGTGTATAAGTTTTGTAGTTTAAATGAGTATGGTTTCAGCAATCAATGTTTCAATTACGCTTGCAGATTGAAACATTGATTGAGACTTGAACTAGATTTTTAGCCGTGACATTTTCATGCTGATGACTCAACTTAATTATTCTGCCAACAGCGTTTACAAGCCTAAGTTGAAAATATGAAGACTGGTTTGAGAATACTTATCTTTCAAAAAGACCATAATTGTCTGATTCTATTTGCTGTGGATTGAGTTTTTTATTCTTCTCGATTTGTGCAAATGATGTAAATTTGATTTTTTTATTAGGTTAAAGTCGTCCTGCCATCAATTGTCCACCTTACTTTTTTATTAAATGATAGAAACTCCACTGCTTCGGCATCAGTCCCCTGGTTGTCCAATTTAAGTTTGTCACAAATCTTTTTATAAATATCCGGCGGAAATCCCCCATGAAAATTCCATTCTCCACCGTGTCTTTCCATCTTCACAATACCTGAGATGTGTGGATACCTATAACCAGGTTTATGTTTTACAATATATGCCGAGAGTTGCTTACTAAATTTAAAATTTAAAGGACGCATCTCTTCTACTAGATCACGCAACTCTTTAGCTTCCACGTACCCAAACCTATACTCCTCAGCTATTCTTGCAATTTCATTTTCTCGTCTAGCTTCTGCTATTGCAATTTCATTTTCTCGTAGAGCTTTTGCTCTTGCAATTTCATTTTCTCGTAGAGCTTCTGCCTCCCTGAGTCGCTCCTCCTCTGCTGCTCTAAGTTGGTTCTTTATGTTATCTCGCTCATCACTTAGTTCATTTTTGCGCTCAACTCCAACTAACTTGATCGTTACAAGGTCGAGCCAAGTATGTTTTGGAGAGTTTATATTTTTCCAGATACTCTCAACTTTTTGGATCAAAGCATCTAATTCAGGTGCGTAGCTTTGAGGAATATTGTCTGCGTTTAGCCAAAGCTTACTGACTTGTTCGCCTTTTTCAGTTGTTTCAACTTCATACCACAAGTTGATTGTTTCAAAAGTTTCGTTACTGTCCAATCTTGGGGCTAATTCAGGAAGTTCTTTCTGAATTTTTCTGATATGGAAGAAAACGTTTTTATTAGGATTAAAAAAAGTACGACGGACAAATCCAAATCCTCGATCAGGATTATAACTTTTGATGCTGCCGAATTCTATTGTCATAAAATTAATTTGACTCACTTACCACAAAGGGGCATATTCCTTTCTGTGGCATAATTTAACTACGCTATAAACAATAATTCTCCGTTTACAACGATAATCCGGACAGCTTTAAACCGCCAACTGTAAAATATAGGTTCCATTCAGCCATCTCAACGAGGTTAAGTGGCAATGGTAGAATAATCGGGAAACTTTCGATTTATCAGGAAAATCGTTAGGAATGGTTTGGGTATATTTAATGAGTTGGGAACGAGTGGAGAAATTAGGAGGATTTCTAATTAGTTCTGGATGTTGGAGTGTATAAATTTTGTAGTTTAAATGAGTATGGTTTCAAGTGCCATTTTGTTTTCAGCGGAACGTTATGTCACTTTAGGAAAAGCAAGATTAGTTTTGTGAAGACTGATCTATCTGCTGTTGAAGCTGTTGCACTTCTTCAAGCAAAAGCCCTGTGCCACGAGCAACAGTTTCGACCGATAGACCCTCTCGCAAGAAGTTGAGCGCGATCTCCCGCTTTTCTTCTTCCTTTGCCTCTCTCCAAATCGAGCGATAAACAGTAGATTCTTGCATAATGTCTCTCCGTAATATACGGTAAATGACCTCATCTTCTAATCTTAACCCAGCTAGAATCCCTGAAGCTGCCATCAGATTGGCTTGCGTTATTGGGTCTGAAATCTGATCTACTATTTGAGCAACTTGGCGCAACATTTCTGCTGAATCAGAACTTTGACCTAGGGCGGCAAAAGGAACTAAGCCAGGATATTGCAGGAAGAGTGAAGCCGGTTGCTCCCATAAGCGGATAACATCAAATTCATGGCTTGTACGTTCCATTGTGAAGTTCGTTTGCTTGAGGTAAATCAGAGCTAGTTTGCTTGAGGTAAATCACGACTTGCCGCATTGTTTTGCCAGGAAATTTTCGATAAACTCGCACCCGGTAATCCAACATACGGAAGGGAATATTTGGTTTTGGGAGTGTTTGGAACTCTAAGTGTAAAACGGATTCATTTGACTCTAATAAAATTAGGGCATCAGTGCGAATCGGTTCCAGGGAAAGTTCAGAGGGTTTGAGTTCTGTCAGGGTGACAGATTTGCCTAGTAACCAACTGGCAAAGTCGGCTGAGAAGTGTTCGGCAAGAAATCGGCAGGTGTCATCATACATGGGCAAATTTTACAACTGACTACACTAATTTGATTTTAAGCAAGTCCCTAGTTGGCGTTGGGTTTGTTTCTCGCCAGCTATCCCGCATTGTTGGGAAGCAAGTGCTTAAGGTGCGTAATGCTGCTGATACAACTTGGATTCTTGCGTTTGCTCGTGCCAACTGCACGTGAAATACTTGTAGTGAGCCACGATCTCATTAGCACCGCAGCGCTGCCCAATACACCAATCTTTATCGCACCAACAAGATTGCAAAACTGCCCTGATCAGATTTGAACCTTGGCGGTTGCTGTGTTTTTCGTAGTGTAATGATCTTTTTGGTTGTAAACCCTCGCAAAAAAGCTGCATCTTTCTGATTAAGATACAGCTTTCCTAAATTTTAGATTCATAAAAAATCGTCAAATACGATTCAATTCACTAATTAAGATTACTTGGCTTAATACTTTCGCGTACTGCTGGTATTTGTAATAAATTACTAGGAGCCGCAACTGGCGCTTTGGCAATCTCAATTATCGGTTTGTTCAGGGCAATTTTTAAGGGTTCTGGTGCTGCCTCCTGCTGAGGAGACTGAGCAAAATTGGTTCCTAGTTGACTACCTGGAAAAATTCCAGACAAACCGCCAACAAACACTGCAGCAATAGCAGCGCCTCCCCACGCAATAGTCTTACGAATGCGCCGACGATCAATGCGAGCAAATACTTGATTTGCGGTTTCTTGAGCGTTCGTTTGGGGTGCTGGTACTGGCAGCTTTTGCAGTCCTTGGCGTAAAGTCATCAGTCGCTTGTGCAAATGCTGCATCTGAGGATCAGTTGCTAGTAAATGCTGTACTTGCTTACGTTCGGCGGCGGTTACTTCACCATCGATAAATGCACTGAGTAATTCAAAGCGATCGCGTTGTAGGCTATCCATTTCTTTGGCAGTATCCTGCCCAGAAGAGTCACAAGTGTCAAAATTAGAAGTCATTTTTGTATCACCGCCGAGTCATAGCAAGCTCGTAATTGAAGAAACAAAATTTCATACAAATATCATAAACCAACAATCCTTTGAGCCAACGCGATCCCTAAATAAACTTTGCTTAAGCTTCAAGATAGGTTTGAAGCTGGGATTGTAATCTAGTCCTAGCTCTAGCAATTCTTGATTTGACGGTTCCTAGAGAAACACCAGTAATTTCGGCAATTTCCTCATAAGCCATGCCTTCGATTTCTCTTAAAACAATGGTAGTGCGGAACACTTCAGGTAGATCAGAAATTGCTTCACGTAGCTGCTCATAAAACTCACGAGTGCTCATGTCTTCGTCTGGGTTGGGTTTATCTGAGGCAATTTCCCAGTCCATTTCGCCATCATCCAAGCGACGTGGCGCATCCAAAGATAAGGGACTAGCGACTCGTTTACGCTTTCGCAGCTCATCATAAAACAGATTTGTGGCAATCCGACTTAACCAGCCTCGGAACTTAACAGGATCGTTCAATCGCTTAACATTACGATACACACGAATCCAAACTTCTTGGGCTAAGTCAGCTCGGTCTTGCCAATCGGGCGCCAAGTGGTACAAAATTTTATCAACATGAGATTGATAGCGCTTCAGCAATTCAGCAAAAGCAACTCGCTCAGGGCGAATGCCGTCCTGACAGCGTAAAATCAAGTCATAGTTCGAGAGTTTGTCGGGTTGCACCGATACTTGAGGAGTTGCCTCATGCGCGGTTGACCAGGTTACAGAAATCGATTCGCTCATGGATGGAAGGGGGTACTAAAACATCCTACCTCCAATGACGCTCGACTTTAGCCGCAAGTTCCTGCTTGGAGAAACAATTTGAGCATTGCTTTTTCACAAGCGATCGGACAAGTCAACAATATATCTTTGTTATTTTATCTTTATAGTGTGACTCAAAAACATCCGTCAAGAGGAAAGTTGAGAATTGTACAAAGACTCATAACTAATGACTGATGACTAGTTACGACATAAAGTTGGAGCATTGGAAGCTAAGATAAGCTTCATCACGGCTAGATGTAGTTCCGGAGGGTTTCGGCAAAGCATGACCTTTGGCACATAACAAAAGTAATCTGAGTCTTAGGGGGTGAGCCAAAAGGTGAGCGGACGCAAAAAACAAATTACAATTCTCTTGGCAGAAGATTCGCCGGAAGACCAACAGTTAATTAAACAGGCATTTCAAGAAAGTGTTTGGCGCTGGCGTCTGTATATTGTTAGTGATGGTGAAAAATTGCTAGATTATCTATACCATCGTGGACAGTATCAACATAAAAAAATCGCTCCACGACCGGATTTAATTTTGCTGGATTTGTACTTACCAAAAATTGACGGCAGTGAGGCATTAAAAACGATTAAAGCTGACTTGCGTCTTCAACGTCTGCCTGTTGTGATCCTGACTTCCTCAAAAGCTGAAGCCGATATCCATCGCAGTTATCAACTAGGAGCAAGTTCTTACTTGACAAAACCGTTGACATTTGCATTGCTGGTCGATGCTGTGAATATTTTAGGAGAATATTGGTTTGATGTTGTAGAACTACCGCCTGCTAGCACTTATGAGTGATTATGGGCTTAAGTAATTCCTTTCAGACCACGAGCTTGATGATTGTTTGCTTTTCTTCAGCAGCAGTGCTGTTTTGGGTGGCACAAGCGCCGTCTCGTTCTAAGTTGAGTACACCGCCGCCGCCTCAACTAAAGCAAGCTTCAGTACCAAAAGCGAAGCCGACAATACCCAAAAATAAAATTAAACAGGTTGTACCAATAACGCCTGTGCTGAAAAATGCCATCTCGTTAATTACGGCAAAAGTCGTTGTTGATCTAAGTGAGGCAAAAGTTTATCTCTATTGGGGAGACAGGGTGGTTAGCACCTATCCAGTTGCCGTTGGTCAACCAGGTTGGGAAACACCTGTTGGTAAATTTAAGGTAGAAAAAAAGCTACAAAACCCCGTATGGCAGCAACCAATTACAGGTGAACTGATCAAACCAGGACCTGAAAATCCTTTAGGTAAGCGCTGGATTGGGTTTTGGTCTGATCAACGACATCATATTGGCTTTCATGGCACAAATAAAGAACAATTGGTTGGGCAACCAGTTTCTCACGGCTGTTTACGGATGCGAAATAGTGATGTTCAGGCATTGTATGAGCAAGTTGTGATTGGAACCCCGGTTATTGTTCGCAAATAAAATTAGTTCCTTCTAGTAGGGCAGGATTTTTCTACCCTACTGATAATTAAGGACTAATCAACACTCTGAGACGAAAATTTCTGCTCAAAGTCAGGAGCATAAACTTGTAACAAACCACTAACTTGTTTAAGGACATCATTGCCGGCAGTGGTTTTGCCAATTGCTTGACGTTGGGAGCCAAAGTCGGGGCGGTCTATATTACGCGCTAGAGCGGCATCTACTTGCTGAGTAATTAACTCTTGTAGCTCCTCTCTTGCTCGTTGTCGTTGGTGTCTGGCGCCTTCTTCGGTGGTGGCATAGAGTGGCGGCAGTCGGTTGAGGGCGTAGGCAGAAATGTCGCCCACATCCAAAACGCGATCGCTTGTGGCTTCAATTTCGGCAACTCGTGCTACCGCTTCTGCAACCACCAACTCTTCCATCACGTTAATAAACTGCTTACGGGGAACTGCTACTACTTCACCTGTTAGCAGCGCTCCCATGAGCCGATCCAACGCCATATACTCTTCAATGGAAAGCTCTGAAGCAGTATCACAAATCCGTCCAACTTCGGTTTCCATGACTGGAGTCAGGTAGCCATCTTGTAGAGCTTGTTCTACGATTTTTTCAATACTCATGACATTGGAATGTTCGGGTAGCGGCAGGAAGGGAAGGTCTACCACAGCTTGTCATTAAAACAACTTAGAATCAACAGCCTGTCAATAGAACAACATGGAATGAGCGGAAGTTTCAAAAACTTCATCAAAACTTCAAAAACTTTTTATTCAATTCCTTCATAACGCCAAGGTACTGGATCAACGGCTTTCCCGTTGACATAAAAACCCCAGTGTAAATGAGGTCCTGTAGCTGCTCCTGTTGAACCGACAGCCCCGATACGTTGCCCAGCTTGCACAAAATCGCCTTCTTTAACATCAATGCGGCTTAGGTGCAACATAATGCTAGCAACACCTTGACCATGATTGATGCCGACGACATTACCATGTATTTTAAAGCCTTGAGAGAGGCGCCCTACTAAGGCAATTTTACCGGCTGCTGGTGCGACGACTGGAGAACCTGTATTTCCGGCATAATCAACGCCTCGATGGTAGTAGTCTTCGGCAAAGACACCATTGTAATAGCGGCGGATGCCATAACCTGCACTCACTGGTCCTTGATTTGGTCTAACAAGGGGACCTTTCCAGTATTTTTCGGGTGTTACCAAGGCTTTGAAGGCATCGACACGATCAAATTCTTGTGGTGTGCCATCTGCTCCTGCCGCACCGGAAAGGGTGATACTTTGTACAGGAAATGATCGTTTTTTTAAGGGTACAGTCAGATTTTTGACCTCGCCTTCTCCTGTCACCTGTATTTGTAATGTACCTGGTTTATCGAGGGGTGTTGTTGGTAGTAATGCCCGAAAGTTACCAGAAGTTGTCTGAAATGCTGGGTAAGCTTTTTGACCAAGTTTGACGGTGGGGGCGCTGTTGGTAGTTGAATTTTGCTCAATTACTACCGAGATGGTATCACCTAATTGAGCAGTTGTTGGGGACAAACGCACACTTAGTGCCTTAGCGGGAATAGCGATCGCTATTAGGGCAACAACCATACCAAAAATCAGCAACGATTGGCGAGGAAGCTTCCCCAACGTCGCACGCCGCAAGCGACGGAGGCGCAAAGGCAAAGAATTCTTATCAATCACGGGCTTTGTATCCTTAATTAGGTTATTGACAATAGTTTAGTTAATTGAGCCACTGCTTGTAGGGTTTGGTTTTTTGAGGTTGCTGTTTACCGGGATTACTTTACGGTTAAGCAGTGCCAAAAATACCTAACTCAAGATTGTGGGCAATTATTCCTTCATCTTTAACCAACAACAGCTTTTTGGAACTTAGGTAGAAAATAATACTGGCAAGGCTCCATCTACCACAACCGAGTTTTTACCGGTATTGGCGAAAAGTCTCAACTTTTTATCTGTGATTTTTCGCTGATTATTTCTACTTTCACTGTCTTTGGTTAGGGATCAGGAAGCAAAATTTTGACTTATTTAGCACAAACCCTAGCTACATAAGCAAAAAACTTTGTATTCTTAAAGTTAATAGAGCTTAATAAATTTCTCAGATATAGAAACTAGTGCAAGAAGACTTTAGACTAATCGTTGACTTTGTGTCTGTTCTTGCGGCAGCGGCAGCAGGTGGACTTTTAGCTGCTCTTTGTCGCCAACCTGCCCTGTTAGGTTATCTCTTGGGTGGTATGATTGTCGGTCCTGCGGGTCTGGGCTTAATTAAAGAATTAGTTCAGATTGAGACTTTGGCTCAATTTGGCGTAGCGTTTTTGTTGTTCGCTTTGGGGGTAGAATTTTCCCTGGCGGAACTGAAAAAAGTGCAAGCGATCGCTTTAGGCGGTGGTGGGCTACAAATTACCTTAACTATTCTAATCACGGCGCTGATCTCTCTAAGCGTCGGTTGGGTAGCTTCCCCGGCACAAGGTGTCTTTTTGGGGGCAACTTTATCCTTATCCTCAACTGCTGTTGTCCTTAAGTGTTTGATGGAACGCAACGAAACCGAAACCCCCCACGGACAGGTAATGTTGGGGATTTTGGTTGTGCAAGATTTGGCATTAGGATTAATGCTTGCCGTCTTGCCGGCACTTGATCAACCAGCAGAAGCGATCGGTGTGGCAGTCGGTTTGGCACTGCTAAAAATAGGCTTATTTGCCGCAGGTGCGATCGCTGTTGGTATTTGGGTGATGCCTCAAATCTTACGGCTTTTGGCACGTACAGAAAGTAAAGAGTTGTTTCTACTCGGTGTTGTCACTTTATGCCTGGGCATTGCCCTACTGACAGAATATTTGGGTTTATCCATTGAAATGGGGGCGTTTGTAGCGGGTTTGATGATTTCGGAGGTGGAGTACGCCGATCAAACTCTTACTTATGTAGAACCGCTACGAGATGTCTTTGCCGCCCTCTTTTTTGCCGCTATCGGAATGCTAATTGATCCCATTTTCTTATGGAATAATTTGGAGTTAATTTTAGGGCTAGTTTGCCTGGTATTCCTGGGCAAATTTTTAATCATTACGCCGTTAGTAAAGATATTTCGTTATCCCTTAAAAACCGCAATTATTGTCGGCTTAGGATTAGCCCAAATTGGGGAATTTTCCTTTGTGCTGGCGAGTGAAGGGCAAGCGCTGGGCTTGGTTTCACGGCGGGTTTATCTGCTAATTGTGGGAACAACTGCTGTAACTTTAGTTGTGACTCCTTTTGTTTTGCAACTAATTCCTAAGTTGTTTAACTGGGCAGAAAATTCGCCGTTATTAAAGCGCTATTTTGAGCAAATGGATGATCCTTTAGCTGTGTCAGCCGAAGTCCAATATTTGCAAAATCATGTAGTGGTTTGTGGTTATGGTAGGGCGGGACAAAATGTGGTACGACTAATGCAGGAACATCGGCATCCAGTAGTAGTTATTGATCAATCAGAACGCACTAGTCAGCAACTGCGAGAAACGGCAATTCCCTATGTTTATGGCAATGCTGCTAGTTTGCACGTTTTGGAGAAAGCGGAGGTGCAGAAGGCGCAGTCAATGGTAATTGCGCTGCCTGATCCGATGAGTACGAGGTTATGTTTGAAGCGATCGCTGGAACTTAATCCAGATTTAGAAGTTATCGTGCGTGCTAATAAAGATACGGAAATTGAATTGCTCTATCAATTAGGGGCGCGAGAGGTAGTCCAGCCAGAATTTGAAGCGAGTTTGGAACTGGGTACTTACATTTTATCTGATATTGGTTTGCCAACTTGGGCAATTCAACAGGAAATGGAGCAAATTCGCAGTTCTCATTATTTAGATTTTCGCCCCGAACAGTCTCAATATCAAATTGCTAGAGATTTGAGGGCAGCAACCGAGGCAATGAACCGCAAGTGGTATGCTTTGCCGGAAGGTTCACCCTTGACGGGTATGACGCTAGAAGAAGCCAATATCCGCCGCTTGACTGGGGTAAGTTTGATGGCTATTCGCCGCGCTGAGGGTGAGGAAATTGACTATCCTGATTTAGAAGTGAAATTAGAGGCAGGCGATCGCCTTTTGGCTGTTGGTGAACCGGATGAACTTGCGGCGTTTAATGAGTTGGCGAAGGGCGAAATGGCTATGCCTGGGTTCAGTAGTCCCTGTCAGTGGTTATTAGTGCCAACACAAAGTCCGGCGGAAGGCAAAACTCTTTCCCAGTTGCATTGGCGGCGTCAGTATGGTATACAAGTCCAAGCAATTCGCCGTGAAGGTAAGTTTATCCGCTTTCCTGATGGTGGGGCTGAGGTACGCGGTGGCGATCATTTGTTATTGTGTGGCGGTAGTTATCCCCTTAATCAATTACAACAATGGCTTGACTCAGCAGAGGAAGCACCACCACTGGCAATTCCGTTGATTAAGGCACAAGTCAGTGAGGCTTTGCAAGAGTTTCTGCCTTTGGATAGTCAGCGAATGGGAGATTGAATAAATCTTGATGCCCAGATCCCCGACTTCTTTAAGAAGTCGGGGATCTTATAAATTACTCAAGCGGCATTAATGAACGACTGTCTTGGTAACCACCTTGTGGCTTAATGTAAGCGATCGCATGACGCCAGATAATTACGGGTTGTCCTTCTTGGGTACTCAGACAAATGCAGTTGCCATCTTGCCAGCGTATTTGTCCAACTAATATATCTTGGGTGATCAGTTTAAGCTCAATTTCTTGTCCTTCTTTGATGAAACCTTGAATTTGACGAACGCTAGGGTTACCAGTCTCTAATTCAGCCATAATTTAATATTTAAGCGGGAGATAGTTATGGAAATCGAATTTACAAAGTACCACGGTCTGGGTAATGACTTTATTTTGATTGATAATCGTCGTGATTCAAGTCCGATGATTAGTCAAAAACAAGCAGTACAGTGGTGCGATCGCAATTTTGGTATTGGTGCTGATGGTGTTATTTTCGCTCTGCCTGGGCAAGATGGCACTGATTACACGATGCGGATTTTTAATTCTGATGGTTCTGAACCCGAAATGTGTGGTAATGGTATTCGTTGTTTGGCTCACTTTTTGTCGGAGTTGGAAGAAGTACCTAAGACTGAGTATCGCATTTATACCCTGGGGGGGGTAATGATGATTAAAATCCAGGGCGATCGCATTAAGGTTGATATGGGAATGCCGATCTTAGCTGCTGATCAAATTCCCACAACTCTTGCTGGTGATGATCAGGTTGTTAATGCGCCTTTGCAAGTGGCAGGAAAAACTTGGCAGGTTACTTGTGTGAGTATGGGCAACCCCCACTGCATTACTTTTGTGGATGATGTGGCGGCAATTGATTTGGCAACCCTGGGACCACAATTTGAGCATCATGAGGCTTTCCCACAACGCACAAATACGGAATTTGTGCAAGTAATACGCCCAGATTATTTGAAAATGCGCGTTTGGGAACGGGGCGCTGGGGCAACTTTGGCTTGTGGAACTGGCGCTTGTGCTACGGTGGTGGCTGGGGTATTGACCCGAATGAGCGAGCGAAAATGTACTGTTGAATTACCTGGTGGTTGCCTTGAAATTGAATGGGCAGAAAACCAACGACTTTATATGACAGGTCCTGCTAAAAAAGTCTTCACAGGCAAGGCATATTTATAGAATTCTCCTCCGCAAGAAAAACTCCCTGATTTCTGATTTTAAGTCTTTAATATAATCATACTTAAATCGAGAAGTCAGGGATTTAATCTTCAAGTTAAGCCGTTTTACCACCGCAACCCTGGTCTATTCCAATAACGACCCCTAAACCTAGATCTATAAGTAGAATAGTTATTACATTGTTGAGAAGCATAATACTGAACACGATTGGGAATCGCAATATTTTGACCGGCAAAACGACGCCCATAATAACCGTCTTCAAAACCACGGGCAAATTCGCCACCAGATGTCCGAGGACGATATCTATCACCACTACGCTTACTTTGCCGTCCCTCACTATAGCCGTCTCGATAAGCACCGGGATGATCGGCGCTATCTCGTAAGACTGCTGCACGTCTGACAGGATAGCAGTATGTACCTATATCGGCTTTAGCTGGTTGACTAAAGAAAATAGATGCAGGTACGGTGAGGCAAGTTAAGACCGCAACTATTTTATTCATTTTTCCCTTTCCTCAAATTCCTTATATAAATAGTGTCGCCTACAAATAAGGCTGGCGACCTCCTACAAATGGGTGATTTGAGTAAGTAGAATTATTTATTTTATTATTCTATTATAACAATTAAACTGGCTGAATGTAGGATTTTATAATAATTTGTTAGACCATAACTAAGGATTACAATACATACATTTGGCTGGGTCTGCTGTTTCTACACTACTCGGAAATAAGACTTCTTGGCGAAAATTACAGTGTTTACATTGATAAATTTCGGCAAGAGTTAGGGAAGTAGGAAGATGGCAAATTGCACAGGGCAATCCTTTTTTGTATTCAGCAACATCAAAACCTGGATAGGAACATTGAGGGCAAAGTTGCTGGCATTTTTTGATTAAATCACGAGTTGCTGCTTCGATATTTTTCATACGGGTAGGATTATACATTGCCCGCATATCTGTTTCTAGTTGAATGCTATTATGAGATTTTAAAGCTGATTCAACTGCTTCAACTAAGTCTTTTTCTGTAGTTATGCCTTTAACTACTTCCGATGCTTCAGGATCTTTTCTGACAATTAAGCCATGTTCAGGAAATCCCACTTTTGCAGCAAAACTGAAAGCTTCTTCTAAGGTATTAATAATTTGGTGATTATAGTTAGTTTCTATCGATAATTCTTGTCCAATAACTTCCAAATTATTGACTTTATCGAGTAACAGAACAATTTCTCTATTACACGGCAAGTAAGCTAAAGCTGGATGTGGTCCAAATGTTCCTTCACTAGCAAAAGCTAAGGTTTCATTAGTGATTAAGAGTGCTTTTTCTGCCTTAAGTCTTGCCGCTTCAATTTGGGTTCCCTGTCGCTTAATTTCTCTTGTAAAAGTACCAAAAAGATCGGTATTTAAGTTAGATGGTACAGTAACTTTAATGCCTAATTTTTGTTCAAGTAAAGGAGCGATCGCTTTTTCTTTTTGATGCATGGTAGCAATGACGCCTACTCTGCCGACAAAAAATGAATCTGACATAAAAAATTGTTATTTTTGACGATAATTTAGTTACTCATTATAAACTTTTCTAAGAAGTCAGAATTGGCATTGGCATTAAAACTCAAAATACTCTGCAACTTCCTTAAAAAAGTAGATTACAGAGTATACATTCCAGAATTTCAATAACCTAAACTTGATAATTAATCTTTGAGAATTGAGCACCAAAAACAATTAACTCCAATTATGCCGCATCATCATCATGAGCAAAGCGATGATAGAGGAAGTCGAGGGCATAGTTCCGTAGTTTGTAGTAATGTGGATCTTCCATAATTCTGGTACGATCGCGAGGACGTGGAAAATTAATATCCATTATTTCACCAATTTTAGCACTAGGACCATTAGTCATCATGACTAAGCGATCAGCTAAAAATAGCGCCTCATCAATGTCGTGTGTAATCATCAACACAGTACATTTATGATCGTTCCAAATCTTCAGCAATTCTTCTTGCAATTCCTCTTTGGTGATAGCATCTAACGCACCAAAAGGTTCATCTAAAATCAAAACTTCGGGACGAATAGCCAAAGCGCGGGCAATTGAAATCCGCTGTTTCATACCACCAGAAAGTTGGGTTGGCTTTTTATCCGCCGCTTCCAAAAGTCCAACTAAGGCTAAATGTTCGCGAACAATTGCTCTTTTTTCTGCCTGTGGCTTGTTAGGATGAACTGCATTAACTGCTAAATAAATGTTTTCAAAAGCAGTCCGCCAAGGCAATAAAGCGTAGTTTTGGAACACTACCATGCGATCGGGACCTGGTTTGGTGATACGCTTGCCATTGACTCGCACTTCTCCATCTGTGGGATGGGCAAAACCGGAAACCATGTTCAAAAGCGTTGATTTACCACAGCCAGAGTGACCGATAACGCAGATAAACTCGCCTTCTTCAACTGTTAAGTTAACGCCATCAAGGACTGTATAGGCACCAGTTTTTGTGGGATAAACTTTAGAAACATTTTCAATTGCCAAAAATGGTTCACGTTTGGTGGCAGTTGCGGCTGACTGTCGGCTTGTTTCAGTATCTGTAAAACTTAGAGGACGGTTAATCATTGTTGTTGTGGGTTGTGAGTTATTTTGTTGCTGGTTATAAGATTTGATACTTACAAAATTAAAGATTGATTGCTGTTGTTTGTACAACAAATCTATTAATTATTAGTTGTTAATAAAATAATACCAACAACCAATAATTAATAACCTAGGCGGCGACAGTAGGACGTGAATCAAGCACGACTTCGGCAATACTGATATCACGTTTAATTGCTAAATCTTGGAGATAACTAATTGGATCGTCTGGATTAAACGTTGTGCCATCATGTAATTTGATTGCCGAACGCTTATATTTAACATCCAAAATTCCTAGTTCTCTTGCTGCTGTACTAAACACATTAACTCGACACACCCTTTCTAAAATTTCTACCCAATTTCTGGGGAAAGGAGTATCACCCCAACGCGCCATCTGAGTCATGTGCCACAAATGTTCAGTCCGACTAGGACGGTTGACGCCATCTCCATAAAATAGATGGTGAGCATACTCGCGCATCGGTTGATCTAGGCTACAAACTGCACTATTAGGATCTCCCAACTGGATATAAGCAATATCCGTACTAACATATTCACGCTGGGCGAGAATTTGACGTACTTCTAAGTTATTTGCCGGATCTGAGCAGTATTGGCAAGCTTCTAGTAAGGCTTTAACTAAAGCAATGTGGGTGTTGGGATAGGCATTTGCCCATTCTTCACGCACACTAAGAACTTTACCAGGATGTCCGGGCCAAATTTCTAAATCTGTGGCAACCGTAAAACCGACTCCTTCCATTGCGGCGCGGATATTCCAAGGTTCTCCCACACAGAAACCGTCAATGGTTCCTGCTTGCAAGTCTACAACCATTTGCGCGGGTGGAATTGTTTTGAGTGAAACATCACGGTCTGGATCGATGCCACCGGAAGCTAACCAGTAACGCAGCAGCAGGTTGTGCATCGAGGAAGGGTGAACCATTGCCATGCGGTGCTGTTGTGCCGGGGATTCTAGCAGCATTTTTTTGAAGTCTGCTAAGGTGTAAATCCCTTGGTCGTAAAAACGCTTGCAGAGGGTGATGCCGTTGCCGTTGCGGCTCATGGTTAAGGAGCTAACGGTGGGGACGGGTTTGTTTTCATGACCGCCCAAAGTTAACCATAAGGGCATTCCAGAAGGGGTTTGGGCGGCGTCTAAGTAGCCACCAACTAAACCATCAACGACACCGCGCCAGCTTGTTTCCCGTACCAGGTTGACTTCATCTAGTCCATGCTTGGCAAAGAAGCCTTTTTCTTTGGCAATAGCAACGGGGGCGCAGGCGGTTAGGGGGATGAAACCAATGTCTAGGTTGACTTTTTCTAGTCCATGACGCGCCACAACTGAGGATTTTCTTGCCCGAATTTTCTTGATGCGCTTTTGCTGGTTGAGGAAGTAAATCATTTCCGAGCGCAAGCTGTAGTAGCTGGGGTGCTCGACGACTTCCATGCGCTTACGGGGGCGGGGAATATCAACATCGAGGATCTGACCAATTTTTGATCCAGGACTGTTGGTGAGCATGACGATGCGATCGGAAAGTAGTACGGCTTCGTCTACATCATGGGTTACCATAATGCCCGTAACTTGGTTTTCCTCGCATATTTTCATCAACTGCTCTTGCAAGTTGCCCCGTGTTAAGGCATCCAGTGCGCCGAAGGGTTCATCAAGGAGTAGGAGTTTGGGGCGTAGGGCGAGGGCACGTGCGATCGCAACTCGTTGTTTCATGCCCCCTGATAGTTGCGCGGGTTGCTTGTCGGCGGCGTGGCGCAGTCCTACCATATCAATATGGGCTTCGACGATGCCTTTACGCTCACCTGCTGGCATATCTTTCATGACTGAGTTGACTGCCAGGGCGATGTTTTCTCGGACTGTGCGCCAAGGTAGCAGCGAGTAGTTTTGAAACACTACCATGCGATCGGGACCGGGTTTAGTAATGCGTTGCCCTTCTAAAGTGACGACGCCTTCAGTTGGCGAATCTAAACCGGCAATCATATTTAAAAGGGTCGATTTACCACAACCGGAGTGACCAATTAAAGAGACAAATTCGCCTTTTTTGATCTGTAAATCGATACCTGTGAGGGCAATATATTCACCGCCACCTGTTAGGGGAAAAGCTTTATCAAGTTGGTCAACTGAAACAAAGACGCTCATTGGTTCTTAATCCTTCCTTAATCGTTGGTCTTTCATTAGATATTGCAACGTTTTTAATAGTTACGATTAACTATTAATTACTTCTGTTCAGGAGGTAGAATGCGATTTTCGAGCCAAATCATTAGTTTGTCGAGGATTAAGCCAACAGCACCGATGTAAATAACTGCCAAGATTACTTCACTAACTTGGTTATTTTGATAAGCATTCCAGATAAAGAAGCCAATACCAACAATACCAGACATCACGATTTCGGCGGCGATAATTGCTAACCAAGCGAGTCCCAAAGCAATTCTTAATCCGGTGAAAATGTAAGGAAGTGCGGAGGGAATCAGAATGTTGAAAAAGTACTCTTTTTTGGAGAGTTGTAGAACTTTAGCAACGTTGTTGTAGTCGCTCGGAATTTGTTGTACACCAACTGAGGTGTTGATTAAGATGGGCCAGATTGCAGTAATAAAGATTACGAAAAGTGCAGCAGGTTCGTTTTGTCTTAATGCTGCCAAAGCAATGGGAACCCACGCCAAAGGTGCAACAACTCGTAAGAATTGAAATATCGGATCTAAGGCTTTTGACATCAATTTGTTGGTGCCAACTAAGATGCCTAAACCAATACCAACAATCGCAGCGAGGGAGTAACCGATCGCAACTCGTTGTATACTAGCCCAAACTTGCCAAAACAAGCCTTTATCAATACCACCTCTGTCATAAAATGGGTACTGAATCAGCATCCAGGTTTCTTTAACTACTTGAATCGGTCCAGGTAGTGTTGCGCCGGGAAAGGAAGAAAATATCTGCCAGATAACAAGGAAAATTGCGATCGCAATTAATGGCGGTACAAGTTCAGGAATTTGCTTTTTTATGCCAGTTACAAAAGCATTTTCTGAGCCCCTTACGACAGGGCGTCTTTGGACTGTGGTCATGACTGTCTCCTTCTCAAATTCTAGGGAATCAACAAGTGAAATTTACTGTGAACAGCGAGCACCTTCATTATTTTGATTTTGGTTAAATTCAGTTATAAAAAACCCCGAATATAACCAAAAATTTACTACTGATTGGATGAAACCTAAATTTGTACTCTCTTGATTTGCAAACTCTTTAAGTACTCTTCTGGCTTTTCTGGGTCAAACTTAATGCCATCAAAGAATTCTTCAATGCCACGAGAGGTACTTGTCGGAATATCAGCGGCGGGTACACCCAGCTCTTGAGCTGCTGCTTTCCAAATATCTTCGCGGTTAACTTTATCTATGATTCCCTTTGCCTTTCCTAACGTTTCTTTCGGCAAGAAACCCCAACGAACACTTTCGGTTATGAACCATAAATCGTGGCTCTTGTATGGATAGGAAACACTACCTTTCTGATCCTTCCAGTAGTAAGCTGCCATCGTTTTATCGTCAATGACTCGACCATCACCCATATTGTATTTGCCTTGAAATGGGTCCATCAGCACGTCCGCTGGCAGGTTAAAGTAGTTGCGTCCAGATAGAATATCTGCCGCTTCTTTACGATTGTCAAAATTATCCAACCACTGTTGTGCCTCCATAATGCCTTTCAAGACAGCTTTTGTTGCCTTGGGATTTTTATCAACCCAATCTGCTCTGATAGCTAGGTATTCTTCTGGGTGATTTTTCCACATTTCGGCGGTTAATGTTGATAAGAATCCAATCTGCTCCTTGACAATTCGATAGGGCCAGGGGTCGCCTGTACTAAAAGCATCCATCGTACCTGTCTTCATATTTGCCACAGTTTGGGCAGCAGGCACAGTCAGCAACTTAATATCTTCATCTGGATCAATACCACTCGCTGCTAACCAATAGCGAATCCAAAAATCTTGGTTAACTTGTGGGAAAGTATGGGCAGCAGTAAAGGGAGTGTTGGCGCTTTTAAGTTTGGTTACAAGTGCTTTGCCTTGGTCTATTTTTGTAGCAATTCCCTTACCTTTGTGCTTATTGGAAAGAGCAATTCCATTTCCTTGAGTAATCAACTGCGCCAAAAGATACATGGGAACTGGTTTATTTCCCTTAGTGATTAGCCCCTCACTAATCAGATGAGGCATTGGCATTTGATACTGTCCGCCATCAACACCGCCACCGGCTGAACCAATTTCGGTATTGTCCCGCATTGAGCCCCAGTTAGCTTGCTTAGAAACATCGACATCGGTCATGCCGTACTTAGCAAAGAAGCCCTTTTCTTTAGCAATAATTAGAGGCGCGGCTTCTACGATCGGAATATAACCTAACTTAATTTTTGTAGTTTCTGGGGCTTGGGCTGGGTCAGCACTAGCGACTGGGGTTGCTTGTGATTGAGTTGTACTATTACCAGTTGAACTGGGAGGATTTCCTACACAAGCTTTGAGGAATATAGAACCGGCTGCTGATGCACCTGCTGTGATTATAAATCTACGTCGAGAACCTGAAAATTTGCTCATAAGACCTCCTTGTAGCCAATCCCATCAGGGGCTACTTAATAAGTTAATAAGTTGGTTTAATTGGGGAACTCAATCGAGTTGCGACAATCTTTAAAAATCTGGCAAGCTATCAACAATTTTCGCCAAGGCTTAGATAAACCTAGCGGTCGAAGTGGATAACTTTGCTAACATCATTAGTGGCGTCTAACCAACAATCAACCTGGATCAAAACTTGATACCCTGTAGCGTTGGGAAGTCCTGAAGAACAAGGTCTAGGCTCTGGCGGATGGCTAGACTTTGTTCCTTACGACAACTTTTCATTTGATTGCAACTTGACTCTTAGCATATCATCATCGATTGCTGAAAAATGAGTTTTACCCCGTGAATATGAAATAAATCTTAAATGATAACCATAAGACTTTTCTTAATGAAACACAGTCTGGCACTATCATCTATTTGATTAATTCTATATAAAAGATTGGTTTTGTCTATGGTATAGGCAACGTTTTCTCTGGAAATGAAGCCAGTAACCAGTCTTTTGAGAGATTTTTCTAGCTTTTCTCCCAAAAGACAGATGACAAACAACTAAAACTTCTTAAGTGCCTCTCTCATATTACTTTGCTCAAATTCTCATATTACTTTGACTAAAACAGTATCCCCCTGAATCTTCGCTTCATAAGTCTGCAAAGGCTGCAGCGCTGGTTCCCTAAGCACTTTACCCTGGGAACTATACTTTGCACCATGACAAGGGCAGACAAAAGACTTCTCATCTTGCTTCCATTCCACAGTGCATCCTTTGTGTGTACAAGTCGGATTGACAGCTAATATAGTTTTGGCGTCAGTGGGGTTGCTGACAACAATTAACCCACCTTTAGCAAACTCCTTTTTAAGAATTTGCCCTTTTTGGTTCAACTCAGCTACAGTACCCACAGACTGAAACCCATCTGCATTAGGTGGGCTCGCTGCTGACTCCGACTTTTCCGATTTGGGATTACACGCGACTAGTGCCACAGGCAAGGAACCCGCCACCCCGCCAACTCCCACCCACATAAGAAACTCACGACGATTCATAAAATAGTAATTAAGTCAAGAAACTCTTGCTTAATTTTGGCATGATACTTTCTGAAATGTCAGATTAAGATAGCTATAAGCCTTCAAACCGATTAGTAAAAAATGAATAAGGAAGATTTTTGTCCTTTCGTGATTATTTGTCCTGGCATACATGATTTAGAGTTAACTGAGGCTTTTTTAGAAAAGTTGCAATTAGGTAAAAATAATCATCAATTTAGTGCAAAAGATTCTCAAGTTTTAATCTTTCCAGCTCAAGACTATCCAGCATATTCAGTAATGCACATTGTAAAATTTTTGCAAAGTCAGATTACTAATATAAAATCCCCTCTAGTTTTTATTAGTTTTAGTGCAGGTGTTGTCGGGGCAATAGGGGCAGCTTTGACGTGGCAACTATTAGGAGGAAATGTTAAAACCTTAATAGCAATTGATGGTTGGGGCGTGCCTTTATTGGGAATCCCTATTCATCGCCTGAGTCATGATTATTTTACCCATTGGAGTTCGGCTTTATTAGGTGCTGGAAAAAATAGTTTTTATGCTGATCCAGCAGTTGCTCACTTGAAGTTATGGCAGTCACCGAATATTTGTCGAGGTTGGCGAGTGGATTCTACAATAGAAAAAAACATAGAACAGAGAACTTATACAACGGCGGCGGAATATATAATTTGTTTGTTGCAAGATTATTTGAAATGAATTGCTGATTATTAATCAAATTTTGAGCAAGAGTAAGAAGTTTACAGAATTCAAATAAAAAAGTTTTACGTTTTCTTTAAAAACAATGCTATAAATTAAAGCATCAGTTTTTGGCTCGAAAAAGCTAGGCAAACTAATTGAAGAAAAGGGTAAAACTATGCAACGAAATTGGCTAATAATCATTGCTCTGTGTTCAGGACTTTCTATCGTGCTTCCTGCTAAAGCGGCTGAAACTAGATGTGGTTGGTTAAAAAATCCTACACCTGCAAATTGGTGGCTACAAGATCGAGATGCTAATTGGACGATATCACTGCAAGGAGGATATCAAGCCAGAGGTATCGACAATCTTCCTAGTATTGATGAGAAAGAATATGTAAGAACTAATGGTTATTATGGTTATAGCTGTGCGTGTTTACGTGTTGTGACAGATGTTAATCGACAGAGAATTACCAGCATTCAAAGTGGTGAACAATTACCATTAAAAACTTGTCGCCAAGATCCAAATTTGCCAAAAAATCGTTAGTTATAGAAAACAGTTTAAATTATCGAGTGTTGTTGAATGATGCGTGATTGCATCGTAAAATTCAAAGTTATCTTGTGATTCATACGCCTTTCAGTAACACTTTATAATTAACAACTATAATTTATGTTCCATGAGCAAAACACCCTTACGTCTAGTATCTCTAGATGTATTTCGAGGCATTACTATTGCCGCCATGATTCTTGTCAATATGGCAGGAGTTGCTGACCAAGTTTATCCTTTTTTAGTTCATGCTGACTGGAATGGTTGCACGCCAACAGATTTTATTTTTCCCTTTTTTCTGTTTATTATCGGCGTAGCAATGTCTTTCTCTCTAGCAAAATACACAGATTCCTTGTCTAACTCATCTCTTAACAAAGATTGGAGGGGTATTTATTGGCGACTCATTTACCGTAGCGCTTGCTTATTTAGTCTGGGGTTACTATTAAACGGATTTTGGAATTACGATTGGCAGACTATCCGCATAATGGGAGTTTTGCAGCGAATTAGTTTGTCTTATTTAGTCGCCGCCTTAATTATTTTAAGACTACCTAAAAAAGTACAATATTTAATTGCATTTTTATTACTAATCATCTATTGGCTTGCTATGTCTTTTATTTCAGTTCCCGGTTATGGAGTTGGCAACTTAACAAGAGATGGTAACTTTGGTGCTTATTTTGATCGCTTAATTATTGGCGCAGCACATTTATATAAAGGCGATAAGTTTAATTCATTAGGAGATCCAGAAGGTTTATTTAGTACAATTCCAGCAATTGTTAATGTTTTGTTTGGTAATTTTACGGGAGAATGGTTACGCAAAGAACCTGTAAAATCCCGCACGAGTATAAGTTTAGTTTTAGTTGGACTAAGTTGTTTAATAATTGGTCAAGTTTGGGGTTTTTGGTTTCCCATCAACAAGAAACTATGGACAAGTTCTTATGTTGTGTTTACCACGGGTTGGGCTTTGCTTTTGCTTGCCAGTTGTTATGAATTAATCGAAGTTCGTGGCTTACGTCGTTGGGGAAAGCCGTTTGAAATTATGGGACTTAATGCAATTTTTGTCTTTATTAGTTCAGTTTTAATGATTAAAATATTAGTGAAAACTCATGTTGGCAGCGGTGAGAAAGCACCGAGTACTTACACTTGGATTTATGAGCATTTTTTTGCATCTTGGGCAGGCGAAATAAATGGTTCTTTATTATTTGCAACGGTAACGTTATTATTTTGGTGGTTGGTTGTTTATGTTATGTATCGAAAGCGGTGGTTTGTGAAAATTTAAGAGATATTCTAAAGTCACAAATATATCCTAGATGATTTCAGCGCTATCAAAAAAGGCCTGTCTATATGGGCTATTTTTTATTAAGAATTCATAGGCTAAACTTTCTTCAATCTACTTGAATTTATCAGCTCAATTGCATAAATTGGCATAGTTACCCAATACTTGCCTTGCATTTTGACGTTGGCGGTGATTATTTAAATAATCCTGTAACCAACTACAACTTTGTGTAATCAAATCATCCAAATCTAAATTCCATAAAATTACACTTTGATCACTACTAGCAGAAGCGAGTAATTTACCATTATCATCTGGGCTAAAGGCAACACTAAAAACGCGGTTTCTATGACCTTCTAAAGTTTTAATTAAATTACCTTCTCGGCTCCAAAGATTAACGGTTTTATCATCGCTAGCCGAAGCAATTAACTTGCCATCTGGGCTAAAAGTTACCCAATTTACTGAGCCATTGTGTCCCTTCAAAGTGGTGATTAAATTACCTTCTCTTCCCCAAAGATTAACTGTACCATCATTACTAGCAGAGGCAATTAATTTACTGTCTGGGCTAAAAGTTACCCAATTTACTGAACCATTATGCCCTTTTAATGTCTTGATTAAGATGCCATCGGTAGTCCAAAGCTTTACCGTTTTATCCTCACTAGCAGAAGTAATAAACTTACCATCTGGACTAAAGTTAACTCCCCAAACTTCAGCACTATGACCTTTGAGAGTTTTTATTAAAGTTCCGTCAGTTTTCCAGAGTTTTACCGTTTTGTCGGCACTACTAGAAGCTATTAAATTACCATTAGCAGAAAAGTTTACACTTGTAACTCGGTCTTGATGTCCCGATAAAGTTTTCAGTAATTTGCCGTTAGTTTGCCAAATTTTAACTGTATTGTCCCAACTAGCAGTAGCAATTGTTTTCCCATCAGGGCTAAAACTACTATTACTAACTGCATCATTATGCCCAGTCAAAACTGAAATTAATTCTCCATCACGACGACGCCTGAGTTTAACAGTTTTGTCCCAACTACTAGTAGCAATAATCTGACCATCCGGACTGAAGCTGACACTACTAATGGCGTCCGTATGTCCCTTGAGTGCTTTAAACAAGCGATTATCGCGATACCATAGCTTAATTGTATTATCTGCACTAGCACTAGCTAGGGTCAGATTATTAGGACTAAAACTAACACTTTGAACCATATTGCCATGCCCTTTCAAAGTTTCAATAAACGTACCATCGCGCTGCCAAAGTTGAATAGTATTATCCTTACTTGCCGTGGCAATTGTCTCACCATTAGGGCTAAATTTAACATCAAGAACCCAATTAGTATGACCTTTTAAAGTATTAACAAGTACGCCATCACGACGACGCCATAGTTTAACTGTATTATCAAAACTAGTACTAGCAATAATTTCACTGTCGGGGCTAAAGCTGACACTTGTCACAGCTTGATCATGCGCTTTCCAGCTTTTGAGAAATGTGCCATTGCTGCGCCAAAGAGTGATAGTATGATCCCGACTTGCCGCAGCAATTAACTGACCATCTGAACTAAAACTCACTCCCAAAAGGCGGTCACTATTTTTCAAGGTTTTAAGTAAAGAACCGTCAGTTTTCCAGAGTTTAACAGTTTTATCCCAACTAGCAGTAGCGATTAGTTGACCATTTGGACTAAAACTCACACTACTAACACTATCTTGATGTCCTCTTAAAGTTTTTAATAAGACACCTTCACGAGTCCAAAGCTTAACAGTTTTGTCTTGACTGGCACTGGCTAATTTTTGCCCATCCGGACTCCAGCTAACACTATAAACTCCAGCAGTATGTCCCAAAAGTGTTTTTTGACAACTACCATCGGCATTCCAAATTTTGACAGTTTTATCCTTACTTGCCGAGGCAATAACCTTAGCATCAGGACTCCAACTGACACTACTAACCCAATCAGTATGACCTTCCAAACGGTTACGTTCCCTAACAGCATAAATTGCTTGTTGTAGCGCCGCTATTACCTGCATCCGCGTATTAGCAGTTGTCCCTAAAGATTGTTTAAATTGTCTTGCTGCATTTAAACTTTGAAGCAGTGCATCAAACTGTCGGTTAGATGCCACTAAAGCTTCTGATGAGGCACTGATAGCGCTTAATTTGGCGTTATTTTCACCAATTGCTGCTCTTATTCCCAGTCCTCCCGCAATAAGACTAAGGGTAAAAAGTGTTACTCCAACCAATCGTGCTTTGCGTAAACTTTCTCGCAATACTTGATTGAGTCTATCCTCTGTTTTTCTTTGATTAGCTGTTGCTTTGGCAAGTTTTGTTCTTAAGTCTTTTTCTCTTAATTCAGCACGTAGTTGCTCAATTTCATCCTGACTTACTTTATCTTTCTTGCGTAACTCTTCTAATTCTTTCTGGATCTTTGATTGTTCTTTTTGCCGAATAAACTCGACTAAATAATCATGAACTAATTGATAGCGATTAGTCGGAGATTCCAACAATAAAAATATCAGTCCTGATTTTTCTAAAATTTCTAAAATTAAATCTAATTTTGTCGATTCTATTTTTGACTCAATCGCCAATTCAGCACGAGTTTTTAGCGGGCGATTGTTATTTTCATCAGTGAGCCAAAACAAGACAAGCCATGCTGAGTTTTCATTTTCTTTGCCACAGTCTTTAATAACTTTTTCTAAAAATCGCTCCACAAGCCTTTGCTTTGGTCCTGATTTTTCATATTGAGTTAAAGTTGTAATATTCTCCTCTTGCAATTGCGCTCCCACAACTTGTAATTCAATCGGACGAACCGCTCCTATTTCTCCTGCTAAATCTGCTACTAATTTATCAATTAAAGCAGGTTCTAAAGAAAAATGTGACCTTTCGGTTAACTTTTGAATAACGGAACGGGCATCTTTTAAGGAAAAGTTTCCGAGTGGATAGCGGATTTTTCTATCAAGGATGTTGTTGTCAATAACATCTAGATTAAAGTCTTCTATTTCTAATAAATAATGAATATAATCTTCTCTAAGTGAAAAAATTACTTTAATAAAAGGTAAATTTAAACAACTTTTTAAGAACTCATAAAATAAGACTCTATAAGATTGATTCTCTGCCGCAAAGAAAAATTCTTCAAATTGGTCAAAAATTAAAACTGTTAATAAGTTACGCTCGGCATTTTGGTGCAATTGATTCAAAATAACGGCAATTTTTTCTGGATTCGTTTGCTCAGAATTAAAACTCAAATCAAACGATTCTTCACCTTCATTACTGCCTAACTCTTCGAGCGCTTGACATAAAGATTTCCCTAACTCCCGAACCCAATCACTGTAAAATTGTGGGATAACGGGTAAAGCAATGCGATCGCCTATTGGTTTATGTTTCAACGCCGGCACTAACCCCGCTAACACAATTGAACTCTTGCCAACTCCCGACTGCCCATGAATTACAGTTAATTTGTGGTCAGCACGACTGATCCGCTCAATTAATCGATTAACATCTTGCTGACGCCCAGATGCCGCAATTTCCTGCGCCGCAATTTCTTGTTGCTCAATTGGCGCCAATGCCGGATTACTCACAGGGCGCTGGGGCTGTAGGCGTGCCGCGCCAATGAAGGCTCGCAAGCCGTACAACTGCTCAACTGAGCGTTGCTCTTGTTTGAGCCGAAATGCCTCTAAATAGCGTCCTTCCTCAAAATAGAGCGTTCTCAAGCCCTCTAATAAGTGCAGGTAACGCTGCGGTTCGTAGCGATGGCTGCTACTTTCAATTGCTTTTTGCAAACCCTTACTTGCTGTTTCTAAATGCTCTTGCGCCTCAGAAAACTGCCGTAATTCTCGCAGGGATTTTACTAAAAATAACTGATAACATTGAGCTAATAAAAAGCGATGTAAACCCTGATGTTGAATTGGCTTACTAGAAACATTGGCTAAAATTGACAGCGCCTCTTGTGCAAAACTTCTAGCATCTGACCAGCGCCAATGCCTCAACGAAACCTCAGCTAAAAAGCCATAATCTTGAGCTAATTGTACCGCTGAACCATGAATTTGATGTAGATTAAGCGACTTTTGACCTAAAATTTGTAACGTGTCCCAAGCTTCTAAACGCTGCAAAACTTCAGCCAGTTGCGTAATAAACTGAGCTACCAAATCTTCACGCCCAGCGCTTGTAAAAGCATCTACACATTGCAACAAATAGGGCCAGGCTTCTTCTAAGTTGCGCTTTCTATGTGCTGGATGCAAATCTGCTCTACGGCAATAACATAAACCGATATAAAATAATAGAACTGCTTGTCGTTCTAAATTATTAGTAGTTCGCCAAAATCTCAGGCTTTTTTGATAGCTAGTTAATGCCGAATCAATTAAATCGCTAGCATAGTCATATTGACCCAGCAAAAACTGCAAACTCGCCTCCAAATCTGGCTTAATTGCTTGTTGGCGACTTTCTAAATCTTTGAGTGCTGTTTCTAACTCTACACGCGATCGGCAATCAGTTGTCATATTCAGGGAGGAATGATGCAAACAAACCCGCCAAGGCGCATATCTTCCACTACCACCACTTAATACTGTATTAAATAAAGCATCTGCCTTTTGTTGTAGGAAATCAATTAATTCACTTGTGGCAATTTCAAACTTAATCGGTGTGGCTGCCCAACTGGCAAAATCAGGTGCAAATTTTACAAGTTTATGAAATACTTCATCATTTATCCACAATACTAAAGGAAAAGGTAGACGCTTACGAAAATCATCCCGTACCTGATTACTAGAGGCAAATAAGTCTTCTAAATCGACAACAGATTCTAAATTCAGAACAAATAAAGCGCAATTGCTGCCATCAATTAGGCATTCACCATGTCCGTAGGTTTGGATTGTTGTGTAGAGAGTTCTTGCTGATGAAGGAAGAGGTAATTCTTTGATTTGGTAGCGGTGTTCCGAGCCTTTTTTTAGCTGACGCATTAAGCGATCGCGCAAACGTTTATAATTGCAACGCACTAACACGAGAGAAAATTCCCCTCGTGAAAATGCGATCGCTCGATCAAGTGTATTTAAGGAGCGTTCGTTATATGCTGCAACGTCTACCCGATTTTCTTCAGCCATGATTGATACTGTTGCGCCTCTTCTAACGCCGGATTGATGCCATACCAGCACCCATCGTGGTCACGATATTCAAACACCCACATACTCCGCAACAAAGTTTGATATTCCATATCTCCTTTTACTGTTTGCTGTTGCACCACCTGAAACAGTAACTCCCACTCTTGATCATCAATTGACGACATCAAAGCATCTCGACGTTCCCGAATTACTCTTTCTAAACATATACGAGAAATCGGTGGATCTTCTTGTCTAAGGCAATCAAATAATAGCCCCAACAAGTTTCGCACATGACCACCACTTACCCGACAGAGGCGATCTAATGTGTCTGAAGTATCAAACACCTCTGTAATTAACTTTAGCCGATTTTCTGTGTTTTCGTGAGGAAAAGCTCTCACTACAACCATTTGTCGTAGTAATGCCATACCTTCAGAAAATTCTGCGCCAGTCCGGTGCCGTACTGGAATCATCGGTAAAACTTTGGTCGTTAAACCTCCACCCAAACGATTTTTTAAAGTTTCACAATCATTAGAGAAAATCAATGCCAAAGGAATCGTATAAACGACATGACAATTGAGTTTTCTTAGTTGATCTCCTCGGTCAATAAATAGATATTCTGGTTGAGTTCGTCCAGAAGCCAAAGGGCGAATATCTACCCTGTCTAAGTTATCAACAAGTACTACTAATCCGGCTTTTCCACGTCGCTTTAATTCAGCAGTTGCCCGTCCTAGCAATTCCTTATTAATTGAATCCAAAATTCCAGCAGTACGTGGCTCTAAATATTCTCTCAAGCGCTTTCGTAGCTTGGGACTTTCTTTAGTTTTTGCCGTAATTTTACCAATTCCAACCGATAGTTCTGCCTCCGCTTCAATTTCAATTGGTGTTTGCAAAAAATCTACAACTTCAGTAAAAAGATTGGCAAAGTACCCTGGATGTAGTTTAATTTTAACAGTTTCCAAGCTTTCACTAACCTGGCGAGCGATGCTGAGTAAAATATCGGTAATATCAACATCAGCCATATCCAAGTCTTGAGAAGACTCAAAATAAACTACATGAAATCCCTGTTGCTCTAGATCGGTTTTTAGTCTGAGCAATTCTGTAGATTTACCACAGCCAATATGTCCTGTAAATAGCTGGCAAGTCGGTTCATTGGGCGAAATAATAGCAATTGTTCGCTTCAGTGATTCAATGATTTTATTACCCCGTACTGGAGAAAAATCAATGTAATATTGCCGATCTTCCACTGCTCCCATGTTCAATGATTTGCTGGGATTACAGGCTTGATAAAATCTTGGTAGATCAATTCCCATGCTTCTCTTATCTTCCTTCTTTTTTTCTGCTTATTTCTTGCGCCTGATTCAATGAGCAAAAAGCTCTTTATAGAAAAAAAGATGCCCCTTTCATGATCTTTCTTTACATATTCCTAACCACTGACACTCTTTTTTTTCTTCATCCCTAGCTGATATTAAAAATGGCTGAGGTTGTTGAGTCTTGAGTCTAACCTGAGAAATTCCCGCAGTCGATTGAGTCGTTTTTGAAATGCTCTGATTTGTGACTTTCTTGGCTAAACTATTACCTGCCCCAATCATTAATATAGGCAAGGCTAGGGTAAGACTCAGTAGTTTGGTGTTCATCCGTTTGGCAGCAACTTGCTAGCGCGACTGAAGCAGTAATGAGCTTATTCAGTCTATTTACTTACTACTCTTCTAGCGTTGTTGTCTTAATTCAGGATGATTTTATTAACTCTTTGTAAAGAAACCGTATATTTCTCTTTTGTAGATGCTATATTTAAAGATTAGGATTATGATATATAGACTAATCTTTTCCTGTGCAGAGTCCAGAGTAGCAGGACGCCCAGCTTAAAAGTCATTTGCCATCGAATAACTTACAAGAGGGTAGATACACCCTGTAATCCCCTTCTTTTCTTTCTAAATAATTTGACGTTGTTATCTCGTTTTAGTTCACCAAAAGATTAAAAATAGCTCCAGCATTACTTCTATCTCTATCTAGCCTGAATTGCCAGAATTAGCTTAAGTTCTTTTCTTTCAAGATACAGGATTTCATGAGAATTGCCGCCCCAGTTGCCAAACTAGCAAGTAGGAAAGCTAGCACGTTGACAATTCGACTGCCCTTAAAAGCTACCTCAACTCCTCAAAAAACAGCGACCTAATCATTAGGATGGAAATAGTAGGCGCTGATCTTGGCGCTGTCACACTAATAGCAAGAGGTACAATGCATGACAGATTCATTACCTGAACCTGATCTCAATTCTCCCAGTTTTGACCAAGAAATTGACCATGCAATTTGGAGCGTTGAAGAAATCCAGGCGGAACTAAACTATAAACAGGCACACGATGCCTTGCGTGACTTAGTAAGTAATCTTGACTTAACGCCGCAAGAGCAAGCTGGTTTTGAGTCAGAAATTGCTGGTTTAACCAACCTATTAGATAAACTAGAACACACCTGTGTACAAATTGCCGCATTTGGTATGGTAGGGCGGGGAAAATCTTCGGTACTTAATGCTTTATTGGGGCAAAATGTCTTTCAAACTGGCGCCTTACATGGCGTTACTCGTAATAGTCAAGAAGCGAATTGGCAGTTAACTCAAGAAAGTATTGGAGATAGTCAACAAGACATTTTAAAAGTAGCCTTGCCAAGTGTGGGAAAGTCACAAATTCAACTAATAGATACACCGGGAATTGATGAAGTTGATGGCGAAACTCGTGAAGCTTTGGCGCACCATGTGGCAAAACAGGCAGATTTGATTTTGTTTGTCATTTCTGGTGATATGACTAAGGTGGAATATGAGGCGCTTTCCCAACTAAGAGATGTGGGGAAACCGATGTTATTGGTATTTAATAAAATTGACCAATATCCCGATGCTGATCGTATGGCAATTTATCATAAAATTCGGGATGAACGGGTGCGGCAATTGCTTTCCCCGGCAGAAATTGTCATGGTAGCGGCGTCTCCTTTGGTGGCTGCTGCGGTGCGACGTGCAGATGGTAGTCGTGCAGTACAAAGGCGTCCTGGTAAGCCACAAGTTGAGGATTTAAAGTTAAAAATTCTGGAGATTTTGCATCGAGAAGGCAAGTCTTTGGTGGCACTAAATACGATGCTTTATGCCGATGATGTGAATGAGCAATTAGTTAAGCGCAAGATGACAATTCGCGATGAAAGTGCCAATCAAATTATTTGGAAAGCGGTGATGACTAAAGCCGTTGCGATCGCACTTAACCCGGTTACAGTTGTAGACTTACTCACAGGCACGATCATTGATTTGGTGATGATTCTGACGTTATCACGTCTCTATGGCATCTCCATGACCCAGCAAGGCGCGGTGGGATTATTACAAAAAATCGTCATCAGCATGAGCGGATTAAGCGCTAGTGAGCTGCTGGCAACGTTAGGATTAAGTTCTTTGAAAGGGTTGCTCGGAATTTCTGCACCAGTTACGGGGGGAATGTCTTTGGGTCCTTATCTTTCGGTGGCGCTAACTCAGGCAAGTGTAGCGGGAGTGTCTTCTTATGCGATCGGACAAGTTACCAAGAGTTATTTAGCAAATGGTGCCTCTTGGGGACCTGATGGACCAAAAGCGGTGGTGAGTAGGATTTTATCATCCCTGGATGAAACTTCAATTCTCAATCGCATTAAAGGAGAATTAGGGGCAAAATTAGATAAACGACGCTTTAATTTGAATCGCTAATTTTTGAGCAATAATTAAAAAGCAATTTTGTCAGCCAAGTTTTAACCTATGTTTACATATACCTTATTCTCGCTCAATTCCTGCTAAAACTAGAAAAAGTTGAGGAGAGCAAATGATTAAACGTCAATTCCAGGGAACGAGATACTTTAGCGTCTTAATTAACTTACTACGCGATCGCTCTTTATTCCTCCAAGAAGTTCGCGCTGGCATTAGCTTAGAAAAGAAAAATACAGCTTTATTTATCTGTAGTTCCCTATTTTTCGCAATTTATGGCGCAATTATTGGCTCATTTCATAGTTGGGAACAGGCATTATCCTCAGCGGTAAAGCTGCCTGCACTTTACCTAATTACGCTGATTATTTGTTTCCCTACCCTCTACTTTTTTAATATCTTATTTGGTTCCCAAAGAACCTTTGGACAGCATTTTGCGATGCTGTTGACGGCAGTTGCGGTGATTAGTGTCTTACTTTTCAGCTTTGCACCAATTACCTTATTCTTTCTAATTTCAACATTTAATTACCAATTTTTTACCTTATTAAATGTCGGTATCTTAAGTATTACTGGCTTTATTGGTATCAAATTTCTTTATCAAGGGATGCGCTTACTGGCAGAAGAAGACACGGAAGGCATAGAAATACGGATGAAGTTATTAAGATTTTGGTTAATTCTTTATGCTTTTGTTGGTACTCAACTAGCGTGGACATTGCGACCATTTTTTGGCAGACCAGGTACAAGTTTTGTCCTATTTCGTGAGTTGGATGGGAATTTTTATCTGAGTATTTTTCAAGCAATTCAAGAAATTTTGGGGCTTTAGCAATTAGAAAAAATTAGCAATAAAAGATAATCCTTGAGGCAGTTTTTTTCGAGCCAATTGTCAAATGGTTCTCGATTTTAGTTGAATAATAGTAATATAGAGTGGCTTTATGTTATAAAAAAAGTGCTTGATTCATCTCCCAAATTAGTTAATCCTGATTAGGAAATATGATTAATATTGCTGATGGCAAGCATAAAGCAAAACGATTCTATAAGGGATCTGAATCTTAGCTTATCTGCTCATAAAGAGTAGATTTAATCTAGATTTTGTGCAATAAATCCTGAGCAACATAGTCACGGCATTATGTATAATTTTTACGCAGAAATAGATCAATCTGACTCAGAAATTAACTTGGCAAAAGCGGCACTTTTCATCGCTCAAGAAGAATATCCCGGTCTAGAAGTCGGCGCTTATCTTCACGCCTTGGAAGTGATGGCAATTGAAGCACAAGGATTAACAATTGATGAAGAATATCCGTTGAGAATCATTCAATGTCTCAACGAATATTTCTACGACGAACTAGGTTTTGTTGGTAATACAAACAACTACTATGATCCTCGCAATAGTTTCCTCAATCAAGTAATTGACCGCAAGACAGGTATTCCCATTACCCTCTCTCTAATTTATCTAGAAGTCTGTCAGCGTCTTGATTTTCCAATGGTTGGTATTAATTTGCCAGGGCATTTTTTGATTCGTCCAGAGTTTGAAGATACAGGTATTTTTATTGATCCATTTAATCGGGGCGAAATCTTATTTGAACAAGATTGTGAAGAACGACTTGCCAAGCTTTATGGTCGAAAGATGCCAATGCAACCTGAGTTTTTGAAACCTGTAACTAAAAGACAGTTTTTGGCGCGGTTGTTGACTAATTTAAAATTTATTTATCTTAACCAGAGAGACTTGAAAAAAGCCTTAACTAATGTTGAATATATTTTGCTGTTATTTCCTGATGCTGTTAGTGAAAGACGCGATCGCGGTTTGCTATATTTTCAGTTAGGATTGGGTTCTAAGGCAGTCCAGGATTTAGAAATTTATTTAGCTATGCGTCCCAAAGCCGAAGATGCTAATACAATTTTACAGTTACTAGATCAACTGCGACGCCAAGCCTAGAAAATTCCCAGCGTTTCTCAAATTATTAGCTAAAAATCAGGATTTAAACCAAGAACTAACCGAGTTTTTCAGCACAAAAGCCCAGCAATTTAGAGCTGGGCGACGTGCTAGGTTAAGTAGATGCACCTAACACATAAGTACCTCATTTTTGGCTAATGCTGGCTGAGGGGGGGTTCACTCCCTCTATACAGCACAAAGCCCCAATTACTTCAACTAACAAACATTTAAGCTTGGCGAAAGTAAGTAATAAAGCTTGGCAATTTTGCTATTTTTGCCCAAGGAAAAAACGCTGGGAGCGCTAAAATAGAATTTTTCATAAGTCAGTCGTGTTGCTGATCAATTTTGAAGCAACAAGCTCAAAGTAAAAATATGAATACCTAATTTTCAGGAATTACGATTTAGCTAGTTGTGGAATAAACTACATTTACAAAATAAACGATAATTATGTTTGACGCTACTTCACAAGACTCGAATCCATTTAATTTTGTAATTAATAATGAAATAGGTACTGATGATAGTTCCATTTTGCATACTGACAACAGTGTACTTACTTCTCAAAGCCCTCTAGCATTCAGTCCTAGCCTAGAAACCATCACAATTAACAGCAACCATCCTAGTACCCCGTTATTTTTATTTGACCAGCCTACCATAACCGACCTTACAGATATTCCTAACACAGCCGTCACTAAAAATAACTCAGCAAACCTTGACCCCTTACTCGGTATTAATAGCAATGAAGCTTTGGTTGGTGAAAGCAGTCAAAACCTCATAGCTACAGGCACAATTCAAACCACAGTTGTTAGTGGAAGCTTAGATAGTACTGACGCCACAACATTTGATAATGCCCGTTTTCGAGATGATTATCTATTAACAGAATTGACCCCAGGAGAGGAGGTACAAGTTAACCTAGATGCTAGTTTTGACACAGCTTTAGTGTTAATTAATGCTAATACTGGCAGGGTTCTGGACTATAACAATAACTCGAATGGTACTCTTAACTCGCAACTAAACTTTACTGCCGAAGCTGGTGTTAACTACATCCTCCGCAGCACTTCTTTTACTGCCGGTGCAACGGGAGAATATAGCCTGACAACTAACGTTGGTACCCCCACACCAGTAACAATAATTGGCAGTAATAATGTGATCACCGGTACTTTAGCAACTACTGACTCAATTAACCCAACCCTAGCCGGAAGATTTAGCGATGATTATTTTTTGAGAGGGGTAGTTGCAGGTCAAGCAGTGCAAGTTAATTTGGCTGCTGAGTTTGATACTTATCTGCAAATTGTTAATGCTGATACCGGAGTTGTTATAACTTCTAACGATGATGCTAATGGCTTTTTTAGTGCTCAAGTCGGTTTCCGCATTGAGGCAGATACTAACTACCTAATTCGGGCAACTAGTTTTGCTAAAGATGCGACTGGCACTTACATACTAACAACTCAAAGAGTCGCAGTTCCTGATAATTATGACCTGAATTATGGTTATGGTTTAATTGATGCAGGAGCAGCCGTCGCTGGTGCAATTGGCGATAATGCCTTTGCCAATATCCCTAATTTGAGTGGCAATAATTGGGATCTTAATATGATTAATGCCCCAGAAGTTTGGGCGCAAGGCTATACAGGACAAGGTGTTGTGGTGGCGGTTGTTGATACAGGCGTCGATTATACTCATCCTGATTTGGCAAATAATATTTGGGTCAACAGCGGTGAAGTGGCAGACAATGGCATTGATGATGATGGCAATGGTTATATTGATGATGTCCGGGGTTGGAACTTTGTGGATAGCGATAATAACCCGATGGATTTGAACGGGCATGGCACTCATGTTTCCGGTACAATTGCTGCTGAAAATAATAATTTTGGCATAACAGGTGTTGCTTACAATTCGACAATTATGCCGGTGAGAGTATTAAGTTCGGAAGGTGATGGCGAGCGAGATAATATTGCTAGTGGTATCCGTTATGCTGTTGATAATGGGGCAAATGTGATTAATCTTAGTTTGGGCGGCGGCTATTCTAGTGAAATTCAAGACGCGATCGCATATGCAACCGAGTTGGGTTCTGTGGTAGTGATGGCATCGGGTAATGAAGGCAGTACTCAACCCATTGCACCAGCGTCTTCAGCAGATCAATTTGGCGTTACAGTTGGGGCAGTAACTCGTAGTCGAGCGATCGCTTCTTTCTCAAATCAAGCAGGGCTACCAGTCATCAATTATGTAGTCGCGCCTGGAGATAATATCTACTCTACCTATCTCAACAACTCTTATCGCTATTTGGATGGTACCTCAATGGCAGCGCCTCATGTTTCAGGCGCGGTGGCTTTGATGTTGAGTGCCAATCCTAACTTAACGCCGGCTGACGTGCAGAGTCTGGTTACTCAAACGGCAACTACAACTGGTGTTACGGCTTAGATTAGAGATCCTCGACTGTTTTAAAACAGTTGGGGGTCTGCCTCAAGTTATAGTAAGCCAGAATGTCGAAAATACAAACCGCCTCAATTGTCTCCTGTCGCAGCCGTAAATGGGTAGTCCTACCTTCGGAAAACCAAAACATCATCCGCTTGCGTCCTTTAAATGGCGATGAAGCCCAAATTTGCGGCATTTATCAACCCTTGGGCATCGAAATAGATACCCTCACACCTTCAGAATTTCCCCTACCCCAACCCCAAACCATACAAGACCACACCGCCGCCCAATTACTTCTCAATGCTGCCCGTTTTAGTCTGCGTAGTGGGGCGGGTCCTTTTCGCTGTTTGGGACGCCTCTCTGTCCATCCTCGCCCTTACCAAATTGTTCCTTTGTTGATGGCATTGCGCCTAGAAATAGTGCGGCTTTTGATTGCTGATGATGTGGGAATTGGCAAAACAATTGAAGCCGGTTTAATTGCCCGTGAATTACTTGATCGAGGTGAAATTAAGCGTTTAGCCGTGCTTTGTCCACCTCAATTATGCGACCAATGGCAACGGGAATTAAAAGAAAAATTTCAAATTGATGCTGTTGTAATTCGTTCCGGTACTGCTTCAAAATTAGAACGCAGTTTGCCTTCCGATGACCATCACATCTTCGGCTATTATCGACATATTATTGTTAGTCTCGACTATGCTAAAGCCGAGCGGCGACGTGCTAGCTTTATTACTCACTGCCCTGATTTGGTAATTGTTGATGAAGCACATACTTGTTCCCAAGGTACAGGCGCTACGACACAACAACGTCATCAATTAGTAAGTGCTGTTGCCGAAAAAGCTAACCGACATTTGGTATTACTATCAGCAACACCTCATAGCGGTATTGAGGCGTCGTTTTTATCAATTCTGGGTTTAATTAAACCTGAATTTGAACAGTTGACTCTCGACAACTTAACTGAAGCACAACGTATTGAACTTGCTAATCATTTTGTGCAGCGACGAAGGGCAGATGTCAAGTTGTGGTTGGGGAATGAAACACCATTTCCTGAGCGAGAATCTTTGGAATTGCCTTATCGTTTATCGAAAGAATATCGTAGTTTATTTGAAGATGTTTATAACTTTGCTCGTGGTTTAGTTCAGTCGGCAACAGATGACTTGAGTTATGCTCAACGTCGTGGTAAGTATTGGTCAGCTTTGGCACTAATTCGTTGTGTGATGTCGTCTCCGGCGGCGGCAGTGGCGTCGCTTTCCCGTCAGGCGAAGCGGGCGAATCAGCAGTTGGATTTGGATGAGGATTTGTTGGCGACTTATGTTTATGATGCCACTGAACAAGAGCAGGTGGTTGATGCAGCGCCGACTGTGGTAATTGAGCAAGCACAACCAGTTTATCGTGATGCAGACAGGCGTAAGTTGCGGAGTTTTATGCAGGCAGCGGCACAACTTCAAGGAGGCAAGGATGCTAAGTTGCAAAAGGCTGTGGCGACGGTGGCATCTTTGTTGCAAGAGGGCTTAAATCCGATTATTTGGTGTCGTTATATTGCCACGGCGAAATATGTTGCCGAAGCTTTGCGGCAGTTGGAGAGCAGCAATATTCGTGTGATTGCGATTACTGGGGAACTTTCGGAAGATGAGCGAGAAATTCGCCTTGCTGAGTTGCAGTCTTTTGGGCAGCGGGTGATGGTGGCGACGGATTGTTTGAGTGAAGGGGTGAACTTGCAGTCACATTTTAGCGCGGTGTTGCATTATGATTTGCCGTGGAATCCCAATCGCTTGGAGCAACGGGAAGGGCGAGTTGACCGCTATGGGCAATCTGTGCCAGTTGTCAAGAGTTTTTTGCTGTATGGGCAGGATAACCCGGTGGATGGGGCGGTGTTGGAGGTGTTGATTCGCAAGGCGGTGCAAATTCATAAGACTTTGGGGATTACTGTGCCTGTGCCGATGGATAGCGCTACGGTTACTGAGGCGGTGTTTAAGTCGCTGTTTGAAAGGGCGACTAATGCACAGCAGCTATCGTTGCTTGATTTGCTCGATTCGCCAGATTCGGCTTTAACTCAAGTGCATAAAAGCTGGGATAAGGCGGTGGCAAGGGAAAAATTGAGCCGCACTCGCTTTGCTCAACGCTCAATTAAGCCGGCGGAGGTTGAGCAGGAGTTGCTAGAGTCGGAGCAGATTTTTGGTAGTGATGCAGATGTTGAGGTTTTTGTCAAGGCGGCTTGCCAGCGGTTGGGTTGTTCTTTGATTAAGAAAAAATCGGCTTGGTTGTTGCCATCTATTCCATTATGTTTGCAGGCAGTTTTGGGAAATAAGTCGCGGGAAATTGCTTTTAGCCCGGTGGCTGGGGTGGAGTATGTGGGACGAAATCACCCGCTGGTTGAGGGTTTGGCGCGTTATTTGTTGGAGGAAGCGTTGGATAATGAGACTGATCCTGTGGCGGCGCGTTGTGGGTTGACGGTGACTGATGCTGTGGCAAAGCGCACGACTTTGTTGCTGCTACAGTTGCGGCATTTGTTGGATTCTCAGCATCAATTATTAGCAGAAGAGTGTTTGGTTGTTGGTTTTACGGGTTCGCCTGCTGATCCGTTGTGGCTAGATTTGGAGGTAGCTAGGGACTTGTTACAACAAGCTGAGGCGGTGGCTGATTTGCCGTTGGCGAGGAAGCGTTTGGAGGTTGGGGAATTTTTGGGGCGAGTGGGGGAACTTGAGGAGGAGTTGGCGGGAATAGCACAAAGGCGATCGCATTTTCTGTCTCAATCTCATCGTCGCGTGCGGCAAATTACCAAGGAAGGACAGGTTAAGGTTGAACCACACTTACCGATGGATATTTTGGGTATTTATATTCTACTACCAGGTGAAAGAAATGGCTTATAGTGATTTTACTTTGGATAAAGTTATCAAAACTTTTGCTTTGACAATTTCTGAAAAAGTTGGTTTGTTCTCAAAGCTACCAGAGTTAGATATTAGTGAGGCTTTGGTGGAAACCTTGCGAGAAAATTTGCCGCTAGCATTGGCAATTAATACCGAAAAAGCCCGTTCTGAAATGATTATTGCACCAATTTTGATCGAATTAAGAAAGCGCTTGAGTTATCAAATCAGTTTGTTTTCTGGTTCTGAGTTTAATGTGGATGCAACCCAGGGTTTAAATGGAGTTTGTGATTTTTTAATTAGTCGTTCTCCTGAACAATTATTTATTACTGCACCAGTGATCACAATTGTTGAAGCGAAAAAGGAAAATGTCAATGCTGGTTTAGGGCAGTGTGTTGCCTCTATGTTAGCTGCTAGAGTATTTAATGAACGTGAGGAAAATAATATACCTGTAATTTACGGCGCAGTTACGACAGGAGATAAATGGAAGTTTTTGAGACTGACTGAGCAATTGATTGAGATTGATTTGAGTGAGTATTTTGTTAATGATTTAAGGAAAATTATGGGAATTTTGACTGTGGGAATTCCTAATAATTAGAGCTTATTCTACTACCAGGTGAAAGAAATGGCTTATAGTGATTTTACTTTGGATAAAATCAAAAAAACCTTTAACTTAACTCTTTTGGATCAGGCAGATATTTTTGCAAGTATACCAGAGTTAAGTTGTAGTGCAATGCTTCGGGAAGTTTTACGAGAAAACGTGCCTTTAGCTTTAGCAAGTAACACAGAAAAATCTCGTTCTGAAATGATTATTGCGCCGATTTTAGTGGAATTAAGGAAACAATTAAATCATCAGATTAGTTTGTTTTCTGGGATAGATTTTACTGTTGATGCAACCCAGGGTTTAAATGGGGTTTGTGATTTTTTGATTAGCCATTCTCCTGAACTTTTAATCGTCAGTGCGCCGATAATTACGCTTGTGGAAGCTAAGAAAGAAAATATTAATGCTGGTTTAGGGCAGTGTGTTGCAGAAATGTTGGCGGCGCAGTTATTTAATGAGCGTGAAGGTAATGAAATTGCCGTAATTTATGGAGTAGTTACGACTGGAACTATTTGGAAATTTTTGAGGTTAAAGGAACAAGTTATTGAAATTGATTTGAGTGAATATTATTTGGTGGATATAGATAAAGTTTTGGGTATTTTATCCAGTTTTATTGTTCGATAAAAAAAGTGGAAACCTCGTAACCTAACTAAAATGATTACAACTAATCTTTCCGGCATCCAAATTGAAGGTAATTTAATTGCGGCAGATCTAACTTCAGAATTAGCTGAGGGTAACTTTAAAGGGCAAGCACCGGAAGATTTTGGTTTAGGAAAAATCAAAACCGCCGATGAAATTGCTACTGCTTGGGGCGATGCTAAGGCTTATTGGGCAGCATTTCAACGACGTTTGGGAAGATTAGAGGAAGCTGATTTAGCAACTAGTATTACTCGTGAACAATGGGTTATGCCGCTATTAGAAAGCTTGGGATTTGTTCCGGTTTATACGGCAAAAGCTGAGGTGGTTGATGGGCAAACTTATGCAATTTCTCATCGCGCTGAAGAGGGAGAAAATAAGCCGCCTCTTCAGATTATTGGGTGTCGGGTGAAGTTGGATAAACGCCCACCTTCGGGTATGCCAAGGCTTTCTGCCCATGCTTTGATGCAAGAATATTTAAATCGCACTGAGCATCTTTGGGGTATTGTGACTAATGGGTTGAAATGGCGACTGTTGCGAGACTCTTCGTTGATGACGCGATTGAGTTATATTGAGTTTGATTTGGAACAAATTCTTAATAGCGAAAATTTTGCCGAGTTTGGCTTATTTTATCGCTTGTTTCATCGATCGCGTTTGCCCCAGGGAATGGCAGATGCTGATGCTTGTTTGTTGGAGTTTTATCACCAAGAAGCGATCGCACAAGGTGGTAGAGTGCGCGATAAACTCCGAGATGGGGTGGAGTTGGCATTAGTGAAACTGGGGACGGGTTTTTTGCAACATCGGGATAATTTGCAGTTGCGAGGGCAGTTTGAGTCAGGAGAATTAAGCGATCGCATTTACTATCGCCAACTACTATTATTAATTTATCGCCTACTCTTTCTGATGGTGGCAGAATCACGCAATTTGCTGCTAGCAGGAGATGATGCTGAAAAGGCACGAATTTATCAAGAATATTATAGTATTTCCCGGTTACGGGAAGTAGCAGAACAGCCTAGTTATCGCCGTGAAGGCTTTGGCGATTTGTGGCAATCTTTGCGGGTGACTTTTTGTTTGTTTGATGAAAATTGGCGGGGAGAGTTGTTAGATTTATCACCTTTAAATGGTGATTTATTTAATTCGGAGACTCTCAAAGATTTGAATGATTGCAGGCTTGATAATCATGACCTGTTGGTAGCATTGCGCCATTTGTCTTTGTATGAACAAAAAGCCCAATTGCGTAAAGTTAATTATGGTGCATTAGATGTGGAAGAATTAGGCAGTGTTTATGAAAGCTTGCTCGATTTTCATCCTCAAGTTTCGGTACAGGATGGCATTTATCAGTTTGATTTGGTGTTAGGAAGTGAAAGGAAAACTACGGGTTCTTATTATACTCCACCGGACTTGGTTGGGCAGTTGATTAAGAGTGCTTTGGAACCTGTTATTGAGGCAAAGTTGGCAGAGAATGACCTAACGCCTCAATCTAGGGCGGGCACGGGAGCACCGCCCCTACGAGTGAAGGGGGAAATATCATCTGCTGAAAGGGCATTATTAAGCATCAAAATAGTCGATCCAGCTTGCGGTTCAGGACACTTTCTCCTAGCAGCAGCAAGGCGAATTGGTAAGGAATTAGCACGTATTCGGACTGGGGAAACACAACCGACTCCTGAACCTTTACGACAAGCTATTAGAGATGTTATTCAAAATTGTATTTATGGAGTTGATTTAAATCCTTTGGCAGTGGATTTGTGTAAGGTGGCGCTGTGGATTGAAGGCTTTTGTCGTGGCTTGCCATTAAACTTTTTAGACCACAGAATTAAGTGTGGTAATTCTTTGGTTGGTATGTTGGATTTGAGTTGTTTAAATGAAGGAATTCCTGATAATGCCTTTAAAGCTGTAACTGGCGATGATAAAGCTTTAGCAAGTCGTCGTAAGAAAGAAAATAAGAAACAACGTCTTACAGATTTGCAAGGACAATTATCTATATTTAATACTTTAGAAACTGAGCGTAATCAGTATGCTAAAAGTTGGCAGGAATTGGGAGAAATTGCCGAAACAACCACATCAGAAGTTAAACAAAAAGCCACTCAATATCAAGAAAGTCGTCAGAATTCTGGATGGTGGCGAGATTATTCTGCCTGCAATTTGTATACGGCTGCATTTTTTATGCCATTGACTGAACAAAATCTGCAATTGTTGCCGACAACTGCGGCTTTAATTCAGCTTTTGCGGGGGAATCTTTCGACTCAAAAAATAGTAGATGCGGCGAATAAGTTGGCAGAGGAAAAGTTCTTTTTCCACTGGTGTTTGGAGTTTCCTAATGTGTTTGCTGTGGGTGGATTTGATTGTGTTTTAGGTAATCCTCCTTGGGAGAGAATTAAGTTACAAGAAAAAGAGTTTTTTGCCTCAAGAAGTGCCGAAATTGTTAAGGCGGTAAATAAGGCGGCGCGGGAAAAGTTGATTAAACTATTGCCTCAAAATAATCCTGAGTTGGCGCAAGATTGGGAAGATGCTAAACATGATGCTGATGCACAGGGTAAGTTTATTCGTGAGTCGGGGAGGTTTCCTTTGACTGCGGTGGGGGATATTAATACTTATGCTGTGTTTGCTGAAACTACGAGAAAGTTGATTTCTGATGATGGTAGAGTTGGGATTATTGTGCCTACTGGTATTGCTACGGATGATACTTGTAAGAAGTTTTTTGGAGATTTGATACAGAAGCAAGCTTTAGCTAGTTTGTATGATTTTGAGAATAAAGAAGCAATATTTCCTGCTGTACATCGCAGTTATAAGTTTTCAGTATTAGCTGTTGGTGGTAAGCCGATAAAACAAGGCAATTTTGCTTTCTTCCTCACCCAAACTCGACAGTTAGAAGATGCCAAGCGTCAATTTCAGCTTTCACCTCAAGATATTGCTTTACTAAATCCCAATACTCTAACTTGTCCAGTTTTTAGAACTAGTGCTGATGCAGAATTAACCAAAAAGATTTATCAGCGTGTGCCTGTTTTGGAAAATGAGAAAACAGGTAGTAACCCTTGGGGTATATTTTACATGAGATTAGTTGATTCAAGTGACCACGCCGAGTTTTTAAAATTTCCTTGGCAAGAACGAGATAGTGAATGGAATGTACCGTTGTATGAAGCAAAACTAATTTGGTTTTATGACCATCGATTTGCAACATTTGAAGGAGTTAGCCAATCTGAGATGATCTCAGGCAAAGCGAGAGAAATCTCAGATCTTGAAAAATTAAATGTTAATTTTTTGATGGCTCCTAGATACTACCTACCAAAGAAGTTTACGCAATCACTATTGGATAAGTACACTGATTATAAACGAAACTGGTTATTAGTTTGGAGAGATGTTACAAACAATACTAATGAAAGGACTTGTATCACTACAGTCATTTCTAAAGTAGTGGCATCAAGAAAGTTGCCAGCACTGGGATTTACCTCTAAAACCAATCCTTCTGTATTAATTGCAAACTTAAATAGTTTAGTTTTAGATTATGTTGCACGTCAGAAAATTGGAGGTGTTTCTTTAAGCTTCTTCATCCTCAAACAACTCCCCATCATCCCACCCGAAACCTACACACCAAAAGACATCGAATATATCAGCAGCCGCGTCCTAGAATTAGTCTACACAGCCTGGGATATGCAACCCTTCGCCAAAGACATGGGATATGAAGGCGAACCCTATATTTGGAATAACCAAAAACGGGCAGTATTAAGAGCAGAATTAGACGCCTATTATGCCAAACTTTATGGACTAACCCGCGATGAATTGCGATATATTCTCGATCCGGCTGATGTTTATGGTGCAGATTTTCCTAGTGAAACATTTCGCGTTTTGAAGAATAATGAAATAAAGCAATTTGGCGAATATCGGACTCGTCGCTTAGTGTTGGCAGCTTGGGATTTGATGTTTGGGTGAAATTAATCTGTTGTCGTTTTGCTAGACATCATATTCCGACGAAAAATTAATACCCCATCTCCTAGCGCAAGTCCACTCAAGTAGACTAAAATTCAGGTAAAGCTGCAATATTATTGGCTCTAACTTCCTTTCTTCAGTCCATTTTAATGGACTTTAGCTGTTAGACAGAGGTTTAAACCCCCGGCGGCTGAGGCAAAAAATCAGAAAATATTAAACCATTCTTGATTAGATGCGTTATATCCGTAGTGCATCCCTTAGTGCGCCCATACCATTGGATCAATACACACACAATTTAATAACCGCAACATCTAATAATTATTCCTCAAAAAAATAAACTAAATATGAATAATCAAAGCGAATCCAATCCCCCATCCCTCGACATCTTCAACCTACGAAACGAAGTAATAGAAGACTACCGCCGCTATATCAACAGCTTCCTCAAAATTCGTGACCCCATAGTCAGCGCTTTTGTTGACAAAGAATTGACTCGCGGCGAACTCTGGCCCCAACCTTTAGTACAACTCAACCCATCCTACAAAACCGGTGCCACAGTTACCGAATTAATTCAACAAAACCTACTTCATCCCGACTGCAGCCGCTACTTCAACAAAGACGGCAAACCCTACCGTTTCTACTACCACCAAGAACAAGCATTTCGATGTGCTCAAAACCAAGAACCCTACGTCCTCACCACAGGCACAGGTTCTGGTAAAAGTATGACCTATGTTTTGCCAATTTTTGACGACTTATTACGCCACCCCGAAATTGAAGGCGTCAGAGCAATTTTGGTCTACCCAATGAATGCTTTAATTAATTCACAAAAAGAAGAATTCGACAAATTTTTAAGCCAAGTTCCCAACACCCATATCCGCGTTGAACAATATACCGGACAAGAAAAATTTGCCAAAAAAGTCGAAATTCAAAACAACCCGCCGCAAATTCTCCTCACCAACTACGTGATGCTAGAACTCATGCTTTCTCGCGTCCACGAAAAAAGTCTTGTCACCTCACAAAACCTCAAATTCCTGATCCTCGACGAACTCCACACCTACCGAGGACGCCAAGGCGCAGATGTTGCCATGCTAATTCGCAAACTGCGCCAACGTAGCGGGCAAAAACTCATCTGCATAGGCACTAGCGCCACCATGTCCACCAAAGGCAGCCGCGACAAACGCCGTCAAACCGTCGCCGAAGTTGCCAGCTTATTATTCGGCGTCAGCGTTAAAGCCGAAAACGTCATCGACGAAACCTTAGAACGTTCCATCAAAATACCAGCCCCAGACGACAACCAACTACGCCACAGCATCGCCAACTTAGCCAATCTAACCGACAATACACAATCAGCATTTAAAGTCAACCCCCTCAGTGCCTGGATTGAGATGAATTTTGGACTAGCCGAAGAAGAAGGGCATTTAGTACGCCGCACTCCCATCTCCCTAGAAACCGGCACAGCCCAACTCGTCGCCCAAACCCAACTTGAGCCAGAAGTTTGCCAAGAAGCCCTAAAAACCATGTTTCTTTGGGGCAGCAAAACCAAAGGACTAGCATTTCGCCTGCATCAATTTATCTCCCAAGGCGGCAGCGTCTACGCCACCATTGAGCCACCAGACAAACGCTTGCTCACCCTCGAAGGACAATATGCCACAACCAGTGAGCGCTTGCTATACCCGATCGTCTTCTGCCGTGAATGCGGACAAGACTACTACATAGTACGCCAAGATAGCGATCGCCAAATCATCCCCATGCTTGCCGTAGAAAGCAGCAACGACGACAGCAACGAAGGCTATCTCACCCTCAACGAACCCGGACTATGGGAAAACAACGACATCGACAGACTTCCCGACACCTGGTTTAAAGAAACCAAAAAACACGGCAGAAAACCCAAACCAGAATACGCCCCCCACATCCCCCAACCCCTGCAAGTCCTGCCCAACGGCAGCATCACCAACTCCCTCATCAAAGGCACAAGCTGCTGGTTTATCCCCAAACCCTTCCTCACCTGCCTCAACTGCGGCGTCGTCCATGACAGACGCAAAAACGAATTCAGCAAACTCTCCCGCCTCAGCAGCGAAGGGCGCAGCACCGCCACAACCCTGCTTTGCCTTTCCACCGTCAACCGCCTCAAAACCAGCGACGCTATCTTACCCGAAGCCGCCAAAATCCTCAGCTTCACCGACAACCGTCAAGACGCCTCACTGCAAGCCGGACACTTCAACGACTTCGTGCAAACCAGCTTTTTGAGAGCCGCCCTCAACCAAGCCCTGCAAGCCAAACAAAAACTCACCCACAGCGATCTTGTCAGCGAAGTGGTGCGACACATGGACTTACCCCAGTCCAGCTATGCCGGACAAGTTGCCGAACAAGGTGCCGGCAAACGCCGCAACGAAACTAATTTTCACAAATTAGTCGAATATCGTCTTTATGAAGACCTACGTCGCGGCTGGCGCATTGTGCAGCCAAATTTAGAACAATGCGGCTTACTGGCAATCGAATACGAAGAACTAGCCGAAACTTGTGCCGATACACAACGTTGGCAACAATATCCCCATCCCATCCTCCTCCAAGCCACACCCCAAGAGCGCTACCTTGCCACCAAAACCTTGCTTGACCTACTGCGTAAAGAATTAGTTGTTGACGCTGCCATATTGCAACCAGAAGGTATTGAACAACTGAAGCGAGACGTAATCCAATCCCTGAAAGACCCCTGGACATTTGACCGCAATGAGCGACTGTATGAAGCAAGTTGGGCTTCTACTATTGGTGGTGATGGGGCAAAAGTGAAAGTTAAAGTTAAACTAACTGCCCGCAGCAAAATCGGTCGCTTCCTCCGTTCCCCAAAAGCTTGGTCTTGGCGCAATGAAGCCTTATCAGAAACTGAATACGACCTCTTAATCAATGCCTTAATTAACGTCCTCTGTGCATCAGGCTTCCTCAAACAAGACGGCACAAAAGTCCAGTTACGCATAGATTCTTTAATTTGGCAGTCGCAAAAAGTTGCCAAAATTCCCACAGACCCACTAACTTCAAAACGTCTGCAAGGCAGTGAAAAGACAGAAATTGAAGTTAATCAATTTTTTCAAAACTTCTATCAAGGCAACGCCCAACAAATTCACAGCCTAGAAGGACGAGAACACACAGGTCAAGTCAGTAACGAAGACCGCCAAAAACGCGAAGAAGAGTTTCGCAACGGACAACTAGCATCTTTGTTTTGTTCTCCCACTATGGAATTGGGCATTGATATTTCTGACCTCAACGCCGTCCATTTGCGGAATGTGCCACCAACACCAGCAAACTATGCTCAACGCAGTGGTCGGGCGGGTCGCAGCGGTCAAGAAGCCTTAGTCCTCACCTATGCCTCGGTTGGTAGTGGACATGACCAATATTTCTTCAAACGCCAAGCACAAATGGTTGCCGGAGTTGTCGCCCCGCCGAAGTTGGAATTAGGTAATCAAGATTTAATTAAGTCTCATATCTATTCGATTTGGTTGGCAAAAACTGGGCAGAATTTAGGTGAGTCGATGAATCAAATTCTGGAGTTGGAGTTAGATCAATGCCCACTCAAAGATGATCTTAGGTCGCAACTAACTCTTTCTCCCCAAGTCTTGACAGAGTGCCAAAAAGCTGCATCAGAAGTTTTAGTTGACCTAAAAGATGTATCTTGGTATTCAGAAGCTTGGCTGAGTCAGATTTTAGCAAATGCCTTGAATGCTTTTGACAGATCATGCGATCGATGGCGCAAATTATATTTAGACGCAGATATGCAACTAACCGCCGCCCGCAACGCCATCGATCGCTCTGCCAGAGGCAAAACTAACACTGAAGACCGCAAAAACGCCGAAACCCAAGAGCGAGAAGCACGCCGACAAATTGATTTATTAGTTGGACGCAACAACAAAAATAATCAAACTGAATTTGAATTTTATCCCTACCGCTACTTTGCCGCCGAAGGCTTTTTACCAGGCTACAACTTTCCCCGCCTACCCGTCCGTACCTATGTCCCTGCAGGCGAACAAGGGCGCTTTCTTTCCCGCCCCCGCGTCGTGGCGATCCGCGAATTTGCCCCAGGAAATATTGTCTACTACGAAGGCTCAAAATTTCAAATTGCCAAAACTAAAGTCCCCATAAATGGCATTGAAAGCAGCTACCAAAAAGTCAGTCTTTGCCCTAACTGTGGCTACTTTCACACAGGCGACGAATTTTTGCGCGATACTTGCGAAAACTGTGGTGCAAAAATCACTGAAGACCGCCATCATAACCCTGCCAAGCTCAACCGCATCCTAGAAATGGGAACTATGATTACCCAACGACGAGAGCGTATTACCTGCGATGAAGAAGAAAGGCTCAAATACGGTTATAACATCACCACGCATTTTCGCTACGCCTCAAAAAAACAGGAAACTGCAACTGTCACCGCCCAAAATGGCACACCACTCTTAAAATTAACCTACGGCGAAACAGCACAAATTTGGCGTATTAATCGCGGTTTAAGGCGCAACCAACAAGAGCAGCGAGGCTTTAAGCTTGATGCCACATCGGGTATTTGGGGAGATAGCAAAAATGAGCAACATCTGGAAAATCTGCAAACCGATGTTCACTTGATGGTAAATGATACTTGCAATGTTTTAGTCATTGAGCCTGTCAATATTCCTGTTGGTGATGCTGAGGCATTTTTAGCTACTTTTCAAAATGCCTTAGAACAAGCAATTCAGGCATATTATAAACTTGAAAATGATGAGCTAGCTTCTGAAAGATTAGGACAAGGGCAACATTTGCTGTTTTGGGAAGCTGCCGAGGGTGGTGCGGGTGTGCTGTCGCAAATTCTGGAAAATCCCCAAGCTTTTGAGCTTCTTGCCATTGAAGCTTTGGATATCTGCCACTTCCAACAACCAAAGCCAAGTTGTAGCAAAGCTTGTTATCAATGTTTGTTATCTTATCGCAATCAGTTTGATCATCCTTTAATTGATCGCTATTTAATTCGTTCTTGGCTAGATTTACTCAATGGTAGTACAATTAATCATCACAAATCAGGTGTTTCTCGTGAAGAACAGTATCAATATTTACAACAAAAAACTGATCCAAATTCTGAGTTTGAGCGAGTAGTTTTAGAGGCAATTTATCAACAAGGACTCAAGCTTCCTGATGCAGCACAGGAGTTAATTGAGGCGGCTAATTCTAAGCCTGATTTTATTTATAAAGAGGCGCAGATTGCCATTTTTTGCGATGGTTCAGCTCATGATCATCCTGAACAACAAGCACGAGACAAAATCGCTCGCGACAATCTCAATTATATCAGTAATTACTATGTTTTGACTTTTCGTTATGACGAAGATTTACAATCGAAAATAGAAACTTTAGCAACTTTGATTTAAGGAGAAAGCTGATTAACCCGCTCAATCTTACTAACAAAATAAGATTCTTGATATTGTAAGGATTTAGCAACTTCCAGTGCTTTTTGAAAAGCCGCCAAAGCTTGTGGATAATTCTTTTTCTCTAAATGAATCTGCCCAATTTGGTCATAAGCATCCATCAAACCATAGAAATTAAATGCCTGTTGCTCGGACTTAACTAGCACTTCATAAACTTGCAAAGCCGACTCTGGCTGATTATAAGAACGATACAGTATGCCTAACTTTTTGAGAGCTTCACTAGCAAAGGCAAATTGTCGTGCTGTCCAGGCTAAGGCATAAGCTTCTTGATAACTTTTACTCGCTTCTTGTGGTTGATTGAGGGCTTCATAATCAGTGCCAATGCCAATTTTTAAGGATGGTATTTTTGTGGTATCTTGTTGGCTAAGATAAGTTTGAATCAAGCCTTGTTTTGTCTTTAAGGCATTAGCTGGTTGCTTGGCTTTATCGTAAACATAAACCAACTGTTGCATATAAAAAACTTCGTTGAGGCGATCGCTTCTTGCCTGAGCTCTTACCAACAATTCCTCATAAGCAGCCGCTGCTTTGGCATAGTTAAACCAGGCTAAATTTAGTTCAGCTAAAGTTTTTAAAGTCGTTTCTTGAGCTTCGGCATCACTACGAGTTTGGGCATCAGCGAGAATTTTTTCATAGATCCCAACTGCCGGTTCAAGCACTCGCACCTGTCGATAAGCCTGCCCCAAAGCTTGCTGCAATTCCAAATTCATCAACTTTTTAGTTTGGGCTTCTTGCTGAATATCCTGCAACCGCCGCGTAATAATTTTGGCATCAGGCTTTAACGTCCTCTGCCAAGCCACTTCGCCAACTCGCCCCAAAGCTTGTACTTCTTCGACATAGCCCAACGCCCTTCGCAGTCGTAATTCTCGATACCAAATCTCAAAAGCTTCTGGGACTTTTTCGGCTTGCAGCAGTGCCGTTGCCTGGGCGTTTAACTCGTCTAAAGACTGCCTCAAACTAGCACGTTGCTCTGGGCTAAGTGTGGCTTTTTTTGGCAATTGCGGCAACAACGGATCTGGTTTAATAATCTCTAAGGGATTGACTGCTGGTGCGTCTGGCTGCGGTTTTTCCTGGGCTGCGGCTGCCGTTGCACTAATACACAGCAAGCAGGCTGTTAGCCACAAGGCGCGGCTTCTGGGTTTGAGTTGTGGTAACAATAATTTTTGAATCAATTTAAGCAACATTGATCAATTTGTAAAAAAATAAGTTTAATGACAATAACTATGTTAGAGATAACTTGTTGAATGGCTCAGGATTTTTCTGTCTAGAAATTAAATATCATATTCTCGGTCAATTGACGTTTAAATTAAGCAGAGAGTTTCTACTCATTACTGATATTACTTATGACTAAGCATTACCTTAATCGCCATGCCTCCAAGAGCTTATCTCTCCTATCGGTTGTCGTGGCTGTTGTTTTGAGTTTCCTGATTACAGGTTGTGATCCATCCCAAGCGATTAGTGTTGAATCACGTACATTTCTTAACCTTTCTCTAAATTTCTTAGGAGAGTATCAATTAGCCAAGCAATCGTTTCAGGATACGCCTGTAGGCGGGTTTTCGGCGCTGACCTATGACCGACAACGCGATCGCTTTTATGCCTTGTCTGATGACCGTTCAGCCCTTGCTCCAGCCCGATTTTATACACTAAAGCTCAGTCTTGATACTAATACAACAGAAAAACCAATCCTCGAAAAAGTAACAATTGAAGACGTTACTTTCCTCAAAAATGAAGACGGCAAAACCTTTCCAAAAGGCACAATTGACCCCGAAGGCATTGCACTTTCTCCCAAAGGTACTATCTTTGTTTCCAGCGAAGGCGATCGCAATTTAGGAACTGCTCCATTTATCCGAGAATTTGACCTCAAAACCGGACAACAATTGCGTAGTTTACCAATTCCAGAACGCTTTTTAGCTAATGACAAGAGCAAAGAAGAACCACCCCGTGGCATCCAAAATAACTTAGGATTTGAGTCCTTAACTGCTGAATCAGGAAGCAGTTTAGCTGCAGTTACAGGTGATCCTTTCCGCTTATTTACTGCCACCGAATCTGCACTTGTACAAGACAATTTACCCGACACTTCTATCCAAAGTCCTCGCGTTCGTTTGCTGCATTATTTAATCGGCAACATCGCGCGTCCAATGGTTGTTACCGAACATTTATATTTACTCGATCCGGCTCCTAGTGGTGCAATTTTTCATGGTTTAACGGACTTAGTAACAGTGGACACAGGAGGACATTTTCTCAGCTTGGAACGTAGTTATGGTTTATTAGGAGGAAGTGCCAAAATTTATCAAATTGCCACCAGTGCGGCGACTGATACATCAGGCATCGGTACTCTAAAAGGTAATGTTTCTCGAATTGATGCAATTAAGAAAAAATTGCTTTTAGACTTGAGTGAATTGGGCATCTATTTAGACAATTTAGAATGAATGACTTTGGGACCACGCCTAGCAGATGGTAGCCAGAGTGTGGTCTTAGTTAGCGACAACAATTTTAATGATATTCAACTTAATCAGTTTCTGTTATTTCAGCTCAACGGCTTATCTTAAACTTGTAGAGATATTTTGGGGAAACATCTCTACAAATTTTTGTCTAAACTAAACCCAGCAAGCATCCATACGAGAAAAGAAATCACTTCTAATTCCCCAAAAGTTTAACTGCTCAAATTGCATATTTTTGCCGCTGGCGAGGGTGGGTAAGTGACCAACTGGCGCCCAAGTTAAAGAGAAATTGAGGTCATCATATTTTGTCCAGCCTCTGAGTATCTTAACGCCATTGCGATCGCGCCAGCCCACACGCAGCCCAAATTGTTCGTAAGTGGCATTATTATATTCACCCAACTCGCCACCAACACTCAGCCAGATTTCTTTTTGCAAACTAAAGCCAAATTGTCCACCACTATACTTAAACCAAAGCTGATCTACTGTGTGTAAATCTGCACAGGGAAAACTTTCAATTGACTCAATAGTTAAATATTCCGTTCCCTCTCGTCCTGCTGCTTTGAGGATAACTAACAAAGTTTCGTGGTCTGCTTCTTTCCAGTTACCAGCTTTTAGCAAATCTCTGAGTCTTGTGTAGTCAATATCTCGCTCAGAACTTAGAATATCTGGTGCATCTTTGTCAATGGTTATGCCAACTTTTTGCTTCTTATTTAAGGTGTAGTTGACAATATTAGGAATCTCCCCAACACGCCCATAACTTTCAACAATTTTGCCATACTTAGCTTCTATTTTGCGATACTCGGCATCTACATCACCATTACCTTGGGCATTGAGAAGAACAGCTAATAAAATATCGTAGTCTTTTTCATTCCGAATTAAATCTGTCTCTACTTGTGGATCAAGATCCTCGGCTCTTCTTTTGGCATAATAATGTAATTCTTGAACATAGATTAAGCCCGCACCATCTGGATCAGCAGCCCCTGTCTCAATTCCTTCTACTAAATACTGAGTGTATGGTGAGGTTTGGGCTGCTTCCAAAGAGGTTTTTAGTGTAGAAGAAGTGAGGATAGTTCGTCCTTTTGCGCCTAATTCATTCCTAAGATTTACACTAACATTTTTGGCAAGCAAACTATCAGTTAACAGTTCGTAGTTGCAATCAAGAATTATGAGTTGACGTTCAGCATCGCTGATACTTAAATTTAATTGTATAAAACTTGCTGGTACTGCTGTTGATTGAAAGTTATCATGAGCCGTATTATTGCTTGCAAAATAAAGATGCCCTGCCTCATCTGTAAGGCAGTGACCAGAAAAATATAGCAGTGCTAAGTCATTGCCGCTACATTTTGCAAATACCTTTTCAATCGCCTTTTGTATTGTTTCCTGACTGGGATTTTGTAGAGATTCCACATGGTCAAAACCACCACGGTTTTGGTCTTCCAAAACTCGTTGCATAGCGGTCACATTATTAATAGCCTTTGAATAGCCGTTGGTGTGATTTTCCGACTCACTCACCCCAATCAACAGTGCAACCTTTTTCGGCATTTGTTCCTCCAATCGATAGCAACATTTATACTTTCAGGCTTGTTGATTTGTGATCAGGACAAACCAATTTTTTTCTTGGAGAATAAAAGCTTCATACAAAGACAGATGGATTGCAACCATCATATTAGTCAAGAAAAAATGCTTTGCCCACTGTCTGAGAGAATATTCCCAAAGTATTGACATGACGGTTGAGTTTTACAATTAAGTCAGTTCGATAATCCTGAATTAGTTAATGACGCACTCTACTGACCTGACTACTTTAGCCCGCTTGATGGCTGCCGACTTTAGCAACCAACAGCAGGCATTTGATAATCCTCCCATGTTCGCGCACATCCGCGTTTGTATGCGTCCTCTGCCCATATCACTACTCGATGGTGTTAGCTTTTTGGTCGAACAAGCTTATGACTATATGGTAAATAGCCCATATCGTTTGCGAGTTTTGAAACTAATACAAGTAGGAGATCATATTGAAATTGAAAACTATACTGTCAAAGATGAAAATCGATTCTACGGTGCTTCTCGTGACCTTGGACGCCTACAAACTCTAAAAATTGAAGATTTGGATAAAATGCCTGGTTGCAACATGATTGTGGAATGGACGGGGCATGGTTTTAAAGGTCACGTTGAACCGGGGAAAGCTTGTATGGTGTTTCGTAAAGGTCAAAATACTTATCTTTCTAGCAGTTTTGAAATTGACCAAGAGAAGTTTATCAGTCTAGATCAAGGACGTGATCCAGAAACTGATGAGCAAGTTTGGGGTTCGGTTGCAGGACCATTTTATTTTGTGCGTTGGGCGAGTTTTGCTAATGAAATTAAGGCTTAAAAATTAAGCTTCAGAGAGTATTCTGAACACCAAACAAGCGATAGTAGTACATAAATTTAGTGGCAGTTTTTCAAGCTAGCTGCCACTGCAATTAATTTCTCTCGACTCCAGCGGCGACTAACGGAACTTAAACCAACATCTACGAAGCATAGATATCGCTCCAAAGGCTGATGACACCAAAACAGACCGCTATCTATGACAATTCGGCTGTGACGTCCTTTACCATCTAAAAAAACGAATTGACATTGATGCTCTAGAGAGCACCATTACCTGATACATTTGACCTTTGTATTGGCAATCGAGAATTATATAAGTAAGTTATGAAAGTCCTGGTTATTGGCGGCGATGGCTATTGCGGTTGGGCAACTGCGCTTTATCTTTCTAACAAAGGGTAC
>JBATUR010000028.1:0-24564 GCA_049671305.1 Coleofasciculaceae cyanobacterium
AGGTAGATTCGCCCAATATAATAAGGTAACCCCCAAGTTATGATTTGTGAGGTTGTTGGAGAAATTGGGCTAAGTCCGTTGGAAAATTGGGACATAATTGGACAAAAACACCAAATCAATATTGGTACGTCCAGCAAGCCTAATTTAAATTTACTAAATCTTCCCGAATCAAAGATCAGCGTCGCTATCAACACAGCATAAGTAGTCGCTGATACCTTGTCATAAGGAGGAATTCCCTGGACAATTGGATATTTAGCGACTTGTGGTAAAAACATAAATCCCGTTACATAACTTATGACAACAGCTTGCTGTGCGGGATATCGTGAAAAGAGATAGATTACGACTGGAATCCAGCCGAACATGACAAGGGGTACTAAAGGAGTCATAGGCTTGGTGAAAGCACGAACAGGAAAGGAATACTCGGCAGTAGTGGAGGTTAGGTTAAATTAAGTTAAATATCTCAATAAAGATACTTAATTTTAGCTGAATCTAATCTAAACTTCTGCGATTTAATTACATCCAGCTTCTTTCTGGATAATCGCTAACAACTTATTAAAGCCAAGTCAAGATGACTTATAAACTTTTAAGGAAGTTCGATGTAATTCTTTTCTTCCCATTCTACTAATGATCATTATTTTTACATAAGGAATAAAGTGTTTGGGTAGATGTTGAAATGCCCTGATGCTCGTTATAGATAGAAATGTATCTATTTCTTGCTCAATAGTTTCACTGCATCAATGAAAATAGGGGGTGTTAGTTTCTTTACAATGGTTTTGAGGTCAATTCCTGATGATTTTTCTTGAATTTCCTCTCCAGGTCTAGCTCGAAATATTGTAGAATGCGCTTTTCCTGAGATTTCTTCGGCGGGTCGTCCATTTGTATAATAATAAAGTGCCAAAGATTTCCGTGTCCTGCCTTCTGGACAAGTCAAAGGTTCAGGATGTCCATGATAGGTAAAGTCGGTTGTAGTAAAGATAACTAGGCGATTAAAGATTGGCAAAATCTTTTTTTCACATTTGGTGATTTCTTTATCCCATAATTCTAGATAACCGCCATATTCTTCTTGCCAATCTTTGTTAAGGTATAAAAGCAGATTTAAACGACGGTCGAGATTTAGTTCAGTGTGTCGATTGAAATCTACGTGCATTTTTAGGTAGCCTCCTTTTTCGATTTGGTGAAGTCCACCACCTTCAAAATGAGGATCTGGAATGATTCCTTTAATACCTGTTAAAGTTTCTAAAAATTCAATGAAAGTTGATGAGTTTAATTGGTACAACAAAGCACGGGTATGATCTCCCATGTTTCGCTCATGTTTATTAGCTAGCTTTTTTTCGGCTTTGTTTTCAAATTTTTGCCAATCGATATCGCCTGCTTTAGGAAATTCAGTTAATATGTTGTCCAAGATAAACTCTGGCAAGAAATCATCAATAACAACGTGGGGAAAAGGCTCGGCTTGTTGGTAACTTTCATGATTTTCTAGAGCCAATTTTTTGAGATATTCTGAGTCAAGCTTGAACATTACAGATGAATTCATGTTATTCCCCCAGACTAGTTAAAAAACAGTTAAGAAACAGCGAAATTAACAGATCTAAATTGTAAGGCAGGCTAATCAGTATCTATTTTAGTTAGAGGGGCCAGCGCACTACAAATAAAAGACACAGAACAATTTGACCAAAAGTCCTGGGATAAATTGCTAAAGCAGTAGCTTCTTTCCCAGTGATTAAGGTAATAATAGCGGCTAAAATAAATAGCCCTACTAACCCTAACCAAACAATCTTTTGTTGCTTAAATCGACGAACTTTTTGACTAAAGTTTTCTACTTGACGTGAAAAGAAGAAGCTCAAAACTAAAACAGCGACGGCGATTAAACTGTATTTAAATAGATCTACTTCTTTACCTCCACTGATGACGGCTAAGTAGATGAGGATATAATGTATGGGTACAACTGCCAAAGAAGCAATTCCTTTTAAAGACAAAGCTTCTTGCAAATTTGCTAATTTAGAGTTTTTACAAAGTGCTAAAGAAATAGCAAGTCCAACCAAAATTATGGCAAAACTTACCACATAAAACCCTATACCTACTGTTCCCCATCGAAAAAAAGAAGCTCCACGTTTTGCTAGAAATAAGCCAGCAAATGCCGGGAGTATTCCAAGCATTAATAAACCTAAAACTGCCTTGGTGCGATGATTTTCGATAAACCTCCGATAATGTACAGCCGCAACACCAGCCAGATAACCAATAAACGGATAAGCTAGCCACGGGGAAAGCGGATACGAAATACCTGGAGTATCTTTGAATCCTACTATCCAATTGAGCAGCAATCCTCCTTGCTGATCATAGCCAAGAGTATGCAGATAGGGACCTAGCAAGTAACGTATGAGGGAAATAGCAACAAATCCAATTAGAGAAACGATTATGGGAAATTTGGATTTTCTAACGAATTCCAGCACCAAACTCGAAAGACCAATAAATCCAAGAAACTCTAATCCTACCCACTTGCCATTACTCCAGTGTATTAATAAATCAGCAAAAATTAGTATGATTAACTTATTAAGAATTACATACCAATGACTTGCTTTCTTTTTCTGGATTGATTGGAGTCCATAGCCAACGCCTGTTACAAAAAAAAAGAGAACAGGAGCAGAGCTGCTAATAAATAGTAAACTACTGGCAAAGACTCCATTAACTTGTGTTGGAGCAAGTGTTTGATAGCCAGCATGATTGACAATCATTAGGAATGCTGCCAAGCCTCGTAGGATATCTAACTCTTTCCAATGAATACTCTGTTTTTGAGTATTGTTTGTCATAAGTTGTAAGTTTGCTGCTCTAGTGTCTATATTTTGTGCCATCTAGAGCAGACTTTTTAGGATTCTTGTCGAAACTGTAATATCTTGCCAATCAATAAGATTGTTGAAGTCTAATGCAGCTTGGATAAATCCTTAATGGACGAAAAGACGTATTCAGGTGATTGTTCTGGATACAGTTGAGAATATTTAGTATCGTAATGCCTTACTTCCAAAAAGTTGAGGTTTATAGGATGTGGTTTGTAGAGAGAAAAGCACTCCCACAAACTATAAGTGGCTGAACACTCCCGTGGACCACCAAAACCTAAATCTTTACCATTGAAGTCTCGGCTAGACTCAACCCAATAGTTGATTTGAGATTTTGACAAGCAGAAGAAACCAGAATGAGGATTGGTACATTCAGCAAATTTAACTCCATCGATTTCTAGAGCTGATAGTTTGCTCCATGCCATTTTTTCATCCATTGTTAGATCAATGTAGGTTTTTTTTACTTCCCATAACTCATAGCGATTAGGAAGTAAAACATCTCGAACTAATCCAACTTTTGTATTAAATTTTTCCAGTTTTTCTAAGAAAAAGCTATCTTGAAGAAGAATATCGTCTTCAAGAAAAATAAACCAATCAAAATTATCAACTCTTTTGATTAATTCATCTTGACATCTAAATCCAATAAACATTGGCTCAATATCTACTTCTTCTTGTACTTGAACACAATCAATTTGGTATTGAGGGAGATAAGCTTCAATATGTCGTCCCGCTACGGTTTTGAGAACAATTGTGAGTTGACAATGAGCAAAGCTAGCAAGCAATGCATCAATTGTTGTGGTTAATTTTTCTATTTTGCTTTGAGCTTTATCTCGGTCTTGAGCTTCCTCCACTGAGGTAATATGGGGAATTACTACCAAAACTTTAGGAACTTTCGTTTCAAAGGGAGGACGTTCTCCTATTGTTTTGAGAACTGTGTGTTTTTGATAGAACAACGAAACTTTTAGGTATCTTCTCAGACTATGAATGAAATCAAACATTAGTACCCAACAAAAAAGAATAAGGTGATAGAGTTTCTGTCTGTAACTTGTCTGTTTAATGTCCATCAGATATTCTCCATTATCGAAGTATTTGACTAATAGGGAGCCCCCATCCTAAATAATATCTACTGAGTAAGGTGACTGTCAGTAGTGATAGAAAAATAGCAGTTACTTTGAGGTCTTGTCCAAGACAGAATAATTTTTCTCTCCATAGACCATATAGAATTGCACAATAGAGAGGGAAATCATTGAAAGCGATAACAACCATAGCTCCTACCATGCCGTAGTTATTAAAAGCAAATGGCAATCCAATACTAATCGTCAGAAAAGTCAACAAAAATCCTTGAGCATTGTAGATAGGTTTTCCAATTGCCAAGAGAGCTGGACTTATGCTGCTGTAAAGCGAAGTATGCCAAATTCCCATAGCAATAATTGGCATCATCCATGCTGCTTCGTGAAACGCCGGCTTATAGAGAAATCGAATTACAATATCTCCAAAACTGACTAAGAAAGTTAAGCCAACGGATAAGGCAAGAAGCAGCGGGAAACGATTTTTAAGAATCTTGGCACGAAACGTTTCACGAGGAAGATCAATCATTTTGGAAAAAGCTGGAAAAAGTACTTTTCCACTTAGTGCCAAAATTACTTGCCGTGGGATGTCAGCAAGTCCAAAAGCAATTCCGTAAACACCTAATACGCTAAGTGGTACATATTTTGCCAAAATTAGTCGGTCAGATTGTGTTGCAAAAAATGTTAAAAGTGTTCCGAAAAATACCCACTTGCCAAAAGAAAAAATACTTTGAGCTGATGTTTTATCCCAAGCAAAGCGGTCAGAGAAGTCTGGAACTAAACGATGACTCCAAACTAATTGGACTATAGCTCCTACTAAACCACCACTAACTAAAGCCCAAACAGTAGGATTAAAATAAGCCCAAATAACGGTTACGGCTAGGGAAATAATTTGCCCTCCCAGCTCAAATACTGCCAACTTTCCTAATGCAATTTGGCGATTGAGTGTGTACATTGAAGTGGAATTAAATCCATTGATGATTGTAGTCAAACCAACGGATGGAATTAACCACAGTAACTGTGGTTCTTTGTACAACACAGAAACTGGATAGGCAATTAAGATAGAACCAATCCACAATACAACGCCACGAATAGCTTGCATTGTCCAGGCTGTATTCAAAAAAACGGGGTCATCTCCCCGCTTGTTTTGAATAATACTTTGACCAATGCCGATATCGGAAAATAAGTGTAAGCCGATGATAAAGACATTAACCAAAGCCATCAGACCAAAAAGATCTGGAACAAGCAGACGCGCTAGGATTAAATTATTGCCAAATCGCAGAACTTGGCTGGCTCCATAGCCAGCAATTGTCCAAAGTGACCCACGAATAGCTAACTTTTTAACGGATGACATGATTTCTCAGGCAGTGGGAAAATCGGACGTGTAAACGCTCAACAGACGTTGTGGCATCAGCGAGACTTAGTGTAGCTGTTGGCATAAGGCATACTTGGCTGAAGTTCAATTGTTGTAGCAGGCTTCTCGCTGTTTGACGGAAACAAAGCGGCTAAGTTGCTAGCTTCAATCTTAGAATTATGTCGCTCGGCAACACGTTCTGCTCCAACCTTACCCATCTGTTCTAGCTTTTCTAAAGGCGCTTGTAAAGCACAACGCATAGCTTCTGTCAAGTCTTCAACTGAACCAGCGGGTACTAACCACCCACAAACTCCAGGCTCAACTAATTCAGGAATTCCTGCAACATAGGTGCTAATTATGGGGCGCGAAAGTGCTAACGCTTCCATTATTACTACAGGCAAACCTTCAGCAAAACTGGGTAAAACCATCGCCCGTGATGCCAGAATTTGTTGCTGGACATCATTGTTACTAGCCCATCCTGTAATTTCAATGTGGTCTTGAAGCCCAAATTGTTTAATCATTACTTCAATTTGAGGGCGCAGCGGTCCATCGCCCACTAATACTAATTTAAACTTTAAGCCTTCTTTGGCTAACGAAGCCGCGGCTTCAACCAACAGCAAATGCCCTTTTTGTTCGCAAAGCCGACCAACACAAACTAAGCGAGGTTCGTCTGGGATAGGAACATCAGGCTGACGCAAAAATAGCTCGTCTACACCGCAATGAATGATGTGGATTTTTGACCAATGCTGACGATCGCACCAGCGATAAAGCTGACTTTTGCCAAATGAGCTAATTGCTACGACAAAATTAGCACGATTGATTTTTGCTTCTAGGGCGATCGCTTTTACTTTATCAAACTCTTCAGGACCATGAACGGTAAAGCTATAAGGTGGACCGCCAAGCTCATGACACAACATCGCCACGGTTGTTGAATTTGTGCCAAAGTGTGCATGAACATGAGCAATTTTTTCATCTTTAAACCAACCTAGCAGCACACAAGCTTCTGCTAAATAAGCCAGATGACGCACCACGCCACGCTCTGAAGACCAACCCACCTGGAGCATTAGCCTTAAAGCTTTCCAGAAAACCGAGGGTTTTGTTATGGCAACATTTAGCAGTGCCAAAAGCAAGCCAAATTTGCCAACATCTAAGACAACCCGTGTCTTGTCTAACTCTTGTTTATCCTCTTCATCGACAAGTTCAGAACCGCAGTCACGGATAGAAAACCGAGAGACTTTAGTACCACTTGCCTCGACTCCAGCAATTTCCCGCCGGATGAAACTGTGACTAACTTTCGGATATTGATTAACGAGATAAGCAATTGTCATGGGTTTATTCAAGGCAAATAGTATTCTTGTCCAATCAAAAAGCTGTTGTGAAATTTACATTTCGTCAACGTCAGTAGAGGCTTATCCCTACTGCCAACAACTTTTGTGATGCGCTCCTGCCTCTTTAAGGGCTTTTGGACTACCCAATTCTCTCAATCCTACGAGTATAAGAGATGGTAATGTCTCCAATATTGTAGGTAACCCTTAATTTTGTTTCGGGATTTTAATCATATAAACGGCATGAGATTTTGCCGTGTCTTTTTGAAAAAATCCGCTCTTATGCAGCTAAGACGACTATCCCAGTTGCTTCTGTACTCCTAAAAAGTGAGCATTTGTATCTTAATCAAGCTTAGGCGATTTTTTGTTGTAAGAGTGAGAAAAGCCTTGCTAAAACTTAATCAAGAAGATAACTTATAAAAACTTGATAAACTTGGGCTTTGATTTCCGGAAACACTGGGTTTGACTTCGATCTTATACAAGTTAGGAGGCAAAGTCTAGAAAGCTACAGCGCGTCAAGTAAAGGGGAAACATTAATCAAGACGATTCTCTGGGTTGAAAAACAACGGCATAATTAGCATTCAGCTTTATCCTACAGTCGTTAGACTTGGGCATTCGACAGCATTATTAGTGCATGACCTTAATTAGGATAAGTCGTCAGAGAGATTCAAAGAGGCTTTCTCACTCTTCTCAAATAAATTTTTGCACTTGGAACTGTGGACAAGCAAACTTCGTCGCGGTTACCATGAACTAAATAACACGGTAAAGGTCGAATACCATGTATCAAGCAGTGAAAGTCAGACTCTATCCAACTCCTGAACAGAAAGACTATTTAGCTCAAGCATTTGGTAATTGTCGCTGGCTATGGAACTATTTGCTTAATGCTACTACAACTGCATACAAGGAAACTGGAAAAGGTCTTGCTAAAACTGCAATGGATGCCTTGCTACCAGGATTAAAAAAAGAATTTGATTGGTTAGGAATTGCCTATTCACAGTGTTTACAACGAGTCACTTTCAATCTTTCCAACGCTTTCGTCAATTTTTTTGAGGGTAGGTCAAAGTTCCCAAACTTTAAATCAAAGCACTCACGACAATCGATTCAATACCCTCAAAATGTTAAACTAAATCTTGAACAATCAAATATCAAGTTTCCTGGCAACTTGGGTGTGGTCAAGAGCATTTTTCATCGGGAACTACCAACCGGGAAAATGGGTGCCTTAACGGTTTCTAGAGGTCTTGATGCTAAATACTATGCTTCGATTCTATTTGAGTCTCCGCCTTGTTTGGTGGTAACCGCAAGAGGAGCAGTTGGGGTGGATTTGGGATTAAAAGATTTTGCCGTCACTTCCAATGGTGATAAGTATAATTTACCAAAGAAACATTTAAAAAAACTGGAGCTAAACAAGAAGCGTAAGCAACAAAAACTTTCCCGAAAGCAAGATGGAAGCAAGAAGAAACTAAAAGCTCAACATCTAGTTGATCAAGCTTCAAGTAAAATTGCTCATGTTTGTGAAGATTTTCTGCACAAGCTATCCCGCAAGATCGCTCACGATAACCAAGTGATTGTTGTAGAAAATTTAACCGTGAAGAATATGGTTAAGAATCCTAATCTCGCCCTAGCGATTAACGACAGCAGTTGGGAGCTGTTTCAAACTCTGCTTAAATACAAAGCTCAAAAGTTTGGTCATCAATACGTTGAAATTAATCGCTTTTTCCCGTCTTCACAACTTTGCAGTAAAACACTGTTGCCGCTCCCACAGCTTCAAAAGAGCTATGATTCTCTAGTACGCTTTGTTGATTGCCCTCACTGCAAACAACAGCACGACCGAGATATCAATACTGCAATTAATATTAGGAATGAAGGTTTGCGGATTTTGGCGTTAGGAACTAGCGCTTCTGCCCAAGGAGGGGACGTAAGACCTCAAAAGAGAGGACGTAAAAAGTCCACATCTTCTAAGGCTATCCCCCTTGAGTTGGGAAACTCACACTTACCTGTGGGTAGTTCACTCTCTTTTCACGAAAATATAGGTATCACTAAAAGTTTTCCCTGTATAAGATGGCAAGAAAGGAAATCTTAATTTGATAACAAGAGTTTATTTCCCATTTGTGCCAAGCTAATAAAACATATCTTAAAGAATCTTTTGTCGGGGGTGCAAGCCAACAAACGATACAGAGGTCAAAATGGAAACAGAATCGGTCTCTCCAGTTTTCTCAATTAGCAAGCGAGGCAGACAGTTGCAGCAGTTGCCATCAGTCGATAAAGAAGAGGTTAACGCTCCGCCTCAGAAAGGATTGAATTTACGTCCGCTTTTGAGGACTATCAAGCGGAAAGCCATACTAGTTATTGGTATCACAGGTTTAGTCACAGCAGGGGCTGTTATTTACAGCAGAACGCTCCCAACTTCATATAAAGGCGATTTCCGGCTTTTAGTTGAACCGATAACTAATGAAGGAAGAGTGGTTGAACCCTCGGCGATCAGTCGTGCTCAAGGACAAGGGTCTAGCCGAGAAACTTCTAATCTAGACTATGCCACTCAACTTGAGATTTTACAAAGTCCCAGGATATTGCAAGATATCTTTGAACAAGCTAAAACTAAATATCCGGAGTTAAATAGATTTATATTCGACAAAAGCTTTGGGGTTCAACGCTACGAGGGAGCAAATCCTCAGCAAGCCGAAAGAACCAAGCTTATTCAAGTTACCTATAGCGCAAAAGACTCTAAAGAAGTTTTAGATGTTTTGCAAATAGCGGCTACCAAGTATTTAAAGTACAGTTTGGACGAACGTAAGACTCGTATTGGTGAGGGAGTAAAGTTTATTGATGACCAACTTCCAGAATTACAAACACGAGTTGAGACATTACAATCGCAATTGCAAAGACTACAACAGCAGTATAAATTAAGCGATCCCAAATCACAGGGTGATGCTTTGTTTACCCAAGTTCGTACAATTGCCAACGATCAAGCAGCCACTCAAAGCTTATTACAAGAGCAGAGAGCGCTCTATATAAATTTACAGCAGCAATTAAATCTCACGCCTGATGAGGCAATTGCTGCTTCGGCTTTGAGTCAAGAGCCTAATTACACAGCATTGCAGGCAAGAATTCAGGAGTTAGACAATCAAATTGCTGTAGAATCAGGTCGTTTTTCTGAGGAAAGTCCGACTATTCGTTCCTTAAGAGCTAAACGTGCTAATTTAGCTACATTAGAAGCTCAAGAAAAAAGCAAAATTCTTGGACAAAACCAAGGGGGAGCAACAGGTAATCCTCAAGTAAGTTCTTTTCAAAATGCAGTTCGTGTTGGACTAATTGAGCAAATGGTTCAAGCCAACAACCAAATTAAGTTGCTAGAAGTTCGCAGTCGGGAACTCGCTAATAATAGAGCAGCCATTGAAGGACAAGCACGGCAATTTCCTAGTATTGCACGTCAGTATAGTGATTTACAAGGACAGTTGGATATTGCTACCAAGACACGAGATCAATTGTTGACTCAGCGAGAAACTTTGCGTGTTGAAGCAGCTCAGAATCAGATACCTTGGGAGCTTGTGTCTAAACCAGCAATTCCTACAGGTCCCGGTGGTAATTTAGTTGCTGCTCCGAGCAAATCTAGAAATATTCAAGTAGGCGGATTAGTTGCTGGGTTGCTGTTAGGAGTAGGTGCGGCTGTATTGTTTGAAAAAGGTCGCAATATTTTCTACGTTTCCGAAGAAATTGAAGAGGCAATTCAATTACCTTTGTTAGGAGTAATTCCTCTTTATAGAGGTAGTCAGCAGTTGTCTAATTCTCCTTCATTTGTTGGAGCAATTGAACAAGCTGGTGGCAGTAATAAAAGTGCTACTTTGTTTAGAGAAGCTTTTGACTCGCTTTATGCAAACATACGCTTTCTTTTTTCAGATCCGGCAATTCGTTCTTTAGCTGTTTGTTCAGCGGCGGCTGGAGATGGTAAATCTACGGTAGCATTACATTTGGCTCAAACGGCAGCAGCGATGGGACAACGAGTTTTGTTAGTCGATGCTAATTTACGTCAGCCTCAACTGCACAATAAGTTGAATTTAGCTAATCAGAAGGGGTTGAACGATCTGCTTGCCAAAAAAATAGCTCCTAACGAACTATTAGGGCGATCGCAAGTTGGTGAGAATTTTTTTGTTTTAACAGCAGGTCAGCCTTTTCCTAACTCTACCAAACTACTTGCTTCAACTCAAATGCAGTATTTAATGGAGGAGTTTCAAGCTACTTTTGACTTGGTTATTTATGACACGCCAGATCTTACTGACTTTAGAGATGCCAATTTCCTTGCCACTCATACCGATGGAATTTTGATGGTTGTTGCTATTAGTAAGACAAGTCGCTCTGCAGTTAAGAAAGTGATGGAACAATTAAATACGTTCCGTTTACCTACTTTGGGGGTTGTTGCTAATCACGTTAAGAAAAATCAGAAGATTTCTTACGAGAACAATACTCCTCATAACTTGCAATTAGAGAATGATGAATTACAAGTTCGTCCAAATTCAGAAAAGTGGCTTGACTATCAGCAGGAAAAAATTAACGAGAGGAAGTCATAATAGCATTTCCAGCAGCTAATTTAAGATCTCTCGGTTATTATCTTTCACTTTAAGCCGAAAGATTGAATAAGCCGAGAGATAAAAAGATTGAATTTTTGATGCTTTCAACTGTCAACTCATCAAAAAAATAATGTCAAGATTCAAAGTTAAATAAATTTTGTAGATTGTCAAAACAACTTAATTATTAAAATGGTACACTCCCTTACATCTAGCTTGTTGAGGGAGTGTAAATTAATGTTATCAATTGTTCAAAACTATAGCTTTTTTGAGTTTTAGGAAGTACACATATAGTGTTTCCTAACTAGACGAAGTACAGTTTTTAAAATTAAAGCTCTGCTGTATAAGTTAGCCTGTTTCTCGCAAGAGCAAGAATCAATATTATACAGAAGAAGTACAGTTTTTAGAATTAAAACTCTGCTGTATAAGTTAGCTTATTTCTCGCAAGAGCAAGAAACACTACTATACAGCAGTTAATGAGAATTTTTTGAGCTTTGGCTCTATATCTCACACAATCAAGAATCGCTACATAGCAAATCTCATTTAAGTGAAGTACAGTTGATTTTTTTTAATGTTCCCTATTGCCTATTTCCTATTCTTCAAAACTTAGGGTTGTGCACCTCACACAATTGAGAATTGAATTGCTATATCAATAACTAATCAAGTGTTTGAGCCATCTTATCGCAAGTAACGTTATCAGAATGATTAGGATATGTAGTATTGAATGGATCTACATAAAGGTTGAATTTTTGCTTAAAGACTAACCAAAAGAAAGAAGGACTATGAATTAAGTAACGCTTCCATAATCTCTTTGGTTCAGATAATAATCGATACAACCATTCCAAACCAACTTCACTACTCCATTTAGGTGCTCTTTTGATATTGCCAGCTTCAAAATCGATAGTGGCACCAATGGCTAAGAAAATTTTGATGTTTGTAAATTTATCTTTGTACTTGCAGATAAATTTTTCTTGCTTGGGTGCGCCAACTCCTACAGCAAGCACAGTTGCGCCTGATTGATTAACAATATCAATCATTTTCAAACATTCTTCTTCATTGTTTTCAAAACCAAAAGATGGTGAATGAGCGCCTACTACTATTTCTCTACCGACTTGATTATTAATCTTCTTTTGAGCTTCTATTGCTACGCCTTCACGGGCACCTAGAAGAAAGATTTTAATGTCTTTATTATCTTTATGATACTTGTAAAAAGCTGGGAAAAGATCAGAGCCAGAAATTTTTTCTTTAATAGGAGTTCCTAATAGTCTAGATATATAAAATAAAATCTTGCTGTCACATATTTTGTAACTTGCACAATTATAAGTTTTATAAAAATCTCGATCATCTTGGAGTTTCATTAGATGATCAACATTAGGAGTAAAGACGATGCCGCTTTTTAAGTTACTTAGTAATTCTGACTCTGATAAGTTGTCAATAGAAACATTCAGTAATTTAACTCGGTTCATGTGACTTGATTCCTAAGTTGACTTATTTGAGCACTTATTAGCAGTAAACCTCTTAAGCTAAGATAGTTAACTTGTTTACAGCTTTATTCTTATTTTTTAAATATACAAAACCTCAATTTATCTAGCTACCAAACTTTCCTAGCTTTACTGTTTCTTCAAAATATTGACTTCGTAGCTTTACGTTTTCTTTAATTAACTTAAAAAGCTCTTTTGCTTCAAAATAATCTATCTTGTGGAGGTTGACGTATACTGCTTTGAAAAATAATCAGTAAAGATAGCAAAGAAAAGAAGCAAATGCCTGAATTTTATACAAAAGGTGAGAAAAAATGATAACTTTAATTTTCAAAACATTTCTTTGAAAATTAAACAATAACTAACAAAAAAAAGATGCAATTTCTATAATTCAGAAAATTGCATCTTTTACAGTTTTGGCTAATTTGCAACCAGAAATTCACTTCCTATGTTGTACAGATTAGAAGTAACTTACTGTAAAAATTCAGAAGGAGAAAGCGGTGCAGTTGTACGTCGTTTTTCAGGTTTTTCATAGTTGTTGATATTTGGTGGTTCTGGTATCAACAAAAAGCGATTTCCCCAGCCCCCATTAATATCTTCTGGTTTAGGTTGAGGAGGAGTTGTTTGACCTTTAGGTAAATCAACTGCTAAAACTTGACTTGCCTGAATATATCGTTCACCATCTACAGTATTGCGAACCAAATTACTAACAAGTTTAACTCCCTGTTTTTCTAATTGAGATTCTAATTCTGATAATGAGCCTGTAGGAGCTACAGTAGCAAGAAAAGTTACATCAGGTTCAGAGGTCATTGAAAGCCCAAGCTTAGACTGCTCTAGTTGCCAAGTCTCTTGAAACTGACCGCTTGGTGCGACTTTCCAAAGGTTCAAAGTTGTTTGCCATGCTCCTTTATTTACCTTGACATCTTGATAAGCCAAGATTGAATATGTTTGATCTGGAGTTAGATTTGGTATCCTTGATTTATCTGGTTTAAGCAAGCGAATAGCCGCGACTGTAATACTGCTTTTGTCAGGAAGATTAGTCTTTCCAGTGACTGTATAAATCCCTGAACGACCTGATGGTGTAACTTGAATGTTGAAATCTGCATTTGAAGATAAGTTAGGTAGCAAAGAAGGTAGTCTTTGTAGTGTTTCGCTTGTTTGAGAACAGCCAGTACTTAAAACTAACAACAGCGAAATACCGACAATGCCTTTAATAAAATAGAATCTATTTTTTGTTAATTTGTTGAGTAATAAACGGCAGTGCCAATTTAGCATAAAAACTCATCAACTCCCTAGCGACTTAAAGATTAATGTTGGTAGAATAAAAAAGCAACCAGGGTTTCATTAATGATTGAAATACCCTAAGTTTTTTGGCAAACTCGCATCTTTAATAAAATAAAGTGCTTACTTGCAAAATTGCTCTTATGCATCCCTGGTGAAATACTACTTACGAGACATTTTTACCGTAATGCCTAACGCACATTTTAAGATTAATGATGAAAAGTCATAATCTTTTACAAACCTACAGTCAATAATTTGACAAAAATTAGTGCCAATAGAACTTACAATAAAATAATTGTGCAAGACTTGATACTAAAGATTTAGTTTTTCTGAAAACTGACTACTTGTACTTTAGCTTATAAAGACACGATTCAAGTTGAACTAGTTTTTCAGAAAGAAAAGCACATTGATGGTGATAATTTACTACGAGCTAAATGGCATCTTTTGGTTTTTGTTTTTAACTCTGACTCGACCTTAGCACAGGATAACGTCTCCACTCTCAACAATCTTTCACTCAATTAAAGCGAATTGAGACTTATACATTTTCCGCAGTTTTTTGTGTTGAGCAATTATCTGCCTTGTCTAAGCAGAACAACACTTTCGTTGAGTTAAACTCATAAACAGGTATCATACAAGTAAAAATACAGCTAAAAGCTGTACATTATGGCAGAATGTTAAGATCTTCTTCAACTACCGCCTTACTTTAACTGGATTATTTCTGCCGTCTTAATCAAACTTTACAGGATTTTTATATTCTAGTGGCAGTTTTTTATCAACTCTTGATAAATACAGGTTAAAACGGAAAGAGGAAACATCTAAACGGATATGGCAGTTTAGAAAACCTGACGAACTGGAAGAGACTTTATCACAAATTTCTCTTCTTTACCCAAAATTTTCAGGCGTGCGCTTATAAAGTATCAGGACATCTAGTTTGATGGCAGCACTCTTCAAATTTGGGCTTCTAGAGAATTCTTGCCGAAAAGTGCTATCTATCAGCAAAAAGCAACAAGGCTTTACAAATCAAGCCTGATTTATTTTGAGTTGCTTTCTTTTTTAGGAAAAGCAATATTCAGAATTGGATTGATTTTCTTTGAGTTTCAATGAGACTCAAGTATAGTTTTGTGCCTTTTTAGACGAAATTAGTTTAGCTAAAATCGTTTAGAAAAAATCATGAACCAAAAAGGTTATTACCTCAATAAAGAGGATAAAAAGCTCAATGTTTTAAGAGAGTAATACTGCCCATATTCGGCTAATTCAACACTCAATTAACTAATTTTCAGTAAAGCAAGCGAAACTTCCGGAAGCTGTTTTCAGACCTTGGAAAATGAAGTACCGACAGTGAAAGCTACTCAAGTACACATATCTATAATCGTGGTGCTCATGAGAGACCTAAGTCAAAAATCTAGTGATATTGATAAACGAATAGCGATTGCCTTCCGGCATTCTATTTGGTTAACTTACCTGCTAACTTTGGGTACGATCTCAGCGGGAGGACTATCATTTTTTTCTATTGCTACCCTCCTCAAGACAAATCCTGCCCAAGCTAACGAGAAGCAAACTGCTACTAATCCAGTACAAATTGAAGAATCTGATAATTCTACTAGTCTTTACTCAAGCGAAGCGACTAGTTTAGAAGAACAACAAACTACTTTTAAACAAGAAGATTCAAAAACTGAAAATCAAATAACCTCAACCTTAGAGCAAGAAAACTCAAACACTGAAAATCAAATAACCTCAACCTTAGACCAAAAACCACAGGCAATTGTAGCTCAAACTTCAACGGCAAAACTGCCAACATTTACAGCTCAAAACCAATCATCAGAAACTGAATTTAAATTCGCGCCTGGAGCAACTGTGCCTGCGCTGAATACAGTTAAAAGTAGCCTTCCACAACTAGCATCAGAACCAACACCTGCTTTTGAGGCTTTTCAAGCACCACCGCTTGACACCTCCAAACCTGTTGAGCGCCTTTCTCAACTTCCCTTAGAACCCACAACCACACCTGCTTTTGAGGCTTTTCAAGCACCACCGCTTGACACCTCCAAACCTGTTCGCCTTTCTCAACTTCCCTTAGAACCCACAACCAGCCCACTTTTACCCAGCCAAACCTCAGATTCAGCAGTTTACAAAGGTCCTGGAAGCGCGGCATTACTTGGAGGTACTCTTCAGGCACAGTCTGCCAGAGATACTCCCGAACAAACCCAACCGCGACTCGAAACCACCCCACAGGACATAAATCCCCTAGCCCCTACCCTCTTTTTCCAAGGTGTAGTCATCAATCAAGGCGATACCTCGGCACGGGCGCGGTTAACCGGATTTTACCCAATTTCCCCCAACGCCTTATTTGGTGGCACAGCCGAAGTTGGTACTGGACCCGACTTTTCTGACCCCCAGTCTGGCTCATTTAGAATCAATGAACTGTATTTTACTGGCAATCTTCCTAGCTATCCCAATCTGCGACTTACCGCAGGACTGGTTGATTTAACTTCTTATTTTGACCGCAATAGCTTTGCCAAAGATGCCGCGACTCAATTCTTTAACCCTGTTTTTCAAACTAATCCAGCCCTTTCGGCAACCGGACTTGCTTCCCGTCCCGCCGTACTTCTAAACTGGAATATCACCGACAACATTGAGGCAAAAGCGGCTGGCTTTTCTTCAGCTCAAAGTATTGGCGATATTGGCTTAGATGCTTTTGCTGGTGAACTTGGTTTCCGCGCTGGTAATGGCATAGTTCGAGCAACTTACGCCACCGACCGCGATGTTGAACGTAATGGGTTCCAAGAAATCTATGGAATTCCTAGAAGTCCTGGTGAAACAGGTCCTAGGTCTTCAGACCGCGAGAGTTCCTACGGAATTAATGGAGAATACTTTTTTCCAGAAATCAAAATGGGCGTGTTTGGTCGCTATGGACGTTATGAGAATACCTCAATTGGTCGCGGCGGCGATACCTACAGCCTTGGACTTAATTTCTTAGACTTGTTTATGCGAGATGACCGACTTGGTTTTGGTTATGGTCGCAATTTATCTAATGATGAACTCCGCCGCCAAGCTGGGGCAAAGGTTCCAGATGTTTGGGAATTATTTTATGACGTGCGCCTTTCACCAATACTTCGAGCAGCGGTGACATTGCAAGAGCGTAACCAGTTTACAGAAACTGTTGTAGGGTTCCGCATAAAAACTGAATTTGATGTGAGTTCTGTGCTGGGGAGAGTATTTCGATGAATAACAATAAAGTAGATATTTCCGTCTTATCTTCTCTCGATAAGTGTCAATCATTTGACAATAAAGTCAATATTCCAGTCAAGTCGTCTCCTAACCAAAGCAATTCCTTTGCCAAAAATAATTCTTTAGGCACTCAAGGCAAAGCAACTAGTCGTAGCCAAACGAAACGACCATCAAAATTTGGTTTAATAAGCTTGCTGGTTTTAGGCTTAACTGGAGTTCTGACTTTTGAACCGATGATTGGGCAAATTCCAGCAGCGCAAGCTCAAGCGGTTCCAGCAGCGGCACGACGTGGTTTTACGTTGCTACAGCAAGGATTAGTCAACGATGCTATTGCGGCTTTTAAGCAAGCGATCGCTAATTCTCCTCAATCTTTAGATGCCAAACTCGGACTCGCCCAAGCTTACCAAAAGGCGGGCAAAGACAGCGAAGCCTGGAGTGCTTATCAACAAGTTCTCGCTCAAAGTCCCAATAATCAACCTGCATTAAAGGCAGTTGGTTTACTTGGTAGTTACCGACAAGAATGGCAAGTAAAAGGGATAGATGCCTTAACAACCCTGCTGAAACTGACTCCGAATGATATTTCATCTCGTGCTGCACGAGGCTTGTTGTTGGGCTACCAAGGGCGTTATAGCGAGGCTTTTGCTGATTACCAAATTGCTCTGCAAAATCCGACACCTGATACTCTTTTGGGCGCTGCTCAAATTTATACTTTTAGCGGTGATGCCAAGCAAGGGCTAGAGTTTTTTAAGCGTTATCAAGCGACTGGCAAAACTATTCCGATTTATCAAGTTGCCGCTTACGGACGGGCGCTGCGTGAAACGGGTAGTGTAAGTCAGGCAATACAAGTGCTGAAACAGGCTCTTTCCCAGTCTGGCAAGTTTCCTGGTACAGAGATTGATATTAGATCAGCTTTGGCTCAAGCTTATGCGGCAAATCGTCAAGTTCCCAAAGCGTTGGCAGTTTTAGAGCCTTTGCGGAGTAAAAAAGATGGTACCTTAGCTTTGGCAAGGTCTTTGACGACTATTGGTCGTAGTGAAGGTGATACGCAGCTTTATCGAGAGGGCGCGGCTTTATATCGCCAGATTTTGGGCTCGTCGTCGGAGGCTTCTCAAAGTTTGGTTAGAGAGGCGGCTGATGTTTTGAGTGAGTTGCCGGAAGAAAGGGCAGCGGCGCTAGTGCTTTATAAGCAGTTGATTGCTGTGCAGCCGGATAATAAGACTTTGTTGGTGAAGCAGTTACTGCTGGAAAGTCAATTGGGGCAGATTTCGGATGCTGATTTGGCTTCGCGTTTGCTGCCGGCGCTACAACCTTTGCCTACTGATGCTGCTGAGTTAAGATCGCTTGGCTTAGGTTTGGCACAGTTAGATCCTCCTAATCCGGTTCTGCTTTCTGTTTACCAAAATCTACTAAGTTCTAATGTAGATGCGCCTTTTCTGAATTTCCGGGTTGCTCAAATCTTTTTGCAGCAAAATCAGTTGGCTGAAGCGAAAAGTGCTTTGGCTGCTTATAAGGCGACTGCTTCTGGTGCTGATGATTTGGCGCCTGATTTGTTGCTGGCAGATATTCAGCGGCGTGAGGGGAATTTGGATGCCAGTGCCCAAACTTATGAGGCTTTGATTGCTCGTAATCAAATAGGTGATGATTTGCTGAATGGGGCGCTGCGGGGGTTAGCGGGTGTGCGTTTGGCGCAAGGGCAGCCAGATCAAGCGATCGCTCTTTATGACCAATTACTTCAGCGTAACCCGAATGATTTGCGTACGGCTTTGGGACGGGCAACTATTGCTTACCAGGCAAAGCGGATTAACCAAACTGATGCAGAAGCTGTCCTCAATCGTTGGTTATCCACTGAGCCTGCGACTAATACGCCTCCAGAGCTGATTAACCTTGTTGGTACGCTCCCCCCAGCTCCTGAGCGCGAAGCCTTGTACACTGCCCTGCTAGCCGTCGCTCCGAACGATGTTCCGCTTCAACTGCGACAGTTACAGGTATTGGCTGTCCGAGATCCGCAAGGCGCAAAAGATCGTGTGGCGCAGTTGATTGCTCGTAATCCTGATAACATTGGCGCTTATTTTGTCCAGGGAGAGTTAGCCCAAAATTTGGGAGATTTGGAACTGGCAAGCCTTGCTTATTCTGGTATTTTGGCAAAGCAGCCGAATAACATTGATGCTTTGGCGGCATTGGCTGGGGTTCGTTTTGAACAAAGGAAATTTGTTGCTGCCACTGGACTCTATAATCAAATTCTGGCAATTAATCCCAAGAATTTGCTTGCCCGTCGGGCTTTGGCTGAATTGAGCCTTGCTCAAGACCAACCATTTACGGCACTCGAACGGTTTAAACAACTGCAACAAGAACAACTTGTTAGTCTGTCAAATCCAGAATTTGTTAATCGCGTCCAAAGGTTAGAGGTGGATATCCTCAAGCGTCGGGGCTTCCAGCCTTATTGGGAGCGTTTTTAGGACAAGGAAGCGCTTTAATAGTTGGAACTCTATATTGGTTTTGTCGTAGGGGCGCAACTTCGCGAAAGCGCCCTTAACGTTTGCGCTCTGAAGAGCAGCGTTCGCCTGAGCTCACGCCGAAGTCAGCGCAACGCTCTCGCCAAAATCGTCCACGAAAGCCTGGTTAATTTTCGGTACTTACTGCAAGCTTGCAGTAAGTACTGCATCAATTCATTAAAGCAATACTTGCTGTTTTGAGTGTTAAAGTAATGCAATCCTGCATCTGAACCTCAAAGGCTTTCAGAAAAGATCACCGATTCAAAAATAGTTAATTATGGGAGTCAAAAACTATTAGAAATTCTTACTAAAAATTAATTCACACAAGTAGTCTACAAATGTGAGTAATCTTGTTAAAAAGATTATTGTTGATTATCTACCGACAAACCTATTTTTTCTCAAAATCAGTCTGTAGGTCTGGAGTGCGCGGTAGAGTACGAATAAATTCCCGTAGTATGTCTGTTTTAGTTCTACCAGTTCTACGAGACTCTTCCTCTAGCCGATCTAACTCAACTAGGGGTAAACGGAAGGTTATTTTCTTGGGAATTTGAGCTGGGTTACTTGTCATTGATGAAGATATGCCATACAATTTGGGTACAGGAAGGCTAACTAAAATATGGCTCAACTCAGCAAGACAAACACATAATAACGCCTAAATCACTGTATCTCCCTTAGATACAACTCCGTCTAGGAAAACTCTTCACAAAAAGTACATCTTTTGAAGCTTGTCTCTTCTGGGATGCCCTGAAAACGCTGCTTGTATAAAGCCGGTCTAATTTAACTTATTTTAAGTATAAGTCTGTGCATACTTTTAACCCAACTCTTCTAGGTATTATATTTTTAAATCGCACTTCTCTCAAGGCATTACTGACTAAGTTACTGCATTAAGATCAGTGTCAAAGATTGCTACGATCAATTATCAGTTCCTTAATCACAAAAACAATGCTATTATCGGCTATACTGTTATCACAACACTGAGCAAAACATAAGGCATCTGGGACTTAAAGAATGAGAACTAGCCAGAAGCAACAATTTTTAGAAAGAGATGACTATCTCAGGTTTCGATTACCAGAAGCACTCAAAGAGAGATTTAAACTGTATTGTTATCTGAAAGGTATAACAATGTCAGATACGGTAAGAGAGATGATTGAAGAAGTTCTGGAAAACGAGGACTTAGAACAGCTTTTGCAGGAAAAACTTTTGGAGGAAAAACTAAGAGATAACTCAAAAGATTTACCTGCTCAATAAAAGCTGTCACTACAAGAGTGTTTTTGATTAGGGACTATTTAGCGATAGGCTCGAAAAGCCTGATCGCAATTTAAGTTTAACTCAGTAAAAGTGGGTGACACGATTTTCGAGCCTTCTTGGAAGCGTTGCACTTCGTACTCACCCTCTACCAACTGATAGACGCTGAATGTCGGATGTTTTGGGTAGCCAATATGAAGCCTTCCCCCTAACCCTAAATAGTCTACAATCCAGTATTTTTGGATGCCTAATGCTTCGTAGTCTCGCAATTTGGTTAGGTAGTCATCTTGCCAGTTGGTTGAGCGGGCATTTCTCAGCAGTTATGCGGAAGCACTCGACAATTAATTAGACGTAACTTTAAACGACTGACCAACTAATTCAAACTCTGCTACGTTTTGCTCTTTTAATTTGGTTTCGATTTCTTCAAATAGCTTAACTGTTGTAACGGAATAATAGCGCTCACCGCATAACTGACAGACTCCTGCCAGTACCTTCACCGTCGCGGTATTTCCACCGCCTTGCAGGGTTTCGATAACTGCCTCTTGATGGACATGACCCCCACAAATTGGGCATTTTTCAGGCATGAGCATGAATTTTCATCTCCTTTGTCGCCAGTCAATCCAAAGATTGGGGTCTGGAGAGTATACAGTAATAAGAATAGCTAAATTTTGACTTTCGTCATATGCCCATACGGTGTGTAAGTAGCTTCCTGTAGCTAGTTCTCCACAAATTAGGCAGCTTGGATAAGGTGTATCGTCTGGATAATCTCCAATAATTGAACCTTGAATAACTGAGGTATAAATCTCGTCAAAGGTTACTTGTCTTTGGGCTAATCTTTCTCTAGCATGGCGACTTACAATTACTTGCTGCGCTTCAATTGCTGCAATAATATTGTCAAATAAAAGCTTGTCTGTCATGGTTGTGATGTTTAGATAAGTTCCAGCTTAAGCTCTCGAACCCAGTCATAGCGTGTGGTCGGTCTGAACTAAACCCGAAGTATTCGTAGTCTTCACTCTAGAGATAATAGGGAAATGAAACAATGTGCTTTGCATATTGTTTTTTTAACAGATGTGATGTAGATGGCAACTGATCCGCCTTCTTCGACATCTAAGCTGCACATTCCCATCTTCCCCATCAAAATTAACCCCCCTCTCCCCCAGCCCCTCTCCCACTAAGGGGCGAGGGGAGCAAGAAAATCATGCACAAGAGCGAGCGAGAGAGAAGCAAGACTCCTGTCCCCCTTCTCCCCTAGTGGGAGAAGGGGCTAGGGGATGAGGGGGATCAACCATCCGATCGCACATTTCCCCAAAACACGCTAATATTATTTCCAAATAAATAAAAACAGATGAACGCGCCTCGGCGAGTGATACCAACACTCAACCAAGACGACTTCACCTCCCATGAAACCACCATGAAAGGAGCCATATCATGATGCCAGAAAATACTCAAAACCACCACAGTGTAAGCATTCCAGCAGAATGGAGCTTACCCAAATTTGCCCTAGCCAGCCGCATCCAAACCACACCAATCAGCTTCGGCAACAAACTCAAAACAGGCGAAATCATCGGCATAGAATACCTCAGCCCCGACAGCCCCCAAATCCAACAAGGGCACAGACCAGGCTGGAGTTACATCATCAAAATCGACATAGATCCAGAAGACCCCTGGTATCACATCGAGCAAACCCTCTGCATTTACGAAGCAGAAATCAGCCAACTACAAACGTAACCCCGATACCAAAACATCTAGCTCCTACATCTCAGTAGGAGCTTTATTCGTTGAAAAATTAACAATCAAAACCTCTACCGAGCATAAAACCATGACAATTTGGACAAAAAGCCACGCCACCTACTGCGTCCAGAATCGACTCACCCCCACAGCCATAGTTCTCTGGCAATGGCTACTACACGAAATGCCAGAAGGCAGCACCGAAATCATCGACCTCAACGACTTCAACAAATGGGTAAAAGACACACGCGGCAAACCCCACGATCCCAAATCAGTCAAAAGCGCCACCAAACAACTCATCAAAGTCGGCGTCCTCACCCATGCCAAAAACTACACCTCCCGCGTCTGGAAATGGAAACTAAAATCAATTAATTTACTGCTACCTCCAACTCCCCCGCCAATGCCCAAAAAATCAACCGCCAAACCAAAAATTCCTGATCCACAGCCTCAAACCGATGATCAGTCCGAAGCAGGTACTAACAGCAGCAGCAGTCTTTCTTTAGAGGGAAATTCCAAAGACGCCGACGAGATTCTAGCCGAATGTGAAGCCGCCGGAATCCCCTTTATCAAAGCTGAACGACCCAAAGTACTAAAATTCCCCCTACACCAGGTCAAAATCGCCCTGGAGTACTTCAAATATCGTTTTCCCGACCGAGAATCAAAACTAGAAATTCGCAGCCTCCAAGGCACACTGATCTACTTCCTCAGACAACAATGCTGGAATGAAAACTTTAACTTTTTGATGCACCTGAACGTCTATAAAATTTTGCCAGACTGGGTACTCGACCTTTGTGTAGAAGATTTCACCCTAATAGATCTAAGCTTTTAAACAGAGATAGGGACTCTTATCCGAGTCAAATAGATACAAAAAATTGACCCCTTCCCGACATGGGCAGGAGATTAAAACTTCAGTTTTCCCTTACCTGCTAGGGGGTTAGATCTTTTGCGTCAACAGTATCTTGAGGATGACCAGGAAACTGCAGTCTTGCCACCGCCTTTTGCTTTGCGGCTTCACCCCGCATATCATATTTAGCCGTGGTAGCCAGATCCGAGTGTCCAACAAGTCGGGATACAGTAATTACATCAGCACCAGCATCCAACAAACCAGAAATAAAAGTCCTTCTAAAATCGTGAGGTGAAAAAGGAGCCACATTAGCAAGCTTGCCTCTTTTTGCAAGATTCGCCAACACCATTGGATCAGATAAACGCTTGAAGACAACCTGACCATGTTTGTTGGTACCACATAACAAAGGACCTGGTTTATCTCCTCGAATTGCTAGCCAGTTTAAGATAGCAGTCGTTGCTCCCGTTGGCAGATAAGTTATACGATCTTGTCGTCCTTTGCTCTGACGAACCGTAAGACTACCGAGCTCAGGATCAAAATCTGATAGATCAAGAGCAACTACTTCAGAGCGTCTAAGACCTGCCATGAGAGTAGAAATCATCGCAGCGTCCCTTATACCTGTTAGGCTTGAGTCACTCAAGCAATTTTCAATAAGTGCCAAAATTTCTGGATCAGTCAGTGCACGACCTTGTAGAAGTGTTACGTGTTTAACGTGTTTGAGATCAGCAGCATCTTCATAGTCTTCAAAACTAATTTGTTTTAATCGTCGCGCTTCTTTGAGGACACAGCGTAAAGCCGTCAACATTCGATTAGCAGTAGTAGGGGCATATTTATTAATGAAGACAGCACGAAGAGCGGCTGTGTGTTGATAGCGAATTTTTGACCAATCTAAGGTCATCAGATCGCAAGCATTATCAGTTAGTAGGTGTGCGCTTGCATTGAGTGCGTGTCGCATGACGCGCTTAGATCTAGGACCAAGGCTTGATATATAAACCGCAGCAGGATGAAGAGTTAGAGGCAACGGAGTCAAGAGCGCCAAGGGGTGGGGATGATTGCTAGGATTAATAGGCGCTACCCGCTCATCGTCAAGTCGCAGGTCGCTCATTGCAGTAGTAGTTAAGTGGATAATGTAAAG
>JBATUR010000029.1:0-56362 GCA_049671305.1 Coleofasciculaceae cyanobacterium
CTTGTAACACAAAAAGTGGAAAGCAAAGGAAAATAGTTAAAATAGGGGCAGTACCCTCAGTATTGAAACTGTATTATTACACTACAAGCCTGCTGGTTACCTTTGCTATCTGCGTCATGCCACCTGTATTCAAAATGACTTCACCAATTTCGGAAAACGCGAAGAATGTGATTCGCCCCATTCAATACCGCGATTTAGACGCAAGCGAACAACTTGCAACAGTGGCAACTGATGCAGATAGTAACAGTTGCTCAGTTGCCTTTATTCAACAATTACAGCAGATTCGACGCTGGTATTGGTTGTTGAAGTTTTTGAGCTGGTTCCCTAACCCAATCCAGTATGCCTTATGTGTGTTTGTTATTGAACAAGTCCACCAAATTCGCGGACTAATCAAGATTTCACCTTTTAATCGCACTCGCAGTACTTGGCGAGTCGAGGAGGTGTTGGTTGATACAAAATCAGGACAACCACAGACGGTAACTGGTGATATTGGCTCAAATTTATTGCGCTACTGCTTTGAAACGGTTTGGGAAGCGCGCACTTGGTTATTAGAAGTTAATATTCATCACAAGAAAACACTGGCGCTATATCGGCAAAATGGATTTCAGCCTTTAGCACAGTTGACATATTGGGCAATTGCACCCCATATTTTGGAAAAACTAGCCGAAAGAGAGCCAGATTTACCAAACTTATTGCCGGTCAGTAATGCTGATGCTCAGTTGTTGTATCAGTTGGATACAGCTTCTATGCCGCCTTTGGTGCGTCAGGTATTTGATCGCCATGTGCATGACTTTAAGATCGGTTTTCTGCGGGCATTTGTGGCGAATTTACAGCAGTGGTTTAATCATAGCCAGGAGATTAGTGGTTATGTGTTTGAACCGCAGCGAAAAGCCGCAATTGGCTATTTTAAGTTACGGTTGTCACGAAAAGGCGATCGCTTTCACGAAGCAGAATTAACAGTTCACCCAGCCTATACCTTCTTGTATCCAGAACTATTAGCACAAATGGCACGGATTGTCCAGGAAATGCCCACACAATCATTGCATTTAGCATCTGCTGATTATCAACCAGAACGAGAAGAATATTTAGAGCAATTAGGTGCTCAGAGAATTGAGCATAGTTTGTTGATGTCTCGCTCAGTTTGGCACAAGCTACGGGAAGCTAAAGCAACTGGTTTGGAAGGACTGCAGTTATCAGAAATGCTGCAAGGATTACAGCCAGCCAGGACGCCAATACCTAGCCGCATCACCTGGTTAAAATCCCTCTCTAAGACACCTCAAGTGGCTGTTAATACCGATGGAGTGCCCGTCTCAACCTCCCCTAGTGCGGTGACAAAAGAGAAACCCTCAGAGGACGCTGGAGAAAAATAGGGCTTTCCAAATTAATTATGCAACGAATTTCTGCACTAGCCTTAGATATTGGCAGTAAACGTATCGGCGTCGCTGGGTGTGATGGTACGGGTTTAATTGCCACAGGTTTAACAACAATTGAGCGTACTTCTTTTGATAACGATGTGGCGCAATTACGAGAGTTGATTAAGCAAAGAGAAGTGCAGATTTTAGTTGTTGGTTTGCCTTATGATTTGGATGGTACATTAGGCACTCAAGCAAAGAAAGTGCAAAAATTCACTCGCAGATTAGAAGCGGCATTACAGTTACCTGTAGAATATGCCGATGAGCGGTTAACTTCATATCAGGCTGAAGAGTTTATTAAAGCAGAAAGGCGAAATCTTTCTGATCATAAAGGGCTGATTGATCGTAAAGCGGCGGCGATAATTTTACAACAATGGTTAGATGAGCGGCGGTCTAAGATAAAGTTAGGGAATTTATAAATTAAATTGCCTTGTTTACGCCAACAAATCAGCAACTGCTACACTAAAACCCGGCAAAACTTTCTGAGTACAAACAACTTGCCCAGAAGTAAACATTAAACCCTGATTTTCAGTTAAAACCATCACCCAGCGACTTTCAGGAAATACTAACCAAACTTCTTCACTCCCCGACTCTAAATACTCCTGCGCTTTTAGTAAGACATCCTCAGCAATATCTGTAGGCGAAACAATTTCGGCAGATAATGGAAAACTCTGGGGCAAAGTCGCAAGATTACCAAACTGTGCCACCAGTTCAGGAGTAAGATAAGCGACATCAGGATAACGCCCTTGCTTATTAGTACGGCATGGCACATCAGTATAAACTTCTCCACCTTGTCCACTGGAAGTTTTGAAATCTTCCCAATAACCACCAAGCCTTAACTGAATTTTGCCGTGTTTAAGAGTCATACCATTTTTCTCTACAAGCTGACCATCCACCCACTCCATATGTTCAGGAGGATTAGCCACAAAATCTTCTAATGAGAAATTATCTTTGACAATAGTGGTTAGCATGGTTATTTCCTCGGTGCTATCTCAATATCAAGTAAGCAAAAGCTCAACAGCGAACAACCTAGGTTTCTTCTGCACCTACAACTCCATACTCCTGAATTGCCGCAAAAGACAGGATATTATGTCGATCATGCATCACTTTTAAGCCTGCGCTCAAAAAGCATCTTTCAAGCATCGGGTTAGGGATGATAACATGAGAGACTGCTGGAATATACAAATCAACTCTATCCATGACCCTAACACAAGAGCGCAAACAAGAAATTCTTGAAGGCTACCAAGTCCATGAAACCGATACAGGTTCGGCTGATGTCCAAGTTGCCATGCTTACCGCTCGCATTAATCAGTTAAGTACCCACCTCAAAACCAACAAAAAAGACCACTCTTCTCGACGCGGTTTGCTGAAGATGATTGGTCAACGCAAAAGCTTACTCAGCTATATTCGTAAACAAGACCTCTCTCGCTATCAAGCTTTAATTCAACGCCTAGGAATTCGCGGATAGAGAATATATAAGCTTATGTCTACTGAACCATCGCCTGATGCTAGCGCCAAAGCTACCTCTAAGGAACCTGAGCAACGTTTGCCTTTTGAACCGCGTACCAAGCGCAAAAAAACGGCAAAAGCACCACCGGAACCTGAGAAGAGTCCGAGTCAAACTGCTGCTAAAAAAGACAAAGACTTGCCCAAAAAAAAGCCTGTAACTGCTCAGAGTGAATCAATGGCGGTTCCGGACGTGGTTAGCAAGCGTATGGTGCGCCGCATGGCTTTGCTTTGCGGAGTGCCTTCAGTTTTGGGCATCGCTACGTTTTTTGTCAGCTATTTTTTGGTTACCCAAGCTGGGGTAAAGCTGCCTAACGTGGCGGTGGTTTTAGTAAGTATGGGATTTTTCGGTTTAGGGGTGTTGGGGTTAAGCTACGGCGTCCTCTCCGCTTCTTGGGATGAGGATGTTCCTGGGACGAAGTTAGGTTGGCAAGAGTTCACCACAAACCTGGGACGCATGACCTCTGCATGGCGCAAGACTGGGCAAAAGGATTAGTTATAAGCTTTCTTTTAAATATCAGTCAAGCTTGATACATAAGTGTTCGTATACAAAAAATTGGCAGGGACTTTACAAAAATGATCGTCGTAATGAAAGTCGGTACTCCAGAAATTGAGGTGACTCGTGTTAGCCAGGAACTCACAGAATGGGGTTTGAGCCCAGAAAAAATTGTTGGTAAGCATAAAGTTGTGATCGGTTTGGTCGGTGAAACGGTTGATTTGGACCCGTTGCAAATTAAGGAAGTTAGCCCTTGGATTGAGCAGGTGTTGCGGGTTGAGCAGCCTTACAAACGGGCTAGCCGCGCTTATCGCCAGGGTGAAGCGAGTGATGTGGTTGTGCCAACTCCAAATGGTGATATTCACTTCAGTGAGAATGCGCCGTTGGTAGTTGTGGCGGGTCCTTGCTCGGTGGAAAATGAGGAAATGATTATTGAAACGGCACTGCGTGTGAAGGCGGCGGGTGCTCAGTTTTTACGTGGTGGTGCTTATAAGCCTCGGACTTCGCCTTATGCTTTTCAAGGACATGGCGAAAGTGCTTTGCATCTATTGGCGGCGGCGCGGGATGCGTCGGGTTTAGGTATTATCACTGAGGTGATGGATGCGGCTGAGTTGGACATTATTAGCGAGGTTGCTGATGTTGTACAAGTCGGGGCGCGAAATATGCAGAATTTCTCGCTGCTCAAGAAAGTGGGGGCGCAAGAAAAACCTGTTCTGTTGAAGCGGGGCATGGCGGCGACGATTGAAGATTGGTTGATGGCGGCTGAGTATATTTTGGCTGCAGGTAATCCGAATGTGATTTTATGTGAGCGGGGTATTCGGACGTTTGATCGGCAGTATGCTCGGAATACTTTGGATTTGTCGGTGATTCCTGTTTTGCGATCGCTTACTCATTTACCGATTATGATTGATCCTAGTCATGGTACGGGACGGTATGAGTATGTGCCTTCGATGGCGATGGCGGCAATTGCGGGTGGTACTGATTCGTTGATGATTGAAGTGCATCCGAATCCTGCTAAGGCGTTGTCTGATGGTCCTCAGTCGTTGACACCTGATCGCTTTGACGCTTTGATGAAGGAATTGGCGGTGATTGGTAAGGCTGTTGGACGTTGGTCTGAGCCTGCTGTGGCGCTTGTTTAAGTAGTTTTTAATTGCATATCACTATTGGGTAGGGGCACGATATTATCGTGCCCCTACGATGTTTTTTAGGCAGGGATAATGGTTTTTAGATTCTTTTGGACTTGCTCAAGTTCTTGACGCTTCTGAGCGATAAAGGCTTTTTCAGCGTCACAGTATAGAAGGATTTTTTGGTATTCTTTATCTTGGTTATCTAAGTCCACTTGTACACTATCTATGACTTGATCAATAATTTCCTTGACTCTTTTAATCCTCGTTTCAAAAGTTATGGGAACAGTCGTGTAAATTTTATCAAAAATTTCCGATTCTTTTTCCTTAAAATTATCCATTCCCTTATGGAATACTTCATTTTTTATCTGATTTGAAAGAGAATCAGCACTTCCAAAAAAGCGACCAACAAAAAACAGAGTACCTATCCATGCGAAAAAGTCACCATACCCGTCTTTCTTATCCACTTCAAATTTAAAATCGTAAGGAAGTTGGCGAGAAAATATTTCTTCTATATTGATATCTGAGATTTTGAAGTTAGTTATGTTATTTAACTCATTCAAAATTCTATTATCTAATACTTGAATTATCTTACCTACATATTCTTTATTGTTATGTCCCCAATCAATAATTGCATTTAACAAATTAACTTTAAATTGTTCAGTATAGTTTTTAACTACCTCACCTTGCTTAAAAATTAGATCATTTCCGTCAGAATAAGTCCATTCATTAGATTTTAAATCACCAGACAAGGATGAACTAATCCAGTTCTCCCAAGAAGTATTTAGCTGAATTCTTAAAGGTATTTCTAATTCTGTTATCCATTTTTTTGTCAAAAACTCAATTCTGATGCTGTGTCCGCATAGTTCACCAATTTTCTCGATAAAATCTTGTTTTTTTGCCTCTTCATATTTTATTGTTTTATCCAAATTTTCTTCTAATATTTGCAATAACACTAGCCCATCTTCAATAATTTTTTCAAGCTTAGTAACAGCTTTTCTAAGCTCAGTATTACCACGTTCATTAGTTAAAAATTCTTCAATAGATTTAGTAAATTCTTCAAAACTATCAATATAGTCATTATGATTTTTGTTACGTTTGGCATCTAGTGCTGCTTTAGCTGAGATGAAATGAATGCGGTTTTTTCCAGCCAATAGAGGATGTTCACCACCTGCAAATTCTTCTACCGAATCTTTTACATCCTGTCGATCCTCATCAGATTCCAATTCATCCATTTTGTTGACCACTATAAATAAATTTCTAGCAGGTTCTTGCTGCTTACCACCAGAAAGTTGCTCCTTTAACTCATAGATTAATTCGCGTTCCGTCTCAGATAGTAGAGCCGAGGCAAAGGTAAGAAAAATTACTGCATCAGTATGCTTTAGCAATTTTTGAGTAATGGCTGCACGATCTGGGTGTTCGTTTAATCCCGGAGAATCGACAATCTCTACACCATTTTGACAGAACTCTAAATTGGGATGTTCAAAAATTATTTCTTCTATCTGAGAACGAGCTAGCTCATCGCTTCGGTGCTTTCGTGCTGCTTCTTTTGAAATACTCGCTAAAGTTTGATACTCCTCAAAGGATACCTCTTTTTTTTGACCATTTTTGTAATGACATAGAATCCTTTTAGTTAAGCCATATTTCAATATTGTAACTGCGCCACTACAAGCAATTGCCCGAACAGGTTGTATTTGTTCCCCTACTAAAGCATTGACTAGAGTTGATTTGCCTCGACTGAATTCTCCTATAATTGATAATCTAAATTGATAAGATTTTAGCTTTTTCTGCAATTCATCTATGTCTGTTAGCAGAACATCAGTACTTAAACCTCGTTGATAACATTCATGAAATATCTTACATAAGTGATTGCATATTTGTTGAGATAATTCTTCTTTCCATTTTTGGAACTCTGCAAAAGATGAGATGCTGAGTTGATCATTACTATTGTGCAAATTCATGATTTAAGAATTCCTTGAGTAATAGAGTTAAGTCTAGTATTGCCCAGCTTTCCGTCAAAGTGTTTAAAATTTCGATAAAGATGGTGACTTCTCTTAACAAAACAGGTTAGGCTCTAAGAATTAAGCTCCCACTGAGGCAGAAATATGCTGTTTCAATTTGCCCCTGCTGTTCAGGCTGCTATCGACGCGGGTAAGTACGTGCAAGTTTTTACATCCGCAGGAATGCCCATAGGCATGGCAAGAGATCCAGTTACAGGGCGCTTTGTTGCCCATGCCATAGGTGCTGTAGTCAATAACAGCCCTCTATCACCCCTAGTAGCTGCTTCTCAGTTTGCTACAAGTGGAGCGCAAATGTATCAAATGCACCGAGGATTTCAAGCTGTTCTGGGTCAGTTAAACACTATCCAGTCCAGTTTAGGAGTGCTACAAGCAACTACAGCTTTAATTGGTGTTGGCACTTTCGCAGGCGTTGCTCTATCAGCAGTAAACCTCCACCAAACCTTGAAACTAAGAGAAGATGTCAAGCAACTAAAACTTGAAGTTAAAAACGGTTTTATTGACCTAAAACAAGCTCTAAAAGACCAAGGAAGTGAAATCATCCAACACATTGACGAAGTTGCCCAAGACATCAAATTTGAACAGCATCGCTTAGAATTAATCAAAGCTTATGGACGGTTTCTAGAAGCAACTAAGCTCATGAAAACTGCCATGTCAATTCAAGATTTGAGTGCTAGAAAAATTGAGTTAGCAAATGCCAGACAGACATTAGGTGAAGCTTTAGCGATCTACAATGAGCCTCGCCTACTATCAGAAACTTGTGCTGCGGGGCAACTCCGCAGACTAGAATGTGCTTGGGTAATTGAGCAGACGATTGTTTTATCTTATCAACTTCAAGATGAGCCAGCAGCAGTAAGCGATCGCCTTTCTCATCTCCAAAACAAAATCCGTCAAGATATCCTCACGGTAATTGAACGTTGTGAAACCGAAGATGAACTTGATTTTCTCTTCCCAGAAATCACCCGAATTCATGACCATGATTTAGCTGTATTAGAGTCTTGGCAAAATCATGTAGATTGGATGAGAACCTTACCGAACTCTGAATTAAAATTGCTTCAAAGTGCAGATTTTAACAACTCAGAAGTTACAGCTAATGCAGATATAATAATCAATTCAGTACCAGCAGAACAATTATTATACGATAATTTAAAACAGAAATCTCATCCTGCATCCTTGCTTAATCAACTGCAATTGATGATGAAACCAAGTTTACGTCAAGAATTTGCAGCATATATTAGCAAGCAAGCTGCAATGGCAGGTTTTAAAACATTAGTGCCAGCCAATTTACAAAAAGCCTCAGACTTAGCTGTTGCTAATCTTTATTGGTATTTTAAAGTCAGAGATGAATCAGTAACCGCGTAAAATTGATTTGATACACTCTTTCTTTTTGTCTAGATTAAATTAGGCTTACCATGCCTGCTGATTGACGCTATTAGTCCGTGCAGACGGACTTTGTTTATGTAGCCGCGACTTTAGTCGTCGCACATTCTATATATAAATGTTGATTTTTCACAATATTATTTCGACTCAAATACATATTGTTGTGCCACTCGCCAATAGCGTGAAAAGCGCTTCAAATCAATATAACCATCATAATTTACAAACGGTGGTGGCGACCAAATTTCTACCTCTAATGATGCCTCTTCTATAGAATCACAAATTGACTCAAACCGAGGACTTGGACTATCTGTAGTTGCCACACCATCGGCATGATTTTCCTTGGCAAAAGCGGCAACTTCTTTTGCCACATCTCCCCGCCGAATTGTGACAGGTAATTCTAGTAAACATTCATAAATAAATACAATTCGTTTCATGCTAATTTGCCATTCTTCCAGCAAGGCATCATCCCAAACCCAAATTGCTGGTGCATCAGGGTAAGTTTGTAATGCTGGATTTTTTGGACTTAAGCAATCACCATGTATCCAAACAATTGGTTTTTCCATTATTCAAGTTTTATATTGTTAGACGTTTTATTTATTTAATTTTAAAACAATATTTCGATAATTTTAGATAAATTATTTCCTTTTTTTCAGGAATTACTTGCCATTGTTATCAAGTTTAAAGCGGTAAATTTTAAATTTTTTATCTAAAAAAAGCATAATTTTCTTTTAGTATTGCTATTAAAATCTCTTGCTATCTAAGCATTGACTTAAAGAGTGATTTGTGCATTCTAGCTAACTCTCTCAATCTAAGCTTTGCTTGAGTGTTTTTGGCTTTTGCAAAGTCCGATCCCGTAAACTCTTGGCAAGAAATTAAACATCATAAATCTTGTATCTACAAGCGATGGTAGTAGCCTACGATACTAAGGTAAACAGGTTTATACCTCTGCCAGAAAATTTCTTTTTGTCAATTAAGGGCTTATTCAATAGAGGGCAGCACCGCCGCAACTATCAAAGGATAATACAAGTATGACTATCGTTCAAGAACTTCAAACAATTGTTGGTGATGCCATAGTTAGTTGGGAAAACTTAAAACCCCACTGGCAACAAGTGGTAAACGCCATGTCACAAGAAAATCTTCCTTGTTGCATTGTATACCCTCATACTACCGCCGAACTGAAAAGTGTATTACAAAAAGCTTACAAAAATAACTGGCGCGTTCTCCCTTGTGGCAGTGGTAGTAAGCTGGAATGGGGTGGTTTGGCTAACGGGGTTGATTTGGTTGTCAGTACTGAACGCTTAAATCGTATTATTGAACACGCAGTTGGTGATTTGACGGTTACGGTGGAAGCTGGTGTCAAATTGGCTGATTTACAAGCAATTTTACACAAAGTTGGGCAGTTTTTGCCCTTAGAACCAGCATATCCTCAAGAGGCAACTCTTGGCGGCATCGTGGCGACGGCAGATAGTGGTGCGCTGCGTCATCGCTATGGCGGTATCCGAGATATGTTGCTGGGTGTTTCCTTCATCCGCAGTGATGGAGAAAGTGCTAAGGCAGGGGGGCGGGTGGTTAAAAATGTGGCAGGTTATGACTTGATGAAGCTGTTTACCGGGTCTTATGGGACGCTAGCAGTTATTTCAGAGGTGACATTTCGAGTGTATCCCATACCTCAAGCGTCTGCAACTGTGGTGTTGACGGGTGAGCAAGAAGCTGTTGCAAATGCTACGAAAATTTTACTAGCATCTGCCCTAACGCCAACCGCCGTTGATTTAATATCTAGCAAACTAGTTAGTCAGCTTGGTTTTGCTCAAGGTATGGGTTTAATGGTGCGTTTTCAAAGTGTTACAGAAAGTGTTAAAGAACAATCCTCCAGACTGTTATCAATTGGAGAAAAGTTAGGGTTACAAAGCACTATTTATCTTGACGACGTTCAGTTATGGCAGTCATTGCCAGAACAAATTTGGAATGCGTCACAAAAGCCAGTAATTACTTGCAAAATAGGAGTATCACCGATCGCTGCTGTGTCAACTTTAACACAGTTAGAGCATCTTACATCTGCCCAAGGTATAGGATTAATACATGGTGGTAGTGGTTTAGGTTTATTACAACTTGATGCTACAGTGACTGCTCAAACAATTATGGAGATGCGGCAGTATTGTGAATCTAAAAATGGTTTTCTGACAATTTTAGCAGCACCCGCTACCATTAAGAAACAAATAGATGTTTGGGGATACAAGGGTAATGCATTGGAAATAATGCGCCAGATTAAACAGCAATTTGACCCAAAAAATCTCTTAAGTCCCAATCGGTTTGTCGGTGGGATTTAGTCAACAAAGATTCTTCATACACAACATACTAAAAAAATGCCTACAACTACGCCTGCTTCTAATTTTCCCACTCCAGAATCAGTAAAGTTAGATTTATCAGAAGCGTTAAAAGAAAACCCGCATTCAGGTTTTGATAGCAATCATCCTCCTGAACAAAAACTGATAGATAGTTGTGTTCATTGTGGATTTTGTCTTTCTACTTGTCCCAGTTATCGGGTAATAGGTAAAGAGATGGATTCTCCCAGGGGAAGGATTTATTTGATGGATGCCATTAATAATGGTGAAGCTGAACTTAATGAGGCAACGGCACAACATTTTGATTCTTGTTTAGGATGCCTTGCTTGTGTTACTACCTGCCCTTCTGGTGTGCAATACGATAAGTTAATTGCTGCCACTCGTCCGCAAGTTGAGCGTAATTATCCCCGCAGTCTTTCAGACAGATTAATTAGAGCAATTATCTTCAATTTATTTCCTTATCCTCAACGCTTACGTCCGCTACTAGCTCCACTTTATGTATATCAAAAATTGGGAGTTCAAAAAGTTGTTCGTTCCACAGGTTTATTAAAGAAAGTATTTCCTCGTTTAGCGGCGATGGATTCAATTTTGCCGCAACTTTCTCTGGCTGCTTTTAGTGATAGTTTACCTGATATTATACCAGCAAAAGGTGAGAAGCGTTACCGAGTTGGTGTGATTTTAGGTTGCGTACAACGTTTGTTTTTTTCACCTGTAAATGAAGCGACTGTGCGGGTTTTAACGGCAAATGGTTGTGAAGTAGTTATCCCGAAAACTCAAGGTTGCTGTGCTGCTTTGCCGGAACATCAAGGGCAAACTGAACAAGCACAGACGATGGCACGGCGCATGATTGATAGTTTTGAAAATACTAAGGTCGATGCTATTATTATTAATGCCGCTGGCTGTGGTCATACTTTGAAAGAATATGGGCACATTTTACAAGATGATCCAGAGTATGCAGAAAAGGCAAAAGCGTTTGCAGCTAAGGTAAAGGATGCTCAAGAATTCTTGGCAGAAGTTGGACTAACAGCACCACTTTCACCTTTAACTGATGATGAATTGAAGATAGTTTATCAAGATGCTTGTCACTTATTACATGGGCAGAAAATTAGTGTGCAACCTCGGCAACTTTTACAGCAAATTCCTAATATAAAATTAAGAGAACCAATTGATGCGGCGCTGTGTTGTGGAAGTGCCGGTGTTTATAATATGCTGCAACCCGAAGTTTCGGATGAATTAGGTGAGCAAAAGGTTAATAATTTGTTGAATACTGGTGCAGATTTAATCGCTTCTGCTAATCCTGGTTGTTCTTTACAAATTAGCAAACATTTGCAGTTACAAGGGCAAAAAATTGCTTTGATGCACCCGATGGAGTTGTTGGATTATTCAATCCGGGGAGAAAAGATTAAATTATAAAGATTGAAGGCAAATAATTAATATTGACGGAGGTGTAGCATGGTACAACAATTAACTGAAGCAACATCAACAATCATTTACCCTGACAGCGATGGTCAACCAATGGCAGATAATACTAAACAATTTCGCTGGATTGTTGTTATCAAAGAAAATCTAGAAATATTGTTTACTAATGTTGCAGATGTATTTGTTGCTGGCGACCTGCTTTGGTATCCTGTGAAAGGAGATAATAAGATTCGCCAAGCACCAGATATAATGGTTGCTTTTGGTAGACAAAAAGGTGATAGAGGTTCATACAAACAATGGGAAGAAGCTAATATTCCTCCCCAAGTTGTCTTTGAAATCTTATCCCCTGGAAACCGCCTCAAAGAGATGACTAAAAAGCTTCATTTTTATGAGCGATATGGTGTGGAAGAATATTATATATATGACCCAGACAGAATCGATTTGGTAGGATTACAACGGTTAGGTGATCACTTAGAAGTAATAGAAGAAATTAATGGTTGGGTTAGCCCCCGTTTAGGGATAAAATTTGAGTTAAACTCGGATACTTTGGCAATTTTCTCACCTTCAGGAGAGCGGTTTCTTACTCCGGTAGAACTTGATCAACTCAGACAACAAGAACAACAACGTGCTGACGAGGCAGTCGCTCAACTTCAACAAGAGCAACAACGTGCTGACGAGGCAGTCGCTCAACTTCAACAAGATCAACAATTCAGACAACAAGAACAACAACGTGCTGATGAGGCAGTCGCTCAACTTCAACAAGAACAACAACGTTATCAAGCCATGCTTGAGCAATTGAGATTGCGCGGTATCGACCCACAGCTATGATGGAAGCGATCGCACTACTGATATTAAATACTGCGATAATGTAAAGGCATCAACCCCTAATTCAGTCCGCTCTTGCGCCGCTAAGATTCCTGCTTGCGCGTGCCACCAGGCAGCGAGTGCTACAGTTGCCTCAATTGGTTGTTTTGAGGCTTCCTGCGCCACCAAGCCTCCTAAAAGACCTGTCAAGACATCCCCACTACCACCCCGTGCCAAAGCGGGTGTGCTGTCAGGAATCAGCCATACAGCGCCTTTTGGATTAGCGATCGCAGTTCTGGCTCCTTTTAACAATACTACAGCTTTACTCAACCCCGATGCCTTACGCACGGCACTAACTCGATCAGGCAGCAATGCCGCTGAGTCGGGAAATAAGCGTTTAAATTCCCCTTCATGAGGTGTTAAAATCGTCTGGGCTTGACGTCTTAATAAGGTCGGAATAGTCCTCAATTCGGCAAGAATATTCAAACCATCTGCATCCAAAACTAAAGGGCATTTTGCCGCTAATACTGTTTCTACCGTTGATTTGGCTTCAGGCGTCAAACCAGGACCACAAGCGATCGCATTATACTTACTCAAATCAATTTCCGGCAAATAAGCGATCGCACCATCTGGCGTTTCAGCGCAACCAATAACTAACGCCTCTGGCAAATGACTCACCAGTATAGGTTTAAGCGACTCTGGCACAGCAATTGAAAGCATTCCCACCCCACTGCCACGCGCCCCCAAACTTGCTAAAATTGCCCCTCCCGCATACTTTTTTGAGCCACAAATTAGTAACAAATGTCCTTCTTTGTACTTATGAGTTACGGCTTTTCGTGGTAAGGGTAGAAAGGCTTGGGCGACCTTTGCTGTCATGCGTTGTATCGCTGCTGGCTCACCCAAAATTGCCCAAATATCCCTTAAAGGAATGCCAAAATCAATTAATTGAGCCGTACCAACATACTCCAGCGCCTGATCTTGCAAAAATGCCAGCTTCCATAACCCCAGGCACAGCGTCTGAGTCGCTCTTACAGCCGTTCCCAGCACCTCTCCTGTATCCGTATGCAAGCCCGAAGGCAGGTCAATGCTAACCACAGGCTGCGACCATTGATTTAATTGATTAATAGCCTCAGCAATCTCACCTTCAATTGCTCTTGCTTGACCAAAGCCAAATAAACCATCTATAATCAAATCACATTGATACAAGGGAAGAATCTGTTCATATATAGGAATTTCCAAACTGGCTGCATATTCAGCGTGGTGCGCCGTCAACTCCTTAAGCTTAGTAATCGGACGATAAATCAACACATCATCGCCAGCCAAGTGTAACTCACGTGCCACCACCAAAGCATCACCGCCATTATGCCCAGGTCCCACTAATACACCAACTCGGCGCGGTTGAGAAGCCGGGTAAAGCGACTGAATACGACGGGTAATTAAGCCTGCAACTTTTTCCATCAAAGCCGCAACAGGCATCCCGGCATCAAAAATGCGCGCTTCAATTTCACGCATTTGTTGTGCACTCACCACGAATTGCTCTCTTTGTTCGCCGTGATATTCAGGTTGCATTCAGATTGTAACCTATGATGATTTGAGCCAAAGTGGGTAGTTTCTCTTGCTTTTAGTTGCAAGTAATAGCTCCATCTTCCTAATTATAACTCTAAACTCTTCAATAAGATTATTTTTTTTTGCTCATCAAATTAATTTTAAGGAGCATTTTAGAGTAAACTTTTTGCAGAAGTTTAGCTGTAACCGAGACATAAATCAAAATTTAGAGGCGTTGTGTGGTTACATTAAAAAAAACTGATTGTAACAGGTCTAATTTTACTTATCCTATTCAAGGCAGGGCATAAATTAAGATGACCTCAACCCCGTATCGGCTTATTTTATCACTAATTGCTGCTCTTTCCTTGGGCATAATAGTTGAGCAACCACTTGAAGCTCAATCTTTAATTATTGCACCAGATGGCACTCGTACTATTATTACCCCTAATGGTAACCGCTTAGATATTAGTGGCGGCACTGTATCAGGAGGCACTAATCTCTTTCATAGCTTCCAAAAATTTGACTTAAATTTTCAGGAAACTGCTAACTTTATTTCTAATCCTCAAATTCAGAATATTTTTGGTCGAGTTGTTAGCGGAAATGCCTCAATTATTAACGGTTTAATACAAGTCACAGGCGGCAACTCGAACTTGTATTTAATGAATCCTGCCGGCATAATTTTTGGACAAAATGCTAGTTTAAACTTACCAGCAAGTTTTACAGCAACTACTGCTAATGGTATTGGTTTTGCAGGAGGTTGGTTTAATGCAGTAGGTAATAATAAATATCAGGCATTAATTGGCAACCCAAATCGTTTTGCCTTTGCCATGACTCAACCTGGAAGTCTTGTAAATAATGGAAATTTGGCAGTAGGCGAGGGACAAAATTTAACTTTAATAGCAGGAAATGTTGTTAATACAAATTCGTTAGCTGCACCAGGAGGTAATATTACCATAGCAGCAGTACCTGGTGAAAATATAGTGCGCCTTAGCCAAAGAGGTATGGTGTTAAATTTGGAAATTGAGCCAGTTACAATGAGCCTAGGTAGCCAACTGCCAAATACTTTAAAAGTAGTGCCTACCGACTTACCTAAATTAATAACTGGAGGAACTGTTAACGATGCCACAAATGCTATAGTTAGCCAAAATGGTACAGTATTTTTGACAAGTTCAGGAAATAGTATACCCAGCAGTGGAGGAGTTGCAATCGCTTCTGGCAACCTCAATGTTTTTGGTCAAAATGGTGGCAGTATCAATATTTTAGGACAGATTGTTGAAATCTTCAATGCCAAAATTAATGCCTCTGGTATCAACAATGCAGGCACAGTCTTAATTGGAGGAGATTATCAAGGTCAAGGCATATTGCCCAAGGCAGACACTACTTTTGTTAATGACAATTCAATTATTAATGCTGATGGTGTGACGGGTAATGGTGGTAAGGTAATTATTTGGTCAAATAATACTACTCGTTTCTCTGGTAATGTCACGGCGCGAGGCAATTTTAACAGCGGTAAAGGTGGTTTTCTTGAAGTGTCGGGAAAAGAAAATTTAAACTATGATGGCAACGTTGATTTACGTGCATCAGATGGTAATTGGGGAACTTTACTGCTTGATCCAGCTTCCTTAATCATTTCAGAAACAGCGATTCCTGATAATTATAATATTACCAATCCTACTTCAATTCCCCAGGTGCAGCAATTAACCGCTAGCCGTTTAGTTGCAGCTTTAAATAATGCTAATGTTAATCTCGAAGCAACTAATGATATTACGGTAAATACTCAACTTGATGCTAGTGCTAATACTGCGGGTAATAATGCTGGAAATTTGACATTTGTTACTCCCGTTGTTAATTTAAATGCGCCGATTATTTTGCAAGCAGGTAGAACAATATCAGGGACGCCAGCAACTGTCAATGTCAGCAATACTGGCAGAATTCAAAATGCTGTAGATGTGGCAGCAACAGATGCAACTATTAATCTTAGCGAGGGCATCTTTAGTAATACAAATACAATTAATATTAATAAATCTTTGTCCTTAATTGGTACAGATCAAACTAGTACTATCGTCAATGGCAACAATACTTCTCGCGTGTTTAACATTGCTGCGGGGGATGTTACTTTTGCTAATTTAACTATTCAAAATGGCAATGCTGGCAGTGGCAATGGCGGCGGCATTAATTATATAGGTAATGGTACACTCAACGTTATTAATAGCACTATTTCTAATAATATTGCCGAGCAAGGCGGTGGAATTTCTATAAGTAGTGGCACATCTAATATTACTAATAGTATTATTAGCAATAATACCTCTAATTTGAACGGCGGCGGTATTAATAATAATGCTACAACTACGATCAATAATAGTCTGATTACTGGTAATCAAATCAGTGCTAATGGTTTAGCGGGGGGTGGTATTTTTAATTATGAAGGCACATTGACCTTAAATAATACTACCGTTAATCGTAATATTTCTGCCCGTGATGGCGGCGGTGGAATTACTAGTGACTTTGGTATTGTGACGCTAAATAATAGTACGGTTAGTGACAATAGTGCTGCTAATACAACAAGATTTGGTGGTGGCGGAATTTTATCATTTTTTGATACAAGTTTGACGCTAAATAACAGCACAATTAGCGGTAATTCAATTGAGACAACTGGTGGTGGTATTCTCGTTGTAGGCAGTGCCGTAAATCTCAATAATGTAACAGTCGCTAATAACAGGGCAAGCGCGTCAGGTGGCGGAATTTCTCAAATTAATGGTATAGTTAATATAAGGAATACGATTATTGCTGACAACAACAACCCCACGTCTCCCGATGTTTTTGGCGGATTCAACGACTTGGGTAATAACCTAATCGGTGCAAGAGATGGTAGTATTGGTTTTAATGTCAGTACATTAGTTGGTACAAGCGCTAACCCTATTAACCCACGACTTGGTTCTCTGCAAGATAACGGGGGTTCAACTCCAACTCATGCACTGCTTGTTAATAGTCCCGCCCTCAATGCAGGTGCTGTTTCTCGGATAACGACTGATCAGCGGGGTGTCTCTCGTAATGGGATTAGAGATACTATACCGGATATTGGCGCTTATGAAGCAATTAGAGTTGCCTTTAGTAGTCCCACTTACAGCGTTGATAATAGCAATGTTGCAAATATCACAGTTCAGGCTGACCGTACTCCAGCTACTGGTGATGGGGGAAATGTTACTATCAACTACAATACTAGAAATAATACGGCTATATCAGGTATTGATTATACCACAACAACGGGTACTTTAACTCTCACCAATGCCGCTCCTAGCCAGTCTTTTAATATTCCCATCCTAACAACAGCGACGAGTAATCGAACTGTCAATCTTAATCTTACAGTTCCCAGCAATGCTGTTTTTGGTCAGGTCAATTCTGCAACCCTAACGATTTCTAATCCCCCAACTCCAACACCTCCAGTCATTCCAACACCCACACCTCAAGTAACCCCAACACCTATCCAATTTTCCTTCGCTTGTCCATTTGGGTTAAAACCTTTAGAAGTAAGAGAAGATTTATCGAAACCTGGAAGAAAGTTAGTTGTGCAGCGAAATGAAAACAATTGCCATCCCTCACCTGAACAAACAGTTGATTTAGAGTTGCCAGATTCTAGAATTATCCTCAAAAATTGAAACTTTTGCAAGCCATTTTTCAAGTCTTGGCAACTAAAATGTTTTCTTTATCTCCAATTATTGTGGTAAACTAAGAATGACTTTTAATAGCCTCAACTAATTGGTCAATTTCACTCTTTGTCGTGAAGTAGTGAACACAAGCACGAACACAGTTAGGATCAAGGATAGTTCGTAGCATAAAACCTTGCTGTTCAAGAAATTCTACTAACTGCTTGTGAGACTGATTATTAGTCAAAACAAAGGAAACTAAACCAGCTTGTGGCGGTGTCGTCATCAAACATTCAACTGTCTTAAGTTCCCCTAAAAGCTGCCAAAGATACTGAGAATTCTCACAAATTTGTTCATAACGTGCTTGAGGTGTCCCCCATTCCTGATGAATTGCGATCGCACTTCTTAATCCTGCATAAAGTGGATAAGCCGAAGTCGCAATTTCATAACGCCTAGCATCCGCTTTCCAACCTGTCGGATGTCCCACTTGATCCATCATGATACCACGCCAACCAATGAACGTGGGATTCAGGCTTGTCATCGCTTCAGGACGCACGTAAAGACCGCCGATACCTTCAGGTCCACACCACCATTTATGACCTGTAAAGGCATAAAAATCGGCTTCTAATTCTGTTAAATTTAAAGGCAGGCAGCCGACGGATTGGGCGGCATCCACTAAAACTCGAATTTCCTGTGTTATATTATTATAATTGTGGCAAGCTCTGACTATTTCGGCGATTGGTAAGACTTGACCCGTATTCCAAAGCAAATGACTTAAGACAACCAAGCGAGTTTTAGGTCTTAGATGCTGCTTAATAACTGCTGTCGCATCTCCTTGATTTAAGGTTTCCCGAATTGGACAAGTAGAAACTTCCACATTTAAGCGACGGGCAATTTCAGCAGCAGTGGCAACAATACCAGGATGTTCGCAGTCAGTAAGTAATAAGTGATCGCCAGCTTGCCAGTCAATACCCCACATAGCAATATTACAACCAACAGTGACATCCTCCGTCAGAGCGATCGCCTCTACTGTAGCACCTAACTCGGAGGCAATCTTCTTACGAGTTTGATTACCTTCTTCCGTAACCCAAGCATTCACCTTCATCGTAAAAGGTCCATGCTGCTGAACATATTGATAAGCTTGTTGAATAGCATCCAAAGAAGCTTGAGGAAGCGTACCTTGACCACCAAAGTTAAAATAAGCTTTGTTAGCTAAAGCCGGAAATTGCAGTCGATGACGTTCAATTTGAGTAGATGCCGGATAGATGCCAGTCATATCAAGGGTCATAAAAAATTAGACCTATTATTTTATCGTTCTTATCTCAAACTTACCGTTTCTCTTTAAAACTTCCTTGCTCACCATTCAGTTTACCAAAATCAAACATCAAAGCAACACCAGGCACTTAAGTAAAATTAACCGAACAGCTTAAACCTTAGAGATTATTATCCAGCCTTAAAATTAAAGTACCAACACTTATAAAACGCTAACTTCAACCATCAATTGCACCATTAACTCTGCCATTAAAGCCGTAAACCTGACGACTACCAACAAACCCAACTAACACAACTTCCCGTTGATCACCTGGTTCAAATCTTACAGCAGTACCAGCCGGAATATCAAGACGCATACCTAAAGATAATTCTCGCTCAAAACTCAGTGCTGCATTAACCTCATAAAAGTGAAAATGAGAACCAACTTGAATCGGACGATCACCTGTATTTGCTACTTGTAATTGTACAGTTGGGCGACCAGCATTTAATTCTATCTCACCGTCTTGGAAAATCATTTCGCCAGGAATCATAATACTTACCAAAAATCAAGTTAAATAATTCTCAAAGCCAGTTTAAGCAATCTTTATCATTTTTCTTCGGATCTACCTGAATATGCACTGCATAATCTGAGAGAAGTTCATGATTTGATTTTATGACAACCAGAATAATGGTACGCAATTTAGCCTTAATTAAATATTTGTTAGCACAGGAAAGCGCTAACGACTTAGAAATTCAACAAACCTTAAATTCTCTCAATTTTGTTTGGGAACAGCATATTATTCAGGTAAGAGAATGCATTGAACTGCTGGAAATAGTCAGAGAAAAGGAAGAAATACAAGGTCATAAGCTTGATTCAATAATTCAAAACCTCCACCATCTCATTTAACCCTAATACGTCCTTCAGCTTACCTTTTGCTCAGATTAACGAATTGGATCATGAACTGTAACTAGTTTAGTACCATCAGGAAAAGTCGCTTCTACTTGCACTTCTTGCACCATCTCACTCACTCCTTCCATTACCTGTTCACGGGTTAATAAAGTTGTTCCATAACTCATTAATTCGGCTACGCTACGTCCTTCTCTTGCGCCTTCCATAATAGCAGCAGAAATATAGGCAACCGCTTCTGGATAATTCAATTTTAAACCTTTATCCTTACGTCGTTCTGCTAATAGAGAAGCAGTGAAAATCAATAATTTATCTTTTTCCTGTGGCGATAGTTGCATTGATAATTTCTTGAAACTCCTTCAAACTTGCCAAACGCGCGGTTTAGTAATATTACGCCCCAACAACGACAAGCGCAACAGTTGCCAAACATCGGTAAACCAGTTTCTCGCTTCTGTGGTCGAATTACCGCGATATCGGCATAGTAATCCTGATTGTAGCTCAGTAACGCCAGCTTCTCCTGATTGCTCCGTGGCTGGCATCAGCATTCTCGCTTTTTCGATAATATCTGGTGATATTGGTTGCCCTACCCAAGCCAGAGTAGCAACGACTGGTTGTCCCGCCAAACCATGAGGACTATCAAGAATTGTAGGTGTAGCTGGTAACCATTGTCGATCAATCCAAAGCGGGCGTCCTTGCTGCCAAACTTCAGTATGCGATCGCCATTCTCCTTTTTCAAACTTTTCTCCCCTAGCCGAGCGACCCAAGCGCGTAATTTCCCAGCCTAGCCAACTTGCTCCTAAAGCTAATTCTACCCGCAAATCTTGCCGATATTGTGCACCATTAAAAATAATTGTTTCTTGAGGCAACCACTCCAAACAAGCACCCGTTTCTACTTTAATCTGGATCAGTTGTCGAGCAAGCTTGCCGTTACTACGATAAACTTTGGTAGCTGCCGCCGTCGTCAGTAAGGCTTGGGTATTGGGTTCGAGGTGAATATATTGAGTTAAACCATCGCCTCCTACAATGCCCCCAGCCGTATGCAAAACCACACCATGACATACAGCACCTTCTGGATAAAACGGGCGTTGTATCTTCAGCGGTGCCTGCCCCAGGGCGTGAATTAGCTGGGTTTTCCCGTGGCGCAGGGCAAATTTTAGTTGCAAACTACCTTGCCATCCAGGGATAGGGGCGTTTTCAGTCAAGATAAAGGAATCCACGCGGGGCTAGAAGTTAAATATAAGTTAATCCAGCCAGATTTTATCACTCTTATTTTTAAGTCAAAAGCCTTAGATGAATTAAGTGATCAAATACAGATCAAGTAGTCAGAAAAAAGATTGTCCTATTGCCTCGAAAAATCTGGATTATTCAGGCAATTCTAAAAGAGTGAAGAGCGTTCACTCTATCAGTCACAAGCATACAGACACCCCAGTTGCTAATCAACTGGGTTTTTGTTGACGAATTATTCACATTGATCTGTGATGCTAAGAGCCGTGCTGTTGCTGTAAAAGTCTATCTGAAACGCTACTTTTTTCTATTTTAGCAAGTTTTTAGCGATCGCTCTAAACATATTCAGGCTTGAGCTGCCGTTATTTTGATGAGCCACAAAAAGCGAGATTTCGGAAAAAAAGCCCAGCCAAAGACGGATCGACCGGGCAATTCAGAAGGAACATGGTAGATGTCCCTGAGAATTCAATACATCATTAATGGCTTAAGCAGACTGAGGGGGGGCTGACTCCCTCATGAGGGGATTTCAATAGTGTTGAATAACTTTTAGGAGGCACGAAACAGGAGATATAAAAAGAATAAAGGAGCCATAGAAATAATCGTAAAGGTAATGGCGTTTTCTAAATTACGGCTTACATAGCCAACTGTGACAACTATGCCTAAAACTAAGACAAAAGACAAAATTAATACTAAGGTTTCGCCATCAGAGTCAATTAGGGAGTCTTGCATTTGAGTCCTCTTCAATGCTGTAAGTACTTATCTAAAACAGATATGCTGATCAATTATTAGACTTATTTAGTTGATGAAGCTTTGCTCATCTTCTTAATAAGATTACTACTTGTCTTCAATCAGTGGATAGATTATTAAAAAAATTAATATTATTTTTGATCGGAGACTAGGGTAAAATTCTCAGCCAGTCAAGCAAGTATTGAACTTGTTAAAATGAAGCCTCAAGCAAACTGCTACTTCGTTTTAAGGGTTAATCCAGTTTCAGAGCTTCTTATCCACAATTATTAAAGCAGATGTTTATTATCAAACCTCACAATAATTTTCTCATTTAAATTATTGATCAAATAACCTCACCTAAGGTAAACGCCCAAACCAAGATGAGGTCATCAAAGATTATTTAAGAAGTACTTTGAGTAATTAAGCTAAGAACAATTACGATTAGAAACTTTTTGATCTGGCATTGTGGTATTACATATTACAGCATTTTTTAAATTAGTATCCTTCAAACTTGCACCACTTAAATTGGCATTACTCAAGTTTACGGAAATCATTTCTGCACCATCCAAATTAGCACCGCTCAAGTTAGCATAACTGAGGTCTGCTTCACGCAAAGTTGCTCCACTTAGGTCAGCACCACTAAGACTAGCGCCACTAAGACTTGCACCTCTAAGACTTGCCCAATTAAGGTTAGCATTACTCAAACTTGCTCCACTAAGACTAGCATTAGTGAGATTAGCACGAGTTAAATTAGCACTATTGAGCAAGGCACTAATTAAGAATGTATTCATCAAATCTGTATGATTTAAGTCTGCACTATTCAAATTAGCACGACTCAAATTAACATTACTAAAATTCCTGCGACTTAAGTTACAGTTTTCACATTGCCAACTAGCTGGCGACTGCGCTTCTGAATCAACGTTTTGAGCTTGAATTGGGTTTGCCAAAAGAGATGAAGCCAGTAGGAAAACCGTCGTAAGAATTCTTAATTTCATTGCTTTTCCTAAAAAATATTACTTGTCATTTTGAGAGCATTACTATGCTGGTGCTATTAATAGCACTATCACCATGATTTGGCTGTGTTATCAGCATTAACTTTATGAATTCTTCAGCTATTTATGCCTGTTTTTGAGATGCTCGTAAAGTTGGCTATTCTAGATAGTAGACTTCTTTTTTTTTAATTAGTTTCTCAATTTTAGCTTTAGAAAAGCAACAATTAATAATTAGTCAAATAAAATCTAGTAAAAAAATATTTCGTGGCAGATGAAAAGTATTCTAGAAAACACTGGTTTAAGACTAAAGTTAAATATCGTAGGCACCCATTTTTTTACTTCAGAAGTCATTCTACAAGATTAATAGTATAGGCATTAACTTTTGGAATTCAGGCAGTCAGAGGCAATTAGAGAAGAAGTCGCCTTTAATACATAAGTCAAGCCTTCGATGGACAAAAAATGCATCTGAGCAATTATATAATCAATCAAGTGACCGTTTGCCGGCACAACAATCAATTCAGATTCTTGATCCAAAAGCTTTTCAACTAGTTCTGCTTTTTCATCTGTGGAGAGTTTTTTAGCAGCTTGCCAAGCTGTCTCAAGATTTTTGCTGCCATTATCTAAATCAACTAAATTTGTTTCGTACATGATCTCTAGCCTCTACAATCTTAAAGAAATTATAAAATTATTGACTTTGTGAAGAAAACCGTAGATTTACTGAAAATTCTACGCAGATAAATACTAGACAACCGATCAAATTTCCTTTACGTGATGAATTTTAAAAATTTCCTATTTTGAGGCAAATTAGCGGAAAAACCCGAAAACTTTTTTCTTACTAATATCCATTCACAACTTATTCACATCATCTCGATAGAATATTTGTTGTAAGAGGAAGTAATTATCAATAATTGACTTGCTCAAAGCAGTATTTTAAAAATAGGAAAAAGATTGTAGTTTTTAGAGATACTATGAAAAATTTAACCTGGCTATTATTATTAATTACTCTTTCAAGTTGTTCTGCCAAGGTGTCTGTTACACCAAATCCAACCGCTTCCTGGATACCAATTGGTGAAAGCAAAGAAGGTGATATTATCTCAATGGATACAGGAACTTTATCTTATCCTGAAGGTCAATCTAGAGCTTGGGTAAGAATTGATTATAAAAAAACACCGTCTTTAAAACAGAATGCCACTCAGTTTTATGCTTCGTTTAACTGTCAAGATCGTACCGTTAAGACAATACGACAAGTTGATCTAGGTACAATGGGCGAAACCATCAAAGATCAATCAATCAAAATGTCTCCCAAACGAGTAATTCCACTATCTACTGAAGGTATTGCTTTTCAGAAGATTTGTTGGGCAAAAAACACATCAAACATTTTCAATTCTAAGGATAATAGTAATTAAAAGGTGGTGTGGAGTAGATACCAAAGAATTTGGATAAGCATTTCATCTGCCACTAAAACACTTTTTGCTGTTGGCAGATGAGCTTTTTTTAAAGAATCTGTATCACCAACAATCATCGGTAAATTTGGCAAAGCATTGGCAGCGAGTGCTGTATTATTTAAACCAACAATAGGCTGCTTAAATAATACAGTTTTACCACTCGTTGACTAACTGCCCCAAACCAATTATTGCCATATAATCATGTTGTGGCACTGTTGACAGATTAAAAATCGATTGAAATTTACCTGACTTTGCTGGGAATTTACCCATTGATTCATTTCTACCGCTTCTTATCAAGATGCTTTCGTTGTGATTATAAGCAAGCCGTAAAAATTCTCAGCCAGTGTTGATTTTTAAGGAACAGGACAATAATCTGGAGTTTGTTCAAAGGTGAAATTATCTAAGGTAAAGCTATTTGCACCTAATTCCGTAGTTGCCAGAAACTTGACATAAGCAATATTTGATGTGGCAACTTTCAAAAAGATATTCGGTGAGAGTCCTGTACCTGCATTGAGATAATTGCTACCGCTAGTGCTTGTCGTGCCCAACACTCTATTCTCGGCATCATAAGCCGTTAAAGTAATCTGCCCAATGCCAGTGATATAAGCACCAACACTATCCCAAGTCGAGCCAACTGCATTTACAGTGAGATCACTAGATGTATAGTTATAAGCTACGTTATTTCCAGAAACTGGGGGATAAGTGGGGTCAAGACCTGCTCCTAGTGACAAAATTGCTGATGTACCATTGAAATCTACACCCAAATCCAAAAATTGATTATCAACAATTTCTCCAGGAGATAAGCTATCAAAAGTAATTACCGCAGCTTCTGCTGACTTGCTAATTCCTAAAGTGAGCATTATGGCGCCGGCGGCAGCGATCGCTAAATTTTTAAAAGTACTAGTCATAATACACAAGGCTTTAAGAATATAATGTGGACGACAAGCAAGCTACGACATCTTAGTCAAAGGTTTTCTCCAAGCTAACTGGCTGAAAGTTTAATCTAAATTTCAAGGAAAAAGCTGGATTAAGCAGAATAAGGTTTGTCTTTTGATGTTGTAGTTTTTAGACAGGCAGACAGACCCCGGAAGTCGGCTAGAGCTGCAAGGGCTGCATTTCCTAGCTGTTTCATTACTAGTAACTGTAATCTACTAGATTATCTTACGGCAGTATTTCTACAGAAACTTCACTTAAACAACACATCACAATAAACTCAATATAAAGATATAAAATTATTTTAAGAAAGCAATAATTTTTAAAGTTACTCATCAACCATTAGTAGGATATTTTAAAAGTATGAGTAGTAAAATAAACAAGTAATTTAATAATTCAGTGATCTCGATCGCCTTTTGGTGTTGTTTCAGTTCACACAATACTCTTTAGAGAGACTTTTCCCCAGAGTAAAGAACAGCAGACCACAAGCGTCGGTAGTCAGTACGACGGAACTTCTAGGCTCAGAAGTTCCCACCAGTTTTAGCATTAGTGAGCGGCTCAAGATTAAACAAAATTTTCTCTTGAGCACCTCTATCCTAGTCACAACAACTCATAAGTTGCCGGAGTTTGTTGAGGCATAATCCTATAATTCTCAATAGCCTTCAATCAAGTCGCTCTTACCAATTGCCAGCAAGAGAAAGCTTTGACGAGGCTACTTGATTTACCTGTCGTAAACGAACTGAAATCTGGATTTGAGTGCAAAATGTCCAGATTTATCTAGACCGCGTTCGTCTGAAACTGCTACTCTTACCTTGCAACCAAAAAGCATCACGGCATGAGGAGCAAGCAATGAGTTATAGGATGGACGCCCGTGCTTATGGAGAAACCTTCGGTCCAACAGTAGGCGATCGCGTTCGTCTTGCGGATACCGAATTATTCATTGAAGTCGAACGAGACTACACAACCTACGGCGATGAAGTAAAATTTGGCGGTGGTAAAGTCATTCGCGATGGTATGGGACAGTCGCCCATTGCCAATGCTGACGGTGCAGTTGATTTAGTAATTACCAACGCCCTAATTCTCGATTGGTGGGGCATTGTCAAAGCTGATATTGGCATTAAAGACGGCAAAATTGTCAAAATTGGCAAAGCCGGAAATCCTTATATCCAAGACAAAGTAGATATTATTATTGGTCCTGGTACAGAAGTTATCGCTGGAGAAGGACATATTCTGACCGCAGGTGGTATTGATAGTCACATCCACTTTATTTGTCCGCAACAAATCGAAGTAGCGATCGCTTCTGGCATTACTACCATGATTGGCGGCGGTACGGGACCTGCAACGGGAACAAATGCCACAACCTGTACCCCAGGTCCCTGGAATATCTACCGAATGCTACAAGCTGCCGACGCCTTCCCCGTTAACCTCGGCTTTTTAGGTAAAGGTAACACCAGTCAACCACAAGGATTAGTTGAACAAGTTAATGCAGGAGCGATCGGTTTAAAATTACATGAAGATTGGGGGACAACACCTGCAACCATAGATACCTGCCTCAGTATTGCCGACGAGTACGATGTGCAAGTTGCAATTCACACCGATACCTTAAATGAAGCCGGATTTGTGGAAGAAACGATCGCAGCTTTCCAAAATCGCGTCATCCACACCTACCATACAGAAGGTGCCGGTGGCGGTCATGCTCCAGATATTATCAAAGTTTGTGGTGAAGCAAACGTGCTGCCGTCTTCCACCAACCCAACCCGCCCCTACACCCTCAACACCCTAGAAGAACATCTAGATATGTTGATGGTATGTCATCACTTAGACCGCAATATTCCAGAAGATGTTGCCTTTGCCGAATCGAGAATACGGCGCGAAACCATTGCCGCTGAAGATATTTTGCATGATTTGGGTGCATTTAGCATGATTGCCTCCGACTCCCAAGCAATGGGGCGAGTTGGCGAAGTAATTATCCGCACTTGGCAGACGGCACACAAAATGAAGCTGCAGCGGGGTCATCTAGCCCCTTCTAGCCCCTCCTTTCCCGACCAAGTTAGGGGAGAATCAAATCAGCTCCCTGTGGCAGGTGAGGGGCAGGCAGAGAGTGATAACTTCCGGGCAAAGCGCTATGTTGCCAAATATACGATTAATCCAGCAATTACTCACGGCATTTCTGAGTATGTGGGTTCGGTGGAAGCGGGCAAGTTGGCAGATTTAGTTTTATGGAAACCTGCATTTTTTGGCGTGAAACCGGAGATTGTCATTAAGGGTGGCATGATTGCCTGGTCGCAAATGGGCGATGCTAATGCTAGTATTCCCACACCGCAACCAGTACATATGCGTCCCATGTTTGGTAGTTTTGGCGGTGCAATTGCCGCAACTTCCTTGACTTTTGTCTCACAAGCAGGGCTAGATCGAGATATTGCAACTCAGCTTGGTTTGCAAAAACCGACTGTGGCAGTATCAGGTACACGCCAACTTTCTAAGCGGGATATGAAGCTGAATGATGCTTTGCCGCAGATGGAAGTTGATCCAGAAACTTACGAAGTTCGGGCAGATGGTGAGTTACTAATTTGTGAACCGGCGACAGTTTTACCGATGGCACAGCGCTACTTTTTGTTTTAAATTTTGCAGCAGAAATTTGGGGCAGGCATTGCCCCTAGCGTAATTATTAAATAGCCTATAAATTACTCTGATTGAGAAGAGCCACACTGTTTACAATATGGTAAATGTTTGTAAGTTAGTTGCTCACAGTTTAAGCATTCAACATATTGATAATAACCACAGTGAGGACAGTGGGTATCTTGGGGTCTAAGTTTTTTGGCACATTGGATACAGCTTGAGTTCTGAACACGTTTAGCTGTCTGGGCTTTAGGATTAAAAACAATTTTTTGAAAGAACTTAATAATGCCAAAACCAATTAGTGGTATTAACAAAATATAGAGATAGCTGACTAGAAAGAGTAAACTACCAAAAATGGTGCTAATAATCTTAAAGAGCCAATTAAAGATTGCACCGAATTGCAGAAATTCAAAGACTTTAATAATCAGCGGTACAAAGAAGATAACTAGTAAATGCCAGGTAATTAAAGACAGTAGTCCATATCTTCGGCGTTGAGCAAAGTTGTGAATAAATAAAGCGATAAGAATTAGCGGTAGCAGAAATAGTGCTTGAAAAGCAAATTGGATACTGGGATACCATAAGGAAGCTTGTTCGTAGTTTTGCTTAACTTCACTAAATTGCCCGTTGTTGTCCAAAAAAGTTAGGAAACCCCGACTTTCTGGTTTTTCCAACAGTGCTTTTTTAAGATTAGAGATTTCCTTTTTTAGTGTGGAAATTTGTCGATTATTTTGATCTAATTGTTGCTTGGCTTTTTCCGCCCCGACTGTATTAATTGAGCGTTGGCGAGTTTGTCCTGCTATTTTTTCTAAAAGAGTTGAATCATATTGGGCGCGAATATTACGATTAGCTTGTTCTTGTTTACTAATTTCGGCTTGTTTTTGGTCTATATTTTGGATATTTTGGATATTGACTGGGTTTGTAACCTGATCTTTGGCTTTTGCATAATTCAGACAAATACTAGAAATTTCTCCTAGATGTCCTGATGCATCTAGTTGATATTGTTTGAAACTGGGTTCAGGGGAGAAGTTAGATTGCAATGCTTGCTTGATAATTGTAAAGTCTTTATCTTTTTTAGTTGTTGTCCGATAAGTTTGCCATTCCGAATAACAGGGATAAGCTTGGGCTGGACTGAGCTGCCATCTGCTAATATCATCTAAGCCGGCAAAAACATTGACCAAGATAAAAATATCAATCAAAATCAGAACAATCAAACTTACTTTGTTTAGGGGTTCATTGTTGATTGTTCTTGACCTACTAAAAAATCGGCTAAAAATACGACGTATTCTGGCGAACATCTAAAAACCTCTTGAGTTTTGTCTATGCTCATAATAATTCAGCCCTGTCATTTTACGAGCTTAATTTTTCTTTAGAAATAACCCCGAAATGATTGAGATGTTTCTCTAATTTACTAGGAATACAAAATATAATCTGTTTACTCAACTATTAAGAAATAATTGATTCAATGAAGATTGTTTAAGTATTTTTGGCTTAAACAATATATTGTCTATTTTTAAGCAAATGCGATCGCTAATCTTGTCAAAAAGGATAAAAGCTCATTGCTTAAGTAATCCTGAATACCATTACCCTGTCACAAAATTAGCCATTAGAGTACAGTTTTTGTAGAGTTGGTATAACCCAAATCAACAAAAGAAAATTTTGGCTTCATGGTACGAGTGATGCCACAATTACTTTTACGGATACACTCAGCAACATCAACAACGCCTTGGAGGGGCTGAATTTTGTCCCTAACGCTATACTTACCGATGCTGCCAGCTTGACAATTACAACTGATTTAAATGATACAAATAGAATAGCGATCGCTGTTGCCCTGGTTGGAACGAATGGCAATGATATCATTTATGGTCTTACTGGCAATGACATTATATTCTATTCCCTCAAAAAATTAGATAGCTTATGCAACCTCTCAAGCGTGTTTTGGGTAGCTTAACTTCTTATCGTTTTACTGCATTCGGCGCTTTCTGTTGCTTATTATTACTAACTGCGACTAATGCGATAACGCCGCAATTATTCCGCTGGGGTATTGATCAAGGTATTGCTTCTCAAGACCAACAAATTATCCTTTATAGTGCAGGTTTGATGGTGTTAGTTGCCATTGGACGGGGTTTATTTAACTTTGGGCAAAGTTTTTGGGCAGAAGCAGCTTCTCAGGGTGTTGCTTATGATTTGCGTAACAGAATTTTTACGAAAATTCAGAACCTTAGTTTTAGTTTCCATGATCAGGCACAAACCTCACAACTTCTAACTCGTATTACTAGCGATATTGAACAAATTCGTACCTTTGTCGGCACTAGCTTAATTCAAGTTGTTGGGGCAGTTGTTACTTTAATTACTATTTCCATAATTTTAATTATTATGAATTGGCAACTCGCCTTAATTACCTTAGCAATGGTTCCGCTGGCTGGACTTTTAATGGTACGGTTTCTCACAACAACTCAAGCGCTTTTTAGTCAGGTGCAAGAGCAATTAGGTAATCTTAATTCTATTTTACAAGAGAATCTCTTAGGTGTGCGAGTTGTCAAAGCTTTTGTCAGAGAACCAGCAGAACGCGACCGCTATACTAAGCTGAATAATGGCTTAATAGATGTAAATATGCAAACCATTAGTGCCATTCGTAATGTTTTTCCTTATATCTTTTTGCTGAGTAATATGATTACTTTAGCCGTCGTTGGTTATGGCGGCGCACAAGTAATTGGAAAAACCTTTACAATTGGCGAGTTAGTAGCTTTTAATTCCTACTTATTGTTTATTCTACAACCAGTTTTTTTGATTGGTTTTGCGGCACCTGTAATTGCCCAAGCTGCTGCTTCGGCACAGCGGGTTTATGAAGTAGTGGATGCTGAAATTGAAATACGCGATCGCCCTAATGCTGTACCATTTGAAAAATGTGGAGGTCGTATCACCTTTGAAAACGTCCATTTCCGCTATCCAGGAGCGACTACCAAGGCTCTAAAAGGCATTTCCTTTGAAACTAAACCAAAAGAATTAATCGCGATTCTAGGAATGACTGGCTCCGGGAAAAGTACGATTATGAACTTGATTCCTCGCTTTTATGATGTTAGCGCAGGCTCAGTGCGAATTGATGGGCGAGATGTGCGAGATTTAACTTTGTCAAGTTTGCGATCGCATATTGGTATTGTCTTTCAAGAAACCACACTTTTTTCAGGCACAATTCGCGATAATATTGCATATGCTAAACCAAATGCAACTCTAGAAGAAGTCATAGAAGTGGCAAAAACGGCTCAAATGCACGACTTTATTTCTAGCTTACCAGAAGGTTATGAAACCATAGTTGGAGAGCGCGGCGTTGGTTTATCGGGAGGACAAAAACAACGAATTGCGATCGCACGAACTTTACTTACTGATTACAGTATTTTAATTTTAGATGATAGCACTTCTGCAGTTGATGCCAAAACAGCAGCACAAATTCAAGATGCTCTTGATGAGTTAATGCGTCTGCATACTTGCACTGCATTTGTAATTGCTCAACGCATTAGTACAGTGCGTAATGCTGACAGAATTTTATTAATAGATAAAGGAAATTTAGTTGCTTGTGGTACTCATGAAGAGTTAATGCAAAATAGTCCACTTTATGGCGCAATTTTAGAGTCTCAAGTTAAGAAACCTACTGCTGTTTAATAAATAATGCCTGATAATTTAAACTGGTTGAAGAAATAAGCATCTACAGCTTGCCATAAAAATTAGTATGGTATGCCATTTATAATGTCAAAAAAGTTATCAATAGTTTTATAACATTAAGAAAACAAATCAGAGGTACTAAATTGGTAAGTGCATCTAACCCAAAAATCTCCACACTAAAACGTTTCTTAGGATACCTCAAACCCTATCGAAAAGAAATACCCATAGCTCTAGGATTAGTTGCAATTGGTGCAGCAACTCAATCAATTGGACCATTTTTAATTGGTTGGTCAATAGATAATCTAATTCGTCCTGGTAACTTGCAAGGACTATTACTAATGTTAGTCTTTTTGGCAGTTATTTATATCTCAGGTATCCAGGCAATTCGCGCTCAAATTTATCGTGTTGGTTGGATTATGCAACACCTACTTGCACAACTACGTCAAGATATTTTTCTTAAAATTCAAAGCCTCCCCATTAGCTTTTTTGATCAGAATGAAGCTGGGGACTTAATGAGCCGTTTACTCAATGATGTTAGTGTCGTAAACCAAGCTTTCGGACAAACCATCGCTCAAATGTTGGGCAACTTATTTAGCTTAATTGGTATTGTCATCGCCATGCTACTAATTAACCCCCAACTTGGTTTATTAAGCAACTTAGTTGTGCCATTAATGATCTTTACCACAGGTTTATTTTCCCGTTGGGCAAGATCAAGATTTCGTGTAACTCGTCAAACAATTGGCGAACTTTCTACTAAAATAGAAGAAGATATTGGCAGTGTCCGAGAAGCACAAGCTTTCAACAGAGTCCAACTTAATATTGCCGAATTTGATACCTTAAATGCTGCAAATCGTGATGCTAATGTGCAAGCAGTAGCTATTACCGCCGCCTTCTTACCTTCTATCGACTTTCTTAATACTTTGGCGACGGCTGGAGTACTCGCTTATGGAGGTTATCTCGCCGCTAAAGGAGCAGCAACAGTTGGCACAGTTACTGCTTTTTTACTCTATGTACAACAGTTTTTTCGACCAATTCAAATCCTCAGCCAATTTTACACCCAGGCACAGTCTGCAATGGCAGGAGTTGAGCGAATTTTCTTACTTTTAGATGAACCTTCTCAACTTAATGATGCACCTAATGCCACGCAAATGCCAGCAATAAAAGGTGCGGTGAGTTTTGAAGATGTCACTTTTGGTTATAATCCCAATCAATTAGTTCTAAAAGACGTTAATCTTCAAGCAAAACCAGGGCAAATGATTGCCTTAGTTGGTCCAACAGGTGCGGGAAAAAGTACAATTATTAACTTAATTTTGCGCTTTTATGATGTCACAAGTGGTATAGTAAAAGTTGATGGAATTGATATTCGTAGCGTTACTCAAGCCAGTCTGCGTCGTCAAATAGGCATCGTTTTACAAGACAATATTTTATTTAGTGCTACAGTTGCCGAAAATATTGCCTTTGGTTGTCCTCAAGCTTCACAAGCAGAAATAGAAGCTGCCGCTCAAGTTGCTAATGTCCATGAATTTATCACCACTTTACCTGAAGGTTATGCCACACTTTTAGGTGAACGCGGTGCTAATTTAAGCCAAGGACAACGACAATTAATTAGTATTGCTCGTGCCGTATTAGTTAATCCGCGAATCTTGATTTTAGACGAAGCAACTAGTAGTATTGATACTAGAACCGAAGCATTAGTGCAGAATGCGATCGCACGTCTACTAGAAAATCGTACCAGCTTCGTGATTGCTCACCGCCTCAGCACCGTTACCCAAGCGGACCAAGTATTAGTCATTCAACAAGGGCAAATTGTTGAACACGGCACACATCAAGAATTAATTGCTCAACAAGGTGTCTATGCCAACCTTTATGCCTTGCAATTAGGCACAACTACAGTGGTATAGTTACTCAATACGACATCTAGCTAAAGACAGAGAAAAATTTATTAGCGATCGCAGGCGGGCAATGACATCAATCACTAATCCGCCTTCACAACCAGCACAGAGCAGGGTGCCTCAGCTACCACCTGACTACTTACCGAACCTTCCAAGATACGCTTCAAGCCCTTTAAACCCCGCGTTCCAATCACAATTAAGTCAGCTTTATAAATGTGAGCAAGGCGCACAATTTCCACAGCCGGATCACCCATGACAATCTCTAGTTCACTTTCGCAAGCAAGCTGATGTTGATAAACTTGTAGCTGTTTTTCAAGATGTCGATACAACGGCTCTTCAGAAGTTTGAGGACGATCAACGACCGTTTCCATATCTGACTCGGAAGTAGAAATCACATGGGCAAGCACTATTTTAGTAGCAGGCACAATTTGTAGTTCATTCAAGCTCTCAATCACATACTGTGTCAGATCAGAACTGTCCAGGGCAACAAGAATTGTTTTTAGCACCCAAATACCTCCTATCAGCGCCAGAGATCAAAGCGATCGCTTTCATTCTGTCGGGTTGTTACTATTCCACCAACTAACTTTAGTACAAAAGTACAAATACCTACAGCTTCCCCAGAAATTTTCTCTGGCTTGATACTGGCGCTTCCTAACCCGGCAAATCTCCCTCAGTTCGTAAACGTACGGAGTCAGCATGAGACGGTAAACCTTCGGCTTTTGCCAATGCCTGAATGGCATCTGATACCTTGTTAAGTGCCGTTGAGGAATACTGAATCAAACTAGAGTGCTTCATAAAAGTTTCCACACCTAACGCCGAGGCATAACGTGCCGCCCCAGAAGTCGGCAAAGTATGATTAGGTCCTGCTAAATAATCTCCCACCGCTTCCGGGGTAGAATGACCGAGGAAAATTGCCCCAGCATGGCGTATTTTTTCGAGAAAGTCCCAGGGTTCAGCAATTTCCAGTTCCAAGTGTTCTGGTGCAAAATCGTTGGAAAGTTCGGCTGCTGCCTCTAAGGAATCAACAATCACAATTAAGCCATAATGAGCGATCGCTTTTTCTGTCAGTAAGCGTCTTGGATGGTCCTGCAATTGCCTTTCTACTTCTCTTTGGACTTGTTTTGCCAATTGAGTCTCCGTGGTCAGCAAAATTGCCGCTGCCATCGGGTCATGTTCTGCTTGCGCCAACAAATCAGCCGCCACATAGACCGGATTTGCTCCTTTATCGGCAATAATTAGCACTTCAGAAGGACCGGCTAGCGAGTCAATGCCAACGATACCATAAACCAGTTTTTTGGCGAGGGTAACGTAAATATTGCCAGGACCTGTAATTACATCTACTTTGGGGATCGTTTCTGTACCATAAGCCAAAGCTGCGATCGCTTGTGCCCCGCCTACACGATAAATTTCTTGAACTCCCGCTTCCTGTGCGGCAACCAGTACGGCTGGATTAATCGCTTTATCGGGTCCTGGTGGCGTTACCATGACAATTCGCGGTACTTTTGCCACCATTGCGGGGATAGCGTTCATAAGTACAGTACTGGGATAACAAGCTCTACCGCCAGGAATATAAATTCCCGCACGGTCTACAGGCGTATAACGCTTACCTAGTACAATTTCATCATCGCCAAACTGTACCCAAGATTTAGGGACACGCTGTCGATGAAATGCCTCAATTTGTTTTCTTGCCAAACTAATGGCATCTAGAAGATCTTTGGACACCTGCTGGTATGCCGCGTCCAACTCTGAACCACTAATACGCAATTGATCAGCAGTTAGGAGTTGTTGGTCAAATTCTTCTGTATAGTGCACAAGTGCTTTGTCTCCTTGACGTTTTACCGTCTGTAAGACTTCTCGCACCGTTGCTTCTTTGTGGATGATTTGGTCTTGGGAGGTACGAAGTGCTTCACCACCGCCTAAAAGGCGATCGCAAATACGCCGTAGTTCAGTTTGTGCCTCAGCCTGCTGAGTAATGATTCGCAGCATGGAGTCGGAATGCCCATCACGCTTATATTAGCTTTGTGTCAGACCAGGTAAAGGAAACCGCCTCGACTCTTCGGGGCGTATCTTTTACCTAGACTCACTCCTATAGCTTAACCTGGATTTTTCTGGGGTCGCGATCCTGCCGACTAAAATACCGCATCTTTACACAATAGTGTTATATTAAAAAGTCTGGTATTTTGATTTATTAGCATTCATCAAGTTTTCCTTAAGGCTACTGTGGCGAATAACAAATCTGCGATCAAGCGTATAGAAATTGCTGAACGAAATCGAGTTCGCAATAAAACCTACAAATCAGCGGTCAAAACCCTGATGAAAAACTACCTGGCTGCTGTGGATACTTATGCCCGTCAGCCTAGTCCCGAAACCCTACAAGAAGCACAAAGTCGCATGGACTTGGCTTACAGTAAAATTGATAAAGCCGTCAAACGAGGCATTCTCCATGAAAACAACGGCGCACGCAAAAAATCACGTTTGGCAAAAAATCTCAAGCGTGTAGCAATTCAACTTAATCAATACAGTCCAGCAACGGCTGATTCTTAAGTTGGTAGCAAAACTGCTACTAAGCGATAATATCTGAATTTTTCGGTAGATTTATCGTAATTGGGTGTCAAGAAGCACAAAAAGGGGCAAAACTAACATAATGCCCCAACAACTTCTTAAAAATAAACAGCAGGTAATACTAATGCAGTTGATAGACACTCATGTTCATATCAACTTCGATGCCTTCGAGTCCGACTTGGAGGCAATTCGAGAACGTTGGCGCGAAGCAGGTGTGGTTAAGCTGGTGCATTCCTGCGTTGAACCGGAAGAAGTGGCAAGCATTCAAGCCTTGGCAGATCGATTTCCGGAACTTTCATTTGCAGTAGGTTTGCACCCGCTAGATGCCGAAAAATGGACGCCCCAAATGGAGGCGCAAATTTTAGCATTAGCTCGTTCAGATGCTAGGGTAGTGGCAATTGGGGAAATGGGGTTAGATTTTTTTAAAGCCGAGAATATTTTTGAGCAAAAAAAAGTCTTTGAGGCACAACTGGCGATCGCAAGTTCATTAGATTTACCCGTAATTATCCACTGCCGTGATGCAGCCCTTGCCATGCGCGATCTTTTACAGGAATTTGGGCAAAGTCATCAACTTCGAGGCGTCATGCACTGTTGGTCGGGTACACCCGAAGAAACCCAGTGGTTTTTAGATTTGGGATTTTATATTAGTTTTAGTGGCATTGTCACCTTCAAAAACGCAACCCAAATTCACGCCTCGGCAGCAATGGTACCAAGCGATCGCTACCTAATTGAAACCGACTGCCCCTTCCTAGCACCAGTCCCCAAGCGAGGCAAACGCAACGAACCCGCATTTGTGCGCTACGTTGCCGAAGCCGTCGCCCGTTTGCGCCAAATTTCCCTCGAAGAGCTGAGTACCCAGACCACCGAAAATGCCTGTAAACTCTTTGGTTTAACCTTAACACCCTGATACCAAACCCCAACTTCCTCCTTACCTTGAGTGCTAGCTCAAAATTGGCTCCAAACCAGTTTCTCTACGGCATAATAGTATTAAGAAGAGTTACTATGAATAAAATTTCCTGGTCGAATTGTCCAATTGCTGCTATTACTCCAGAAAAGAGCCGATTAAAGTATCCTACTGGCAACCCGAACCCTCGGATTTAAACGCCTTGTTCAAATCAAGAGCTATCTTCCCATTGGAGACATTAGTTATTTCTCAAGACCATTTTGTTGCTGCCACAAACTAAAAGATTGAACTGCATCAGTTGCTAGAACCACGTTGACCTAAAAAAACAACGCTTCCAGCAGCCATTTAGCTGTTCATACCCATCGTCTATCCAGGTGAATGCATCCCGCCGCTTACGTCATCTGCATGATATCTTTGGCTCTGATTGTAGCTCAACGCTGACTCACCTCTGAATCTAGGAAACGCATGACTAACCAGATTTATACCACCCCCGCCCAGGCTTACCCTGCCACCAACTACACCTTACCCGACCTAGTTGAGATTCAGCGTTCCAGCTTTCGCTGGTTCCTGGAAGAAGGGTTAATCGAAGAACTAAACAGCTTCTCACCAATCACCGACTATACCGGTAAGATGGAGCTGCACTTCTTGGGCAAAAACTACAAACTCAAGCGCCCCAAATACGACGTTGACGAAGCGAAACGCCGAGACAGCACATACGCCGTGCAAATGTACGTTCCCACACGCCTAATTAATAAAGAAACCGGCGAAATCAAAGAACAAGAAGTCTTCATCGGCGACTTACCCCTGATGACCGACCGAGGCACCTTTATTATTAACGGTGCAGAACGAGTCATCGTCAACCAAATTGTGCGGAGTCCTGGAGTTTACTACAAATCGGAAATCGATAAAAACGGACGCCGGACATATAGCGCTTCCCTGATACCAAACCGGGGCGCCTGGCTGAAATTTGAAACCGACAAAAACGATTTAGTCTGGGTACGGATCGACAAAACCCGCAAACTATCTGCCCAAGTCTTGCTCAAAGCATTAGGACTCTCAGATAGCGAAATCATCGACGCCATGCGTCACCCAGACTACTACCAAAAAACCCTCGACAAAGAAGGCAACCCCAGTGAAGAAGAAGCACTGATGGAGTTGTATCGCAAGCTGCGTCCAGGTGAACCCCCGACTGTCAGCGGTGGACAGCAACTGTTGGACTCCCGCTTCTTTGACCCCAAACGTTATGACCTCGGTCGGGTTGGTCGCTATAAAATTAACAAAAAACTGCGTCTCAACGTACCCGACACCATGCGGGTATTGACGCCTCAAGATATTTTGTCGGCAATTGACTACCTGATCAACCTAGAATTTGACGTAGGCAGCACCGACGACATCGACCACTTAGGCAACCGTCGAGTGCGTAGTGTAGGAGAACTACTACAAAACCAAGTCAGAGTTGGACTTAACCGCTTAGAGCGTATTATCCGGGAACGGATGACCGTTAGTGATGCCGATACTCTAACACCAGCCTCATTGGTTAACCCCAAACCTTTAGTTGCTGCGATTAAAGAATTCTTCGGTTCTTCCCAGTTGTCCCAATTTATGGACCAGACCAACCCCTTAGCAGAACTTACCCACAAACGGCGACTTTCTGCACTAGGACCTGGTGGATTGACACGGGAACGAGCAGGTTTTGCAGTACGAGACATCCACCCCTCCCACCACGGACGGATTTGCCCAATTGAAACTCCAGAAGGTCCTAATGCCGGACTGATTGGTTCCTTGGCAACTCATGCGCGGGTGAATTCTTATGGCTTCATTGAAACACCCTTCTATCCAGTAGAAAACGGGCGCGTCAATAAAGATAATCCGCCTCTATACATGACAGCGGATGAAGAAGACGACTTAAGAACGGCGCCGGGAGACATCCCAATGGACGAAGAAGGCAATCTTTTGGGCGAGTCTGTACCTGTGCGTTATCGGCAGGAATTCACCACCACAACGCCGGATCAGGTGGACTATGTGTCAGTATCGCCGGTGCAGATTATTTCAGTAGCGACTTCCTTGATTCCCTTTTTGGAGCATGATGACGCTAACCGGGCACTGATGGGATCAAATATGCAACGGCAAGCTGTGCCCCTGTTGCGTCCGGAACGTCCTTTGGTAGGGACAGGTTTGGAAGCACAAGCAGCAAGAGACTCTGGCATGGTTATTGTCTCCCAGAGTGATGGCGAGGTCAGCTATGTTGATGCCAAGGAAATTCGCATCAAAGATAGTTCTGGGCAGGAAATTTCTTATGAAGTGCAGAAATATCAGCGCTCTAACCAGGATACCTGCCTAAATCAGCGACCGTTGGTTTTTGCTGGTGATGACGTGGTGACGGGTCAAGTTATAGCCGATGGTTCAGCAACTGAAGGCGGTGAATTGGCACTGGGACAAAATATCTTAGTCGCCTATATGCCTTGGGAAGGCTACAACTACGAAGACGCAATTCTGATTAGTGAGCGCTTGGTAATTGATGATGTTTATACTTCCATACACATTGAGAAGTATGAAATTGAGGCACGTCAGACCAAGTTAGGACCCGAAGAAATTACCCGTGAAATTCCCAACGTTGGGGAAGATGCCCTGCGTCAGTTGGATGAAACCGGGATTATTCGCATTGGCGCCTGGGTGGAAGCAAGTGACATTTTGGTAGGAAAGGTGACTCCAAAAGGTGAGTCTGACCAACCACCAGAAGAAAAGCTGCTACGTGCAATTTTTGGCGAAAAAGCCAGGGACGTACGGGATAATTCCTTGCGCGTGCCTAATGGTGAAAAAGGTCGGGTTGTAGATGTGCGGGTGTTTACTCGTGAACAAGGCGACGAATTGCCACCAGGAGCAAATATGGTGGTGCGTGTCTATGTGGCACAAAAGCGCAAGATCCAAGTAGGCGACAAGATGGCAGGACGCCACGGTAATAAGGGGATTATTTCACGGATTTTACCGGCGGAAGATATGCCTTATTTGCCTGATGGCACGCCGTTGGATATTGTGTTAAATCCTTTGGGTGTACCGAGTCGGATGAATGTGGGGCAGGTGTTTGAATGCCTATTAGGTTGGGCTGGCGAGTGTTTGGATACTCGCTTTAAGCTGACACCATTTGACGAAATGTATGGTGAAGAGTCATCCCGAACTACTGTTCACGGCAAGTTGAAGCAAGCCTCGGAGCAAGAGGATAAGGAGTGGGCATTTGACCCAACTAAACCAGGGAAAATCACTGTATATGATGGTCGAACTGGGGAAGCCTTTGACCGACCAATTACGGTAGGTAAGGCGTATATGTTGAAGCTAGTCCACTTGGTGGATGATAAGATTCATGCCCGTTCCACAGGACCATACTCGTTGGTGACACAACAGCCCTTGGGCGGTAAGGCACAGCAAGGCGGTCAGCGCTTTGGAGAGATGGAAGTTTGGGCATTGGAGGCATTTGGTGCAGCTTATACGTTGCAAGAATTGTTGACAGTGAAATCAGACGATATGCAAGGACGAAATGAAGCATTAAATGCGATCGTTAAAGGTAAAGCGATCCCCCGTCCTGGTACTCCAGAATCCTTCAAAGTGTTGATGCGAGAACTGCAGTCTTTGGGATTGGATATTGCCGTGCATAAAGTCGAAAACGCTGAAGATGGCTCTAGCCGTGACGTGGAAGTAGATTTGATGGCAGATGCCGACCGTCGCCGTACACCCTCACGTCCAACTTATGAATCCTTGAGGAGTGAAGAGATGGAAGAGGATGAAGTTTAGGTAGGTAATGGGGAATGGGGAATTGGTATGTGACCAATTCCCATTCCTAATGACTAATGTGAGCAAAGACCAATCCCCAATAAAGAAATGAGACATCAGCTAGAACAGCGGTTTGATTACGTTAAGATTGCGATCGCATCTCCCGAACGGATTCGGCAATGGGGAGAACGAACCCTACCTAATGGTCAAGTTGTAGGGGAAGTCACCAAGCCAGAAACCATCAACTATCGCACCCTCAAGCCAGAAATGGATGGGCTTTTCTGTGAGCGCATTTTTGGACCAGCCAAAGACTGGGAATGCCATTGTGGTAAGTACAAGCGTGTGCGCCATCGTGGTATCGTTTGCGAACGTTGTGGAGTCGAAGTAACCGAGTCCCGTGTGCGGCGTCATCGCATGGGGTTTATTAAACTTGCCGCCCCTGTCGCCCATGTTTGGTATCTCAAGGGTATTCCCAGCTACCTCAGTATTTTGCTGGATATGCCTTTGCGGGATGTTGAGCAAATTGTTTACTTCAACGCCTATGTGGTTCTCAATGGCGGCAATGCCGAGAATCTTAGCTACAAACAGTTGCTCACTGAAGACCAATGGTTAGAAATTGAAGAGCAACTTTATAGCGAAGACTCGCAACTAGTTAATGTGGAAGTCGGAATTGGTGCAGAAGCGCTCCAGCGACTCCTACAAGACTTGGATTTGGATGCCGAGGGCGAAAAGCTCCGGGAAGACATCGCCAACGCCAAAGGTCAAAAACGCGCCAAATTAATTAAGCGCCTGCGGGTTATTGACAACTTTATCGCCACCGGTTCTTTAACCGAATGGATGGTATTGACAGTAATTCCAGTCATTCCTCCAGATTTGCGCCCAATGGTGCAGTTGGACGGTGGTCGTTTTGCAACAAGCGACCTCAATGACCTCTATCGACGTGTAATTAACCGCAATAACCGACTGGCAAGACTGCAAGAAATCCTCGCCCCAGAAATTATTGTCCGCAACGAAAAGCGGATGCTGCAAGAAGCCGTTGATGCCTTAATTGACAACGGACGGCGGGGACGGACTGTAGTTGGGGCAAATAATCGCCCTCTGAAATCCCTTTCTGACATCATTGAAGGTAAGCAAGGTCGTTTCCGACAAAACTTGTTGGGTAAGCGGGTAGACTACTCAGGACGATCAGTTATTGTCGTTGGTCCAAATCTGAAAATACATCAGTGTGGACTACCACGAGAAATGGCGATCGAATTATTCCAACCCTTTGTGATTCATCGCTTAATTCGTCAGGGTTTGGTGAATAACATCAAAGCCGCCAAAAAGCTGATTCAGCGAGGAGATCCCAGCGTTTGGGATGTCTTGGAAGAAGTGATTGCAGGTCACCCCGTCATGCTAAACCGTGCTCCAACTTTGCACCGTTTGGGTATTCAAGCTTTTGAGCCGATTTTAGTGGATGGTCGGGCAATTCAACTGCATCCTTTGGTCTGTCCAGCCTTTAACGCTGACTTTGACGGCGACCAAATGGCAGTTCATGTGCCACTGTCTTTAGAATCTCAGGCAGAAGCGCGACTGTTGATGCTGGCATCTAATAATATCCTTTCACCAGCCACAGGTCGTCCGATTGTGACACCTAGCCAAGATATGGTATTAGGCTGTTATTATTTGACGGCAGATAACCCAGCAGCAACAAAACCCGATCGCCATTTTGCCTCAATGGAAGATGCGATTAAAGCCTACGAACAACGACAAGTTGGTTTACATGACAAGGTTTGGATACGCTTTGACGGCAAAGTCGAGACAGAAACGCCAGATAATGAAGTCGTTTCCACCGATAAATCGAGTGATGGCATCATTACTAAGCATTACAGAGAACGGCGAGTACGGGAAACTGCAGCAGGAGAGGTTTTAGCCCAGTATATCCGCACAACTCCTGGTCGAATTGTTTATAACAACGCAATTCAAGAGGCGCTGACGAGCTAGAGTTTTTCGTCATTGGTTATTAGTCATTGATTTTAAACTCTCAATCATAACTAATAACTAGTGACTCCATGCTCCCTTCCTAATAACCTATAGGTAATTAATAAGCAGATGGCAGATCCAAAAGAAATGACTTTTCACAACCGAGTTGTGGATAAAGGTCAACTGAAAAGACTTGTGGCTTGGGCTTTTACCAACTTTGGTAGTGCGCGCAGTGCTCAAATCGCTGACCAGCTCAAAGAGTTGGGGTTCCGCTTTGCAACTCGTGCTGGCGTCTCGATTAGTGTGGATGACTTAGTTGTACCACCAGTCAAGCGTGAGATGTTAGATGCGGCTGAAGCAGAAATTCGTGCTACTGAATCGCGTTATACCCGTGGCGAAATTACGGAAGTTGAACGCTTTCAAAAAGTAATTGATACCTGGAACAATACTTCTGAAGCCCTCAAAGATGAAGTGGTTCGTAACTTTAAAGTTACTGACCCTTTGAACTCCGTTTACATGATGGCATTTTCTGGGGCGAGGGGCAACCTGTCTCAGGTGCGTCAGTTGGTGGGAATGCGGGGTTTGATGGCAAATCCGCAAGGGGAAATTATTGACTTACCAATTAAGACCAACTTCCGAGAAGGCTTAACGGTAACCGAATATATTATTTCCTCTTATGGTGCTCGTAAGGGTTTGGTAGATACGGCTTTAAGAACCGCTGACTCTGGTTATTTAACCCGACGCTTGGTGGACGTGGCACAAGATGTGATTGTGCGCGATATTGATTGTGGTACAAGTCGCTATATTGTAGTGCGTGCCATGACCGATGGCGATCGCGTTTTAATTCCCCTAGCTGATCGTTTGTTGGGACGGGTACTCGCCCAAGAAGTCCTGCACCCAGAAACCGGCGAAATGATTGCCGATCGCAACCAAGATATCTCCGACGAGTTGGCGCGGGAAATTGGTCGCGCTGGTGTCCAAGAAGTCTCAGTACGTTCCCCCTTAACCTGCGAGGCACCACGTTCAGTTTGTCAGCACTGCTACGGCTGGAGTTTGGCACACGGACACATGGTCGATTTGGGTGAAGCCGTCGGTATTATTGCCGCACAATCGATTGGTGAACCGGGAACCCAGCTCACAATGCGGACATTCCACACCGGGGGCGTCTTCACAGGGGAAGCTGCACGAATGCTACAGGCTCCCTTTGATGGCGTAATGCGTTTTTCCAAAAAACTCAGAACACGGGGCGTGCGGACGCGCCACGGTGAAGAGCGTGAGCAAGTCGAAGTGGCAGGGGACTTAGTTCTTGAACCCAACGACAACAAAAACAAGCCGCTGACCTTCTCGGTAACTCCAGGTTCCTTGCTTTTGGTGACCAATGGGGAAAAAATTAAAGCAAGCCAGCTTTTAGCAGAAGTAGCAATTGGTAAATCACGCCTTTCTACTGAAAAAGCCGCCAAAGACGTATCTAGTGCTTTAGCTGGAGAAGTCTTATTTGCCGACTTAATTCCTGAAGAAAAAACCGACCGACAAGGCAACACAACACGTATTGCTCAACGCGGCGGCTTGCTTTGGGTATTATCGGGCGAAGTTTATAACTTACCACCAGGTGCCGAACCTGTAGTTAAAAACGGCGATGCGGTAGAACCAGAAACTATACTCGCCGAAACTAAGTTAGTTACCGCTTCTGGTGGTGTGGTGCGACTAACTCCAGGCAAGCGGGAAATTGATATTATTACCGCTTCTGTAGTTCTAGATGAAGCTCGTGTGCGGGTGGAAAGTACCGGTGGTCGTGACCAGTATGTTATTTATACTGCCAATAACCAGCGCTTCTCACTCAAGGCAACACCAGGAACCAAGGTTTTGAATAACCAAGTGGTTGCTGAATTGATTGATGATCAATACCGCACTCAAACTGGTGGCATCATCAAATATGCGGGTGTAGAAGTCGCCAAGCGTGGTAAAGCCAAGCAAGGTTATGAAGTCACCAAAGGTGGCTCACTATTATGGATTCCTGAAGAATGCCATGAGGTGAACAAAGATATCTCCTTGCTGTTGGTGGAAGACGGGCAGTATGTGGAAGCTGGTACAGAAGTTGTTAAAGACATCTACTGTACTTCTGGGGGGATTGTCGAGGTCGTTCAGAAAAATGACATTCTGCGCGAAATTGTCATTAAACCCGGTTCCTTGCATCTGGTAGACGAAATTCCTGGCGCTTTCTTGACTGAAGGGCAGTTAGTTTATCCAGGTACAGAAGCGATTCCTGGAGTTGAAACAGATGAGCTGCGTTATGGGGAAGCAGTAGAAACACCAGAAGGCTCGGCGCTGCTATTACGTCCCGTGATTGAGTTTAAAGTGCCTGATGAGCCAGATGTGCCATCTCAAGCCTCAATCAATACCAAAACCGGCACAAGTGAAGATAATCAGAATACGTCGGGTATTGAACTACGCGCTATACAACGGTTGCCTTACAAAGACGGTGAGCGGGTTAAGTCGGTGGAAGGACTAGAGTTGCTCCGTACTCAGTTGGTCTTGGAAATGACCCAAGATGGAATAACTGATCATCCTGGTTCGGCTCAAATTAGTGCTGACATTGAGTTGAGCGGTGATGAGGAGTCCGAGTCGGAGGAAATGCGCTTGCAGTTGGTGATCCTAGAATCTTTGGTGATTCGTCGCGACACTGCCGCTGATCCCTTGGGTGGCAGCACTACAACGCGCCTTTTGGTGGAAGATGGTGATGAAATTGCCCCTGGTGCGGTGGTAGCACGGACGGAGATTCAGTGTAAAGAAGCTGGTGAAGTGCGAGGCATCAGGGAAGGCGCTGAGGCAATTCGTCGCGTTTTGGTGGTTCGTGATGCTGACCGGATTATTTTGCCGATGACTAAGGCGCCAAAGGTCAAGGTGGGCGATTTGATTGTCGCTACCGATTTGTTGGCGGAGGGTACTCCTTCCCCAGAATCAGGGCAGGTGGTGAAGGTGAGCAGTGATTCTGTGACTCTACGCTTGGCGCGTCCTTACCGAGTTTCGCCGGGTGCGGTATTACAAATTGACCACGGCGACTTGGTGCAACGGGGTGATCACTTGGTGTTGCTGGTTTTTGAACGAGCCAAAACGGGTGACATTATTCAGGGTTTACCAAGAATTGAGGAACTCTTGGAAGCTCGTAAGCCAAAAGAAGCTTGTGTTTTGGCACGGCGTCCTGGAGAAACTCAGGTGGTTTATGAACAAGATGAAACCGTTGATATCAAGGTGATTGAGTCGGATGGTGTGGTTGCAGATTACCCGGTAGGTCCTGGGCAAAATGCCATAGTAAGTGATAGTCAGAAAGTCCGCGCCTCGGAAGCGCTAACTGATGGTCCGGCAAATCCTCATGAAATTCTTGATATTTTCTTCAATTACAGTTTGGAGGAGCAAGGGATTTATGAGGCGGCACTAATTGGACTACAAGAGGCACAGCGCTTCTTGGTAAATGAGGTGCAGTCGGTTTATCAGTCTCAAGGTATTGAGATTTCTGACAAGCATATTGAAGTGATTGTCCGTCAGATGACCTCGAAGGTGCGGGTTGATGATGGTGGCGATACGACGATGTTGCCTGGGGAACTTGTGGAGTTACGGCAAATTGAGACGGTGAATGAGGCGATGGCAATTACTGGTGGTGCGCCGGCGCAATATACGCCTGTGCTGCTCGGAATTACCAAAGCTTCCTTGAATACCGATAGCTTTATCTCGGCGGCAAGTTTCCAAGAAACCACTCGTGTGCTTACCGAGGCGGCGATTGAAGGTAAGTCTGACTGGTTACGTGGTCTTAAGGAGAACGTGATTATTGGTCGCTTGATTCCGGCTGGTACTGGTTACAATGCCTTTGAAGACGCTAGTGCTAATACGCTGGATGCTGATTATTCTAGCGCTGGTATGTATGGTTATGGCGATCGCATTGATACCGATTCAGACCAAAATGACCCACTAGTTCTAGATGATCGTACTGCTCGTGCTTACGGTTTGGAAGAACGGGTTGGCTTTGGTACCGCTCCAAGCACTCCCCCATCGCCAATTATTGAGGATGAAGAGGAAGAAATCGTGATTGATCCTGAAGATTTATTGGATGAAGATGATGATGGTGATGCTGAGGAATAGGTAATTGATCACATTGGTAATAGTGAATAAATATCCTCAATTACCAATTTTTATTCCTGGCTAAATAACCGCAATTAAATAGTTTTCTAAAACTATTATTTAGGGCGATCCACTGGGTCGCCCTCCTTTGTAATTAAGGTTTGGTAATAATGACACTTGAAGTTGATCGCCTGCAAAAATCTTATCGCTACGGCAAAATAGTTACAGCGGTGCGAGATGTCTCCCTAACTTTAGAAAAAAGTGAAGTTTTGGCGTTTCTGGGTCCAAATGGTGCTGGTAAAACCACGACAATTAAGATGATTGCTGGCTTAATTCGACCCGATGCTGGTAGTGTACAAATTGCTGGTATTGATCCTCACCGCAACCCCCAAGCATTGCGTTTTGTGGGTGCTGTTTTGGAAGGTAATCGTAATCTTTACTGGCGATTAACTCCAGAGGAAAATTTAGAGTATTTTGGAGTATTAAAAGGGCTGACTCGTCGTGAAGTGCGGCGTCGCAGTCGGGATCTTTTAGAGCGATTTGATTTAACTTCCAAACGTCGTACCAGTGTGCAAAAACTCTCGCGAGGAATGCAGCAAAAACTGGCAATTGCTGTGGCTTTAATTCATCAACCAAAGCTGTTACTCTTGGATGAGCCAACTTTGGGGCTTGATGTAGAGGCAACTCAGTATGTTAAGGGTTTGGTAAAAGCTATTGCTGCGAATGGTTGTGCTATTTTATTAACAACTCATCAACTGGATATTGCTGAGGAATTAAGCGATCGCGTGGCAATTATCCAAAAAGGTGAAATTATCGCTTCGGCAACGACTCGCGACTTGATTAAGCAGTTTTCGGGTACAGCTTACATCATAGAGGTTGATGGAGAACTAAACAACTTACAAATCCAGAAATTGCAAGACCTGAATGCCCAAGTTCAAGCTGGAAAAATTGTTTATATGGGCACTCCAGAATTACTCTATTCAGTAATTGATGTCTTGCAGCCTTTACCAATAATACAAGTTAAAAAAGACTCGGCTGACCTAACAGAAATCTTCTTAAAATTAGTGGGAGAAAAACCTAATGCTTGAACTATTTTTGGCTGAGTTTCGCCGTAACTGGACTCAGTTTATTCGCTATCCTTTTGAGGCAATTGGCGGCATTGTTATTACGACAACTATCTTTTATGGGCTGTTTTTGAGTACTCGTTATGTTGCAGGTCCAGCGTTACAATTAGGCGATCGCTTTGATGCCATTGTGATTGGTTATGTGCTTTGGAGCTTGGTATTATTTACGATGGTAGACATCAGTAGCGGGTTGCAATATGAAGCTCAAACAGGCACTTTAGAGCAACTATTTCTCTCGCCTTTTGGTGCTACTTTAATTTTGGTGATGCGGGCATTAGCTAGCTTGGTCTTACGCTTGGTGATTATCCTCACCATTCTGCTGATTATTATGGCTCTAACAGGCAGTAATATCAAATTTCCCCCAACTTTGCTTTTACCCCTATTCACGGTCTTGCTAGGAGCTTATGGGCTAGCTTTTATTATCGGGTCGGTAGCTCTTTTACTTAAGCAAGTCCAGCAACTATTGGGCATTTTTCAATTTGGCTTACTATTTTTGATGGCAACTCCCACTGAAACTTGGGCAGGTTCATTACAAATAGTCAGGTGGTTGTTGCCAATGACGGGCGGTGCGGGTTTGTTGCGAGATGTGATGGCGCGGGGTGAGGCGTTGAATTGGACTGGTTTGGCTTTGGCTTTACTTAATGGTGTTGTCTATTTTTCTTTGGGTTTGCTGGTTTTTCGCTTTACTGAAAAAGAAGCCAAGCGGCGTGGTTTGCTGGGAGGATATTAGATGCCAATAAAAAACCAGCCATTTGCAGTGACTGGTTTAGTTTACTGTGTCTAGAGGGAGAAAACCTGGTGCCGAAGCGATCGCGCTGTGCTGTTGCTCAAAAGCTCAGTGACCACTATTTATCGGCTTATGTAAACTAATGTAACATCATTTTGAAAATTTAGCAACATTTCGTTACATTCATCTTTATATCCCCGACTTCTTTTCAAGGTTTATCCAATCATTCGGCTCTAACCCCAGAAGTCGGGGATATCCTCAGATGTCACGCTTGCCAAATCTGATAAGCGCCCCAAATTGCCGCAACTACAGCAAGCAAGGTAATCCAGATCGGATAATAAGCTTGTATGGCTTTACCCGTTGCAGGGCGTAACATTTCCAAATCTATCCAAGGAGTTGCACCGCGACGAAACCAGCCGATGATGGTAACTTGTTGCTCTACAAGGGCGCCAGGGCGAGTTGATAGCGGTAGGATATTACCGATAGGTCCGAGAAATGAGGAATAGTGTAATCTAATTAAACCCGTGGAGGTTTGCAAAATTAAGTTCTGCCCCAACCAGTTGAAGACACCGCGCCTGCCTAAAAGTTTGCCGCTTAATTGCACCGGTTGACTATCGGGCGGTAATGTGTCAGGATTTGCCTGTAGTTCGCCTAAATTCGGTTCAGTTTGGACTGTTGAGGGCTTAATATCGGGAAAGTAGCGGTTAATCCAGAGAAAGACGCTGAAGCTGAAGGCGATTAATATGCAAGCATCCAAAAAAGGACGGGCATTGTGCATCCAGATCAGTTGCCAAATATTCAGTCTGTCGCCAATTTGCCCAACTACCCAAAGTATTCCTCTGAGTATCAATCCCAGCAGCAGCCCAGAAAGTATGGTACTTTGCAATAATGGCAAGGCTTTGTAACCATTGACAAATTTGGCAATTCGTGCTGAGTTGTTGCGGAGCGGCGGAGTTGGGGCGGGTAAATCTAATTCCGGATCGAGTTTCCAGGTTCTGGCATAACGAGTAAGCATCGCCAAACGCTCTCCCAGTAAGGGATGGGAGGTGCTGAGGCTTAACCAGTCGCGGTAAGGGTTACGGCAGTCCCAGTTTAAAACACGTTCAAAGGGAGTGCTAACAGAGCAACTACTAAACTCTAGCGCCTGTCGGTAGCCGATGGGTAGCAGTAAGTCATAACTTTCGAGAAGACTGCTAGTTGTCGTGTAAGTTTGGATGTCTTCGGAGATGCCGAGGGCAATTTTTAGTAAGGCGCGAGTCATGCCGTTGGGGTTGCCAGTAGTTTCCACAGAAAGGCGATCGCTATAATAAACTCTAGCTCGTGAAAACCAAACTAAGGGCAACTGAATTAACCAGTAAATACCATAACTTAAGGAAGCAATAATGCCTGTAATGCCGACAAAAATTGGTGTGAAAATTTTCTGCACAGCAGGCATTCGGCGTTGTATTAATTCTGGTATTTGTTGCCCCCATTGCGCGAATTGCCAATAGATCATGTAGGGTATTTGCAGCACCAGTACAACTAAAGACATTAAAGTTGTATCACCGTGGGCAATATGTGCAATTTGTCCTGCATAAATTGTGGCAATTTCATCATCAGCTAGTTGCTGCAATAAGCCTTCACTAACAATTATTCGGGCAGTTTGTGGGATATTACTATATGTAAGAATTGCTGGGGTGTCGCTTGGTAATAGTCCTAATTTTGGCAAAGGTAAGCGTTTTTGACGGCAAAGATTTTGCATCATTTGTGCCGTTTCTGGACTATGGTTTGCTAGTTGTGTAATTGATAATGGCTGAAGTCCGTGAGTGTATTTTAATAACGCATCAATTAACCAAGGAGAAGCGATTAATAGAATTAATAAAAAGATGGCTAATCCTTGAGTAGGATCGAGATAAAAGAGGGGAATGGGTCGGACAAAGGGTAATGTTACTAATAGGTTGTTGATGGTTCCCATTATCGTTTGTAAAACTAAGCGTAGCACCCAAAAAAAGGCAATCGCACTAACAAGTTGTACAAACCACAAACGGAAGAATTTGATTTTTTTGAGATGACTCCAATTAGCGGCGCGTCCACTGTTGCGCCAGCGGGGACGTGGGGTGAAAATTGATGGTTGTGTTGCCGGTGGTGAGTAGTGGGCGGGAAGTCTGGAGGAGTCTTTTTTTGTGTCGTTGCCTTGGTTTTTAGAGGGTTGTGAGTTGGGAAGTAAACGCTTGGTTGAATTTAGCAAACGTTGTCCAAGATTTAAGGCTGTGGGGCGTTGGCTTGCCTTGGTTTTTGTGGGTGTTGAGTTGAAGGCAACAAAGCCTGTGGAGTCGGTTGCTGCAGGTTCAAATGTGGGGTTGGGAATGGGGCGGGGTTGAGATTCTAAGTCTACCAGGTTTCTGTCTGCCCAAGACCTAATTTTGGGGTTAGAGTCTTGAAGGAGATGTTGGCATAAAGCGATCGCTTTTTCGGTGTCGCCGTTTTGACGATAAGCGGTTACTAATGACTGAGAAGCCTTTGCTACAAGGGTTTCGTCTAATTCGGTTTCGCGGACGCCTTCTAAATGTGCGATCGCGAGTAAATAGTTTTCCTGGTTCAGGGCAGCCAGACCAGCATCAAGGGAAGGATTGGGAATAGATGCCATAAACTTCTCATACTCTGTGCTATTTAAGATACCCCGATCACGGCATTTTTCTATCAGTATATTTGCTAATTCGGTTTGTTAATTAAGGTATGGAGCAGATTGAGGAAGTGATAGAAGCTTTTTGGATAACTCAGATTTTCCTTTTTTCGCAGTATATTCCTCAATTTACTGTAATCTTTAAAATAAGTGCTTAATACGACTTTTGGAATGAATATACATAAGTCTAAAATCTTTTTTACTTACTCATTCTATAAGTTTAAGTTTTATTCAGTCAACTAAATAACATTTATCGAGAAAAGCTCCTAAATTAATCATGGTAGAAGCAGAAGTATCGAGTTTGCTCAAGCTTGCCAATACTTTGGTGTATGAAAAAAAACAGCAGCATCTAACCTGTCACCAAAAAGAGCTATTGTGCGGTGTTTTAAAAGGTTTGAAATATAAAGAGATTCAAGCAGACATAACAAATGAAATACACCATTATCCAGTTGCATATTTAGGCAGTTATGTTGCCTATGAGTTATGGAAATTATTAGCAGAAATTTTTCAAGATCTTGGCGTACTCTCATCTGAAGAAAAAGTTGGCGCAAAAAATGTAAAGGTTTATCTACAGCGGATAATTAAGCAGCAATCAAAATCAGAAGCAGCAAAAAACCTAAAAAATAGTCAACTTCAGGACATTTCTAATTTAAATTTTTCTCAAGATTCAATAATACAAGAACAACCAAACAATCTCACTGCTACGGATACTCCTTATTGTATCAACACTTCTTCAATACAACCGAGTTTTAATACCATTCATTGGGTTGGTCGCACAGCCGAAATTGCTGAACTAACTAGTAAATTACTTAAAGGTTGTCGAGTGTTATCAATAGTTGGCATAACAGGAATTGGCAAAACTGCTTTAGCTGGAATGCTGACTATAGAGCCAGCAATTTTGCAAGCATTTTCGACGGTAAAGTTAGTTAGTTTAGACTCAAATTTTTCTAGCTTTGATCAAGTAGCACGTTCTATTTTAGGCGATGAAGTTGCTGCCGATGAAGTATTACTACAAAACCCAGAAAAGCTTGTTGCTGCCATTGTCGGAAAATTACGAACACAACCCTTAATAGTTGTTTTGGACATGGTAGAAGAATTATTAGAAATAGACAGCAATGGTGTTCATCAGTTTAAGGAGTCCATCTTTGAGCTATTTCTTGAAAAAGTAATTAGAAGTGAGCTTATGGCAAGTCGAATTATCATCACTTCTCAGTATAAGTTACCTGTTATCGCAGAGGGAAGGCATCCAGCTCGAATCGAAATGTTTCGACTAGATGGATTGGAAGAAATAGAGGCATTAGAACTTTTTGAAACTCACGATGTCAACAAAATAAATGATTTAGATGGCTCACCTGAAGTGTCTTTACTTAAGCGATTTATTCGAGTTTATGAAGGACATCCTTTAGCTCTAAAAGTGATTGCTGGAGAAATTCAAGGATCACCTTATCAGGGAGACATTCAGGCTTATTGGCATGATTATGGAAAGGAAATAGAAGCCGTAGAAGAATTGAAAAGTTCTCTAAAAGAATTTTGTAGAGAAGATAAGCCAAAATTAGATCGTTACAGCATTAATTTAACAGAGTTAGTCAAAATGCGAGTTGAAAAAACCTTTACTCGTCTGTTTCAATCAGCTCCTTTGGCTTGTTTAATGTTATGTATGGGAGCCAAATACAGACGTGCTGTTGAACGTCAAGCTTGGTTAATGTTAATTGACGATTATTCTGAAGACGAATCATTAATTGCTTTTCAAACATTACAACGACGTTTCTTATTAGAAGAAGAATATACTCCTCATAAAGTTCTTTACCGTCTACACAGCTTGATTCGTAGAATTGCGTTAGATAACTTAGCTAAAATTGAAGATGAAGTTTTACCATCATGAACGAATTTTATAGTGAAGTTCAACTAAAAGATCTGTCATCGCGAGATATTAAAAACTTGCGCTATGACATAGCAGGAGAATTAGTTTTACTGCAATCTGATAGTGAGATTGAGCAACAAGAAACTTGTAATCTCAGAAAACTAACTATTGACGAAAAAGCAGATTTTAAAGCTGCCATTTATTGGTTAAAAATTTATGAACCGGAACCAGAAGCCACGAATTTAGAGCAGGTAAGAGGGTATTTGGAGGGTTTTCATCATCTTTGTGAAATATCTTGTTGGCAAGAAGCATCACAATTATTATTTATTACTCCAAAGTTAAAGGTTGTTGATTTAGCATCTTCAAATTTTTCTAGTGAACAAGAATTACATAAGCAACTAAAAACCTGGGCATATTACCCACAATTAATTGAATTGTATAGTCGTCTACTTGGGAAACTAGATTTAAAACTAGACGGCATTTTATTGCAAGGATTAGGTATTACTAATTGTTATTTGGGAAAATTCCAGAATGCAATTAACTACCATCAACAACAATTGGAACTTGCTCGTAAAATTAATGACCGTAAAGTAGAAGCACAGGCATTAAAAGGCTTGAGTTTTACTTATAGTCGTCTAGGACAGTTTAAGACAGCATTTGATTACAATCAGCAGTACTCACAAATTACTTATGAGCTTAAAGATCCAGATGATATTGCCTTAGCCCTGGATGCAACTGGTGGTAGTTATGGCAATGTGGGATACTTCCAGAAAGAGATAAAATACTATCATCAAGCTTTAAAAATTGCCCGTGAAATTGGCAATAAACAGATAGAAACACAAGTCTTAGGTTCCCTTGGTGCAACTTACTGTCGCAGAGGAAAACATCGCCAAGGAATTGTCTATATTCAACAGCAATTAGAGTTTAGTATTCAGACAAGTAATCGGCGTGAAACCTGGAGGGCATTATACCATTTAGGTATAGGTTACTTGATGTTCAAAGACTATCAGAAAGGGAATGATTACCTGAACCAAGCTTTAGTTATTGTCCGTGAGATTGGTGACAAATATGGAGAGTATATGACGTTGAGCGGTTTCGGAGCTAGCTATGCCCGAACTAAAAAATATCAACTGGCAATCGAATACTTGCAGCAAGCTTTGAAGATTAACTATGAAATTGGAGGTAAAAATTCAGCAATTATAATTTTATCTAATCTTGCTTATTGTTATAGCAATTTAAAACAACATACTAAAGGAATGAGATATATAAAAAAAGCAATGGTACTGGCACGTAAATCGGATGATAGACGTGAAAAAGGCATAGTTTTGGCGATTTTAGCTAATGCTTACTGGCAGCAAGGAAGATATATTTTAGGGTTACTTGTAATAACTCGAAGTATTTTTAAGCTTTTGTCATGGTGGCGCTGGGAAGCATTTCAATTTATTTTGCAGAAAACTGTTGAAGAAATTAATCAAGGAATATTGAGGGGAATTACTCATTTACTAAGGTTTCTTCCCTTCCTTAGATAGTCGAGGGGATGGGGATTTTTTTTGTTGATTCTGAAATTCTGAAATTCTGAAAAAAAGTTCTGAAATTCTGAATTGATTTATTTCTTGAGATAGATAATAATACTGGGAAAAGGTATGTATCTATGAAAATAAAACAGCTTACTTCCGTCTTAAGCACTCTCGGTTTAGCTTGTGGCTGCTTCTTGGCTACAGGACAACCTGCAAAAGCAGCAACAGCAGACATCAATTATGGCATCGATTCGCCCAATGATGGTTATAACGATGGTGTCATTGGTGAAGATAGTTCATACGAATTTTATGGTATGGCAATCATGGAAGATGGTGACAATATTGTTGTTGCCTTAAATGCCAATATGTCCTTAGCAGGAGTTGAAGCTCCCGCTGCTGAAGATGGCATTATTAGTTGGGGTGATTTATTCTTCAATATGTCAAATGACAACTTCAATACTGCTAGTAATAATAGTAGTTTGTATGCAATTCGCTTCGCTCAATCTAATAACTCTGGTGCTTCAACACTAGGTGTTTACAGTAATGTTACGGCGCAAAGTGTCACTTCTATTAACAGTGGATTTACTAGCCTAAGCAGTTATAATACGGCTGTTGAAAATGTAGGAGGAACCCCATCTCTTGCACAATTTCCGGCAGATACTCCCTACTTTGATCAAACTGCACCCGTTCTAAATGTGATTAATACCGGAACTTTTGTTACTGGTATTAATATGCTTTCTTCCACTCAATTAAGTGGGCTTGGTTTTGATTTTGCTCAATTTGGTACAACGGGTAGAGAAACTATTGGGTTTAGCTTTGACAAAAGAGTGTTACCAGCGGGTGACTTTATCGCCAATATCTTTGCTGAATGTGCTAACGATGGCATGATAACTGCAGGCAGGCTAGAACATTCATCAGAACCTGTACCAGAACCTCTGAGCATTTTAGGTTCTATTGCAGGAGTTGGTTTAATTTTACGTCGTCAACGCAGTAAGCGCCAGCAAGCTAGTTCCTAAATTGAATTTGAGCAAATAGTTAGCAATCGCTTTTTGGGACTTATTAATAATACTTTAAAAGCGATCGCTTTTCTGATCATTCCTCATGAACCAACTTAAACTTCTCCAAGATTTCAAATATTGGCTGTTAGCAATAGCTGCTGGATTAATGGCTCTTTCCATCAATCTAGCAATGAAAAGTGAATTTACTGACTTAGCAGGAACTACTCTCTTATTTTGGGTAGCAGTTTCATCACAACTGTGGAAAAAACGTCATAATCTTAATCTACATAGTGGCATTTTTTCGACATTATTAGGCACTTTTATAATTACAATTGTGATTTTTAAATGTCAATTTCCCTATGTTGATGAATCCTTTCTGCGTATCTCTCCAATCCTCTCCCTTTTCGGTTTTGCTCTACTTGCCTCTGGAGTTAAAGGCTTAAAACAATATTGGCAGGAAATCTTACTTTTAAGCTTTATTGCAATTCCTCAGCACTGGCTATCGCAGTTAGTCAACTTACCAAAATTAACAGCCAAGTTTGCTACTTTTGTGCTTTTATATTTAGGCTTTCCTGCCCAAAATGAAGGATACTTTGTAAGATTAAAACCAAGTTATGTTGAAGTAGATGCTGGTTGCTCTGGAATTAGTTTGATATTTCAACTATTGGGATTTGCTTTAATTTATTTGGTAATGTTTCCTCCAAAAAAGAGTCAAGTCTTGTTTATACCAACCGTCGCTATTATCTTAGCTTTTATCCTCAATGGAGTGCGAGTAGCATTGATGGCTTATCTAAACAACTACTCACATAAAAGTGCCTTTGAGTACTGGCA
>JBATUR010000030.1:0-93699 GCA_049671305.1 Coleofasciculaceae cyanobacterium
TCGCCCAACTTCAAACTGTGGCTTTACTAGTAATATTATTTCACGAGGTGCTTGTAATAAGTTCCACAAAGCCTCTAAAATTTTAGTTAATGAAATAAAAGATACATCAACCACACCCAAATCTGGATATGTTGTTTGAGTAGTTGTTGTAGATATTCCATACAAGTCTGTCGGTTGAAGATAACGTATATTTGTACGCTCTTTTAAAATAACTCGTTCGTCATTACGGAGAGTCCAAGCGACTTGTCCATAACCAACATCAATACCATAAACTAGTTTTGCCCCAGATTGCAATAAACAATCAGTAAAACCGCCTGTAGAAATACCTCCGTCTAAACAAATTCGTCCTTCAACTGGAATTTTAAACTCGTTTAAAGCTTTTTGAAGTTTTTCGCCACCTCTAGAAACATAGGGGGGCTTTTCCTTAACTTTAATAATAGCAGTTGTTTCAATTTCTATACCTGGTTTATCAAGAATTTGTTGATTTACCATTACCTCACCAGCACGAATTAATCTCTGTGCAAGTTGTCGTGATGCACATAAATTAAGCTCTACAAGTAGTGTATCAAGTCGTTGTTTAGCCAAAAGATTATCCTTATAATCTATATTATCAGTCGATGCTCAATGAATTTAATAATTAGTTATAGGCTTAAAACTTCAAGCAATAATTACTTAATGAAAAGACAATTACTCTAATGTTTGTAATGCACACAATGCCACCTTAATAGCATTTTCAATAGCAATATCCTTATTTTCAACGCTGACAGTTTCACTAATTGTACGTTGTGCTACCACACCACAAACACAAGCTGCGGCAAAATTATATACTCCTGCCATTTTAAATAGTGTGCCGCATTCCATCTCGTAGTTTAAAACATTTAAGCGCCGATATTCTTCTGTAATGCCCTGAAGCGATCGCATTAAGCTATTATTAGCAGAATCAGTACGTTCCTGCCCCTCATAAAAGGTGTCTACTGATGCTGTAATGCCAAGATGATATTTTACTCCTAATTCTTGCGCTGCCTCCACTAAAGCCACTGTCAGAAAGGGATCAGCCGCCGCTGGATACTCAATAGGTGCAATATCATTTGCCGCGCCTTGCCGACACAATGCCGCACTACTAATCACAATATTACCAACTTTTACATAATTTTGAATCGAGCCACAAGTGCCAATACGAATAATTTTTTTGATTCCCACTTGCACTAATTCATTTACCACAATACTAAGAGAAGGAGCGCCCATGCCGCTAGTAGCAGATAAAATTGTGCTACCGTTTGATAATTGCCCTAAATAACTATTCAATCCTCTATTATCAGACAACAAACGTACATCTTGCAAATAAGTTTGAGCAATCAAACTTGCACGTTCTGGATCACCAGATAATAAAGCTATAGTGGGAGACTGTAAACCAAAATCATCGCGTCCGAAACCGATATGATACAAGCGTTGAATCTTCATAATATTAATTTTATAGGATGATGATCATGCCAATAATCAATACTGAAATACTTAAAAATCGTTGGTTTGATGTACTACAACCATTCCCAGTAATGCCAACAGTAAGTAACACAATTTTTTCTAATTTAGTAGTTGCTTATTCTAGTCCGGGTCGTTTTTATCATACACTAAAACATATTCAACAAGTTTTAGAAACCATTGAAGAAATACAGCAACTTAAATCAGAGATGGCAGTACAGATCAACTTTTCAGCTATTCAGTTAGCGGCTTGGTTTCATGATGTCATTTATGAACCTCAATCTAAAGATAACGAAGAAAAAAGTTCTATATATGCAAGTCAGGCATTAACTCAACTTAATCTGCCAATTGACACCATCAAACTTGTGCAAAACTTAATTTTAAATACCAAGCATCATCAAGCATCATCCAATGATATTCATAGTCAGATTTTTTTAGACGCTGATTTGGCAATCTTGGGAGCATCTCAACTAAATTATAAAGCTTATTTTCAACAAATTCGGCAAGAGTATGCCTGCATTCCTAATCAACTTTATTACTCCGCAAGAAAAGAAGTTTTGTCTAGTTTCTTACGACGAACCAAAATTTATTCTACACAGCAAATGTTCGTAGAATTAGAATCAAGAGCTAGACTTAATATAAAATCAGAACTAGCTGATTTATTTCAATATCCTGATTCAAAATAAAGCTGTACATTTAAATCTATGAACAAAAAAACTCACGGCGTTGTTGCTGCGGGAAATCAAAAAACTGCCGAAGCTGGAATTGAAATGTTACGCAATGGTGGCAATGCTTTTGATGCTGCTGTGGCAGCAAGTCTGGCTTCTTTCGTAACAGAATCAGCATTAACATCTGCCGCTGGTGGTGGGTTTTTATTGGCACATACTCAAGCAGGAAATAACACTTTATTTGATTTTTTTACTCAAACTCCTAGACAAAAAAGAAATATCCAAGAAATTGATTTTTATCCTGTAGAATTCAATTTTGGCGGCGCCATTCAAGAATTCCACATTGGACTAGGTTCGATGGCAGTACCGGGTAATATTGCCGGACTATTTCATGTTCATCAAAAACTGGGTAGATTACCTTTAAGTGTTGTTGCGGAACCAGCAATTCATTATGCTCAAAACGGATTTAAACTCAATAGTTTTCAATATTATTGCTTAACCTCAATTGTTAAACCAGTTATTATTGATGAGCGAGACGGAAAACAATATTATCGACCAACTGGGGCAGTAATTGAACCAGAAACAGTATTATATCAGCAAGAGTTTGCTGATGCTCTTACTCATTTAGTCCAAAAAGGAGCCAAAGAATTTTATCAAGGCGAAATTGCTCATCAGTTAATCAAAGATTGTCAGAAACTAGGCGGTTATTTAACACTAGATGACCTAAAAAATTATCAAATTATTGAGAGAAAACCCCTATTAATCAATTATAATGGAGACAGCTTATTAACCAATCCTCCTCCTAGTTCCGGTGGCACTCTCATCGCTTTTGCTTTAAAACTTTTGGCAAAAACTGACTTAAATAAAATCGGTTTTGGCAACACCAATCACTTAGAAATTCTTGCCAAAATCATGCAATTAACGAATGAAGCAAGAAAAGACGGTTATGATGCTAACCTCTATCAAGAAAGCATTGTTGAGAAATTTCTAGATGAGCAACATATTGAGCAGTATAGTCAACAAGTAACCAATAAATGGGGAAGTACAACTCATATAAGTGTGATTGATAGCGAAGGAAATGCCGCAAGTATTACCACTACTAACGGTGAAGGTTCAGGTTATGTAATTCCTGGAACAGGTATCATGGTTAATAATATGTTGGGAGAGGAAGATTTAAATCCTCAAGGCTTTCATCAATGGCAAGAAAACGTGCGAATTTCTTCTATGATGTCTCCTGCTATAGTCTTAAAAAACAATCAACCAGAAATTGTTTTAGGTTCAGGTGGATCTACAAGAATTAGAACCGCTATATTGCAAGTAATATCTAATATTATTGATTTTAAAATGCCTGTTCAAGAAGCAGTTGATAGTCCAAGAGTCCATTGGGAAAATAACATATTTCACCTTGAACCAGGATTTGCCGCAAATGTTGATACACTAACAATGCCCGCTGACCCTCAACTAGTACAATGGCAGCAGAAAAATCTTTTTTTTGGTGGTGTTCATACAGTATCAAAAACCTCAGAAGGATTACTAGAAGGCGCAAGTGATCAGCGTCGAGATGGCGGAGTTTCTAGTTGTTAAGCTAGATTTTGGCAAAAAGTTGGGATTTTTAGCAAGATTTGATATGATTGCTAGTTGTCGCGGGTGACTAGCTCAAAAGTAGAGCACTAGACTCTTAATCTAGAGGTTCGGGGTTCAAATCCTTGGTCACCCACTTCCGTATAAAATAAAAGCCTGCCAAAATTACAACTAAATTGATTTAAACTACATAATCATGGGTTAAAAACGGCACATCAACTACCTCACCCTCAACTCCTGCAACTTGTACCTTCAAACCAACACCACCTGCTTTAGTACGAATGTAAGCTAAACCAAAACATCCCACTTCAGTTTCGGTAAAACTCGTTAAAGTACCAACCTTCTCGCTATCTAATGTGATAACACTTCCTTCGGACACAGGTGCACTCAAACGAATACCCCAAAGTTTCTGCTTGACGCCTTGATAAGTATTTAAGCGAGCGATCGTTTCTTGACCAATGTAACATCCCTTATCAAAAGAAATTGTTTGCCATAAACCAGCTTCTAAGGGATTATAATCATCAGTAAGTTCGCGATCAGGAACAGGACGCCCTTGCTGGATACGCAATTGTGACCAAACGCGATCGCCCATTGCTACAGCACCCATTTGGGTTAAACGCTGCCAAAGCCTTGCCGCATCATTCCTTGCCACAATCAAAGTATACCCCGGCAACGCCAAACCGCTACCCACAGCAACCCTTACCGAAATATCATCTACCATCAATAACTGATGACTAGCATAACCATCAGCCATCTCAACGCCTAACTTTTTTAACAAAGCCTGACTTTCTTCACCAATCAGACTAAAAATTGCCGTATGCTCAGAAACATCCGCCAATTCCACCTGATCCATCGGAAACAAATAGCGATCCAACCACTCCATTAACACCTGACGCCGATTTGGAGATACGATCACCAATACCGCATCCTCCGTCACATAAGCCGTCGCCAAATCAATCGTCCGAGCCGTCGAAGTCACAAAAACCGTATCACAACCTTGCCCCGGCTGCAACTTTTGGAAATCATTTGTGCTTTGATTATGTAAATAGCGCAGTCGGTCAGCATCAGAAATTTTGAGACAACCCCAATGAGAGCGATCGCATATAGCAACCTTCTGGTGTGCCGCCTGCAAAGCCGCTGCATCATTACCAAAACTAGTCAGAGTCAAAACACCCTCAACCAAGTCAAACGTAGCCCCAGCAGCCTTTTGGACATCTTCTAATTGTTGCGTCATTTTGCCTCACCATTAAATAACATTTCCCGAACCTGACAAACTAGCAAAAACCTGCTCTACTAAATGTTGTGCCTTCGTATCAAGACCCTGCCAATCCACCTCGCCCGTTTCATCAATTAAACTAGTATCAATTTCAACCTCCTGACTTTCCAACTCACTATGACTCGGACTGTAGTCGCGAAAACACACCTGAAAACAAAGTTCCCACAAATCAACGCAAACCGCAGCCTCATTTTGTTCTAAACACAATCTATAACCAGGCAGTGGCGTTTGTACATCCTCATAAGTCGCCTTCCAAGTTGTGCTTTCTAGCTGCTTTCTAACTTGATCGAGAATACGGATAAAAGCTGGTTGCATCAAAAGTTCAGCTTGTTGCCATGCCAGAGTATTCTTAAATTTAGGTTTCATAAATTTTCTCAAAACCTTAAACCTGTCGCAAAATCATTATGACGTTTTGGGGCAACTGCTGCTGTTACCATAAATGACATTGCTCAAAAATTAGCATTCGTACCTCTGACTGATTTCAGAGCCGCCTTAACCTGACAAAATCACTAATAGCCGCCTCAGACCAGAAAAGCAAATCTATGAAATTCGTTTCCGATCCGCCAATTGACCTAAAAATCCGTAAAATGAAGCAACGTGTGCGGTGGCGCGAAGCAAGCTTGGTTGAGCGAGGCATCGACCAAACCCGCATGATTATAGATGATAATTTAGACGACTCTCCAGAATTCTCTTTCTTAGTTATCGGCGATAGTGGTGCAGGACCTCATCAAAGTCACAACCCACAGCGACAAATTACTGAGTTGCTGCTGCAACATTCTGAAAGTTGCCGCTTTATTTTACATACCGGTGATGTAGTTTATCTAGTTGGTTCCAGCGAATACTACCAGCAAAATTTTATTAAACCATATCGAGAATTTTTGGTTGGTGGCGAACAAAGCGATCGCATTGCATACGACCAAATGATCTTCAATAAGCCATTTCTGCCCGTATTAGGAAACCACGACTATTACGACTTACCCTTACTTTACGGCATACTTGCACAAACAACCGTGCCACTACGGCGACTACTGCACCTCAAATTAAATTTCAATGTTGGTTTACATGGTTCAAGTCAAGGCAATGCTTATGCCAAAGCTTTTTTAGACTATCTGCAAAAATATGAAGATAGCGAAAGTTTAGGGAAACATCTTGACCAACATTACACAGCCAAAACCGAAACCGGACGCTGTTTATCTTATCAACCAGGGGTCTTTACCCGTTTACCCAACCGTTATTATAGCTTTCGTTACGGCGGCATCGACTTTTTTGCCCTCGATTCTTCCACCTTTAACGAACCCCAACCTCTTCCTAGTACCAAGGAAGGAGACGCCTACCGTCGCCACCTAGAAACTCGTCTTAAAGACTTAGAACAGCAAAGACAGCAAATTTTAGAAGCGTCTATGCAACTCAACCCAGAGCAGCCCGACGAAGCCGAACAGCTTGACGACTATAGTACCAAATTAGAGCATCTTGGGGAAATTAAACTCGATATTGAGAAACAACTGGAAACTAAAAAAACCATCGTCGATACTGAGCAACTCAACTGGCTTAAACAACGACTAATTGAATCTTGGCACACCGACGCCGTGCGGGGTAGAATCATTTATCTACACCATCCGCCTTATGTTACTGAAGCAACGAAATGGGATCAGGCGCAAACTATAGCAATACGCGATCGCCTACGTCAAGTTCTTGATGCTGTCTCCGAAACTATTGGTACTGCACAAAATCAACCACTTGTCAACTTAATTTTAAGTGGACACGCCCATTGCCTAGAATACATCCGTACCGTAGACACCGGGCACGCCGACTCCAACCTCAACTGGATAGTTTGTGGCGGTAGTGGTTACAGCCTGCGCCGCCAACGCAGCGAAGGCATCGAATTAAGTGAAATTATTAGCAACGCTGATGGTGATTCTAGCCGATTAGTGGCAAAATCATTACTGTATGTCGGTCGAACTGGGCATGGTTCAAAAAAAAGACGCCCCTATTCAGCATTAAGAATTGATGTCCAAGCAGGTAAGCAACTTAAACTAAAAGTTCAACCCTTAATTGCCCAACGATTTCAAAACCAATGGATTCAACAAGAAGATCTGCAATCTTTAATTATTTAAACATCCTTTTTAGGAATCATTAATCAAGATTGCTAGCAATGCCTTTGACTAAGTTGCAACTCAACACGAGACAAAATATCTTGTAACTGAAAAGGCTTAGTAATATAGTCTAAACCCCCAACAGCAAAAGCTTTCTCTTTGTCCAAAGCACCATCCAAAGCACTAATAAAAATTACCGGAATATCTCTAGATTCTGGCATCTGCTTCAAAGTTCGACAAACTTCATAACCATCCATTTCTGGCATATTGATATCCAGCAAAATCAAATCAGGCTGAATTATTGGCACAACTTGTAGAGCAAATTTACCACTAATCGCCTGCCTGACTTCATAGCCGTCATCTTGCAACATTGCGGTCAAAAGCCGCAAGTTAAAAGGGGCATCATCAACAATGAGAATAATGCCTCTTGCTGCGGTGGCTTGAGGTTCATCCATAGAGAGAAAAAGAGTTGTATAGAAATAATGACTCTATCATTACCTATCTAAATTGCTTAATCAATTTTTATCGGTAACCTGTAAAACATTGTACAACTCAGGTGCCAGATGGACAAAAAGCTTAACCGTCACACAAAAAAACCAATTTAATACTACTTGTCAGCCTAAATTAACATCAAAAAATAGAATTGGCACAATCCTGGAATACATTCCCTGCCACTGTATGTAAATATTGACAGATAAATTCTTTTTGCGTGTGACTCTAATGTTAGGCAAGCTACTAGACAGGCGTTACCAAGTAACCCAAGTCTTGGGTGCTGGTGGATTTGGGAAAACCTATTTGGCACAAGATACCCGACGCCCTGGTAATCCAATTTGTGTCGTAAAACAACTTAAACCAATTAGCAACGAAACCGGCTTTTTGGAAACAGCGCGACGCCTGTTTACCAGCGAAGGCGAAACCTTGGAGCAATTGGGTAGCCATGAGCAAATTCCCCGTCTTCTTGCCTACTTTGAAGAAGACAACGAGTTTTTCTTGGTGCAAGAATTGATCGAAGGGCATACCCTCACCGAAGAATTGTTACCAGGGCAACGCTGGGAAGAAAGTCGCGTCATTGAGTTATTGATCGAAGTCCTCAATATCCTAGAATTTGTCCACAGTCGGGGCGTAATTCACCGCGACATCAAGCCTGATAACCTAATTCGGCGCAACTCGGATCGTAAATTAGTGCTGGTGGATTTTGGTGCTGTTAAACAAATGCACACCCAACTTGCCACTACTTACGCCCATAGCAATACAATTGCTGTTGGTACTCCGGGCTATATGTCAAGTGAACAAGCACGGGGACAACCGCGCCCGAATAGTGATATCTATGCCTTGGGTGTGATTGCCATCCAAGCATTAACTGGTTTGGCGCCAATGCAGATGCAAGATGACCAAAACACAGGTGAAATCTTGTGGGAACATCTGGTATATGTCAGTAAAGGATTAGCGGCAATTGTGACGAAGATGGTACGCTATCACTTCAAAGACCGTTATCAATCAGCTACAGAAGTTTTGCAGGAACTCAAACAACTCAGTGCAGGTTATGCTGCACCAACGCCTCAAACCCTGCCTGTAGCACCTAATCGTATACCATCTGCAGAACGCTATCCAAGACCAACGGAGGTAATGCCACAAGGCAGGGCAGTAACATCAGGTTCAAATTCTAGACAAGCTAGCATCGAACCGACTGCTGATAGTTCTGGTGGTAATGCCGTGCCAATATTGATCGGTTTATTGCTGGCTGGTGTGACTGGACTTACGGCGTTTGCTGTGCAGAATGGTTCTTTTACCTCTGCTTTCTCAGGCGATAGTAAGAATCAAACAATTGATGTTGCCAATCGAAATTGTACTGTAGTTGTTGCAAGTTCCAATCTTCGCTCTCAACCTGGAGTAGAAAATGAGTTGCTTGTTAGCCTGCCAAAAGGCACAAAGCTAACCTTAACTGGTGTTGAAGAAAATGGTTGGGTAGAAATTAAGTCTCCTAACAAAGGTTGGATGGCTCAAAATTTAATTGATTGCGACTCAACCAAACAAGCGCCAATTCAGGCAAAAGCGACACCAACTCCAACTCAAAAGCCACCAAAACCAACACCTATTGCGGTTAAACCACAACCAGCGCAACCAAGTGATGCTGAAAAGTTGGCAAAAGCCGAAGAAAAATATAAAAATGGAGATTTACCAGGAGCGATCGCTCAAGCACGAGATTTGATTGCCAGTGGTTCAGCTTCAGCACAAGAAGCTCAAAACAAAATCATCAAATGGCAAAAAGATTGGTCAGAAGCCAAAGCAAAATATGATCAGGTGCAAAAAGCCCTAGATGAAGGTCGTTGGGATGAAGTAATTCGTGCAGTCGATCCTCAACTTTTACAACAAAGCTATTGGCGAGATAGATTAAGTCAACTAATTGCAGAAGCCAAAAAACAACAAGCTGCTGCCGAAGCTGAGTTAAAAAAATCACAAACTCAACCGCCAGAAAGTCCCCAAGCAGAAAAGTCACCTTCTGAAACCTCAAAACCGAATTCTTCAAACGCATTACCTGACAAAGTTCCTGCCACACCTTGAACCTTAAAAAGCAATGGCTATAAAATTTGCCACCTTGTTGATACGGGGGTAGTGCCTTGACTTTGAATGCTTACCCCTACTTGATTAAGGAACACGAGTTGGAATAGAAGAAATCGCCTTTGATACTATGTTTGCTTTGAGAAATTGAGGAACTATACCAGAATTAGGCTTGAGTCTTTGAGAAGAGACGACTAAACTTCCTGCAACGACAATTGCATCACCAATTTGCAACTTTAACCTTTGTCTGCGTGGCATTTTCTTACCAGTTGGTGACTGAAAAATTGCACGGGATATATCAACATTGAATGTTGGTCCTTGAGCCATAACGGCAGGACAAGCGTAATTTGGAGGGCAATATGGGAAATAATCGGGTGTTTTGACTGTAATAATATAGTTTCGGATATTCTGCACCTTACCCTGAATAACTAAGAGTTGAGGAGTAGTGGGTAGAGGCTGAGAAACCACAGGAGGCATAGCTTGAGAAATTGCTTTGCTTGGCAAAACTACTCCTACAAAGATTGCTCCTCCAACTAAAATAGCAGAACTTTTTGAGAAAAACATAAGCACCAAAACATCCTTTGAAAAACTTCAATGTGATCTATTGTTAGGGGTTTGGTTAGGAGTCAATTGCTAACATCTTGCTTTTCGATCAAGATGGATTACTACTAAAGGTTGTTGACTTTTTGTCAGTTAAAGAAAAAACTTACTCAAAGTCCTTTCATCTAAAAGTAAAGATTCATTGAGAAACAATCTATACTGTAGAAAACAGTCAAAAGTTTCGTAGTCAACTTCTCAACTATCAATTCCAATTGCCCCCAACAGTTCCAGCCACACCCTGAAAAATGCTCAGGCTGGTTTTTTCTTTGGAGTTGTCTACATTTTAAATTGTGATGATTTAGCAGGCTTCTAATCTACAATCTTTGCTACGACTTCGGCAAGGATTAATTTATTTGGTCCAGCAGGAGTAGGAATTGCCGATAGGGGCGTTGCTCCCTGTGTACCGGCAACAATTACTGAGTCACCAATAATTAAAGTTGGATCTGGTGTGATCGTCTTGCCACTTGCTGACTGAAAAGTAGCATTGGAGATATCTACACTAAACGCTGATCCTGCAAGGATCACGGCAGGGCTGGTTCTAATATTCGGCGTCCTGACGGTGACGATAGTTCCTCTTATGGCTATTACTTTACCTTGAATTACCAGTAGTGGTGCCTTCTCAATAATTGGTGTAGCATCAGTAACTGCCGGATCAACAACAGTTTGAGCAATTGAGGTGATAGGTACGACGCTTCCAGCTACAAGTATTACTCCGGCTAAGACAGAAGAACTTTTGGAAAAAAACTTAAGCATCTAAAAATCTCCTTTAAGACATTGCCAAATTAGAATTAGCGATTAAGTCGGGGATCGCATACTAACTATCTTAGTTTTAGATCAAGAATTACTTGTATATATAAAGCTTGAGTTATTTTTATTGGAGATAATAAAAAATAATGATGAAGCTGGCAGAAATTATCTCTAAAAAACTGGGATTATTCTATTGATAAAAAATAAAGACTGCTCAAAAAAAGCCTTTTTGTAGTTTTGAGGATTTTAACGCTTTAAGACTTGAGCGATCGCAGACTCCAGTTCTTCCTTACTCAAGTTCGTCAAAATAAACACCTCTTGGAAGGTTTTCCCCACCCTACCTATCAGCTTAAACCCACCGCGAATCGGCACAGATACCTTCAACTGCAATTTTGGGCAATGACTTCTAGCGCGTCCCAAAACAGCGGGAGTAATCGTTTGGATACCAGGGTAAACAACGAGTTTTTCCAAAACAGGAATCAAACCCTGAATATGAGTTGAATGATTCCAAACTAATCTACCGCCATTTTGGTTACTCATTAAAGTTATGCTGCTTCTAAAGGAGCCATAGTTAATCCAGCGCGACTAAGTTGTTGATGGTAGAATTCAGCTTGCTCTTGCGGACCCACCCAGACAATAGCTTGCCCTTCATTATGAACCTGCTCAGTCAGTGCCCAGGCGCGATCGCTAGTTAGACCAGGAATATACTTCATTAAACAATCATGAACGTGCTGAAATGTATTAAAATCATCATCCAGCACGATCACCTTGTAATTCGGATAAGGCTTGCTGGTAACTTGAGCAGAACGTTCCGGCGCTTTAACTGGGCTTGATGTCGCGTGAAAAGTCGCTGAGATTACCATAGTCATAGGTCAGGCGCTAAATACTTCACATAAAATTAAACAACTTATGTTCTTTATAGTTTACCCGACCTTATCCCTTCATCAACACCTAACGCCACTTATCCCAAGATTCATTAAAAATCGAAGTATTAGGAAACGCCGTTGGGTTGCCATTACTTTCTATTCGCTGCCGTAAAGCTTGCAGTTGAGCTTCTGCTTGGGGAATTTGATCCACCAACTCATAAGGCGCAATACCCTTTTCTAAGGCAAAAGCCGCCGTCGTCCCCGCCGCTACACCCGATGACCACTCAAAAGAATGCACCCGATAAGCTGCCGCTGCAATATGACTTGTGGCAATACTTTTTCCCGCCACCAACATATTATCAATTTTCTGAGGAATCATTGAGCGCAGAGGAATTTCAAAAGGGTAAGCTTGACCTGCACCTTGTCGTTCACCTTCACGTTCGGTATTACCCGGAGTTTCAGCCGGAGTTTGCGTCATACAGGGGTGAAAATCGATCGCATAATGTCCAATTCCCAACGAATCAGGATAAATTGTCGAACGACTACGGCGCTTAATATCTTGGGGTGCTATCTGCCCACTCACCGCCGAAACCGCCTCCAAACCTGACAAAGCAATCTTTAAATCCCGATACATTTGTGGAGAAAGCGTCTGACGGTAATAGTCATCCTTGTAATCACGGCGCGAAATATCAATTTCTGAAATAGTAAAACCTTCAGGATAACCAAAACTAGGACGCCCAATAATACGCCGTCCTTCCCGCATATAAGGATACTTCGACAAGCCATGCGCCGTACCCATTGGCGAATCCAAACCACTGATGTAACGATGATTGAGATTGGGCTTCTTGACACCATCACCCAGTTGTGAGTCAGTCGTTCCCGCCACCAACCAATAGTAATAACCTAGGGCATTCTCCTCACCCTTGCGTAAGCTTTCGGTTCTTAAACCACCCATCCAGCCACCGGGTTGCAACTGCCCTGATGTTTGCAATTGGTCGCGGGTATAAACTAAATTATCAACAGATCCGCCCGGACGATAATCATTACCCCAAGTCCAGTTTTGCATGGAAATATCCCCAGGCACAGGCGCTGTAAAAGTAATACCGCCAAAAGTTGTCTTCTTGCCTTGATCAGAACCCAAAATCCGCCGATAAGTAAAAACTAAGTCAAAATCTGCCAGTCGCTTTAACTCATAACTGTAATAAGGGGCGTATTGGTCATAAAAAGCTGGTTTTTGCTGAGGTTGCGGATCTTTCGTCGCCTCCATTGCAAAGGTGTAGGTGAAGCCTTGTGTACAATATCGGTCAGCCGTGGCATTAGATGACGAAGGCTCTCGAAATGAGCGTGCATCGATGCCTAGGCGGTAAGGTACGTCAGCTAAAGCAATCATTTCACCTGTTTCGGTGGCATCAACTACATACCAGTTTGGGGCGTTGCTAGTGGCTGGTTTTGCGGGTACAAAGCGGACGATATTTTTGGTAAAACGGGAAGAGTTTTCGTAGCGATACCAATCTTCGATAGTTTGGGATAAGGTTTCGGTATTTAGGGGAGGCGCATTAGGGGCGGGTTGGTGTTGAATGGCAATGGCACTAGCAATTTGCTTGCCGTCAGGACTGGTTTGTAGTTCTTTAACGACGGTGGAAGGATACCATTTCAGTTTGCCTCTGCCACGTTTAGCGGCATCTTTGAGCATATCTAAGAGGATGGCATGGGCATCTTTGGGCAGGAAACAGGAACCACTTACCCAACAGGCGCCAGGGTTTTGTTTGCCGTATTTGTCTTTGATACGCGATCGCAATTCTAAGTAACCGCGAGAATAAAATAAGAGTGTGCGTTGGGTTTCTCGTTCATCTAATGCCGAGGTACCTTGAGAGGAAATTTGCCCACCTACCCAGTCAGTAAGTTCGGTTAGGCAGACGGTTTTTCCTGCCAGCAAGCTTTCATAGGCAGTTGCTGCGCCAGCAAGTCCACCACCAACTACTAAGATTTCACAGGTTTCTGATTTTTCTGTGGGTTTTGATTGGGCAAATAGGGCAGTTGGGGCGACGAGGGAGGTGAGAGAAATTAAGCCAAGGGAGATGATTAGCGATCGCTTCATAGTCAAAAAAATACTGGTGTCAACGGCTACACGAGCCTTTCTTTAATGACGTTACCATCACTCGGTATGTTCGTTTTAATTGCTTGGCTAGGAATAATAAAAGCGATCGCTAGTGGTCTAAGAACATGATCTGGCTCATTCTCAGACTAATATATTAAAATTACCCTTCCATTACCGCATTAAATCGTTCTCTGCCTTCGTTGTAATCCTTACTTTCATAGCCCATAACTTGACGGATAATCCATTTTTGGGATTTTCCATCTTCCAGAAGTAAAGTAATTGCTCGACGCAAAATTTCGTCTTGATCTACCAAATATTCAAAAAACCATTCGCTAGTTTTTGAAAAAGCACGTTTGTCTTCTGAAGTGCTAAATTGCAGATAAATTGTACTTAACAAAATTTTGACAGACTTTGATGCTGGTGTTGCTGCTTCTAGGTTTAGCACTGTTAAAGCTGCTGGCGTAATTTTGTTGCGATATTCAGCTAAACTATTACTACTAGCAAGTTCTCGATATAAGCTTGCTAATCGGTTATTACTCACACCAGGAAAAAAGCAATATAAGTAATCAGTGATAATCGCTTTAAAAAGACCATCACTAAGAAATTTGAGTTGTTTATTAGGAGTACAACGCTCCTGATTTTGTTTAAGATGACGTTCCAATACAGGCGCAATCAAATACTTAATCAACCAGTTACGAGTTTGCCAGAAACCTCGATCTAAATGAATCGCACCGACTAAAGCCACAAATCCCTGTTCAAAAGGGTTGTGACGCTGTTGTTGAAGGCGATGTCTTTGTTCTTCCAACGCCAAAAATGGGTAAGCTTCGCCTAAACCTAGTTGAAACCAAAGCTTTGTCAACCGCTCAGATTCAAGCAACTTATCCCGCAAAGCCGACCAATTACCCACCTCCAAATAAGGACAATTGTGATAGAGATAGTCAGTAATTACAAAATTGAGAATGGCATTACCCAAGAATTGTAAACGCTCATTGTTAGTATCTGGCTCCGAGACTTGTTGAGCATAAGAGCGATGAATTAACGCCAGATGTAGGGTTTCACGAGTTTTGAATTGAACACCAATCTTAGCTTCGACTGGTTCAGGATTCCATTCCATGTTTCACCCTTTTATGTAATAATTAAGATTGTTGATTGTTTGGTAAATTAGCTAAGTATTGTTGTCAACTAGCTAAAAACTAGAAATAAAAGTGATCGTTACTCTTAGTTAATCACCAAACGATACCTAAATCAACAGCGCAAAAGTTGCCGAACCGTACCTACTAATTCTTGAGGAAGAAATGGTTTAGCAATATAAGCATCTGCACCTTGCCGCATTCCCCAATAGCGATCAAATTCTTGCTTTTTAATGGAACACATAACTACGGCTAGATTTTGAGTTTTTGAGTTAGCTTTGAGGCGACGACAGACTTCATAGCCATTCATGCGGGGCATAATTATATCCAAAATCACCAAATCCAGTTGATCACCTTGAACACGCTCTAGCGCTTCAACACCGTCAGCCGCAACAATTACACTCAACCCACTTCCTCGCAAAAGTTCCACGATCATTTTCTGCTGGGAGATGCTATCTTCAACCACTAGTACTTTACTCATGACATACCTACTTGGTGTTGCAATGTGAATCACAAATCATTGTTTACTTAACTAGGTTTGGCTGCAATTAGGAAAATTTTCCTAATTTATTTATACTTGACAACGATGACCACTAACGAGTTCTCGGACACCCTAAAGTTGTGATATAGATAACAGCCTCATCTATGGGAATACCGAGAACTTCATTTACTTGGTCATCAAAAAAGCCAGCAATACCGCTCACTCCTAAGCCTAGAAAAGTTGCCGCTAAATTCATTCTTTGTCCCAAATGTCCTGCATCTAGATGTAAGTAACGGTAAACGCGATCGCCTGCTTTTTTGACAGCTTTCTTTAAGTCAGCCGTATGAAAAATCACAGCGCCTGCATCTCTACCTAAATCTTGTCCTAAACACAAGTAGTGCAACTCCCTACGAAAATTTTTAAACCTAATTTGCCTTAACTCTAAGGTGTGGGGTGACAAGTAGTAGCAGCCTTCTTCTAAGTTATCGACTCCAGATACGGCAATAAAGGTTTCTATTAAATTTAAATCAAAATAATCTGGCGAACCATCTAGCCCCTGATCAATGTAGTGCTGTGGCTGATAAGTGAAATCTAGTACAGCTTTGAGTTCGTCCAGCGTTAGATTAGCTCCATTATAAGCGCGAGTTGAGCGCCGTTTCAGGATTGTCGTTTCTAAAAGGTTTGGTGGGCTTGCTTCGCTGAGTTTTCCGCCCCAATTAATCGGTGTGGTTACGGTTGAAATTTTGCTACAAAAAGGAAAGTTGTATTTAGCTTCTGGTTGTTGCTTTAATATTTGCTCATCTTGCCAACTTCTAAAATCATCATTAATTTCGGTGGCATTATGTAGGTAATTTAATAACTTGCCATCTGCAAGTTCTGGATAGAGCATTCTGGTGGCGGATGATAAAATTGTGGCAGTAGGAGATGATTGTTGCTGCATATTTAGTTGATCAATTAGGGGAACAATGGCAATTGTGGCTTCTTGTTCCGAGTCAAGAGCCAGTAAATTGTTGACTTTTTGATCAATAAAGCCGCCAATTAAGTGAGGACGGTAGTTTGTTAATGAGCTTGCTTGCTCAATATTGCCCAATAAATGACCTGTATCTAGAAAAATGCGCCGATAAGCTCGGTCTTCATAGCGCCATGCAGAACGATAAAATACGGCGGTAATAATAATAGCAATATCGGCATCACCTATGACAGGATGCTGATAGCTACATTCTTGTAGAGGTGTCCAAGCATCTCCTTGCCAAAACTGAATTAAAGAATGAGTTCGACACTGATAGTTATAAAGCCCTGCTGGCAAGGTGGCTGTGCCGCGAGAGGCGAGATAAACTTCCGCCGGATATAGTCCACCCGCTGAAGGTGCGGCACGCAGGTACATTGGTTGTCCTGTTGTCGTCGGCACTCTTGCGGTTAAGCCGTAGCTGCATAGTAGTAACTTTGAGAGTCTGTGCCAAGAAGCTTCGCTGGTAACGGCTGATGAATTGTCTGCTATGTAGGGTTGCAGGTCAAAAATCGTGCCAGTTTTGTATTCTTTAAACGGGACGGGTTGATTTGACCAGTCTATTCCTTTGCTTTTTGAAGCGATCGTTTCTGGATCGTATTTAGTGCGCTCATGGTAGTACTGAGCCAGAGAAAGTTCAGGTTTTGACATTGGTGGTTTAATAACGTTGCCATTTCGCTTTTCATCTTTACATTGCAAATGCCCTAGTTGTCATTTCTATCTAAATCTGGTTCCTAAAATTTTTACTAATTGCTTTCCCATCATACAACTGGAATATTGTCAAGGCAAGAACCAAAAACAGTCGGATTCTTTTACGAATCTTAAAAAAAAGTTATAACAAATCTTTCTTTTACGACAATGTTCTACTTTAAAAAGAGTGGATAGAATTCAGTAATTATGAAACTTACCATAAATTACCTCAGTAGATGATAGTAAATTTTTGCCGGCGAAAGGGTAAATGAACAAGATTTCTCAGGTAGATTTTTTAGCTCAATATGCCAACGGTAAAAGAGACTTTAACTCAACAGATATTAGCAAGATTGACTTATTTCAAGCCAAACTGCCAGGAATAAATCTAACAGATAGTAATATTCAAAAAACTTATCTGCCATATGCTAATTTGAGTCAAGCTCAATTACAAAGATCTCAACTGCAAGCAGTGGAATTAAGTAATGCTCAACTATATCAAGCGGATCTATCAGATGCAAATCTGAGTAATGCCAACCTCAGCAAAGCTACATTGCGTCGTGCCAATTTGCAAGGAGCTAATTTGACTGGTGCTAACTTGCAAGGTGCAGATTTAAGTAATGCTAATCTTAGTAATACCAATCTTAGTAATGCTAATTTAACTGGTGCTAATTTAGCTAATGCTAACTTAACAAATGCTCAAATTAGTGGTTGCAACTTATTTCGTTCTCAAAATGCCGATCTATCTGGTGCTTATTCAGATTACCTTACTATTTACCCGGACGGACATCGATTCGACAATTATGGTTTTGAAATACTCGATTAATGCTTAATTTAGATGGCTATGAAGAGAATAAATAAAAAGTTAGCCCGTCTAATGAAAGTTATGGTAAAAGCAACTAGTCTTACTAACAAATGCTCTCTCCTTTTGCTGATTTTCTTGGGCTAGCTAGCTAACTTTAATAACGTTTGTATTCTATCTCTAGATAGATTGTTTTTCTTTGTGTATATGATAAATTCTAATTTGAGAAATTAATACTTCCCATAAAACAAAGAGCTAGAGATCTAGTCAATTTTTGTTGGCAATTGCTCAATGAGCCTATAGAAAAAAGCTTTTTTAACAAAGATAAAATAAGAAAATATCTGTTAAGATTTTTAAATAAGTTTAAGTTAGGATAAATTGAAGCTTAAAAGCAAATAGCTAAATTTTGCTAACTGAAACATCACCTACTATTCTTAAAATCAAGCACATGGTAACAACTCCTCCCTCTCAAGGTTCATCGGATCAGTATAAAGTATCCGAAGCCAAACAGGAAGCCGAAGTAAAGACTTTAGTAAGCGAAACTTCATCAGAAACTGATCTAGACTTGGAGTTTTTGTATACAAGAGATATTGAGTTTCGCCAAGAAACATTGTACTTTATTGTTGTTGATCGCTTTCATGATGGCGACCCTGAAAACAGCGAGGGTCCCAACCCAGAACTTTACGATCCAGAAGCAAAAGATTGGGGTAAATATTGGGGCGGAGATTTGCAAGGAGTTATTGATAAGCTAGACTACTTAAAAAACTTGGGAGTCACAGCAGTTTGGCTAACACCCTTATTTGAACAAGTTGAAGCTTTATTTATTGATAGTGCCGCAATTCATGGTTACTGGACAAAAGATTTTAAACGAATTAATCCTCGTTTTATCAACAAAGATGATGATCCATCCCTCAACAATACTCAAGAAGCAAAAAACACAGTTTTTGATCGCTTAATTGAAGAATTGCACAAGCGAAAGATGAAACTTGTATTGGATATTGTATGTAACCATAGTAATCCTGACTTTAGTGGAAAGAAAGGCTTACTTTACGACGATGGAAAGCTAATTGCCGATTTTAATAACGACAAAAATAACTGGTATCATCATTATGGAGAAGTAACTAATTGGGAAGACGAATGGCAGGTGCAAAACTGTGAATTGTCCGGTTTAGCAACCTTCAACGAAAATAATATTGAATACCGAAACTACATCAAATCAGCAATTAAGCAATGGTTAGATAGAGGTGTCGATGCTTTAAGAGTTGATACTGTTAAGCATATGCCAATTTGGTTTTGGCAAGAATTTAACGGTGATATTCAAACTCATAAACCTGATGTTTTCATTTTTGGCGAGTGGATTTATAGTAGTACGGCTGATGACCGTTCAGTCGAATTTGCTAATGAATCAGGAATGACCATTCTAAATTTTGGTTTAGCAATGGCAGTGCGACAAGCATTAGGATCAGGTGCAGAAGCAGGATTTCATCTAATACAAGATGTGCTTGATCAAGATTATCGATATTACAGTGCAACTGAGTTAATTACCTTCATCGATAATCATGATATGCATCGCTTTCAAACCTTAAATTCTGACCCAGAATTATTGCGTTTAGCGATCGCCTTTATTATGACCACTCGTGGTATTCCTTGCATATATTACGGAACCGAACAATATCTGCACGACGATACTAACGGTAATAGTAACCCCTACGGCAACAACGACCCCTACAACCGCCCCATGATGCAAACTTGGGATACCGAAACACCACTTTATCGAGAAATTCGCTTACTATCAGGATTACGGCGACTAAATCCTGCTATCTCAATGGGAAGTCAATGGCAAAAATACCTAACTCCTGATGTTTATTGTTATGTGCGTCGCTATCGAGATTCAATACTATTTGTGGCAATGAATCGTGGCGAAGCTATCAAGCTAGAATCGATACAAACAGAACTTCCAGACGGCGAACATACTGATATTTTATCCAGACAAAAACTGGAAGTAACCGATGGACATTTGCATAACCTAGAATTAGGTGCAAAAGAAGTCATCATTCTCAGTCATGTTGGAGAAAGAATTAAAGGTCAAACCATCATTAGAGCACAACTTAATGGTGTCCAAACTAAACCCGGAGAAACTATCGTAGTTAGTGGCGATTGTCCGGAATTAGGAAACTGGGATATCAGCAAAGCTTACCCATTAGAATACATTAATACCAACACTTGGTTTACCGAAATTCCCTTTAATGAAAGTGCAGGCAAATTGATTTCCTACAAATACATCTTGCTGCGCGAAGGTAAATCACCATTACGAGAAAACTTAGTTGCTCGTCGTTGGGTAATTGCTCAAGAAGGGACAGTAAAATGGCGCGATAAATGGGCGTCAGGGCGCGAGTCCTAAAGTCTATCAAAATTATCCATTTTGGCAATAGGCTAGATTTAAACAAACACTTTCCATTTGATAGGGACATGATATTTTTATGTCCCTTTTGTATTGTGCAATGCCAACAGTAGCAACTCAATTCTTGATTTAAGAGTTTAAACCTAATTATGAATCTCCGGAATTTGAGGTAGAAATCGCGGATCTATTACTAACAGGTACGCTTTGTTTAGGCAACACGACGGTTATATGTATGCCTCAAGGATTTGAAAAGTTATCCTTTCCAGCCTTTTGTCACAAGTCAAATGACCTAGTAATCAAGCACAATTAAAAATGAAACAAAAATTAAACCTGCGCTCATCCTCCCCCCCGTCGCCCCTCAATGATCGCCACTCCACCCACTCAAGCACTACCGCCAACTGACTCCAAACCACCGCAACACCGTTTCACTCATGCTTTAAATCGCTTACAACCGTCCCCTGAAAGCGTTGTCTTACTTCTAGCTGTAATTATTGGCAGCAGTACAGGTATGGGAAATGTTACCTTCCACTACCTAATTCAGCTCATCCATAACTGGATGCTGAATGACTTCATGGGAGTAATCTCAATCTGGGGCGCTTGGACACTAGCCTGTGTACCTACCCTAGGCGGTTTAATTATCGGCTTAATGCGTGCGGCGCGTCCAGACTTTGGTCCAAGTATGTCCTCATTAATTGCCGCCGCCCAAGGTATCCAAACCATCTCACCCTTGCGCCCCGTCACCAAAATGGTTGCCGCCGCCGTTTCCATAGGCACAGGCGCTTCCCTAGGACCCGAAGGACCAAGCGTAGAGATTGGGGGTAACATCGGAATGCTGGTTGGGCAGGTGCTGCAAGTCTCCAGAGAACGCCATCGCTTGCTTTTAGGTGCAGGGGCAGCCGCCGGGCTAGCAGCAGGCTTCAACGCCCCTATAGCTGGCGTCTTTTTTGCCTTAGAAGTCGTCCTCGGCACAACCTTCGCCACCTCCGCCGTCAGTGTTGTACTTCTTTCGGCAGTTGTCGCCGCCTTAATTGCCCGTATTGGTTTAGGTGCCCAACCCGCCTTTGCCTTGCCCGTCTACGAAGTCCGCAGTCCCCTAGAATTGCCGCTATATTTGGGCTTGGGTTTAGTGTCAAGTTTCGTTTCCCTGGCTTATATCCAAGCAATTCAACTAGCACGGCGTTGCTTTAAGGGAGAAGTTGTGGGCTTGAAATGGTTAGGGCGCTTACCCCCATACATTAAGCCGGTTATTGGTGGTTTAGGGGTTGGTTTGGCAGCACTATACGCCCCACAAATTATGGGGGTTGGTTATGAAACAATCCAAGCAATGCTACAGGCGGTTGAGTTTTCTGTACCTTTGTTAGTGGCACTGCTGGTATTTAAGTTGGTGATGACGGCAGTTAGTTTAGGCAGTGGTTTGGTTGGCGGTATTTTTGCCCCGGCAATGTTTTTGGGGGCAACATTAGGTACATTGTATGGGCAGTTTCTGGCGACGATTATTCCCGATGGCATGGTCAATATTGCCGCACCACCAGCTTATGCAATGGTGGGGATGGCAGCGGTGCTGGCAGGTAGTGCCAAGGCGCCCCTAACGGCAATTCTGCTGTTGTTTGAACTAACACGAGACTATCGTATTGTTTTGCCACTGATGGCGGCGGTGGGGCTTTCGGCTTGGTTGACGGAAATTCTTACTTTTACGCCGCCGCAACCAGAGTTGCAAGCTAGTTTAGATCTAAATCTTGAGAAAAATTTAGACCGGGAAATTTTGCAGCAACTGTCTGTAAATGAGGCGATGCATCAACCGCCGCTTATGTTGTTGGGTTCAATGTCTGTATTAGACGCCGCACTGGCTTTAACTACGGCACAATGTCGCAGTGCTTTAGTGGTGGATGATTTGGGACAATTAATGGGTTTGGTGACGTTGCAAGATATTAATCGATCGCTCATTCATACCAAAGCTGACTCACCAACTCCACAGCTTGCCACCATTTGCACCAGAGAAATCTTATCAGCTTATCCTGATGAAATACTAGCGGATGCCCTAGACCGTATGGCGGCAAGAGGACTACATCAATTACCTGTTGTGCAACGAGATAATGCTGCTCGTGTTTTGGGCGTATTAGAACAGGAAAGTATTGAGCTAGCCTGTAATTTAGCGGCAACTAAAGAGGTGGTACGTCAGCATCTGGTGAGCCAAGTTGCAAGTATTGATTGATTATATTATTTTTATTTGTTGAATGAAATGGTTTTAACAGATAATTTATGACCGCAATCCTGCAAAGGTGAAGTGTGTGTTTTCCTGCCAATATGATAAATTTGTCTATCATTAAAAACCTAGATGTGTAAACTCAGAGATTATCAACAATACTTAGTATCCCAAGTTTTTGCTAGCTGGAAGAGTGGAAATCGCAAAGTAATGCTACAGCTTCCTACAGGTGCGGGCAAAACCATTATCTTTGCTGCAATTATCAATGAATTTTTCAAACAGGGCAAGAGATCAATGATAATTGCTCATAGACGAGAACTAATAACTCAAGCTGCTGACAAAATAAAAACTACTACAAGAATTCAACCGGGTATTATCCAGTCTGGTTTTGAGCAAAATTTAGCTAGTCCGATTCAAGTTGCTAGTATTCAAACTTTGATTAGAAGAGAAGACCATCCAAAAGTAGACTTGCTGGTGTTCGATGAAGCACATCATACTGTTAGCAACTCATATAAGAAAATTTTTGAACAATATCCGAATGCTTTGGTACTAGGCGTTACAGCTACACCAATCCGAATCGATGGACAGGGCTTTAAAACTATATATGATGACCTTATTTGTGGAACTTCAGTAACCGACTTAATCCAGAAAGGCTATTTATCTAATTTTAAATTATTTGGTGCTGTCTCCAAAATTAAAACTCAAGGCATCAAAATAACAGCAGGTGACTTTAACTTAAAAGAACTTAGTCAGGCAGTAGCGGAAGCAGATATTACAGGTGATTTAGTACCAACCTGGAACAAATATGCTAAAGGAAAAAAGACCATTCTATTTGCTGTCGATGTTAGTCATAGTAAACAATGCGCCAAAGCCTTTTCTAACGCAGGAATATTAGCAGAACATATAGATGGAACAACACCAACGAAGGAAAGAAATGCTATCTTAGATCGTTTCCGTAGTGGTAAAACTTTAGTACTTTGTAACTGCAATATCTTAACAGAAGGTTTCGATGTTCCAACAATAGAAGCTATTCAGTGCGTTAGACCTACATTATCTTTTGTTTTTTATATGCAAATGTTTGGGCGATCACTTCGTCCTGCTCCAGGAAAAGATTACGCTATATTAATAGACCATACAAACAATTGGGGAATTCATGGTTTACCAGACCAATCACAAAAATGGAGTCTTGAACCCCAATCTATAAACAGGAATAATTTTACTCAAGAGTGTGTTGATTGTGGTCATATTTTTCAGCCTCTAGGTCATGAGGTTAAGGAGGCAGTAGGATATTCCCCGTATAAAGACCACCTGATGAGCGTTCACTATACAATCTGTCCCTGTTGTCAAAAAAAGTTTCAATTCTTTTTAGGAAAAGGTCAAGATTCAAAGCCTAGACAACTTACTCTAGATTTACGGGAAGAGTACGGGCAAATAGTCGAAGTTGCTCGGAGGGATATTGTCAAAAATCAGCCAATTCATAAGTTGTTGGAAGATGCTACAAAAAATGCAAATCAGCTCTGTTCTCAATATGGCGGAGTTGTATCAATAGAATCTATCGACTTAACTAATTCATCGGGAATTCTAGGTAGAGTATATGTTAGTGGCAAGAGGCTGCAAACCTACCATTCAGAGAAAGTAGGATTTATTCGGGATTGTTACCAAGGTACAGCAATATTAGAAATCAAAGCAGATGCAAAAATCTATAGTTTAGCTCTTGCTGAAATTACTACTCAAAAATTATTAGTAAATCAAAAGACTTTAATTTTACTAGCCTTGCTTGATATAGACATTACTGAATCAAACAAAATTTTCGAGCGAGTTGGGAAGAAATTCTGCTTCAATATGAAACTAGCAGAGGCGGACAAAAAAGCGGAAATCAGAGAAGCTAAACATCAGAAAAAGGTAGAGAAAAGAAATAAAATATTGGAGGCATTGAAAGCTCGAAGACAAGAATAAAAACCTGAAATGCTATGTATCCAGCCTATAGATAAAGATTTAAATAGTAAATAAAAAAGCTGTGGCATTGAGAATATAAACTCATGCATTCAGGCACACCCGCCAGATGAGCAACAAACTTGGGAGCCAGAAGCTCAAAGGCTTTGTAGAATTGGAGAATGATCGCTTTATTTTGTTCCGTCAGCATACGAGATTTGATTTTGAGCTAAATTGTAGTGCAAATGCTGGCAAGATTTATTTGTTAACTATTGAGCGAGCAATTTGAGATAATAAAAGAATGCTCGAACTACACTGTCATACAACCTGCTCAGACGGCACTCTCAGCCCCACAGAACTCGTCCACGCGGCGGCTAAAGCTGGAGTATCTGCCCTGGCAATTACCGACCACGATACCCTATCTGGCTGGCAAGAAGCGCTGATTTCAGCCGCACCTTACAATTTAGAAATTGTTCCTGGCGTTGAGCTGAGTACTGTTCATAATCAGCGCTCTCTGCATATTTTAGGCTTTTATCCCGATGCTTTGCGCCTTGCCGCCCCTTTAGCGGAGCGTTTGGAAGGTCGTAAGCGTCGCTCTCGTCAAATTGTTGCTAATTTAGAGGCATTAGGCTATGGCATTACTTTACCTGAACTGGGTGAAGGCATGGCATTAGGACGCCCTCATATTGCTGCTGCATTAGTGAAAGCGGGTCATTTTAAGAATAGCCGAGAAGCGTTTGATCAGGTACTTGGTGATGATCAAGCTGCTTATGTGCATTATGAGAAATTTTCAATTGTGGAAGGTATTAGTTTATTGCGTAGTTGTGGCGCAGTACCAGTATGGGCACATCCTTTTCTATTCCGAGGTGGAGAAGTTGAGGAAGTATTAGAGGAATTATTGGATGCAGGTTTGATGGGAGTTGAGGTGTATCATCCGAGTCATACTGGTAGGGAAAGGAAAGAGTTAGAGAAATTATGCGATCGCTATAACTTAATTAAAACAGGCGGTAGCGATTATCATGGTCCAAGTCTTGATGGCAGTCCCCACGGTAGCACGCTCAATATGTTGCAGTTACCATTATCTTTGCTAGAACCAATCAAACAAGCTGCTCAAAGTTTAAACAATTGAACAAAGACGTTTTGACGAAATGTCTTGATAAATTCATCAAGAATACACAATTTTTTTGAGTTATCAAGTACACTTTTGTCTTTAACTCAATATCTTATGACCTCAAGAAGTGCTGCCTTAGAAAACTTTCTAGTTGAATTATACGATAAATATAAACCGCTCAAAGAAGGTAGATTAGCAAATTATATTCCCGAATTAGCCAAAGCCAATCCTGATTGGTTTGGCATTTGTGTAGTTACAGCAGATGGTCAAACTTATAGCGTTGGTGATTACGAACAACTATTCACTATTCAATCAATTTCTAAAGCTTTTGTCTACGGACTAGCATTGGAGGAACATGGTAGAGATTATGTCTTAAAAAGAGTGGGAGTGGAACCAACAGGAGATGCCTTTAACTCATTAATTCAGTTAGAAGAATCTTCAAAAAGACCTTATAACCCGATGGTAAATGCTGGCGCAATAGCCACTACTAGTTTAATCACAGGTGCAAATCCTAGTGAGCGACTCAACCGCTTATTAGATATGTTTGGGCACTATGTTGGGCATGATTTGTTTATTGATATGCCTGTGTTTTTATCAGAGCGTACTACTGGACATCGTAACCGAGCAATGGCACATTTAATGCTTAATTTTGGCATGATTGATGAAAAAATTGATGAAGCTTTAGATTTATATTTCCAGCAATGTTCAATCATGGTTAACTGTCATGATTTAGCAATTATGGCTGCAACTTTAGCTAATTGTGGCATCAATCCTTTCACTCAACAACGCGCAGTTGAGGCACGTTATATCAGGGACATCTTAACAGTAATGTATACCTGTGGGATGTATAATTTTGCTGGTGAGTGGGCATATAAAGTCGGTTTGCCTGCCAAAAGTGGCGTCTCAGGTGGACTGGTTGTAGTAGTTCCTCAAAAGATGGGTATTGCCATTTTCTCGCCTCCCCTCGACTCTCATGGTAGTAGTGTGCGAGGTATGAAAGTCTGCGAAGATCTTTCTGAAAAGTTTGGGCTACATTTATTTGATTTGTATATGGATAGCCAGTTTCAGAATACTCTATCTGAAGAAAAAGTTAATTAATCCAAATAGTGATATTGCTGAAAATCTGAGTTTTTAAATAGTATGCTGTTTTAAAGGAATCTCAATGATAAAAGTAGCACCCTGCCCAACTGAGGAGCTACAGCGCAACTGTCCTTGATGTTTTTCAGTAATAATTTGATAGCTAATTGACATCCCCATACCTGTGCCTTTACCTACAGGTTTGGTTGTAAAGAATGGATCAAATAGTCGGTGTTGAATATGCTCAGGAATACCCAAACCATTATCTATAATTTGAACTCTCAGCAAATCTGCATTAACAAGTTCAGTCTTAATCCAAATTGTCGGATTTTTGAAAGCGAGGCAACACAATTGATTATTTATGGCTTCTGTTTCTAGATCCATTGCTTCTTCTAAAGCATCAATGGCATTGATCAAAACATTCATAAATACTTGATTGAGTTGTCCGGCATAACACTCAATTAATGGCAAGTGTCCATACTCTTTTATCACTTGAATTGTGGGATGTTTTGCTTGAGCCTTGAGACGACTTTTGAGAATCATTAATGTACTATCAATGCCTTCATGAATATCCACTGCTTTAACTTCTGCTTCATCTAGGTGGGAGAAATTACGCAAAGACTGGACAATTTCACAAATTCGGTTTGCCCCAACTTGCATTGAGGCAAATAATTTTGGCAAGTCTTCCACTAAAAATTCTATGCCAATTTCTGCTGCTTTTTCTTCAATTTCCCAACTTGGCTCATTGTTATTTTGATAAAGTTCTAATAGTTCAATTAAGTCTTGAGTGTATTGAATGGCATGGATTACGTTGCCTTGAATAAAGTTAACGGGATTGTTGATTTCATGAGCAACTCCGGCAACAAGTTGTCCTAAACTTGCCATTTTTTCGTTTTGAATTAGTTGCGATTGTGCCTGTTGTAACTTATAATAAGCTTGTTCTAAATGCTTGGCTTTTTCTTTAAGTTCTGCTTCTGATTCCCGCAGTGCCAGCTCTGCCATTTTACGTTCTTCTACTTCTATAAAAAGATATTCTGTGGCTTCTCAAAGTTGAGCTGTACGCTCTTCTACGCGGATTTCTAACTGTTCATTTGCCTGTTTTAAAGCTTGCTCAGATTGATGGCGTTGTGTAGCAATACTAGCTAAATGAGCGGCTGTTTTCATTAAAGCTTGGTGATAATTGGTTGGCAGACAAGGGAAGGAATGAGAAATTGCAAAAGTTCCTAAAACCTTGCCTGACTGAGAAAAGAAGGGTGTAGACCAACAAGAATGAATGTTGTGAGATAAGGCAAAATCACGAAAGTTTGCCCAAAGTGGATCAGTGGCAATATCTTCAACAAATACTGACTCGCCTCGATAAGCGGCTGTGCCACAGGAACCAACATAGTCACCAATTACAAGCTGATCAAAGGCTTGAGAATATTCAGGAGGTAAACTAGGAGCAGCACCAGAACAAAGTCGATTAGTTTGGGAATCTAATAATAAGATAGAACAGAAAGCTTTGGGTGAAAGTTGCTCTAGTAAGCGGCACATATTGTCGAGTACTAAAGGTAAGGTTGCACCAGTGGCAATTAATTCTAAGACGCGGCTTTGTGCTAATAATAAGTTGTTGGAGTGCTGACGCTCTATGGCGGTGGCTAGCACATTGGCAACAGCCTGTAGGAAGTGCAGATCATCTTGGCTAAATACACGAGGCTGCTGAGTATAGACTTCTAAGATGCCCAAGGGTCTATCTTGATGGGGAAGAGCAACGAGCATTCCACTTATTAAATTATGCTCCTTTAGACGTGGCGAAATAGGGCAGCTTTTTCTTTTTAAGTTATCTAGAAAAAAGGGTTGATTTGTGTTTAAGACATAGCTAAATTCTACGTTAGTAGCAACATCTACTATAATTTGCCTAGAGCTTTTATGCTGATCTATCCCAGCAAGAATAGTTAAAGATTTACCATTAGAAAGCAGTTCTAGAAGGCTTACATATTGCACGTTAAGAGTTCTAACAATTAGGAGAACTGCATCATTAAATAATGTATTTAAGTCAATGCCGGATAGGGCTTGAAATCCTAGTTCTGCCACAGCAGCCTGATATTGTGTTCGGATTGTCAGAGGTATTAATGTTGCTTCTATTCGAGAACTATTTGCGCTTTCTTGATTATATGCAACACTAGTTTTTGAGAAAAACATAAGCTCATCCTGTTTTGTTGCAATTAGGTTCCTTAAATCTTTTTTTGTGAAGAATAAAGCTCAAATGTTTTCTAGCATATAGAACGCTAAAAGCAAATTTTTGTAATTAATTACAACAAAAAGTTAAATTGTGCCTGAATTCTTCACAAAAGAGATCAAAGAGGGTAGGTCTAGAAATACCAGTATAAAGCTTGCCAACCTCTAAGATAAAAGAGTAACCAGAAAGTTACCTATATCTAAAGATGGTATTTTTAATAGATCATTTTTATGGGTATTTGCATTTAATTTAGTTTAGTAAGTGGACAGTTTTAAAATTGTCCACTGCTTTTTGAAGTGGTTGCTGTTCTAGGATCAGGAGCAACCATCTTTTGATTTTTGAACAGGATTTAGTTAGGAACTGTTAACGGCATCCCATTATCAGCAGCACTTAGCTGAAGTAAAAAAGGAACGGCTTTTTGAGTCCAGTCTGCAATGGTTGTGTAGTTGGCGGCGTCTTCTCCATAGCAGACTTCTAGCATATCAGTATGGATGATACCAGGATTAAGGGGGATGGCTGCCATACCGTCGGGGAGTTCTTGAGCAAGCGATCGCGTTAGCCCTTCTATTGCCCATTTTGAAGCACAATAGGAAGAAACATCAGGAGACGTTGAGCGTCCCCAACCTGAACTTAAATTAACAATAATTCCCTTTTTTTGCTCAATCATTGCTGGCAGAAAGTGCCGCAATACATTAGCCACACCTTTAATATTAACATCAATTAAGCGATCAAAATCTTGACCAGGTATCTGCCAAAACGGAGCTAAATCATTGATAATGGCGGCATTATTAATCAATAAATCAGGTGTTCCATAGTCAGCAATTAAGCGCTTTGCCCAAGTTTGCACCTGCTCTGCTTCAGCAACATCAACAACTGTAAAATTATGGGGAGTAGAAAACTTTTCTTGCAGTTTTTCTACCGTATTTTTTGAACGGGCGCAACCAAGAACTGTATTTTCTAACTGAATAAAGCTTTCTGTTATAGCTTGACCTAAACCCCGGCTAACCCCTGTAATTACAATTACTTTTCCCATGTAAATAACCTATCTGAGTTAACAGTTATTTTTGTATCATACTTGATTTTAATCATTTTTTTAATAACCTATAACTTAAATTAGATTATTCTTAATTTGGTTTTCTCCTTTTGACTGATAATCGATGAGGGGAATACTAACTATAACTATCGTACCCTTTCCTACTTGACTATCAAGAGAAATTTTACCTCCTTGTAGGTCTAGGTATTTTTTAACAATAGCCAAACCTAAGCCTGTACCAGCTATATTTCCAATATTTGAGCCACGATGAAAAGGTTCAAAAGGCTGTTGTTGATATTTTATAGGAATGCCAATTCCATAGTCTTGAACTTGAAAAATCAGTTCATTCTCTTGATAAAATAAAGTTAAAGTAATGTCTCCTCCTTCTGGAGAATATTTAATAGCGTTTGAAAGTAAATTTGTTAGAATAAAATAAAGTATTTTCTCATCAAGATAAGCTTTTTTAGTTTTTCCCTGAGTTAAGAACTTAAGTATATATTGAGAACCTGCATTAATTTGCATTTCTTCAATTAAATGATTACAAAACCTATTTAACTCAATTAAATTTGGTTCAAGTTCTAGTTTGCCAGTTTCAGCTCGATTAAAAGTCAAAATATCATTAAGCAGTTGAGTCATCTGTTTAGCAGTTGTTTCAATACGCTTGAGATTACGTTGCCTCTTTTCAAAAGACCATTCTTGCTCAGAATTAACTAATAATTGTGTGGTAACTAAAATTGTGCTCAAAGGTGTACGAAACTCATGAGATGCCATAGAAAAAAAGCGAAATTGTAATCTTCTAAGTTCTTTTTCTGTTTCCAAAGCACAACATATTTCTTGAGAACGTTTTTGCTCAGTAATATCGATAGCTGTGCCAAGAATTTGTTGAGCTTTACCTTCATTAGTTCTAGTAAATACAACTTCCCAAACATGAAACCAACGCCATTCACCGCGAGCATTTTTCATGCATAGTTCATTTTCTATAATTTCACCTTCTTTAGTTGAAATTAATTTTTGCTTTAAAGCATCGATTTGTGACAACTGCTCTGGTAATAATATTTCTTTAAAAAACTCAACTCCTCTAGCTTTAATTTCTTGAGAAGTTTGACCAAAAAATTCCTGTCCAAAACGATTTAAATAAACATTACGCTGTTCAGATAAATCAAAAATATAAATCATCGTCAGAGTTGTATCAGCAATTTGTTGGAGCAGGCGTTGATTTTCTTGTAAAGCTGACTCAGCTTGTTTGCGTAAGTAAAGTTCATCGTAGACATCACTAATATCTAAAAGCACTCCGTCCACGACGACATCACCATTAGTACCGCTGAGAAAATAACGACTACTATCTCGAATCCACTTAATTTTTCCTAATTGAGTAATGACGCGATATTCAAGCGAAAAAGGCTGTAAAGTTTGCTTAAATTTTCTCTTATTCAGATAAAACTGTGTTCGATCTTCCGGATGAATTAGTTCAAGTAAACGCTCATTTTGAGTTATGGCTTCTTGACAGTCAATTCCGACTAATTCTTTGATACCTTCACTGATATAAAGCAATGATATCTCTCCATTAGCATGAAGCAAGCAACGATAGACTGCACCAGGTATATTCGCAGCAATTGCAGCTAACTGTTGTTCTCTTTCTCTTAAAGCCGTTTTAGCTTGCTGACGCTCAGTAATATTATGGAGCACCCACAAATGTTGCCCTGGCAAAAAATTAGCGATGGCAGATTGTCTGCTTTCTTGATCTTCTGGATGCACAAATTCCATAAAAGGTTGTGCTATTAATTCTTGAGCTGTGTAGCCAAGAAGTTTGTCCCAAGTGTGATTTAAATCAGTATAGTAACCATCAAAATTGCCAATAACTAGCAAATTTGAGGATAAGTTAAAGAATCGATAAGCCTGAAAGTATGGTGACTCATTGTCATATACAATCCCTAGCATAGGCAACGGTTTGCCTTGTGCTGCGATCGCTTTACTAATCAGTGCGATCATATATTTATTGCCTATGAGCTGCTCACGGGACTTGCCGAAGTAATTGCAGCAAGCTTCATTGACAAAGGTTAAAGTACCATCAGGCAAAAACTGGCAAACTAGCTCAGTTTGATGCTCTGCGTTCTTTTGTAGTAAAGCTTCTAGTTGTTGAGTAAACTGACGTTGCAGGAGATAGTACATCAAAAAAGCTCCCAAGCTAAAACCACAAACAGCAAAGGCAAAGGACTTGGATGCCGTTAAATTAGTAGGCATAATAGTAACGATGCTAGCCGCACAGAGTAACGCTAAAAAACAACTACTAATCATAATTTTTTGGGGGTTGCTCAATGGCATCAAAGTTCTCCAAGAGGAAGTACAACAGATAGTCGAGCCAAAGATGCTGATTTGTGAGTGAGATACAAAGTAAATTGAAGCTAATTAATGGTTATTAATCAGGTTACGAAGAATCAGTTTTAAAGAACAACAGTAAATTAATGATTGTATATGAAAATTCTTTTAGTGGAAGACGATGCTTATTTAGCTGAGGCTTTATCCGAAGCGATCGCCGATCAACTTTATGTTGTGGAAATTGCTGCCGATGGCGAAGCTGCCTGGGAGCAAATTCGAGTCATTGAGTATGATTTAATTTTGCTTGATTTTATGTTACCCAAGCTCAATGGCATTCAATTATGCCATCGTCTACGCTCTCATAGTTATTCTGTGCCAATTTTAATGATCACCGCTCGTGATACTAGCACTGATAAGGTTATGGGCTTAGATGCTGGTGCGGATGACTATATGGTAAAGCCCATTGATTTGCAAGAATTACTGGCAAGAATTCGCGCCTTATTACGCCGTGGTAATGCTTCATCTCCTCCTATTTTGGAGTGGGGAGAATTGCATCTCGATCCGGCACTTTATGAAGTTAATTATCAAAAACAATTGTTACGCCTCACACCCAAGGAATATAGCCTTTTGGAGCTACTCTTGCGTAATGGACGGCGCATTCTTAGTCGTAGTATGATTATTGAGCATCTTTGGTCGCTGGACAATCCACCAGAAGAAGATACTGTCAAAGCTCATATTAAGAGTCTGCGTCAGAAATTTCGGGCTGTGGGCGCTCCTGATAATTTAATCGAAACTGTTCATGGTTTGGGGTATCGCCTCAAACAATACTAAACTGCTGACATTGAAAAGAGCGATCGGCAACAAAGGGTTTTTTGTAGTTATACTGCCGACACAAGTCGCTATTAGTCAAAGCTTTCGACATTTTGGCTCTTGAATTCCTGATTTATCTTTACAATAAGTAATAAAATATCCTCAATATTTTAAGATTTTTCTCGATTTCTTCCCGATTTCTTCCCAGGATCTTCTCATCAAATCGGTAATTTGAGAAGCACAGAGTTTAAAAAAATAACATGAATATTTGTATTTGTTGTTCAGGAAAATTACTTTGTCATATTCGTCACAATAGTACTTATTGGTTTTGTCCTCGCTGCCGAGAAGAAATGCCAATTTTAGGTATTGGTAATGAAGAACTTCCTCAAAAACTACAAAAATTAACGGCAAAAACTCTTTTGCCTCAGCGAACCTCGCTTGTCTTGCAATAACAAATATCTGATCGAGATTCATAATCTACTTTTTGTTTAAAAAAATATGTAGTTAATCATTTATAAAAAAAACTACATTGATGACAATTCATTTAGAAGTTAACAATTTTCAAGGACTAGCATAGAGCATGAATAATAAAACGGTTAATTTAACTTTACTAAATGCCACAAAGCTGCTAAATGAATTTATTGCTAAACATCCAGGCAAGTTTTATCGCAAAGCTTTGAGTAATGCTGAATTTCGTCAAAATTTAATCGATTACATTTTGATTCGTATTCCTAATCGCTACCGCGCCGCCGAGGAGTCGATTAAATCATCATTTTCTACGGAAACTATCAAAATTGTTGATAAGGAAAAACTTCAGATTGAAAAACTAATTTATCAAGGATTTTATCATCTAATCAGGAATGAAAATAAGTCTATTATAGAGCCGAAACAAACAGCCAGTGATGACATACTTCCTGTAAAAGTATTACCTGGTAGACATTAATTTAGACAGTTTCTTTTAATATATACGGCAAAAAGAAGCGGTCTGTATCAGCATTTAGTTCTCAATGTTTAGACAGTCCGCTTTTTTATTCTTAATAACTAATCGGGGAATTCAGAACTAAGAGTCTCAATCATCGGCGTACCATCGGCTTTAATCCAGGCTAAATAGCTAATACGACGACGACGCGCATAGTCCCGAATTTCTGTAGGTGTTTTTCCTCCCAAATCCATCTCTACCCGCACCAAATGTGCAGAATCTCGAAGTTTTTGGGCATAGTTAAAAGCCGCAGCTTCTGCTTGAGGTGTTTGGGCAATAACTAACCAATCACTAGCGGGTGTCTGTTGAGGTAGCTGAGGACTGGAAAGCAAAACATAATGTAAGTCTTCTATATTGAGGCAAAAACCGATACCAGGGCAGTTTTCTCCTTGAGGATGATACAATCCCAAAAGTTGGTCATAACGACCACCTTGACCTAAAATCCGTGAACCTGTGTCTTGGCTACTGACGACTTGGAAAACGATACCTGTGTAGTAGTCGATAGTTTGCACTAAACTCAGATCGAGAGTAATTTGTAGAGGATGAGCAGAACTCTGCCCTAAAAGCTCTATTAAAGATTTGAGATTATTAACAATTTTTTGTTGAGAATCATCTAATTCAAGACTAGCAACCTTTTGCAAAACATCTTCAGGGCGTCCCCGCAAATCGAAGAGAAATAAAGCTCGCTTGCGTAATTCTGGAGATAGAGGGAGTGTTTCTAGGGTAACGCGGTCGAGATTGGCGATCGCATTTCGCACTTTAGCTTGCAGTGGTTGCCCAAATATCGAAAAAAGCGATCGCGTTAAATCAGCTTCTCCCAAAATCAAATGCCACTGCTGCAAACCCAACTGATTCAAGCAAGCTGAAAGCAACAACAGACTTTCCGCATCTGCCAAAAGCCCTACAGCACCCAATAACTCAATCCCTGACTGAAAAAACTCTAATTGGCGTCCGTGATGACCAACAGTTGGGCGTCGAAAAACATTAGCATTATAGTAAAGTCGTTGAGGCAGAGAGTTCGCCTCATCATTACTGCCTGCCAAGCGAGTTGCCATTGTACGAGCAATCGACGCCGTTAATTCTGGGCGTAACCCCAACGTCCCCTCTTGAGCATCCTGTAACTGAATCACCGTCGAGCGCTCAATTGCACCGCCTGCCATCAGCGTATCCAACCATTCCAAAGTGGAAGTGATAATGCGGTGATATCCAGAAGAGTGAAATACGTGCTGCAAGCGATCGGCAATCCAGCGCTTTTGGGCAACTTCGAGGGGCAGCAAATCCCTTGCACCCGCTGGTGATTGATGAACCATTACTTTTTCTTACCACCGAACATTTTACCAAATAAACCACCGCCACTTGGTTTTTCAGGTGGTTTACTTGGCTCTGATTTAGGAGTAGCAGGTGGCTTTGAGCTTGTTTGTGTCAAACTATCCAAATGTTTTTTGCCTCTGAGGGCTAACTCGTCTTTAGGATTCAATTGCAAGGCTTTATTAATGTGAACCTTAGCCATTGTCGCCTGATTTTGCTTCAAATAAGCAACTCCCATTAAAGTATGAGTACGGCTATTCTTGGGATCTAATTTTAAAGCTTCGCGCAACTCCAAAACAGCCTTAGCAAAATTTTTCTTTGCCATATAGCCTTCGGCACGACTGATATATTCTACAACCCGTGATAACCCAGAATCAGCCAATGGACTGCCCTTAGAAGTTCCCGCATTGGGGCTATTTCCGGAACCTGGTTGACCGCTAGTAGCCTTAGCAGCAGGTGCTTTTGCGGCTTGATTACCCAGAGGATGTTTCTTGTTTGCCGCCACCCCAGAACCAATTTTGCCGCCGGAGAGCATCAGATAAACCATATTCAGTTCACTGATTTGGGCAATTCTTTCCAATACTTGGTCGAGGGACTCATACTGTTTCTTAGCAAGATTCTGCACCAAGTTTTTGTAAGAATTATCAAGATTGAGTCCTGCTTGGGAGAGTTTTTGGGCAGCATCGCTAGTGAGAGGAACACTCGATTTCTCCCCGGCAAGGCGTCTCCCCAAGTGTCCCAAATTTACGACATAATCACGATTATTTTGAGACAACTGTTCATAAGCCGGATTAACCAGCTTTGATAAAAGCTGATTTGCTAGTTTTTTGTCAGCTTCACTTGCGCCTTTAATCGTATCAGGATGGAGGTTTCGCGCAATGCTGAGATATCGTTTTCGGACTTCTTTAACGTCCGCATTAACGGGTATACCTAAAACAGCATGATGGTCAAGGAAATCAAATTTGAAGAGTCCGCGTTCAATATTAAAAGACATAGGGTGCAATGCATACTCCGTGCCGAAGGAATTATCTTGTTTCTAGTATGTCTTAGGTTGTGATAGAACTGTTAAGCCTTTACTGTAGCTTGATTAATCAAGATGCGCCCAAAAGACTTTTTTACATTAGAGAACATTTCATCTACCGTAGAAAACTGTATTGCAGCGATCAGACTAATTAATCAAACTAGCCCCAAGAGGATAAGGGAGGAACCTGTAAAAGCTCTTGACTTAGTTGCTTATGTACTTGACGATTTGTTGCCAAGATTCTGCCCGAAGCAATCACCAATGGACTACCATCGTAAGCGGTAACTTGACCCCCAGCTTCTTCGACTAGCACGATCCCCGCTGCCAAATCCCAAGGAGATAGTCCTCTTTCCCAATAGCCATCAAGTCGTCCGCAGGCAACATCAGCCAAGTCAAGGGATGCTGAACCACTACGGCGCACGCCTTGAGTTAGGTGGGTGAGGTGGCAAAACTCAGCATAGTTATTATCTTTGGTTTCGCGACGGTCATAAGCAAAGCCACTTACCAGCAAGCTTTTGCTCAATTCTGTGGTTTGAGATACTTGCAGAGGGCGTCGGTTGCGAGTTGCCCCTAAACCTTTGGCAGCACGGAACAATTCCTCACGAAAGGGATTATAAACGACGCCAATTTGTGGTAATCCAGAAATCAAAAGCCCAATTGAAACGGCGGCAACTGGATACTGATGAGCGTAATTTGTTGTGCCATCTAGGGGATCAATTGCCCATAAGTATTGACTATTATCACCTCCCATCTGTCCCGATTCTTCTGCCAAGATGGCATGATCGGGGACATGACGGTGTAATACTTTTAGTATTGCTGCTTCGGCATCTTTATCGGCGGCAGTTACCAAGTCACCAGGGCGACCTTTTTCTTCGATGGTTTCTAACTTACCCCAATAAGCTTGCAAGATTGCACCAGCTTCCAGTGCGGCAACGGTGGCAATATCTAGAAAGATTTGAAGCTGTTCAAGGGGTTGTTGGTTCATGAGTTAGGGATTGATGTTGGCGGGGAGTTGGCGAAATTCTGCAGGTGTAAGGCGCATTGGTTGGGCGGGGTTCCAGATACCGTACCCCATGATTCTGGCGTATTCTTGGGCGCGGGCAAGTCGGTAATCGTATTTATTATTTGGTGCACGTGGTGCGGCAAGGGCATAGCCTTCTTTGACTAATTGCTCGTTTACTAATACGTCATTGCGCCAAACATAGGCGGGCCAACGACCGGAACTGTCTTGTTCTCGTTTAAGATCGGGTTCTAGGATGGCAGGGGTGAGGACGAGTTGTTGGTCTGTGCTTTCGCTGAGAATTTGTTCCAAACGGGCTTTGGCAGCGGCTCCCCAAGGGTGCTGTTTGAGGTCTGGTGCTTCGATGCCAATGAGGCGGACGCGATCGCTTCTTGATGGTTGTCTGGTTGGATCAAATACTTCTATCGTATGCCCGCTGACAATGCGCTGTACTTGCACATTGATAGAATTGGGGGCACGCTTCGGCTGGCAACCGGTCAGCCACAGGCAGCAAATTAGACACCAGAGTATGGCTTTATTCTTCATCTAAGGGCAACCCAAAGCGAACTTTTCCTCTGGCAAAGTAGCGACCAAACTGAAGTTCATAGACTTCATCTTCGTCTTGACTTTCGACTTGCAAATCTGAGCGGGCATAACTGACGCATAATAAAGCATAACCTTGGTCGCGTAGTTTTTGTGAAAGACCGATCGCTTCTGGTTGATGGACTTCTCCCGATAACACGCGCACGGCACAAGTGGTACAAGCGCCATTACGGCAGGCAAAGGGAATCTTGCCGCCTTGATTTTCCACTGATTGCAGGATATAACGGTCTTCTGGCACTTGAAAGGTATGATAAGTGTCAGTTTGTCGGTCGTGAATTTTAATTTTATGGAGTTGAGTCATTAATATAGTGTATAATCTAAGATTGTGAGCTGAATTTTTAATTTAGTTAAATTTCCGGCTCAGAATCAATATACCTGGAGAGATGGCCGAGTGGTTGAAGGCGCAGACCTGGAAAGTCTGTTTAGGGGTGACTTTAACGAGGGTTCGAATCCCTCTCTCTCCGTTTTTTAGTAAATGGCTCTCAGACTGAATGAGGCTATAAAAACAAAGCCTGCGTAGGCAGGCTGGGAGTTAAGAAGGGGGTTTCTGGCGTTATTTAATATTAGAAAGTCCATTCATGGTCTGGATCGTCAAGGGCTGCTCTAACTAAGTTCAAGTCAGCAAGTTCTTTAAAAGGGCTGGATTTAGCAATTTCTGTGATTGAATGTAGAGCTAAAGCTAACTGATTGTTATCACCATCAGCTATTGCCATATCTACTTTTTCAAACAGAAAGCGAAAATTATTAGCACGTTCATCAAACGAATTTTCTAGATACTTTATTACCGCGTCGCGATTTGCTTCTATCTGGGCAATTGTTGCTTTTTCCCAAGCTTCTATTTCTCGACGATTAGTCTGCTCTTGCTCTGCAACTATCTTGTACTCTTTGTAGGCTTCAACAACAGCATATAAGTATTGAGAAGCATCTGCACCTGCACCCAATACTTCTACAGTAACTTTCTTTGCTTTCATGTCTATTTACCTGGTATGTTTCGGTATTTCTCTATGATGGTTACAGTGCCGAGGTTTAGCTTACCTTCACTGTTTAAAACAGGGGTTTTCAAAATTTCTATAATTCCCTTAATTAGAATGCCTACCTGTTGAAACTTTTCAGCATCTCTCTCTGAATCAAAAGGTTGGGATACTAGTTCGTCAAGACCTAAAACAGCGCGAGTGTTGATAGATTTAAGCACACCTTTCAACTCAGTAATTCGTTGTTTTACCGTTTGGGAATGGTCTTTGGCAGCATTAATGTCAGCGATCGCTGTATTGACTTTGGCTTCATGCTCTTTAGCCTTTGTCATGGCTTTCTCACCTTCACTAGCCGCAAAAAAACCACCAATAGCCAAAGCTGGGAGAATCGTGATGCCGCCTAGCACAACAGCACCTACAGCCATACCGCCGCCACCTGCTGCGATCGCTCCACCGCCAAACCATGCCAACATGGCATTAGTAGCTGCGGCTCCACTGAGGCTTGAGATAGCTGTTCCAGTGCTTGCTGCTCCTATCGAAGTCGCAACACCTACAGCACCGCCGTATCCTGCTGCTGCGGCTCCAGCAGATTTAGCGCCAGCCTTAAAATAGTTTTCTGCTCCTATAGCCGCCGCTTTGTATTCCTTAAGCTGCTGAACGGAAAATTCCATTCCTTCTAAAATCCGCTTTTCACTTTCAGAAGCTTTTCTACCAGTGCTTTCAAGGAAAGCAACAAAGCGCCCAATGGTATCTTTGATAATATTTAGTTGGACTTTTCCATACTCTTCTGCCAACTTGTTTGTCGCTGCTTCATCTGTTTTCAACTGTTCAACAGCGCGTTCGTATCGCTCTTGAGCAGCCTTGGCAAGTTCATTGGCTTTGTGACCTGGATAGAATGAAACCACGAAATAACTCCTAGTTGCAGGTTAGGCTTGGATGGGCTTAAATCTAGTATTACTTAACAATTATTTAGTTAAAAACTAACCTAGACTAGGAGTTAGGCTAGTATTGTATTAGTAAATTTATACATTCCAGCTATGGCATCAGCTAACGTACAGTTTGCCCAGGCGGCAAATGACTGGGACTTAGAAACGCTGTACACAGACTTGGCATCGGCGAAGGGAAAGCGTCTGACACCAGTTGAGAAGCTACACTTGCGAGGATTGCTGTGTGGTTATAGTCCTGCTGAAATAGCTGAAAAACTAAATAAAAGTGTCAAAGGAGTTGGCGTTGACCTTTGCCAGACGTTATATCAATATGTCAGAAATTTGGTAGATAGAGGCGAAGAAAAGATAGAAAATTGGAGAAATATTGCTGAATGGCTGGAAGAAGCAGGATACAAAACTCAGTTGTCTACCGAATATCAATTAAGTAATGGTTTACCCTTAGATGTATCACTACAAAAAGCTAATATAAGTTTTGATAAAGATAAAAATAACATAATAGTTGATATCAACCTGAGAATAGTTGCTGCCTCCCCTTCAGAACAAATAATTGTAGAGGACTCAAACCGTAATGGTAATAATTGAGGTGTAGGAAGAGGTAAGCTGAGATATTGCAACTTTCCCATTTACCCGCCAAGGATTTAAATCCCTGGCTAATAGCGAAAGTCCTCTAAAGAGGACTAAATATTTGATTGAGCAATAATATTCAGTCCATTTTAATGGACTTTAGCTATGAGCCGGGGGTTTTAACCCACGGCGGATCATGCTGCCTATCAAGAATGCTCCTAAATGTCAATTAATTAAATTCTAAAACAATCTCATCTCTAACTATCGACTATTGTTGGTTGCCTGAGTCATCTTCCTTTGTCGGCGCAGTCTATCTATACTCAAAGCAGCAATACCCAAAGTAACCAGCAACATTCCAAAAATTTGCTCCGCCTGCATAGTACTTTGAATAACCACCAAGGCAAGAAGTGCAGTTAAGGAGGGTACAATTGCCCCAAGCACTGAAGCTCTCGCAGCATCAATCATTTTGATGCCAATATTATTGCAGAGAAAACTCAAAATTGTTGTGCCACCCAAGATTAAGCTACCCAACAATAACCCAGGATATAAACTAGGAATAACATTAGGCTGCCAAGCTTCTGGTAAAGGTGCAACTAAGGCAATACTAGAAAACACTAATACGAGAACAAAATTAAGCTGTATTAAAGGCATTGGGTGGACTTTTCTGCCAGAGGTTTGTGCTAAAAGCACGTACAAAGCAAAAGCAATTGCTGAACCTACTGCGGCAGTAACACCGACTCCAGATAACTTAACACTACCCTCAACTATAGTAAGTAAAATAAATCCTACCAACACACTAAACATTAGTAGGTTAGAAAAGCGCGTTGGGCGTACTCCCAACATCAACCAAGTTAGGATCATGGTCAAAATAGGATATACGAAGAAAATAGCGATCGCAACTCCTGGTGCAATTGTCCCCAAGGCTAAATAAACTAATACTTGCGACAAAAACAAAAAGAAGCCGCCGCTGATAACATTAATAAATAAAGGCAAGTCTTTTGATTGTAAAAATTGTTTAGTGTCTCGCCAAACTTCTGGGTAAAGTACTGTAATTAAACCAGCCAAACTTGGCACAACAATTAACATTCGCAACCACAAAATTAGCAACGAGTTACCCAAACTTGGCACAACTAAGCCACCCAATTCAACTAAGCCAAAAAGTGAGGATTTATTAAAAAGGATCGGAATTACAATATTTTGAAAGGCTAGCAGTAACGAAGAAGCTAAAACTAACAAAAATCCCCAGACAACTTTCCCAGCTTTTTGAGATTTTGCTGCTGATTTTGTTTTTTGTTCGGCAACTGTTTCTACTGGTTCGGGTATTGCTGAAACCTGCTTTTCGGCTTCTCTATCTTCATATAAAGCTGTCTCAACTGGTGCAAATTGAGTCGGCTTATTTATTGAGATTTCGCTTTCTAATTCTTTCCTTAACTTACTAACAAGTGCCTCTAAAATCGCCTCTCCTTGCTCCTCCAAACTATGCATTTCACCTAGCTGTTGAGAAAGCGCACTTTGATAGCTACTCACGTCTTGTTGCAGTGTTTTAAAGGTTGTTCTTAGGGTATAATCTAAATCAGCAATGACTCGGTTAGCACTTTCGTTATAATCATTTGCTGTAACTGGATATTGAGAATTAGCACGTCTATGGCGGCTTCTTCTACCACCTTGAGAAAGTTTAGATCTAATAACTTTTTGCAGTTGATTAGCTAAATCTGGAGCAATTTGTTGAACTAATTCTTGTTGTTGAAAAATTTGTTGTTGACGCTGAGATTTGAGCTTGTCAATGTCATCTCTGAGGTAAGTTTTTTCTCGTTGTAAGCGCTCAATATCCTGAGATAGTTGAGCTAAAAGATTTTGCCGCAGGTTTTGAATATCTTGAGTCATTGCTCTCAAAACTTCTGCTGCTTCTAAATTATTTGCTCTACTATCTTCGGGTTGATCCAGTTGCGTCATTTATGTTGATCTCAATTGAAAAAATCGCAATCCAGTTTTTACAGCAAGATTTTACTAGCAACATGGTACTGGAATTCGTTCTCCTGTCAAACTAAAGGCACGAATGTCAGTAATTTTGACATTTACAAGTTTACCTTTTAGTTCTTTAATATCACCATTAAAAAATGCCAGTCGATTACCTCTAGTACGTCCCATGACTTGAGTGGGATCTTTGCTATTCTGGTCTTCAACGAGTATTTCTTCAATCCTGCCGTAGTAGCGCTGTGAAGCTTGAGCTGCTTTGGTTGAGACTAGGTGATTGAGGCGTTGTAAGCGATCGCTTTTCACTTCTTCACTCAACTGATTATCCCACAACGCGGCGGGTGTACCAGGACGCGGCGAATAAGCTGCCGTATTCAGCATATCAAAACCAATATCCTCCAGCATCTTCAATGTCTGCTCAAACTGTGCCTCTGTCTCCCCAGGAAAGCCGACAATGGCATCAGCACTAATCGAAGCATCCGGCATATACTCGCGAATCTTAGCAATAATACGGCGATATTTTTCCTGCGTATAACCCCGTGACATCGCCTTCAGTATCTCATTATCACCAGATTGAAAAGGAATGTGAAAATGTTCGCACACCTTGGGTAACTCAGCACAGGCACGAATCAAACGCTCTGTAAAATAGCGCGGATGACTTGTGGCAAAGCGGAAACGCTCAATGCCTGGCACATCATGTACATAATACAGTAAATCTGTCAAGGTATTTTGGTGACGACCCGACTCAGTAGTACCAGGTAAGTCGCGTCCGTAGGCGTCGATATTTTGACCAAGCAAGGTGATTTCCTTATAACCAAGGCGTCCTAATTCCTCAATTTCAGCGCGAATAGCTTCAGGAGTGCGTGACTGTTCCACACCTCGGACACCGGGAACCACACAATAAGTACAGCGTTCATTGCAACCATAAATCACATTTACCCATGCCGACACAGTACTATCACGGCGCGGTTTGGTAATATCTTCAACAATCTGAATTGGTTCCGTCGCCAGGACTTGACCGCCTGCGAATACTTGTTCTAGCAACTCTTGCAAACGGTTGGCGTGTTGCGGACCCATAACCAAATCAATCTCAGGCACACGACGCAGCAGGGTTTCGCCCTCTTGTTGTGCCACACATCCCGCTACCACCAAAGTCAGTTCAGGTTCCTTATGTTTGCGCTTTGCCTGCCTGCCTAAATAAGAATAAACCTTTTGTTCAGCACTATCGCGAATTGTGCAGGTATTGTAGAGAATTAAATTAGCATTATTAGGGTCTTCTGAGTACTCAAAGCCCATATCTTCTAAGATGCCAGCCATTCGCTCGGAATCGGCTTTATTCATCTGGCAGCCGAAGGTGGTGATGTGATAGCGACGGCGAGAGTTGGTCATGAGCGGTTACAACAAATTAATCGAAATTATCAAGACTTTATCTATAGTACCTAGCTTGAAAGTACTGATGGTTAAGTATTGAAAAAATATACAGACTTTTATTATTGCACGAGAGCGTATTACGCATATGACAAAACTTTTAAATTTGTCCTGATTTTAGAGATGTAGGGCTGTATATAGCACTGGAAACTCTGAAGTCGGAGAGCTGCTATGTGCAACTACACAATCGCATTTTCACATCCATTTTATTTTGTTGGGAGTGAATGGTTTAATTTTTTGAGCTGTCTAATCAACCAGAAACTGGCTGATTTTAATCGCAGTGATGAAGATGACAATCGCGGTAGTGGACGATAGAGAAAGTGTACAACTTATGGCAACGGAATGCAACTTAATTGTGAGGAGTGGATCAGTTGAATGAAAAGTTAAAGCAAACCCGGTTTAGTCAGCCGGGTTTCATTTTAGTTAAGGATTGTGAATTTGTCTTCAAGAGACAATTTTGGGCAAGATTTGATGGTAAGCAGGGTCAGTTTTTTTGTGTTGATTTGTCACGATTCTTTCTTACGCTCACTTTTTTTACGGATCTGTTCTTAACCCGTCTGAATCAAGCAATAGAAGCTTTGATTAAGGACATCTGCAATGAACATCTACAGCACACTTTTGCTTGGCGGCTTATTAGTAACAGGCATTGCTAATCATTCTCCAAACATCATTTATCGCGCCGACAATTCTCGGCACTTTATTTCGGTGCAGCGACCAATAAACCCCCAATCTATAAACTTAGAAAAGGAGTGTTCTAACGAAGGAAATGGTCCCATGCCTGGTTGTGGACGGCGAGATCTTTAAATAATCATCAACGCTATTCCAATCTACACTCAAACTAGGCATCATCTAATTTCTTGTAAGCCAGAAATTTGCTGAAGTTGCAAATTATTTAGCTTGCCAAGTACCATGAAAACTATGAGGAATAACGGCAGGTAAACCTAGTCGGCAGACGGATTCCTCATTTAAATGATTGCTATCAAATATTACCACTTCACTTGTATTGAGATTGCCATCATAGACAACGGTTATGATCCAACCTTGTTGATGATTTAGAGCATTAGGAACATAAAGCGCTTCAGAAGGATAACGATTTTCACCCAAATCAGCGATTGTGACTGTATCGGTTTTTGAGTCTAGTTTGGCGATCGCATTATACATTTCTTTGCTAGTATCAACTCCATCTCGGTGTACAACGAGATAAGTAGATGAACCTTCTCCGACGGTGTGAGAAGGAACAACTGGAAATTCACAGTTTTTGTCAAATACTTCTGCTAATTCGAGCATTTTACCAGTATGAGGATTGAAACGCGATCGCCACAAACTGCTTGTAGTTTTCGTATAAGTTTCACCCGTTGCCACTTCTTTCAAATATTGATTTGTCTGAAAGTCGGGATAACGAACAAACTCAATATTAATTGCGCCATCTTTATCTACATAACTATTACCAAAATGCCACTGAAACCAAGGTTCATTCTCGCTACGACTAACTAAATCTAAGGTTTCTTTGTCAAAAATCAAAATCTGAGTTGCCTTATTTGCTTGCCATTCCAATGCCTCACTAAAACTACTCAAACCAATCGCTGCTGGTAATAAATTCACCCGTACTGGTGGTACGAAAAATACTAAATATTGCCCTGCCATTGCAAAATCATGAACTAAAGGCAGTCCTTCTAACTGTACAGAATTTTGCTTGATAATTTTGCCAGTAGCATCGCTTTTATAAACCCGCAAAATAGCATTAATTCCCGCTGCAATACCAAAGTTAAAAATCTCTCCAGTTTGCGGATCAATTTTTGGATGAGCTGAATAAGGTGCACTTGCTTCCAACTGTGATAAATTATCAGTTCCTTGGGTTTCTAATGTGAGGAGATCCAAAGCATGAGGATTACCTCCTTCCCATAAAGCTAACAGTTTATCGGGTAATGCTAATACTGAAGTATTGGCGGCATTTTTAATAGGTTTAAACCACTGATTCCAAACAGGACCCGGCGCTGTCATACCATAGTTACCAAAGAGGAATTCGCCTTTTATTTCTTCTTCTTGATAACCAGCAGTTTGCACATAGCGATAAACTCCCGTTGCACCTCTATCAGTGAAATGCACGCCCAAAATTGCACCATCGCCATCAAACCAGTGTCCTACTCGTGTTGTGCCGCGTTGTAGGCGTCCGGGACCATTGCGATATAAGGAACCGCGTAAACCTTCGGGAATGTAGCCTGAGATGACTTCTAGAGGGGTTTGAGGGAATTCTTGGGCAGGTTGGGAATATACATTTGCCCAAGCTTTTTTGAGGGAGGGTTTGTTAGCGGTTTTCATGAATTGAGAATAAGGAAAAACTGATATTTGAGCAGAATGTTAAGGGCGCACGAATGTACACCCCTACACTTATCTATTATGCAATTAAATTACTGTAAAGCTCTAAGCTAATTGCCCATAGATTAGGCTTTTGGGAAGACTTAATCATTAGGAATGCGCCGAGAAGATTGAGTTACTAATTCTTGTTTTGACTCCTCTTTCTTGTCAGCACCCGAACTTCCTAATTGAATTAATTCAACCTTGTAACCATTCGGATCTTCCACAAAAGCAATTACAGTTGAACCATGCTTCATTGCTCCAGGTTCTCGTACTACCTTACCGCCCTTGAGTTTAATTTGAGCACAAGTTCCATAAATATCATCAACGCCCAAGGCAATATGACCATAAGCATTGCCTAAATCATATTGATCTGTACCCCAGTTATAAGTCAATTCAATCACCGTGTTGTCAGATTCATCACCATAACCAACAAATGCCAAGGTAAACTCGCCACTGGGATAGTCTTTTTGGCGTAATAGCTTCATTCCCAAGACATCACAGTAAAACTTGAGAGATTCATCAAGGTTGCCGACTCGCAGCATTGTGTGTAACATTCGCATGATACGTTCTCCTTTTCTTCCCTTCCATTGTAAAGAGAGACGTTACAATGGAGCCTTTTTCCAAAAATCTCTGCCAATTGGTAGGGAAGGCTACATTTGCGATCGCTAAACATCATTAAAGATGATTCCGAGCCCTCAAGCTTTAGGCGCATCCTAAAGCAGTTAAAAATGTAATGTCTAAATTACCGTATTGGCACAATTTAGCATTAAATTGTCTTGAGGACACCAAGCACCGATTGCGCTCGGCACTAATTAGAGGAGAATGTAATGTTAGATAGACCAGAAACCGCCATTGAAGCGATTGATGCTAGAGAAATTTTGGACTCACGAGGCAAGCCGACGGTAGAAGCCGAAGTGCGTTTGGAAACAGGGGCAGTCGGTTTAGCCCAAGTTCCCAGTGGTGCCTCGACGGGGACGTTTGAAGCCCACGAATTGCGCGATGATGATGCCAAGCGCTATGGCGGCAAAGGCGTACTGACGGCGGTACGGAACATTAAGGAGAAAATCACGCCAGAATTGTTGGGCATGGATGCCCTAGATCAAGCCACAGTTGACCAAAAGATGATTGACCGCGATGGTTCCCCAAATAAGAAAAACTTGGGCGCTAACGCTATCCTGGCTGTCTCTCTGGCAACTGCTAAGGCGGCGGCAGATGACCTGGCTTTGCCTTTGTATCGCTACTTAGGGGGACCACTATCGAATTTACTTCCAGTACCGTTGATGAATGTGATTAACGGCGGTGCCCATGCGGATAATAATGTGGATTTTCAGGAATTCATGATTGTACCCGTCGGCGCGAAATCTTTCCGAGAAGCTTTGCGTTGGGGCGCAGAAGTTTTTGCCTCACTTGCTAAAGTTTTGAAAGATAAAAACTTACTCACAGGTGTGGGCGATGAAGGTGGTTTTGCTCCTAATTTGGAATCAAATCAAGCGGCTTTGGAATTATTAATTGCTGCAATTGAAAGTGCCGGTTATAAACCAGGATCAGAAGTTGCTTTAGCAATGGATGTGGCGGCGAGTGAGTTTTACAAAGAAGGTCAATATGTCTATGATGGCGCAGCTCATGCACCCGCTGAGTTTGTTGATTATTTGGCTGGCTTAGTTGGGCAATATCCGATTGTTTCCATTGAAGATGGCTTGCATGAAGATGATTGGGAAAATTGGCAGTTATTAACTGAAAAAATAGGTTCCCAGATTCAATTAGTTGGAGATGATTTGTTTGTAACTAATCGCACTCGCTTGCAAAAAGGCATTGATCAAAAAGCGGCTAATTCAATCTTGATTAAGCTTAATCAAATTGGTTCTTTGACTGAAACATTAGAAACAATTGATTTGGCAACTCGTAATGGTTTCCGTTCCGTAATTAGTCACCGCTCAGGAGAAACTGAAGATACAACTATTGCTGATTTAGCTGTAGCAACTCGTGCTGGGCAAATTAAAACAGGTTCCTTGTGCCGTAGTGAACGAGTGGCGAAATACAATCGTTTGCTGCGAATTGAAGATGAATTAGGCGATCGCGCAGTTTATGCTGGAACTGTAGGAATGGGACCAAAGTAAAACATTCTTGATTGTCATTGGGAAGATGGGGAAGTAGTTAAACTTTCTCCATCTTCTAACCACAAATAGCTGGTTAAAATCAAGGACTTTTGTAATTGACTCGCTATTCTTAAGACAATTGACTAACAAATTGCTCCAACGATTCTACAGCTAGCACCACCTCAACTAAATCTTCCAACTGACTAACATTAAGTTCCGCTAATTGAGTCTCCACATTCTGCGGCACAGCTCCAAAACGAACTGACAACAAACGTACCAACTGACGCAAAGCACCCCGTTGCTCGGCTATTTCAACTTGTTGTTGAGCCGCTTCTTCTGGTAAAGAAACCAAATTTCCCTGGGTATCATAAAAGCGCAGCCAAACAGCTTCATTTCGGTCTATAATTCCCTGCCAAGTTCCCAACCACAACCCCAACCGTTGACACCATAGCCAGCCTTGTTCATTACGTGTCAATTCCTGATAGCCTTGGTCTAAATTTAAGTGCCAGCCTTGCAAAGAATTGGGATCAAATGGATCATATACAAAGTAATCTAGAGTCTTAAACGTGCGTTCGTAGAGGTCTTTTTTAGTAGTTATGTCCACGTTAGCCGTACTTTCAGACATCAACTCGACAATCACATCAGGATAGCGTCCCTCTTCTTGCCAAACCACCCAGCCTTCGCGAGAATAACTGCCGTCAATATCTAAAACTACAAAAAAATCGGGTCCTCTAAAGTCTCGTTTTTTCGCCTGGGTGCTGCTGTAATAGATAAACATATTGCCCCCAGCAAAAAAATCGCTCCGCTCAGAGTAAGCTTGATTAAGCGATCGAATCAGCAGATTCATAGCAATACGGTGGCGGTTTGTTTTCAAAGGTTCCCCGTCATCAAAAATTAAATCGGTGGGCGGCATGGGAGGTTCCCATTGGGCGATAGCACCGTTAGATCTTGTCTCCTCAATTGCCTCAATTGACATCCCACAAACTCCCAACTATTTGCAATAAATTGTCCGAATTCTTATAGATGTTTAAATCTTTAATACTTCAACCTTAGCTTAGGGTGACTTATCGGAAATCTGGAAACTAGATTAATAATTTAGAGACGTTTTATGAAAACACCTCTAAATTATTTTCATTGTGGCAACCACCGATTCAGTTTTTGAGATTAGGGATAAAAACCCAATTGCGGCAAGCCTAGTGTTTCATCCCAACCCATCATGATGTTCAAACACTGGATAGCTTGACCAGATTGCCCTTTAATTAAATTATCAGTGGCTGACATGACAATTACCCTACCCGTACGAGGATCAACTTCAACACCGATGTAGCAAAGATTAGTACCACAAGCCCATTTTGTTTGGGGATAAGTACCCGCTGGCAAGACTCGGATAAAAGGTGATGCGCGGTAGAAGGCAGAATAAATGGTAATCAAGTCTTCCCTAACTAGCCCAGGATCGCGCAAGGTAGCATAAACCGTTGCCAATAAGCCCCGCACCATCGGAATCAGGTGGGGTGTAAACTGTACCATGACTTCATGACCAGCTAAATCGCTGCAAATTTGCTCGATTTCAGGGATATGTCGATGATGAGCAACCGCATAAGGGGTAAGGGAGTTGTCAGCTTCGGCAAGTAAGAGATTAGTTTTAGCAACCCTTCCACCGCCGGAAGTCCCTGACTTAGCATCAATAATTGCCGTTTCGGGAACAATTAAACCTTGTTTGAGCAAAGGTGCCAGTGCCAGGAGACTGGTGGTTACATAGCAACCTGCACAACCGACTAACTGGGCTTCGGCAATGCGATCGCGATATAGTTCCGGTAAACCATAAACGGCAGTAGCAGCAATTTCCTGATCTTGGCGATCGCCTCCATACCAGTTTTGATAAGTTTCTAAGTTACTAAAACGATAATCAGCCGAAAGATCCAGAACTTTACAACCCTTGGCAATAAGAGTCGGTGCCATCTTATAAGCTAAATTATTCGGCAACGAAAGAAACACTGCCTGACAACGCTTGGCAATTTCTTCTAAATCAATGGGCTCAATTGTCAGATTAACTCGGTGCCCTAGATGAGGATAGAGATCGGAAAATGGTTTCCCAGCACTGCTATCTCCTCCCAAATAAACTATCTCGACTCCTGGGTGATCCATCAAGAGTCGTACAAGTTGCACGCCGCCATAACCAGAAGCACCGATAATGCCCACGGGCAGGCGTTCTAAATCACCCATAATATTTCTTTCCTAAGAGCATCAAATTAGACATGGTTCAACATTTGCTGCATTCTAGTACCAAACGCGAACTTTGGTAGTGTTAATTGCCAGGATTTGCCAAGAAATATCTCAAAAATCTGCCAAAACACCAGCACTGAAGTAAACGGGATACAATCGAGAAAGACTAAAGTTTAGAAATCTTTACGAGTTAGCTTGACCCTCTTGAATGTGGAATCGCCTACAACTGATTTATTGGAATTTGACTCAATCGATGACGCCCTTGCCGACCTAAAGGCAGGTCGTGCCTTGGTGGTTGTGGACGACGAAGCCCGTGAAAACGAAGGCGACGTGATTTGCGCTGCCCAATTTGCTACCCCTGACATGATTAATTTTATGGCGGTAGAGGCGCGGGGATTGATTTGTTTGGCAATGATGGGCGATCGCCTGGATGCGTTAGATTTGCCTTTGATGGTTACCAAAAATACAGACAGTAACCAGACAGCATTTACTGTAAGTATGGATGCTTCCCCGCACCTCGGCGTCACAACGGGCATTTCCGCCGATGACCGCGCCCGGACGATCCAAGTGGCAATTAACCCCGACACTGCCCCTGATGACTTGCGTCGTCCTGGTCACATTTTCCCAATCCGGGCAAGAGAAGGCGGTGTCTTGAAACGGGCAGGACACACAGAAGCGGCGGTTGACTTGCCAAGACTTGCGGGTTTATATCCAGCAGGTGTGATCTGTGAAATCCAAAATCCTGATGGTTCAATGGCACGTTTGCCGCAGTTGTTTAAATATGCCAAAAACCATAACCTAAAAATTATCAGCATTGCCGATTTAATTAGTTATCGCCTCAAATATGACCGCTTTGTTTATCGGGAAACGATCGCCGAATTACCCAGCAATTTTGGCACGTTCCAAATTTACGCTTACCGAAATAGCCTAGATAGTTCAGAACACGTGGCAATTGTCAAGGGAAATCCTGCCGAATTCCAAGACAAACCTGTAATGGTACGGATGCACTCGGAATGTCTAACCGGAGATGCCTTGGGTTCCTTGCGCTGTGACTGCCGAATGCAGCTACAAGCCGCCCTAAAAATGATTGAGGCGGCGGGACAAGGTGTGGTGGTTTACCTGCGTCAGGAAGGGCGTGGCATCGGTTTGGTGAACAAATTAAAGGCATACTCGCTGCAAGATCTGGGCTTGGATACGGTAGAAGCCAACGAACGCTTAGGATTTCCGGCTGACTTGCGAGATTATGGTATGGGGGCGCAAATGCTCAATGATTTGGGTGTGAAAAAAATTCGCCTAATTACCAATAATCCTCGGAAAATCGCGGGTTTGCGCGGTTATGGCATCGAAGTTGTAGACCGAGTACCGCTGTTAATTGAAGCTAATGACTATAACTCAATTTACCTAGCAACCAAGGCAAGTAAGCTGGGGCATATGTTGTTGCAGACTTATTTAGTCACAATTGGCATTCACTGGCAAGATGCGCCGCAGTCGGTTACTGAACGTTATGATCGTTTGGAAAAATTGCGGTATTTGGTGCATAGTCAACATTTATTATTGCAGGAAGAAGCCAGACCTGTAGCGATCGCTCTTTTCGGCAAACCATCCTTAATTGTTCACTTAGGCTTCGACCAAGCGCAACTAACTACTGTAGATTGGTACAAGCACAACAATCATCCTTATGTAAAAGCGATCGCTCATATTCTTGATAACTTGAGTGAGTGGAAGCAAATTGGACGCTTAGAATTTTTGGTATCTCCCGGCGTCGATCCGATGATTGGTTTACAAGTTCAATTGGATCGGCAAAACTTCCCGATGACGGTGCAATTATCTTCTATTTGTGATAACCTAACAACTCAAAAAATCTACAGTTTTGAACGATAAATATTCTCCCAATCTTACTTCCCCCTTATTAAGGGGGATTGGGGGAGTCTTCTTCAGAAGCTAGGCAGTATTTAAAATGAGCTTTGATGTAATTATCATTGGTAGCGGCATCGGTGGTTTAACGGCAGCAGGAATGCTGGCACGTTACGGTAAACGGGTGCTAGTGTGCGAAAGTCATAATATTGCAGGCGGTGCGGCACATAGTTTTAAACGCCGGGGATTTGAGTTTGATAGTGGTCCCTCATTTTATTGTGGTTTAGGTCACGAGCGTCCTAGCTTAAATCCGTTACGGCAAGTTTTGGATGTTTTAGGGGAATCTCTAGAAGTTGTGCCCTACGATCCAATGGGACATTATCACTTTCCTGAAGGCACATTTGCCGTTTATAGTGATGGCGAAAAGTACAGAGAAACCGTTGCTCAAATTACGCCACAAGGCGCGAAAGAACTCGCACAGTTTGAAAAACGCCTTTTGCCTCTTTATGAAGCCTTAAAGGACGTTCCAACCCTAGCTCTGAGGGCAGATTGGCAGCTAGTTCCTATCTTATTTAGTCGCTATCTTCCCTCACTATTTAAGATGCTGCCTTTGTTAGGAATAGTGCAAGGTTCTGTCGGGCAGGTGATGGATCAAGAAGTACGAGATCCTTGGGTGCGGCGCTTGATTGATTTGGAATGTTTTCTACTTTCGGGACTAAAAGCATCGGGAACAATTGCGCCGGAAGTAGCATTTATGTTGGGTGAAAGAACTCGTGCCGGGGTTGAATATCCGGTTGGTGGAAGTGGTGCAATTGTTGATGCTTTGGTGCGTGGTTTGAAGCGTTGGGGCGGTGAATTGCGGCTGAATTTTCATGTAGAACAAATATTAGTAGAATCGGGGAAAGCGGTTGGTGTGCGGTTGCAAAATGGCGAAGTTATTAAAGCGCCAATTGTAATTTCTAATGCCACAATTTGGGATACTTTCGGAGGGGCGCACAGCCTTACTTTCGGAGGGGCGCACAGCCGTGCGCCCCTACTACGGCAGGAAGATTTGCCTGAGAATTACCGAAAATCTGCTTTAGAAATGCCAGCAGTAGATAGTTTTATGCACTTACATCTTGGCATTCGTAAAGAAGGTTTGGAACAATTAACGGGACATCATGTGGTTGTTCATGATGGAAATAAAGATATTACGGAACCGGGTAATACTTGCATGATTTCAATTCCTTCGGTTTGGGATGCTAATCTTGCACCGTCAGGACATCATGTGGTTCATGCTTATACTTTGGAACCGTTTGCGGGTTGGCAACGGGATCAGGAATATGAACAGAAGAAAAAAGAGCGATCGCAATCTTTGTTTAAAGCTTTGGAAAAAATAATTCCAGATATAAGAAAGCGTATTGTTTTGGAATTAATTGGCACTCCTTTAACTCATTCCCATTATTTACGTCGCTATCAAGGCACTTATGGTCCTGCTATTGCGGCGGGAAAAGGAATGTTTCCGAGTTATCAAACACCAATTTCTGGTTTATATCGAGTTGGAGATAGTACGATGCCTGGAATTGGGGTTCCGGCGGTGGCAGCGTCGGGTATTTTGTGTGCAAATAGTTTGGTTTCCCCGCAACAAACTGCGGAATTATTGAAGCAATTGGAGGTATGATGCTAATCCCAGCGGAACACTTTAATTGCTTCTCCTGCATCAGTTTCTGCCATTAATATACAGCGTCTGAGCAAATCAAAATTAAGGTTATTGAGTCCGGGTAGTTGGCTACGGTCGATGGGTTCATACCTACCTTCTCTAAGATGATAAAGCTTAAGCGTTCCATCTTGCCAAAACCAAACTTCACTTACACCTAAAGCTTTATAACGTTCTAACTTACTGGTGGTGCCACTGGTAAAAACAACTTCAATAGATAAATCTGGAATTGATTTCACGCTACCAATGCAGAATGACTCGTCCGCTTGAGCTGAGACAACGCCTTCTTTTTCCTGAGTCATTGCTCCTGTGGGCTTAAAGAAGATTCCTTGTTCGACAAGAAAGGTCGTGACTAAGTAACAAATAATGCGAGAAAAAGTTTCGTGGTCTTGTCCTGGCATAAGAATCTCGATCGCACCATCATAATAACAGAGCCGCACTCCAGGAGAATTATCAAAGCCTTTCTGGATGTATTTGAACTGTTCCCAGGTTCCATGATGGATAATGCGTTGATCGGTTGTTTTATCTAGTAGTGAGGGCATTGTATTTACAAGCCTAATGAGCAATTTTATTATATCTTCTGGTTGGGGAGGTTATTGTGCTTCAAGGCGATCGCTTACTGCCAGCAATTACAACAATAGGTAGTAAGCGATGCAGTTGAAGTTAGATTAAACAAAATTAACTTTCGGGCTCAAAACTTAATTGATCTGGAGATTTCAAACACTCTTCAATAATCTTTGCAACGGAGTTTTTATAGTCATACAAAATTATCAAATGCTCACGAGATCGAGTCATCGCCACATAAAGACCAGCCTTCTCCTCAAAATCATCAGCCAAGTCAACTCCTGCGATAATTACAGCATCAAACTCAACTCCTTTCAGGGCATTCCATGAATCCACAATTACATACGGTCTATCAACTACATTTCGCTTTCTTTCTTGAGGATTTTTAGGAGCATCGTGTTTGACATTAAGTTTGTGAAGCTCATTACTAATTTTAACTCTGAGATTTCCTTGTACTCCTGGGTGAGTCAAAATACCAATAGATGAATTAGGACAAGTTGATAATGCCATCTTGACTTGCTTGGCAATTTCTACAGGCATCTCTTTATAATTAATCTGCGAAATAGTAGGAGAAATGCCAGAACTTCTAGATTCTTTTTTCTTTGGTTCAATAATGCTACCAATCTCACTGCCAACTTTCATACCAGCTTTCTCTATAGCAGGTTGAATGAATTTCCAGGCTAATTCCAGAATTTCGGGTGAATTCCGGTAGTTTAGAGCAAAAACCTGGGAACGACCTACGACATTTATACCTAATTTTTGCCAACTCCAATCGCTTTTTCTTCTATGCTGTTGACCGTAAACAGACTGAGTATTGTCATACACGAAGAAAAGAGAATTAGTTTGAGTATCTAAAACTTCAAGAAGTGCCTGAAACCATTCATCATAAAAATCTTGTGCTTCATCTACAAGAATGGCTTGATACTTCAATCTTGAGTTTTTTGCCTGGTCAATGACTCGCTTTCGCAAATCAGGATCATCATCATATTTATAATTGTATCCAATTTCTTTGTAACTCCATTTATGAAAAGTCTTGCACTCAACATTTAACCCTTTTTCCTTCAGCTTAGAGTTAAGCCAATTCTGCATAAAACGGTTGTAACAAAGAACAAGAATTGATTTGTACTTCTTTTCTGAAATAATTTTTTCAACACGGTTTATCAGAGCCAAAGACTTGCCAGAACCAGCAACGCCCCGCGCAAGAGAATGCGCCTCAATATCGTAGTTCCTTACTTTAATTTGTTCTCCGTCTGGCTGTTCGCCACTTAGTCTTTGATTAATACTTTGATGAAAATTTATCCATTGCATAGGTGATTTGTAGATAGACACACATCCTAATAGTTTAATGCAATCGCATTTCTGTCCGCAAGATAGTCAGATTTTTCCCGTATAATATCCTCGAATATGGTATTACACGGATGTTTTTGAGTTAGTATTGCAACTTCTGAACCGAAAAAGCTTCTACATTTTGCTTTAACTGCTGCCTTTGTTCCTCTAAATCTCACTGAAAGGCGATCGCTTTCCCATCAAAACAACCACAGTTATAAATATCTTGTAAGCGGATGATCGGACTCGAACCGACGACATTCAGCTTGGGAAGCTGACGTTCTACCACTGAACTACACCCGCAAAGTTTGAAAAAATCTTGCTAACGCCATGATACAACATTATTCAAAACTTTTAGTCAGTAATATTTTTAGACAAAAACTTACTAATTGTTATGGGGTTTCAACAAATAATTGTTTGTGAACTAAAATAGATGAGGAAAGCTCATCTAAGCCAGGAATATTTAACTTAATAATTTTCTAAGGTTTTGCTAAAACAATTATGCAACTTGTACTAAACGCTTTTAATAATTGCCCAAACAATAACTTGTGACGAAAAACACAAGGCTCTCGTGACCATCAAGAGAACAATTGGCAGGATTTTGCGCCATCCTGTTAAAGGTAGGGAAATTGTCAGCTTGTTACGGTTGAGGTTATTGCAAATTCCGAGTACCAAGGATGTTTAATACTACTGAGATTCTGATTAATTCGTTTGTTCAAAAGCTGCGTGATGGCTACCACCGGACTTACGGCGGGCTCAAGCCAGATAACGAAGATATTATTGCCTGGGCAGGAAGCATGGCAATGGAAAATATCTCCAATAGCGATGCTTTGTATCACAACGTGGAACACTCAATGATGGTTAGCTTAGTAGGACAAGAAATCCTACGAGGCAAACAGATCCGCGAGGGTGGGGTGACGGCTGAAGATTGGCTGCACTATATTATTTCCTTGGTGTGCCATGACATTGGCTATGTTAAAGGGGTATGTAGAAGCGATCGCGAATCAGAACGGTTATACGCAACCGGTGAAAATGATCAAATGGTACACCTGCCTCACGGTGCTTCTGATGCCGCTCTGACGCCTTATCATGTAGACCGAGCCAAATTATTCATCGATGAGCGGTTTGGAGGTCACAATTGGATTGATGCTGAACTAATCAAGCGTAATATTGAACTAACTCGCTTCCCTGTACCAAAAGAAGGCGATCATCAAGACACCGCAGGGTTTCCTGGCTTAATTCGAGCTTCTGACTTAATTGGTCAATTGAGCGATCCACGCTATCTTAAAAAAATTAGTGCCTTGTATTATGAATTTGAAGAAACTGGCGTTAATCAAGCTTTGGGCTATCGACATCCAGGAGATTTACGGCGCAACTACTCTAAGTTTTATTGGAAAGGCGTTTTCCCCTATATCCAAGATGCCCTACGTTATCTAGAATTGACACAACAGGGGAAACAAATTATTGCTAACCTACATTCCAATGTGTTTGTCGTCGAACATGAAGCAAAAGAAGACGAACACAGGCAACCAGCATAACAACACTCATAATCTAAGCACATGAATTGGTGGCAGAAATTAAAAAAGAACCCTTTGGCTCGTTTTGGAGCGCTAGTGCTATTACTTTTTTATGTAGTGGTAATTGCGGCTGATTTCGTTGCCCCTTATGATCCTTATGCTTCACAAACTGATGGTTCACTACTGCCACCTACTCAAACTTACTGGCGTAACCAGGCCGGACAATTCATTGGACCCCACGTCTATCCGACAACTCAAGGACCGACAGATCTTCAAACAGGCGATCGCTTGCTTAAACGCGACTTACAAAAACCTTCCCCCCTCAGATTATTTGTAAATGGTGCTACCTATCCTTTACTGCAAATTCGTTTACCAATTGGAGAAAATTTTAAAGAAGTCGAACTCTTTAAAGGCATTCCCGTCAACCTACACTTGTTCGGTGCGGCAGGTGAGGGCAAAATAAATTTATTAGGTACAGATGAACAAGGGCGCGATCAATTTAGTCGCCTTGTACATGGTGGTCGCATTAGTCTCAGTATCGGTTTAGTGGGAGTTGCTATTTCTTTTCCCTTGGGTTTATTAATAGGTGGAATTTCTGGCTATTTTGGCGGTTGGCTAGATGCAATTTTGATGCGTTTGGCAGAAGTCCTCATGACAATTCCTAGCCTTTATCTCTTAGTAGCTTTGGCGGCAGTATTACCCGCCGGACTAACCAGCGCCCAGCGGTTTTTATTAATTGTTGTAATTACTTCCTTAATTGGTTGGGCAGGATTAGCACGAGTAATTCGAGGACAAGTATTGTCCATAAAAGAACGAGAATTTGTGCAAGCTTCTAAAGCAATGGGAGCTAATCCTTTTTATGTTATTGTCCGCCACGTCTTACCCCAAACCGCTACCTATATCGTGATTTCTGCCACCTTATCGATTCCTAGCTACATCGGGGCAGAAGCGGTATTGAGCTTAATTGGTCTTGGTATCCAACAACCTGATCCCTCTTGGGGAAACCTCCTATCAATTGCCACAAATGCTTCGATTTTGGTACTGCAACCTTGGTTGATTTGGCCCCCAGCTATCCTGATTATCTTAACAGTATTAGCATTTAATTTATTAGGAGATGGTTTGCGTGATGCTCTTGATCCTCGTAGTTTAGAACAGCAACAAACGTCATCTGAGGTTGTTAATCAAACTTAAGTGAAGCAGGTTATTTGCCCTTTCTATTACTCCATTTCAGTAACGAGAAGTCTCTGTAATAAATAACCTTTGGTAGATGTCACCTGAGCAATTTTTTGGTCAGCACTATAGCCTAGTAATGCTGATACCAGAACTAACTAAATCAGAAATCTTTTTAGCTGCTGTTTGTTCAGTAACTTGTCGTCCTTCTGTCAAGAGATACTCCAGGAAAGTTCGGGCAACAATTGATAGCTGTTTACCAGTAGGATAGACGGCGTACCAATAACGTTCGATGGGAAATTTCTCCACATCTAAAACAGTAAGCTGACTATGTGGACTATCAAGAGTTAGGGTATGAGCAGATAAGACGGAGATGCCTAAACCACCGGCAATGGCTTGTTTAATTGCTTCATTACTACCTAAATCTAACCTGACTTTTAGCTGAATTTTCTGTTCATCAAAAAGGGTTTGTACAGCTTTACGTGTTCCTGATCCAGGCTCTCGCATAATAAACCGCTCAGTACCCACTCTTTCCAAAGAAATATTCTTTTCTTGAGCCAAGGGATGGCTGATCGGAGCAACCACAACCAAAGGGTTTTCTAAAATTGGCTTACAGCTAACCTCGATATTTTCAGGCAGTTGACTCATTACATATATATCGTCCAAATTATCATTTAGGCGATTGATAATATGCTCATGATTTGTCACCTGCAAAGAAATATCAATGCCGGGATAACGTTGGCAAAATGGACCGAGTAAACGTGGTATAAAATATTTGGCGGTTGTAATAACAGCAATTCTTAGTCTGCCTTGTTTTAAACCCTTGAGGTCAGCAACCGTCATTTCAAATTGCTCTAATTGCTCAAAAACTTGGCGACAAGTTTTTACTAGTTCTTCTCCCGCTTGGGTAAGATATAAACGCTTACCGATCTGGTCAAATAAAGGCATTCCCACAGCTTTTGTTAGCTGCTTGACCTGCATAGAGACTGTTGGCTGAGTAAGAAATAATTCTTCAGCGGCTCTGGTAAAACTGTTATGGCGAGCAACAGCTTCAAATACTTTTAGCTGATGCAGCGTGGCTTGGTTCAACGCTACTTCTCCTTGAAAGGTTATAGACTATCTTCTATTGTAATCATCAATAACAATGAATTTTTCTATTAATATTCCGGGTTATGATTTCAAGTAACTGGAACAAGTGACAGTCTTCCTTCCATCCAGCGTTGCACAACCACCAAATTTAAGGTTCGGGTGTACTGTTAGCTTATTCCCGTCTTGTAGTGATACAGGTAATTTTACACTCGTTTTAATTATGGTTTTGTGCAATGCTTCCTTTTTTGGTGAAAAAAGTTTTGTCGTTCAAAAGTGGGAGCAGTTATTAAGATTTATGATCATTATTTAATCATCAGGCTCTTTAATCTGAAGCGGCAGTTTAGCCAAATCTGGCAGTTCTACTAGTTCCACAAGTTCTTTTTCAGTTTCCTTCAGTTCCGGCAGTTCCACAAGTGCTTCTTCAGTTTCCTTGATTTCAACAGGTAACATTAGGGGTTGAGGTTTTTCTTCAATTAGGCAACTGGCAAGTGGCAAAGTTTTCTCTAAGTCTCCTAAAGGTCGAGGAATGACCGCAATACCAATTAATTCACCGCCTTTAATTCTCTGAACTTCTGCCATGCCAGTTTGTATTGCCATCGCAACATTTGCCCAATTACCCCGGATAATAACAGTGCACAACCCGTCTCCAATGGTTTCGTAAGCTGTTAACTGAACCTCTGCTGATTTGAGCATGGCATCAGCCGCGCCAACCAATGCAGGAAACCCCCGTGTTTCCAAAAGACCGATCGCCAGATCATTAACACGACTGTTATCTTGTTGAACCTGATCAAATAAGCGATCGCCAATCGGAAAGATCGCTTCTAGATTAGGAACAGGTCGGGGGAGAACCAGAGAAGAAAGATATGGTCCTTGTTCTTTGGCGTGCCGTACCCCATCCTCAACTGCCAGACGGACTTCTGAGAACGAACCCCGGACAATAGCGGTACAGTGACCGCTACCTGTTTTTTCGTAGCCAATCAAAGTAACATTTGCTGCTTTAAGCATGGCATCTGCTGTACTCACGATCACTGGAAAACTGAGTGTAGAAACCAAGCCTAAAGCAGATTGACTGACACGCTTTTTGCGACGACCATTACTATCTTGATAAGACTCCATAACTCAATTCTCCATAAAGTTGAAGTATGTTAGTTGTTTGCTTGTATTAAGTCTAGAAACTAACAACTAAAAACTAACAACTCTTCAATCTAACTGTCTTCTGGTGGAGGGTTGAAAGATTGATTATTGTATGGAAATAGAGTCTTTAGCAGCCGATTCAGATTTTCTTGTCCATAAACAGATTTTACTGGCTCAGTCGTCGGTGCTTCTGCCTGTAACTCAGTTGGTGAGTCGGCATGAGCTGTGTGGGACACTACCGTTGTCGGAGCAGGAACCTCTCCATTTAAAGATTCTTGACCTGTTGTACCAGTAGAAGCTGGAAGCGATGGCGTCGTCTCTGTGACACTATCAGCAACCAAGGCAGGAGTCGGAACTTGACGTCCTTGGTCTCCAACCAAAGAACCAGGTGGCACAACTTGCCAAGGCTCAATCGAAGCATTCCAAATCGTTGTTAAAGCGCCAATACAGGCATTTGTGCCAATTTTGCCCTTACCAACCATCAAAACCCCAGCACCTAGATTCGCGCAGGCTTCTACCTCTAGGATACCTTGACTTGCTGTAAGAATAGACCCGATGCCGATACAAACACCAGCGCCAATGATAATTTTGCTGTCAGTTGCTGCCCGCAAGATTACCCCTGAGCCAATAGCGGCACTAGGATCGATACTTACCTCACCTTCCGTATGTACATAATTGTTACTGCTCAATGGCAGTGGGGGCAAATGCATTCTTATCACAGAGCCTTTCGCATCTGAGAAACTCTAACCAGTTTTTAGTTATTGGTTGTTAGAACTAGAAGCCACTAAACTAGGGGCAAAAAGATTTATCCAGCTCCCAGGGCGATGCCTGGAGATCCTCTATACCGCCATACCTGATGCTTTGCTAAAACTAACAACCCAACACCAAAAACTAATTAGCTAGGCTGTTGAATAATCGTTTCCAAAACGCGCCGCTTGGCTTTTGTGTCAATGCCAATGAGCCGCACATATTCATCACTATGCTCAGTCATGCAACCTTCTAAACCATGCAACACGTCTGAAACATGATTCGATTCAATTGGGCTACAAGTTTGCCAGGAACCAGTACGGAAGCGGCGCTTGTCAGCGTGTTCTGTACCAATGCGATAACCTTGGGCTAAAAGTTGACGTACTTGCTCAACTGTGTCTTGACTCAATGCTGTGTCATTTGAGGACTGTTGATGTCTAGAAGCGGTTGCCTTTGGGGCGCTGTAACTACGATTACTATTGCCATTAGAGGCTGTGCTTTGCTGAGGCTTCTTATCACCAGGTCTTTGAATGATTTCTTCAGTAATTCGGCGTTTGGCTTTGGGGTCAATGCCAATAATACGCACATATTCGCCTGCGTGTTCAGCCAAGGCGCTTTCTAAAGCTTTAACTACATCTGCTTCACGTTCGGAATGAACTGGAAGACTGTGCCAGGAACTAGTACGGAAGCGGCGTTCATCAGCATACTCTGCACCAATGCGGTAACCTTGGGCTAAGAGTTGATGGACTTGTTGGCGGAGGTCTGAACTTAATTCTGAACCTGACGTGCGATCATAACTATTGCTACTAGGTGCTGCTTTATATTCAGTCCGAGCTGATGCGGATGATTTAGCGGATGATTTAGGTTGAGCTTGATCACCAGGTCTTTGAATGATTTCTTCAGTAATTCGGCGTTTGGCTTTGGGGTCAATGCCAATAATTCGCACATATTCGCCTGCGTGTTCAGCCAAAGCCGTTTCTAAAGCTTTAACTACATCTGCTTCACGTTCGGAATGAACTGAAGGCACACTTTGCCAGGAACTAGTACGAAAGCGGCGTTCATCGGCATACTCTGCACCAATGCGATAACCTTGGGCTAAGAGTTGACGGACTTGTTGGCGGAGGTCTGAATTTAGGGCGGTACTCGAAGACATGGAACTATCTAAATTATAAGAACTAGTGGAAGAGGGAGCCGACGATCGCCCGATGAGGGAATCACCATTATTAGAATGAGACTTCTGACTAATTTCATTTCGGAGCGGCGCAATACAGGCTTCATCCCCAGCACATCGATAACCTGTACGCAAGGCATCATTAACTACAATTACATGGCTAGCAAACTGCCGATCCTCATCCTGTACATCTGGTAGTCTATCAGCTTGTTGCTGGTTGGTAATAACGGCGCCGGAAGGTACATATTTACCAGGGGGGATTTCGACATCTTGAACCAAGGCGTGCATCATGATGATACAGCCGTTGCCGACTCGCGCATTAAATACTGTAGAACGAAAACCGATAAAGCAGTTGTCACCTACATAAGCCGGTCCATGAATTAGGCTCATGTGGGTAATGGAAGTATCCTTACCAATCCACACTGAGTAGTTTTCTTGGTCATCCCCAATTACCCGACCTTCTTCAAGACCATGAATTACCACACCGTCTTGAATGTTGGTGCCTTCGCCAATATAAAAAGGTTCTCCTTCATCAGCTCGAATGGAAGTGCTAGGACCAACCATTACCTCCGGACCGATTCTGATATCTCCAGTAATATTAGAAAATGAATGTACATAAGCAGTTTTATCAATTGTTGGTTCCGCCAAACTTTTTGACCAAGGGGTCGGGGGCGCCGCGTAGCTGCGGACTGCCATAGATGTCTTCCTCCTATCTTAAAAAGCGATACACGAGCGCCAGTTATTGGCTTTAATTGTCAAAGGTGGGCAATGGGGAAGCGATCGCTCTTTGGCTACTGCAATGTGCAGAGAACTTTATCCAGCTTTCAACTTTCCCACGTTACCATTACCCCAACCTAGATGCGATATTGATCTTTCTTGCTGTAGAGAGTCTGATTATCAACATTTACTGTGTCAATAATTCCAACTACCATAGCGTCGATGGGACGGGTATTACTGTCACCTACCTGGCGTGCAGCGCTACCCAGGCTGACAAGAACCCATTCGTCCATGCCTGCGCCAACATTGTCTGCTGCCACTTCGTACTTGGGCAATAGCTGTCCTTCCTCATCTAAGAATTGTAATAAAAGGAATTTGACGCCTCTTAGACTCGCTTCTTTGTAAGTACTGACAACTGTGCCACGAACTTTGGCAATTTGCATAATCCTATGGGCGGTTCAGCGGACGAATAGCATTGGTGCTTTCGCGGAACTGCTGAACGTCTTCGGTGTAACGAATTGGTAGCACGTACTCTAGGTTTTCGTGAGGACGAGCAATGATATGGGTTGATAAAACCTGACCACCATTGACTCGCTTTACGTTATCAACTCCAGCCGCGACTGAAGCTTGTACTTCTGAAACATCGCCCCGCACGATCACTGTGACTCGACCACTACCGATTTTTTCGTAACCAACCAGGGTGACACGAGCGGCTTTTACCATTGCGTCTGCTGCTTCAACGACAGCAGGAAAGCCTAAAGTTTCTACCATTCCAACGGCGATTGACATGAATTTTCTTCCTTTTTTTTAAATGATGAGAGTTGATAGTCTCTGCCTGTTTAACAAGGTCAACCGAGCAGATGTCGGCACTGTTTGTCCTAATAGGTACGGAACTGTTCGACAGCTTCGCTGTAGCGAATCGGCAAAACATATTCTAAGTTCTCATGAGGACGAGCAATGATATGGGTTGATACGACTTCACCCCCATTTACCCGTTGAGCTGACTCAACTCCTGCAGCTATTGAGGCTTGCACCTCGGAGACATCCCCCCGAATAATCACTGTCACGCGAGCGCTACCAATTTTCTCATAGCCTACAAGGGTAACACGAGCGGCTTTCACCATCGCGTCTGCCGCTTCTACAACGGCTGGAAAACCCTTTGTTTCTAACATTCCGACGGCAATTGACATTGCGCTTTTCTCCTGGTGGACTCTCAGTCAAATACAAGTGTGCAAATCAGTTTTTAGCAAAAAATGGACGGGGTGACCATTTTTTCGTTTGAGAAAGCTCTCTCATTAAGTACTAAACCAAGCATAGAGAACCTTGGCATACTTAATCAATATAAATTATTATTATAATTCTCAATGAATCAGCTTAGAAAAACTTAACAATCGTCATCAGTCGCCATCTGTTTTAACGAAAATTCATGGTTTTGGAGAATAGTTACTTTATGTTTTATAATTTTTTTATAACTTTTCTATAAGCTAGACCCCTAGTATCTTATATTCCTGACAACTGGTGCTCAAGAAAGGAATCCCTTATAGCCAGGTAACCTTCACAGGATCACCGAGTCTTGGAAGGTGCTGACTTTCTTCTTATAAGTTAGTTTTACCGCTGCCATAAGAACTACTTGTCTGAGCAGATCTAGTGATTTTTGATAGTCAAGCTCCGATTTGAAAGCAAAATCCAGATATTTGCTGGCTCAGAATCATTTTTTAATAAAGTTGAGAATTAGCCAACAGACAAACTCAAAAATTATTAGCTAGTCATAAACAATCGCCTTCATTTTTTTTGGGAAACCTACCCAAGTTGTATTGTTCAAATCTTAATTAATTAAATGAGCCCAGAGGGATGAAAACATGACTGAAGAGTTTTTGAAAACAACTTGGTGGATACCCTTTTACGGGTTAGTTGGCGCTGTTTTAACCTTACCTTGGGCAACCGGATTCATTCGTCGGACAGGACCTAGACCAGCCGCTTACTTTAACTTGTTGATGACAGTTTTTGCCTGTATTCATGGTGGCTTGGTCTTAATTTCTGTTTTAAACTATCCCAGCCAAGAAATAGTTTATCATTGGCTCCACGTTGCTGACTTTGATTTATCCTTAGCTGTAGAAATTTCCCCAATCAGCGTTGGGGCAATGGAAGTTATCACCAGTCTCAGTCTGCTGGCACAACTTTATTCTTTAGGGTATATGGAGAAAGATTGGGCAATTGCTCGTTTCTTTGCCTTGATGGGATTTTTTGAAGCGGCAATGAGTGGTATTGCCCTGAGTGACTCCTTGTTTCTCAGCTACGCCCTCTTAGAAATGCTTACCCTCAGCACCTACCTAATCGTCGGTTTTTGGTATGCTCAACCGTTAGTAGTCACAGCCGCGCGAGATGCCTTCCTAACTAAGCGGGTAGGCGATATCATCTTGTTGATGGGCGTTGTCACGTTGGCAACCTTATCTGGAAGCTTAAACTTTCCTGACTTATATGAATGGGCAGCGACGGCGAATTTGCCACCACTGACGGCAAATTTATTGGGGTTAGCGCTAATATCAGGTTCTATTGGCAAATGCGCTCAATTTCCCTTGCATTTATGGCTTGACGAGGCAATGGAAGGACCAAACCCTGCATCTTTGTTGCGTAACTCCTTAGTAGTTGGTTGCGGTGCCTATGTTTTGATTAAACTGCTACCAATTTTAGCTTTATCACCTCTTACCTTATCTACCTTAATAGGAATCGGCACAGTTACAGCAATTGGAGCATCATTAGTTGCCATTGCCCAAATTGATATTAAGCGATCGCTTTCCCATACTACTAGCGCCTATCTGGGACTCATCTTCATTGCCCTAGGGATGCAACGTGCCGATGTCGCCGCCGCCTTACTAGTTGCCCATGCCGTCGCCAAAGCCTTGCTATTTATGAGCATTGGTTCCGTCATTCTCGTTACCAACAACCAAGACCTGACCGAAATGGGCAATCTGTGGTCACGGATGCCTGCTACCACTAGCGCCTTTATTGTGGGAGCTGCCGGTTTAATCGGACTACTACCTTTAGGAGGATATTGGGCGATAAGTAAAGCAATTAACGCCTTTTGGGGAGAATATCCCTGGATAGTAGCAATATTCCTCTTCGTCAACGGCATCACCGCCTTTGGCATTACCCGTATTTATCGTTTAGTCTTCCTGGGTAGCCCTCAGGCAAAAACCCGTCGCGCCCCCGAAGTAGACTGGCCTATGGCACTACCAATGGTGACATTAACCATCGTCACACTATTGACACCATTGTTGCTGCAAAAACTCTCACTCTGGCCTATAGAAAAATACAAATACCTGATCCAAACCATACAGTTACTATTAGTAGCATCTAGTTTAATCGGCTGCGGATTAGGTTCAGTCGTCTACCTACCGAGAACCTGGTCACGATCATTTTTAGTTCCTTTAAAATTTGTCCAAGACTTACTAGCATACGACTTTTATATTGATCGACTTTACCGAGTTACTGTAATTTTTGCCGTTGATTTGTTCTCCAAAATCTCCGCCTGGATTGACCTCTATCTTGTCGATGGTTTAGTTAATTTCGTAGGTTTGGCTACTGTTTTTAGCGGTCAAAGTTTGAAGTATAGTGCTTCAGGCAAGACCCAATTTTATGCCCTAACAATCTTACTAGGAATTAGCATATTAACGCTATTTATGATCTGGCCCCTCAATCAATGGGATTGGAGTCAGTGGTCTTTAAAACAGTGGTCATTACTCAGCCGTCAGTAATTCTTTAATTAAATAAATAGAGGAAAAATTATGCTTAGTGCCTTAATTTGGCTACCAATAATTAGTGCGGCTTTTGTGGGGTTTTGTCCCGGCATAACCGCCAAAGCAGTCAGACAAATCTCATTAGCTGTAACGACTAGTCTTTTGATTTTATCAATTGTAATTGCGTGGCAATTTAATCCTAATCTGACAAGCCAGCAATTCTCAGAACATTTTATCTGGATTGATGCTTTGGGATTTACCTACAGTTTGGGTATAGATGGTCTATCTTTGCCGCTATTGCTGTTAAATGCCTTATTGACAATAATCGCTCTTTATAGCAGCGATGAAACCATTGAAAGACCCCAATTATATTACTCATTGCTATTGCTCTTAAATGCAGGTGTTACGGGTGCTTTCTTAGCTCAAGATTTACTATTATTTTTTTTGTTTTATGAACTAGAACTGATTCCTTTGTATTTGTTAATTGCAATTTGGGGAGGGCAACGCCGGGGTTATGCGGCAACAAAATTTTTGCTTTATACTGCATTTTCTGGGGCATTAATTTTAGCCGCTTTCTTGGGTGTTGTCTTTTTAAGTGGGGCGACTAGCTTTGCTTTTAGTGATACGGTGGCGCTGGCAACTTCCTTGCCAAAAAGTCAACAATTGATCTTGTTAGGAGCGATTTTGGTGGGTTTTGGTATTAAAATTCCCTTAGTACCTTTTCACACTTGGTTGCCAGATGCTCACGTTGAGGCATCAACACCTATCTCTATTTTGCTCGCAGGTGTGCTGCTGAAACTTGGTACTTATGGCTTATTGCGGTTTGGACTGCAATTATTTCCCGAAGCTTGGGCATCTTTGTCTACAGGGTTGGCAATTTGGGCAGTGGTAAGTGTGCTGTATGGGGCATTTAATGCGATCGCTCAACGTGATATGAAAAAGATGGTAGCTTATAGTTCGGTTGCTCACATGGGCTATATTCTCCTCGCCGCCGCCGCCGCCACTCCTCTTTCTCTAGCTGCTGCCGTTTTACAAATGGTCAGTCATGGTTTAATCTCGGCGCTACTGTTTTTTCTAGTGGGTGTAGTTTATAAAAAGACTGGTTCACGAGATTTAGATGTCCTCAATGGTTTACTAAATCCTGAACGAGGTTTAGCACTAATTGGGACGTTAATGATGCTAGGGGTGATGGCAAGTGCTGGAATTCCTGGAATGGTTGGGTTTATTTCGGAGTTTCTGGTCTTTCGTGGCAGTTATGAAGTATTTCCGGTACAAACCCTATTGTGTATGATTGGTACTGGTTTAACCGCTGTTTACTTGCTAATTTTGTTAGACCGTGCATTTTTTGGTCGCCTATCGACACGGGTGTTGAATTTACCGAATGTGGTCTGGAAAGAACGTACACCAGCCTTGATTTTAGCGATTTTAATTGTTGTCTTGGGCATCCAACCAGGCTGGCTATTGGGTTTGAGTGAGGCGACAACAGCGGCAATGGTTACAAATATACCAATGGTAGTAAAATCAGTGACCAGAACAGAATGAGTAGGTCTACTTCTGATATCAGCTAAATTTAGCAATTTTTAGGCGTGAAGTATATACAACTTCAATTTCCGCTAAACTTAACGACTAAAATAAGCTTTAAATTAACAGAGCTAGAGAATTTAAATGGTAATCAGCAAAAAGAAATCTCGTAATCATCCTTTAGAAAACTATATTAAACGACTGATTGCGGGCGGTGCATTGCTACCAGAAACGCCGGAAAATCTGCAAGAAGTGGTTGGTATCCTCAAAAGTTATGGCATTGTTTTGGATGCCTATTCACGCAATCTTAACTACATTGCCGAAAATCAATTTTTGGTCTTTTTTCCCTTTTTTAAATACTTTAATGGTGAAGTGTCACTAAATAAATTGCTGCATCATTGGTGGCACGACCGCATTAATTTTGAGTATGCTGAGTACTGTATGAAGACCATGTTCTGGCATGGTGGCGGTGGTTTGGATGCTTATTTAGATACAAAGGAGTTTGATTTGCGATCGCAACAAGCAATTCAAGCCCGATTTAAAGGCAATCTCCCGGTTCAATCTCTGCAATGGCTCTTTCCTGAATTTTTGACCGAACACGTGCGTCAGTTGGCTTATTACAGCGGGCTAGGGCAATTTTGGCGAGTGATGAGTGATATGTTTTTGGAGTTGTCTGACCTTTATGACCAGGGCACAATTACCTCAATTACTGATGTTGTTGAACATATCCGTGCAGGTTTGGTTGCTGCCGCCAATTTACCAATTACTTATGCCGCAAATATTCGCGGGCAAAAGTATGAAATCATTCCTAAATCTGTTGGCTTGACATTTCTGGCTGATACGGCAATACCTTATGTAGAGGCAATTTTCTTTCGAGGAACGCCGTTTCGGGGTACAGTTTCTTATAATGCTCAGGCACATCAGATTTCTCCTGACCAAAGTCTCTTTACTTATGGCGCGTTGTATGCCGACCCTCTGCCAACGGGAGGCGCTGGCATTCCACCAACCCTGGCGATGCAGGATATGCGTCATTATTTGCCAGAATACCTGCATAAAATTTATCTAAACTCAAGTCGTGGTGAAGATGATTTGCGGGTAAAAATTTGTATAAGTTTCCAAAAGTCAATGTTTTGTGTAACTACTGCAACAATTTTTGGACTAGCACCTTATCCACTTGATACTAACGATCCAGAGCAACAAGAAAAAAATCATATTTACCTAGAAAGCTGGATGGATCGTTTCCTGACATCGCGCTTGAAGGAGGTTAATCCTTAAAATCTGAGCAAATAATCAAAGTTCAGCCCGAATTGTAAAAGCATAATCTCCTCCCGGTTCAAGTTGATAATCACAACGCTCTAAAAATCGTCCTAGTGGTTCTTGGATCAAAGCACGTCCTAAAGAAGGTCGCACTGATAACTGACCTTCACGGAAACACCACTGAAACTGCCACTTGTATTCTGCTGCTTGAACTTCACCTTCCATCTTGCCTTGTAGCCAAGAGTGGTATGTAATTCTAACGTAAGCTGTAGTTTCCGGCAGACTCATAGAACTCACAATAAAAGATAATTCTGCTCTACTTTAAAAACTTACATTAGCAAATTTGAACCTAAAGAGATAAAAACTTCCGTCAACCCTTGCTGACGGGAAGAACAATTGAGGAGTTAGTAGCCATGCCCAAAATGCCATCTTTTCTTACTTTTTAGAGATTAAATTTTTACTACCTTGGGTTAGTTTTTTGATAATTTTGTTTTTGTAGACATTAAGCAAGCTATAAGAATCTTCCACTTGCAACCAAAAATCAGCAGTAGCGCCGGTATAGCCACGTTCTTTTTGAATAAACTGCCTTCTGGCAAAATTCATCGGTTCTGCATAAGCTTCTGTTGTTGATAACCTGGGTTTTGGTCCACACCAGTGAATCACTTTAGCCTGTTCATTTTCTAATACTGGTCCTGTTTCTGGCACAGGAAAAAGCTTTTTTAGTTCTGCTTGATCAAAATCTGGCACAACTAATTGCATTGGTGCTTGTCCCAAACGAATTCTGCCTTGATCAGCAGCGCGAAACAGCATAAAGTTTAAAAATCCCATTTCGCCATATTTGAAAATATTGGGATATTTGGCGTTAAAGTCTAAAATTTCCAGATATTCATCTAGGCTAAAAATACCCCGCGTTGCCAAAAAAGTTCCTGTACAAAAATAATCATTACGATGAGCTTGCCAATTAAAATCCGGGAAATGCTGTTCAATTTGTGAAACTTCAAAAAAGAACTTAGAAACTAGTTCATCTGAATAGCCATAACTAGCTTGATCAATAATTACATCAAATTGCTCAAAGTTCTGATATTTGAGAACATTTCCCCAAACATTGGTATCAGCATCTAAATAAAGAAAGTGCTGCCAAGGGCTTTCCCAAAAGGCAATCATTTTGGTTTTTCCCCAACCAAAGCTTCTTTTTTTGAGGATTTCATTGCTGATAGTATGATGATTAATAACTTGGACTTGATAAGCTGATTCTAGGGAACTGACCGAAAAAGTGCCATCAACAATTAAGGCAATTGGCACATCTCCTAAGAAATATCTAACGCTAGCACAACAACCTTTAGCAAAGGCGTAATCTTGGTAACAACAGGCAATAATAATGCCAAAATCTTCCATAGTAGTGACTCTGACTCTTCTAATGTGATGATTTAGAGTTTTAGTTTGGGCTTTTGCTTTGAATTAACAAGTTGCACTACGATCCAATCGGTAAAATTGATGCTATTGTTTTTTTGGAGTCACCCAGAGAAAATCACTGGATTGGCAACAATTTTAAGATGTTTATCACAGAAGCGTTAATACTGCTGTACCTGATGAACACTTTAACTTGTTGTCGCCGGGACGTAACAATTTTGAACAAATGAACCGCGATCGCCTAGCAACCTTGCTAACTTGCTACAACCGCTCTTCAGAAACCATAGCTAGTTTAACGGCTCTATTCCACCAAGAGTACAGCCGCAAGGTGACAATTGATGTTTATTTGGTAGATGACGGCAGCACTGATGATACAGCAACCGCAGTCGGTCAGCATTTTCCGCAGGTAAAAATTCTCCAAGGGACTGGTAATTTGTTTTGGAATGGGGGAATGCGTCTTGCTTTTGCCGAAGCGATGCAGCAAGACTATGATTATTATCTGTGGCTTAATGATGACACGATCCTCTATCCAAATGCCTTAGAGACGCTTTTGGCAACCTCAGAGAGTTTGCAACAGCAAGGCGAGACACGAGCAATTATTGCAGGTTCGACTTGCGATCGCCAATCCCAAGCTTTAACTTATGGTGGAGTAGTTCGTCGTAGTCGTTGGCGCCCACTAAAATTTGATTTGTTAGAACCGATCCAACAAGTTCAGCGCTGCGATACTATTAACGGCAACTGTGTTCTAATTCCCCGAAATGTGGTGCAACTTGTTGGCAATTTAGACCCTGCTTTTACTCACTATGCCGGAGATTGGGATTATGGCTTACGTGCCACCCAACAAGGCTGTAGTGTGTGGATAGCGCCGGGATATGTGGGAACTTGTTCACAAAATTACCAGCCTAATAGTAGCAAAAATACTTCTGTGCAACTTGGTGAAGGACTAAAAAAGATTAGTCAACCCAAAGGTTTAGCAGTTAAAGAACAAACCCTTCATCCTTTAGGAGAATGGAAGGTTTTTGCTCAAAGATATGCTGGTTTTTTTTGGTTCATTTTTTGGTTAATTCCTTATCGCAGATTATTGTGGATTTCTCTGCTGGGTAAGTCTCAAAAAAACCAAGTTAAGGGGGCAAAACATGGATAATAATCACGATTTGCGTGTGGCTTGGTTAGTACCTTCTGTGGAATTGGGAGCTTATTGGCAGCCAGTTTTAGCAGAGTTTACTCAAGTATTTAAACAGACAATTTTTTATACTGGTTTGGTTTGGCCTGGATTTGATCCTAGTATTCCGGGTGCTGATTTTATCCAAATAGTTGGGGAAATGAAATCCCTGGAAGTCACTAAAACCCAAGGATATAGCCGTCGCCTCATGCTGGTATCTCCAGGGATTATTGGTGAGTTAATTAAATTTAAGCCCGATGTAATTTTTGCTCAAGCTTACTCATTATGGACACTATTAGCACTACTTTTAAAACCTTGGGGTAAGTGGCGATTTATTATTATTTATGATGGTAGTTCTCCTAATTCTGATTTTCGAGATTCTAAATTTCGCTCTTGGTTTCGACAAATAATGTCTCGTTATGCTGATGCTTTTGTTGCCAATAGTTATGGAGCTAGAGATTATTTAATTGAAGGAGTTGGTGCAAAACCTGAAAGTGTTTTTACTCGCACATACTTAGTACCAGATGCCAAAACATTACAACAAAGTCTTGAAAATAATCAATCTGTAAATTTAAGCGAAAAGCGCCCTGTTTTTTTGTATGTTGGACGCATTACCCCCCGAAAAGGACTGAATGTTTTATTAGAAGCTTGTGCAATTTTACAATCACAAGGATATGAAGATTACAGCTTATTAATTATTGGTACAGGAGAGCAACAAGCAGAATTAGAAATATTTATTAAAGACCACAATTTAGAGCCACAAATTAAGTGGATAGGTTGGGTAGAATATGGCAATTTAGGCACTTATTTTCAGCAAGCAGATGTGTTTGTCTTTCCTACTTTTGAAGACATTTGGGGAATGGTGGCATTAGAAGCAATGGTTTTTGGAAAAGCTGTTATTTGTTCTAAGTGGGCAGGAGCGTCGGAAATGGTAATTGATGGTAGAAATGGCTACATTTTTGATCCTTACAATCCTGAAGAATTAGCATCGGTGATGTGTCGTTTTATTGAGCAACCAGAACTAATTAATGTCATGGGAAATCAATCACAGCAACACATTGAGCAAACAAATCCCGCCGTGGCAGCACAATCTTTTGTTGAGGTTATATCTTTTGTGTTGAAACAAGATAAAATTAGAGAAATAAAAATCAAAAGTTAGTTAAATTTGTGAGATTATATAGGAGTAAAACGTGAGCATCGTTATCATTACTGGTTCAGCGGGTTTGATTGGCTCGGAAGCAACAACATTTTTTGCCAAACAAGGCTTTGAAGTAGTAGGAATTGACAATGATTTGCGTCGTGTATTTTTTGGAGAAGAAGCTTCAACAAGTTGGAATCGGCAGCGGCTTGAGCAATCATTAGCAGATAAATATTCACACATTGAAGCTGATATTAGAGATAGCGAAACTATTAATAAAATCTTCCAAAAATATGGCTCAAATATAAGTTTAGTAATTCATACAGCAGCTCAACCTTCTCACGATTGGGCAGCACGTGATCCCACAATGGATTTCACGGTAAACGCTAATGGAACGCTCAATCTTTTGGAAGCAACACGTCATCATGCACCGGAATCTCCCTTTATTTTTACTTCGACAAACAAGGTATATGGAGATACGCCCAATCGTTTACCACTTGTAGAATTAGAATCTCGCTGGGAAATTGAGGCAAATCATAACTATCAGCCAGGTATTCGAGAAGATATGTCTATTGATCAAACCTTACATAGTTTGTTCGGGGCATCAAAAGTTGCAGCAGATGTTTTGGTGCAAGAATATGGGCGTTATTTTGGGTTAAAAACTGCTTGTTTTCGCGGTGGCTGCCTGACAGGACCAAATCATTCTGGAACACAATTACATGGCTTTTTGGCATATTTAATGAAATGTGCCGTCACAGAAAGACCTTATACAGTATATGGTTATAAGGGTAAGCAAGTCCGGGACAATATCCATAGCGCTGACTTGATTCAAGCTTTTTATGAGTTTTTTAAAGCGCCACGAATGGGGGAAGTTTACAACACTGGTGGTGGTCGATACAGCAATTGCTCAATGTTAGAAGCTATAAATATTTGTCAGGGGATTGTTGAACGTGAAATGAAATGGACTTATTCTGAGCAAAACCGTGTTGGTGATCATATTTGGTGGATTAGTGATAATAGCAAGTTTATTAAACATTATCCCAACTGGAAATTAAAATACAACGTCCCACAAATCTTGCAAGAGATTTACAATTTCAATTACGACCGATGGAAAAAAGAGGTGCTCTAAATTATGCTTAATACCAGTAAAACGACGAGTTTTGATGTTTCAGTAGGTGCTATCGATACTATGAATACGAGTGAGCAAAATGTTTTTGATTCAGGAAATGCCTCGGCATCACCAAATGTGCCAGCGTTTATCGATGTTGGCAAACAAAATGTATTAGGTATACGAGTTGATGCAGTTGATTATCAAGCAGCAGTTAATAAAATTATTAGCGCAGCACAGCATCATCAAAAATTATCAGTTTCAGCTTTAGCAGTGCATGGGGTAATGACTGGTGTATTGGATCAAACTCATCGCTATCGTTTAAATCGATTAGACTTGGTTTGTCCTGATGGACAACCTGTACGTTGGGCGCTTAACTTGCTTTATAAAACTAAGCTTCCTGACCGAGTTTGTGGACCTGTTTTAATGTTACAAGTTTGTGAACGTGCAGCTCTTGAAGGGCTGCCTGTTTATTTTTATGGCAGTCGTCCTGATGTCCTGGAATTGCTAACTAAAAACTTATGCGATCGCTTTCCTAAATTAATTATTGCAGGTTCTCAACCTTCCAAGTTCCGGCAAGTTTCTGCTCAAGAGAAACAAGAAATTATTGAAGAAATTCGTGATAGCGGCGCTGCCCTTACTTTTGTGGGTTTAGGATGTCCTCGGCAGGAAGTCTGGGTTTATGAATATGCTGAACAGTTGGGAATGCCAGCATTAGCCGTTGGTGCTGCTTTTGATTTTCATGCAGGCAATTTATCTCTTGCACCAGAACTTTTACAAAAGTGGGGTTTGGAATGGTTTTATCGACTTATGCAAGAACCAACCCGCCTTTGGAAGCGCTACGTTTTCTTAAATCCTTTATACGTTTCGCTCTTTACTTTACAGTTTTTGAAAATTGTTTATTTTGATCCAACTAATGCTACGCCGCCAGAAGAGGAACGACGCTACGGCTAAGTTTTTCTAATTTGCATTTTCGGTTCAAAAGCCTATTTAATCTCCGCTAATATGGACGACAATTTCGCGATAATGTCCGTGTTGCCGATGTTCCCAAAGATAAATTCCCTGCCAAGTTCCTAAAAGTAGTCGCCCTTGAGCGATAGGAACTTGTTCTGAGGTTTTAGTAAGCACAGTACGGATATGAGCAGGCATATCATCTGCACCTTCCGCATCATGAATGTAGCTTTTGCCATCTTCTGGGACTAATTTGGCAAAGAAGTTAGCTAAATCTTTTAGTACATCAGGGTCAGCATTTTCTTGAATGATTAAACTAGCGGAAGTATGCCGTAAAAATATTGAACAAAGTCCGGTTTTTATACCAGAATCTGCGACAATCGATTGTACATTTGAGGTGATTTTAGCTAAGGATTTGCCAGTTGTCTTAACTTTGATAAACTGTTGGTATTGAGCCAATTTTTTACTCCTAGAAGTAAGATTAGTTTTGATTAAAGCTGATTCTGAAAATAGTCAACGATATTTTTAGCGATCGCTTCTGTGCCATCCAAAGCCAGTAATTCTGACTTTTTTGGCGGTTGTGGCAACTGCTCTAAAAACTCCCAATTTCCCTCAAAAAACGCCGTTGGCGTCACAATTTGATGATGAGCATAATTTTGAATACCTTCCAGCAATAAAGGCGACTCAGCGAAGCCTTCGCGGGTAAGAGAGACAATGGGAATACCCAAACGTAACGCCTCAGCAAAGGTACTATATCCTGGTTTAGAAATCACTCGCCCACATAATGGCATAAATTCTACAGGTCGATAATCTTTACCAGAAATCTTCAATAAATTCGGTAAGATTGGGGCTTGAGCGTCAAAAGTAATAAACTGCCAACTAGGAAACAGACTTAAAATATGATAAGGAATTTTTTGTAGATTTAATCCTCCAAATGTCAGTAAAGTAGTGCGCTCCGCTGGTGTTGTTATACTAAACATTGAGCGTAACTGCTGAGAATTATAGCGTGGATTTCCACCGGTTAAACCAACATCAGTAATATTAGGAAATACACTCATTGGTTCATTTAGAGGGAGACGAAATAAGCGATCGCATTTTCCATAACACTCGCCAATCCAATCAGCAACCTCCATAAAGTTGCCGCCCCAATCTCGATAGATAAAGTCCCAACCAAAGTTACTCATCATCCAACAAGGAACCTCTGCTGCCTTAGCAATATTCGCCGCCAAGGGAGGAATATCTGCTAAGACTAATCCCACACGATTGGTACGGATAAAATTAACTTCACCTGCAATAATTGAGTTAGCATTCTTACGAACTTGCTGCAACTTTTCCAGCGTTGCTTCTTGATCCATCGTCAAGCTGTCACTTTGAATAACACCTACATCAAGTGTGCGGGGACGATGAATAAAATCTCCTGGAATATAGGTTTCTAATAACCAACGGGGGGCTGTTGTGACCAAAACTAGCAGAATTTCTGGGCATAATTCTTGAATTGCTGCTGCTACTGAAGACGCCCGTACAGCATGACCAAAACCGTGACTAGTAATTGCAATATATAAAACAGGTCGCGACATCTTAAAAACAAGATTAGAGTAATAATTGATATTTCATATTGATTTAATAGTACACTATATACTCTTGTATCAAGTCATATAAATTTCACAGATAAATCTAATTTCCGCTGTATTTTAAAATTAAGACAAAAATTTTTAGTTGAAAGCAGATTAAAATCATTTTTTCTTACTTACTGAATTAATAATCCTCTAACAAATAAGATACTTAAAGTTTTGGCTTAGATGGTTTTTTCATCTTTTCACCTCTAACTTCTTCAAACCGACTTACTTGAAAAATTAAACTAAATTTTCGACCCATTTCTTTTTTGATGAAAGCTTCTAAAAGTTCTGCCTGTTTTGGAGTTAAAGGGTCACTACTACGGACATTCAGGCGTACTTCAGGCGGCTCTTTCAACCAGTTAACATCAGTTTTAACTAATTCCATCCGTTGAAAAGTAACAGTTCGGTTCAACAACGCCTGCTTCAAACTAAATTCAAGTTGAGATTGTCTAACTAATTGTGCAAAACCTACACCTAAAGGGACAATAAGTATAGCTGTTAAAGCCAACGTCCAACTAATCGCTTTACGAGCAGAATAAAGTGGGGTAAAGCCTACAATTAAGAAGGTTACCATACAAGCAAGAGTAATACCCAGCAAATTAGTTAAATACAGAAGAGCAGCACCCAAACTAAGCCACCAATTAGCTTGGGATAAACCCAAACCAACAACACAAATTGGTGGCATCAAAGCAACAGCAATAGCTGTTCCCGCCAAGGTACCCGAAATCTTAGGTTGAACTTTAGCAAAACCACTAATTCCCCCAGCCGTTACCGCAATTCCTAAGTCTAATAATGTCGGTTTAGAACGAGCTACAACTTCGCTACCCAATTCGGGAAGTCCTACCAAAGAACCAAGAAACCAAGATAAAAGAACTGCCATAAATGTACCAACTATTACGGCAATTAAACCTTTACGAAAGAGGAGGATATCGCCCTCTAAAGCTCCAAATGCTAACGCTCTGATTGGCAACATCAAAGGAGCAATAATCATCGCCCCAATAATCACGGCAGCACTATTGGTAAGAAGACCGAATGTAGCGATCATACAAGAACCAACAATCAAGACAATATAACTTGAGTTGAGAGTTGATTCTTCCAATAAATCAATTTGTATTTGGTTTAAATCCTCTGTAGTAACCTTTCTCCTATTGAAATGTTTAAAGCGTGAGCGAATATTGTTGTACAAAATACTCTCCTTATCACAAAAAAAACCTTACAAAAACTAAAATAGATAGTTTCCTTTAGAGCTTTATTTATACTTGGCTACACTATTATGTCACATACTTTATGGACAGATAAAATCGAGTGAATCCAAAAAGCTTTCTTAATTTTATTTTGTCCTTTACCTCTCATTCTTTGCTGATGTGTCGTTGTTGCCATTTCCATCTCTTTTAGCCTGGAATTCAGCAAACTTCCTCAAAGATACACCAATAGTACGCGATTTTGGCACTTCTTTTTTAGCAGCAAGCCAGCCTTTGCGTTTTTGCCCAGTCAAGAGCATCTCCATAACCAATTTCAGCATTGTCCTCTAAACGGCGCTTCTCAAAAGCCGTTTGCACTGTTAGGGAATTTATGAATAGTTACCGAGTTAGAAATCACAATCTGACGACTATTATAAGTCTTAATTGTGGTTGCCCCTGCCTCAATGTTTACAACTGTTCCCTGAAAATTTTTGAAGATTATTTGGTCTTCAATTTACTTTTATAAACTTAACGTCTTCTACTGCCAAAACCTGAAGGGCGTCGAGAACCTCCCCCACTGCCAAAACTACTGGGACGTTTGGTGCGTGTTGGGGAAGATTTATTAGAGCGGCGTAACTTACTAGAACCGTAACCAGAACCTGTAGAACGAGTATTATTAGGAGATGTTTGTCTAGTAGTTCTAGATGGACTAGAAGAGGGATAATTCGAGCTGCTGCTATTAGGAGATGTTCTTCCAGTAGTTCTAGATGAACTAGAAGAAGGAGAACTTAATCTGCCAGTAGTTCTAAAAGTCTGGCTATTTCTAACAGCAGGAGGCGGTGCTTGGTAACGAGATTGGTAGCCATTAACCGCTTGACTATAAGTATTGCCATATCCACCATAGCCGACCATCACACCAGGTTGATAAACTGGTGGCACATAATAACGAGGAGTAAATAACAAACTACCCAATGCTTGACCAGCAACTGCACCAGCAAACGGCGCCCAAAAACCCGATTGTTGACGCACTACAACTGTTTCTTGTTGACCAGTTTGAGGGTTAGTTTGATTCTGAGTTACATTATGAACATATTCCACCTTAAAATCTTCAGTTAAATGCAAAGCTGCCTTACTATTATTAATACTTAAATAGCTTTTCTTTCCTGCTTTAATTTCCTCATTTGTGAGACGTGCCATCTGTAAATCAGTTGTACTAAAAGCCGAAGGAGTACCAGGAGGCGTGTCCAGCAACATTAAAGTATATTCACCATTAATGTCATCGTAAGTAGCTTGCTGCACTCCGTATTGACCATCTTTTAATTTAGTTTGGCTACTGCGAGTTTGATTAGAAACATTATTAGAATTTCGATATGCTTGATTTGAGTTGGGACTGCCGCAGGCAACTGTCGTCCAACATAAACTTAAAGTTATTAAAAGAATAGTGGCTTTGCGTAACATGATTTTTAACAAAATGTGATTACTTAAATTTATCTATTAACGAGCAATATGTTGGTGGGTTTACTGCCTAAATAGGGACGGATTTAACCCAAACTATAATTAAACACACATCCAAAATCTTTTAAAGAGGAATTAATTCGGGGAAGTTTTGTAACAACTGGTCATCAGTTAACTCGTCACCCAATTGTGCTGGAGAAAAATGAACTTGAACTGCTTGCAGTCTACCTTGATAGTGGAGATTAATTAATGCCTTTAAGCCATCTTTTAAAGCAGCCACATTAGCCAAATCCGTTTCTAGCTGAGGAACTTCACCTTCATAAGCAACTGTAATCATCACTATCAAATTGCGCGTAATTGGTAATGATAAAACATCATCAGTTTCCTTAGAAGTTGAACTAGTATCATTGCTGAGATAACGTTGAGCTGAGTCAGTAAATAGTTCAGTTACATAGTCTCCGGCTTCTCCTTCTTGCCAAAAAACATCTCCTTCATTCGCTGCTGATTGCCAGTAGGTATCTAGTTGCAAGAGATTTTGACAAATTTCAACCAAACCTTCACCCAACACCTCAAAATCGCCCTCAGCCTCCACAGCCGCCCTTCCTGCGCGATTGAGTACACCTAATAAAGGAGCAACTTCAGCACCTGCCAAATGGACAAATAAACGACAGACCACAAAGCGAGTTCGACCTCCAAGCTTATTAAAGCGATCGCGCCAAGAATTCATAACTTATAATACCGAAGGTTTCAAATAAACAGCAGTTGGATTCTACCAAGAATCTTAATCAACAGAACCAATTCAATCATCTACCTTCAGGTTGACCTAAATTTGAGCATAATATTGAGATTCCCAATAAATATTTGTTAAACGATCATGCTTCTAAAGGCAACGCTTGGTAATTGCGGCTAAAAACTTATCAACATGAAAAGGTTTTAGGATATAGTCATTAAATCCCAGTTCCCTAATCTTTTGTAGATTATTGCGGTCAGCGCTAGCAGTAAGAAACATAAAAGGAATAGCTGAAGTAACAGGATCTCCTCGTAAGGCATCCAAGACACCATAACCATCAAGCTCAGGCATCATCACATCACAGAGAATTAAATTAGGCTGATAATCTTTTGCCAACTGCACTCCAACAGTTCCATTTTCAGCACCTAGTGCCTCAAAACCTTCAATCTCCAACAATTCAATTAAATTTTCTCGAATAAAAACTTCGTCTTCAATTATCAAAATCTTTTTCATCAGTGTAAGTTTGGATCTTATGCCCTACAGTCAGGGTATTTACGAATTTTGTCACGAGCTTCATCTAACAACCCATAATAATATAGCGCCGCCAGATTCTAGCTCTTGACCAATGCTATCCTGAAGCCAAAAGTCTGAAATAAGCAGTGATTAAACTCACATCATTAGTAAAATGAAACGATACCTGAAAGTACTACAGTTATTTTGGAGTACCGCCATTGCGGCTGAATTAGAATATCGCCTTAACTTTGTCATTGCCACCCTTAGCAGTCTCGGAAACCTGATTGGTAGTATATTTGGGCTATTTTTGTTTTATCGGACTGGCTATACTTTTGAGGGTTGGAATTGGCAAGAAGCCCTAATTATCCTTGGTATTTTCACTCTACTTCAAGGCATTTCTGCTACCTTTCTTGTACCCAATCTTAACCGTATTGTTGAGCAAGTCCAGCAAGGTACATTAGACTTTGTACTCCTCAAACCAATTAACAGTCAATTTTGGCTTTCATCTCGTACCGTTTCACCTTGGGGAATACCTGATTTAATTTTTGGTATTTTGGTAATTGCTTATGCAGGTAGAAACTTAGGCTTGGGCATCAACGACTATTTAATCGGCATCATACCCATCTTTTTTGGCATTATGATCCTTTACAGTATTTGGTTTATCTTAGGTGCTACTAGCATTTGGTTTGTCAAAATTTACAACGTTACAGAAGTATTACGGGGTCTTTTAGATGCGGGTCGCTTTCCGATGGTAGCTTATCCGGCTTCTTATCGCTTCTTTTTTACCTTTATCGTGCCAGTTGCCTTTTTAACCACGATACCAGCCCAAACTATGTTAGGGCGTAGTCCTCTAATTTGGCTAATTGGTGCTGGCGTTTTGGCATTTGCTTTAATCTTAGCTTCAGCTATCTTTTGGCGCTTTGCTTTGCGTTTTTATACCAGTGCTTCTAGTTGATTGATATTTTGTAGATGTCTCCTTTAAAATGGCAAATAATTAAGGGAATTAAACGTTTTTTATTCGGGCATCTATAAACTAAAAAGTCGCCCCATATAAGTAAGATCAAAAGGGCGACAAACGTCTATTATTAGAAGTTGTATATTTAATTTACAACTGACTAACGAGAGAGAAATCTAACCAAATCTGAACGCACCCAGCCTATTGTACCAGAGCGAAATTGGACGCAATACCAAACATAACCATCATCACCTTTTCTTTGTTCAATGACTTCTACACGATCTCCTACTAAACCATAGCTAGGGGCGGCAGCCCGTGTAGAAGGGAAAGCGCGAACATTAACTCGACTGCCCGTTATTCTTCCTACTAAAACGGCAGGACTTGCTAAAGCAGGAATTGCCATGCCAACAGCAGCAATAGTTGTCAACAGCACTGATGTCAGAGATTTAATATTCATAAAAGTAACCTAACAAAGAGTAACGTTAGCTTCAATTACCTTGCTGAAGTTTCCGGAAAAGTTCCGCTATTTTTTTGATTAACTATCTCTATGTTTTGCAAAACTATCCATTAGATAGACAAAACTTTATTAACTTTGTGTAAAAAATAACAGGATGAGTATTAAGGTTAATTATGGAAACCAAACAACTAGGAAACACGGGTGTCAGTATTAGCGCCATTGGTTTAGGTGGGATGCCAATGTCATTAAGTAATAGACCAAGCGAAGCAGAAGCGATCGCAGTTATTCATCGAGCCCTCGACCTTGGAGTTACACTAATCGATACGGCTGACTCCTATTGTAAAGACGAGTCAGACAAACACCACAACGAAAAATTAATCGCCAAGGCACTCCAACAATACAGCAAAGACACTAGCCAAGTTATCGTTGCCACCAAAGGCGGCTTAATGCGCCCTGAAGGTAGTTGGACACGCAACGGCAACCCGGACCATCTGCGGCAGACAATTCGTGCCAGCTTTGAAGCGTTGGGAGGCAATAAGCCCATAGATCTTTGGCAATACCATGCCGCTGATCCAAATTACACTATTAAAGCAGCCTTAACGCCAGCCAAAGAAGCGGTTGAATCCGGTATAATTCGCTTTGTTGGGGTTTCCAATTTTTCCGTTGAACAAATCAAACAAGCCCGTGATGTTGTAGATATTGTTTCGGTGCAGAATCAATATAATCCTTGGTATCGGCAACCAGAGTCTGACGGTGTTCTCAAATATTGTCAAACGGAAAACTTGACATTTTTCCCTTGGAGTCCATTAGGTGGCAGCCGTCGAGTTAGCAGTCTGCAAGATATTCCAGTTATTGCCCAACTTGCCCAAGCCAAAGAAGTTTCTGTCTATCAAATAGTTTTAGCTTGGTTGAAGGCAAAATCAGCTTGTATTGTGCCAATTCCAGGAGCAAGTAAAGCTGCTAGCATAGAAGACTCTGTAGGTGCTGTTGCAGTCTCGTTAAGTGATGCCGAAATCAGTCAAATTGACCAAGGAACTTAAGGCACAAAAAGTACTCGTCGAAATCTTTTCCCTTAAACTTTCAGTTTATCTAAGATGAAATGAGAAACAAAAAATCATCTTAGCCTACAACTCTTGGGAAAAAGTGAGCATTTTTCCGATGCCAGTTAGATAACCCAAAATAGTTGAGCATTGTTAAGCTAAGAAAAGAGCTTGAGCAAGGCAGAACCTAAAAGTTAGATTTTTTGTAAATCTAGCTAATCAAGCTTAACTGAATCAAGCCACGCCAAAAGAGACTTTAATATGTTGGCATTCTTAGCTGACTGGTATTTAGGACCGTTTATTCCTCATGGACATTGCTACCTCTGGAAGCCAGAGTTAGTCGGGCTTCATATTGTATCGGACGCCTTAATTGCGATCGCCTATTATTCTATTCCTCTGACCTTAGTTTATTTTGTTCGTAAGCGACAAGATCTGCCTTTTTCCTTCCTTTTCTTATTATTCGGTGCCTTCATCATTGCCTGTGGTACAACGCACATTTTCGAGATTTGGACATTATGGCATCCTGATTATTGGTTGAGTGGTTTTATTAAAGCTATTACCGCTTTAGTTTCAGTTTTTACGGCAATATTATTAATTCCGCTGATTCCTAAAGCCTTGGCGTTACCTAGTCCTGCACAATTAGAACTTGAAATAAAAGAACGTAAAACAGCAGAATTAAAATTACAAGAGGCTTTAAAACTATTAGAAATCAATCAAGAAAATTTAGCTTTAAGAGTTGAACAACGAACTGCCGAATTACAACAAACCAATCAGCAGTTAGAAATTGAAATGCAAGAACGCGAGCTAGCAGAAACAGCGCGTATTAATAGTGAAGAAAGACTTAATCAAGCACTAACAGCAGCTCAAATGGGAGCATGGGAATGGGATTTAAAAAGCGATCATATTAATTGGTCAGATAGTGTTGAATCAATCTTTGGCATGAGTCCAGGCAGCTTTGATGGCAAATACCAAACCTATCTTAACAGTGTTCACCCAGATGATTTATTTCAAGCAACTGAAGCCGTCAACCGTAGCCTAGAAACAGGCACAGAATATGAAGTAGAAAACCGCATTTGTGGACAAGATGGCTCAATTCGTTGGATAACTGCCAAAGGTGCTGTGATCCGTGACTCCAGAGGCAAAGCCATCCGCATGATCGGCACCGTAATGAACATTACTAAACGAAAAGAGATAGAACTAGCATTAGAAAAAGAACGCCAACAACTACGACAAATTATCACCAATGCCCCCATTTCAATGGCGCTATTTGACAACGAAATGCGCTATTTAGCATATTCAACTCGTTGGTTAGAAGAGCAAGAATTACAAGGACAATCAATTATTGGGCGCAGTCATTACGAAGTAGTTCCTGACCTGAAAGAAGACTGGAAAATCATGTACCAACGTGGCTTGCAAGGAGAAATTCTCTCAGCAAGTGAAGACTTGTGGCAACGTGCAGATGGTCGTAAATTTTACCTGCGTTGGGCAATTAATCCTTGGTATATTACAGATGGAACAATTGGCGGTATTGTACTAGTTAGTGACTCAATTAATGAATTAGTTGAAGCACGAGAAGCAGCACTAGAAGCAGCACGACTTAAATCAGAATTTCTGGCAAATATGAGTCATGAAATTCGTACTCCCATGAATGGGGTTTTGGGCGTGGCAGGCTTATTATTACAAACTCCTTTATCATCTATACAACTAGATTATGCTAGGACAATTCGTAGTAGTGCCGAACATTTGCTTAATGTAATTAATGATATTCTTGACTTTTCCAAGTTAGAAGCAGGGGAAATGTCCATCGAACAAATTGACTTTGACTTGGATAGTTGCCTTGAGTCGGTGGTGGATGTTTTAGCAACACAAGCAGAGGCAAAAGGCTTAGAGTTGGCTGTTGTGGTGGAAGACAATGTTCCCAGACAGTTACAAGGAGATCCAGGGCGTTTGCGGCAGATTTTGTTAAATTTAACTGGAAATGCTCTGAAATTTACGAGCGAGGGCGGAGTTGTTGTGAAAGCTTCCTTAGTAGATGCTACTACGGCACGATCGCCGATTAAAATTCGCTTTGAAGTTACAGATACTGGTATTGGTATTAGTAAATCTGATCAAAACAAGCTATTTCAATCTTTTTCTCAAGTTGATGCCTCAATGACGCGACAATATGGCGGCACAGGTTTAGGGTTGGTAATATGCAAGCAACTTGTTGAATTGATGGGTGGCGAAATTGGCGTTGAAAGTGTGGTTGATGTGGGTTCTAAGTTTTGGTTTACAGTTGCCTTTCAACCTCAAACACAATTAGTATCGCTGTCAGTACCTCTGACCTTAAGCCAGCTCAAATTATTAATTGTCTCAGATCATGAGCCTACTTATCAAGCTGTGCGATCGCATACTGCAAGTTGGGGTATGGTTGCAGATGTTGCCACCAACTCGAAAGCAGCGCTAGATGCCTTAAATCATGTTGCTCAAAAGCCTTATGATGTGGTAATTATCGACTGGCAAACTAATGAGCGCGAGTCAATTATACCGATGATTCGTGCCAACGCCAGCTTGGCATCGACAAAACTGATTATTTTAACCACACAGCAACAAAATGCTGTGGCAGAATGGACATCTTTTGCTATTTCCGGTTGTGTAATTAAACCAATTAGGGCTTCACGACTATTTGATAGTTTGGCGAGTGCCTGTGGCAAAGATGACTATAATATTAGCCGGATTACAGCAACTGAAAACGCGATTAAACCAAATAATTCATCTTTAAAAATACTATTAGTAGAAGACCATCCAGTCAATCAGATGGTAATTTTAAACCAACTAGAAATGTTAGGTTATCAAGCAGACTGGGTGGAAAATGGTCAAAAAGCGATCGCCAAATTACAAACCCAAAACTACGATATTGTTTTAATGGATTGTCAAATGCCTGTCCTTGATGGCTACGAAGCAACCCAAGCAATCAGACGCCAAGAAGGCACGAAACGCCATACTATAATTATCGCCCTTACCGCCCACGCCCTACCTGCTGACAGAGAAAAATGTCTCGCTGCTGGTATGGATGACTACCTGACAAAACCTGTCGCCCAAGAAGCATTAGGAGAAACAATTGCACGTTGGATCAAGACTACTTCATCAGATAACGACACTCCCGCCACCACAGTGCTCAACATGAACAATTCACCGCTAGATTTACAACGCCTCAATAGTTTATCTAGCGGCAAAGTTGCCTTTCAACAACGACTTGTACAAATTTTTATTGACAATGCCTTTCCAGGTGTTGAACAAATGCGCCGTGCCATTTTAGAAAATGATTATAAAACAATTGAACAGCAAGCCCATCGCCTTAAAGGAGCAAGTGCCAATGTTGGTGTCTTGATCATGCCAGATGTCGCAGGGCAGCTAGAACAACAGGCAAGAGACAAAAAGCTAGAAGGTGCAACTGAGTTATTAGACTCAATGGAAAATCAGTTACAGCAAGTTAAACTTTATCTCAAAAATTGGCAGTAAGACGGGTTTGGTACTTTAAAAAATCCTGCTAATTAGGGCGGGCAAAGAAACACCGCCCTGACATATAAGGAATTGGCTGTTTAAACCCGTCTTCTATGAGTTTTTAGTCAGTTGTACCTGTCTGCAAAGATTCTTCCGCTGCAGGCGTCCATTCCGTGTGGAAACTGCCTGGTTTGTCGGTACGCTCATAAGTATGAGCACCAAAATAGTCGCGTTGTGCTTGTGTGAGGTTTTGTGGTAAACGCTCACGTCGATAGCTATCAAAGTAATTCAATGATGCCGCAAAGGCTGGCACAGGAATACCCAATTTATTCGATACCGACAACACATCCCGCCAAGCATCCTGACGATCCAAAATACTCTGCTTAAACTCCGGCGCCAACAACAAATTCGGCAAGTCAGGGTTTTCCATATAAGCATTCTTAATCTTATCTAGGAAACCTGCCCGAATAATACAGCCACCTTTCCAAATCCGAGCACATTCACTCAAACTAAGATTATAGTCAAATTCCTGAGATGCCTTAGCTAGTAACGCCATGCCTTGAGCATAAGAACACATCTTGGAGCAGTAAAGAGCATCACGAATTTTGTTGATAAATTCTTTAACATCGCCCTCATACTTACCTGTGGGACCTGTTAATTCCTTGGATGCGGCAACTCGTTCTTGCTTATAAAACGATACCACCCTGGCATTAACCGCCGCCGTCATGGTCGGAATGGGCACAGCTAACTCAAAAGCACTTTCCAAAGTCCAACGACCGGTACCTTTTTGACCAGCGGCATCCATAATCACATCAACCAGAGGTAAATTGGTATCTGGATCGATGAATTTGAAAATATCAGCCGTAATTTCAATTAGATAAGAATTGAGTTCTTCGGTGGTGTTCCATTCCGTAAACACCTCATGCAACTGCTTATCATCCAACCCCAAGGCATTCTTGAGCAAATCATAAGCCTCAGCAATAAGCTGCATATCACCATACTCAATGCCGTTGTGAACCATCTTTACATAGTGACCCGCGCCACCAGGACCAATATAAGTCACACAAGCGCCGTCATCGACCTGAGCCGCGATTTTGTTCAAAATGGGCGCTAACTCACCATAAGCAGTTTCTGTGCCTCCAGGCATCAAGCTAGGACCATTGAGGGCACCTTCTTCGCCACCACTGACACCCATGCCAACAAAACCAAAGTTAGCATCTTCTAAATCCTTGGTACGACGTTCGGTATCCGTGAACAGCGAGTTACCACCGTCAATAATCATGTCACCCGGTTCTAGCAAGGGCTTGAGCTGGGCAATTACAGCATCAACGGGGGCGCCCGCCTTGACCATGATCAAAATCTTGCGGGGACGTTCTAGGGACTTCACAAAGTCCTCAATGGAAAAGGCAGCATGGAAATTTTTGCCTTTTGCCCTGGTGTTCATAAACTTTTCGGTGACGGCGCTAGTACGGTTGTAAACCGAAACCGGAAAACCATTTCGTTCGACATTTAATGCCAAATTTTCGCCCATGACGGCAAGTCCGATCAAACCAAAGCTCTGTTGTGTCATAAAATTCTCACTCGAACTGCTGCTTAACTTGTAGAACGGTTGTAATTCCTCTACAGGTTAGCCCGATCCCCATAAGATGCCCGTAAAAAAGAAATTAAGATCTGTCTTTTGAACGTAAATAATTAATGGAATAAACTTAGCATTATCGACAAGCAGCAACTGATTAACTGATAGTTGTATTGATAACAATTTTTACTTGAACATTAAAGGCATATCGTAAGGAGTACTCGGTAGATGTTGGCATACGTCCTGGCATTGGTTATTGGTCTTGGTAGTGTTGCTATGTATATGGCAGCCTTCTTTGTTCCAGAAGTTCATCGCAAAAATGACTTTATCTGGAGTGGGGTTGGGCTATTTTACGCGCTGGTTTTGTGGGTTTGTGCCGGACGCATTACAGGCGGTGTTTTGTTGGGTCAGCTTTTCAGTGTGACACTGTTGGGTTGGTTCGCTTGGCAAACTTTTTCGTTGCGAAGAGCTCTAGTCTCTCCTGATCAACAAACTCCTCTTCCTAATGAGTTGCCTGTAAACTTCCAAGGACTACAACAAAAAATTACAGGACTTTTCAAAAAAGGCAAGTCGGATAGCGAAATTGTCGCGAGTGCCAAAGCAGCGGCAAAACAAGCAGAAACGAAACTCCAAGAAGTCGCCGAACCCTCGCCTACAGTCGAAATTATCGATAAACGTGACACACCTCCTGAAGTCGCCGAACCTGCTCCTACAGGGGAAGTCACAACTTCTGATCCCGAAATTGTTGATAAAGGTGAAACAACTACTGAAGCACAGAAATTAGTGCCACCAAAACCCCCTGCACCTGAATTGGTGGAAGCTGCCAAAAAGTCAACTTCTCCTGACATAGCATCACCAAAAGATGCCGTTATACCCGTTGAAGTAATAGCCCCAGAAGTGGAATTAGCACCAACTGCTGAACCTCCAGGAAGAGGAGATCCTGAAGACCGTATTGTAGAAGTAGACGTGCCAAATTCTCCTGACTCAGAAAATCCCGACCAGCCAGCTTGAAGAGCATGGGACTTGTCAACGATAATGTACAAAAAACTTGAAGATCTCTCCCTGTGAAACTGTGACAGACACTAAAGCCTACAAAGACACCGTAAATCTTCCCAAGACTAAATTTGATATGCGGGCAAATGCTATCAAGCGCGAACCGGAACTGCAAAAGTTTTGGGAAGAAAATCAGATTTACGAAAACCTGTCACAAAATAATCCAGGTGAGATTTTCGTGCTCCATGATGGACCTCCATACGCTAACGGTGCGCTGCACATGGGGCACGCTCTGAACAAAACCCTCAAGGATATTATCAATAAGTTCCAACTGCTGCGGGGGCGCAAGGTTCGTTATGTCCCTGGTTGGGACTGTCATGGTTTGCCTATTGAGCTGAAAGTACTGCAAAATCTCAAACCAGAGGATCGTCAAAAACTAACGCCGCTGAAACTGCGTTACAAAGCTCGTGATTTTGCCCTCAAAGAGGTAAAAAAACAGTCTGAAGGCTTCAAACGTTATGGAATTTGGGGTGATTGGTCACATCCTTACTTGACAATGCAGCCAGAGTATGAAGCAGCTCAACTTGGTGTTTTTGGACAAATGGTTTTAAAAGGCTACATCTATCGTGGTCTAAAACCGGTTCACTGGAGCCCAAGTTCTCAAACGGCTTTGGCTGAAGCAGAATTGGAATATCCGGAAGGTCATACCTCGGATAGTATTTATGTGGCTTTTAAGATGACTGGCGCTGCACCTACTGTTAAATCAGTATTAGAGCCGTTTTTAGATGATTTGGGTGTGGCGATTTGGACAACGACTCCTTGGACAATTCCGGCAAATTTGGCAGTTAGTGTCAACCCAGCTTTAACTTATGCTGTGGTTGAGGTGGTGCAAGCTAGCAGCTTTAAGTATTTATTGGTGGCTGCTGATTTAGTGGAGCGCTTATCAGCAAAATTTGGTGATCAATTAACCGTCAAGGCAACTGTTTTAGGCAAGGATTTAGAACATTCTACTTATCATCATCCACTTTTTGAGCGCGAAAGTCCAGTGGTGATTGGTGGCGATTATGTGACAACTGAATCGGGTACCGGTTTGGTGCATACGGCTCCAGGTCATGGTCAAGATGACTATATTGTCGGTCAGCGCTATGGTTTACCTCTGTTGTCGCCGGTCGATGCAGATGGTAATTTAACTGAAGAGGCGGGTGCTTTTGCGGGTTTAAATGTTTTGGGTGATGCCAATCAGGCAATCATTCAGGCTTTAACCGAGGCTGGGGCATTGCTGTTGATGGAGCCTTATGTTCACAAATATCCTTATGATTGGCGCACCAAAAAACCGACTATCTTCCGGGCAACGGAACAATGGTTTGCTTCTGTAGAAGGGTTTCGGGATGAGGCGCTACAAGCGATCGCTTCTGTAAACTGGATTCCCGCTCAAGGAGAAAACCGCATTACGGCTATGGTAAGCGATCGCTCGGATTGGTGCATCTCCCGCCAGCGTAGTTGGGGTGTCCCTATTCCTGTATTTTATGATGAGGAAACTAACGAACCTCTGCTGAATGAGGAAACTATTTCTCATGTGCAAGCTATTTTTGCCGAAAAAGGCTCAGATGCTTGGTGGCAAATGTCGGTAGAAGAGTTGTTGCCAGAAACATACCGCAATAACGGACGCAGCTACCGCCAAGGTTTTGACACAATGGATGTTTGGTTTGATTCTGGCTCTTCTTGGGCGGCGGTACTAAAACAGCGAGATAATTTAAAGTATCCTGCCGATATATATTTGGAAGGATCAGACCAACATCGCGGTTGGTTCCAGTCGAGTTTGTTGACAAGTGTGGCAACTAATGGTGTAGCGCCTTACAAAACTGTCTTAACTCATGGTTTTGCCTTGGATGAGAAGGGCTTTAAGATGAGTAAGTCTTTGGGCAATGTGGTTGATCCGAAGCTGATTATTGAAGGCGGCAAAAACCAGAAAGAAGAACCAGCTTATGGTGCCGATGTGTTGCGTTTGTGGGTGTCTTCGGTAGACTACACTTCAGATGTCCGTTTGGGTAAAAATATCATCAAGCAACTTGGAGATGTTCGGGGTAAAATTCGCAATACGGCGCGGTTTTTGTTGGGAAATTTGCATGATTTCGACCCAATTAAAGATACCGTACCTTATGAAGAATTGCCACAACTTGATCGCTATATGTTGCACCGCATTACAGAAGTGTTTGGAGAAATAACTGATGCGATGACAAATTATCAGTTTTTCCGCTTCTTCCAAACTATCCAAAATTTCTGTGTGGTAGATTTGTCGAACTTTTACTTAGATGTTGCCAAAGATCGTCTTTATATCAGCGATTTAAATTCAACCCGTCGTCGTAGTTGTCAGACGGTGTTGGCGGTGGCGTTGGAAAGTTTGGCAAAAGCGATCGCACCTGTACTATGCCACATGGCAGAAGATATCTGGCAATACTTACCCTACAAAACGCCCTACAAGTCGGTGTTTGAGTCTGGTTGGGTGAAGTTGGAGGAACAATGGAACTGTACGGAATTGGGGGAACATTGGACAATACTCCGCAATATCCGTAATGATGTCAATAAAGTGATGGAACAAGCCAGAAGCGAAAAAGCGATCGGTTCTTCTTTGGAAGCGAAGGTGTTGCTTTATGTTGCCGATACTCAATTGCGACAACAACTGCAAACTCTTAATCCTCAAGATAGTTTGAGCGGTAATCGAGTTGATGAGTTGCGCTATTTATTTTTAGCTTCTGGGGTGGAATTATTGGAGACACCGGAAGCACTAAAAGCCGCAAAATACAGCTTAGAAACAGATATTGGGGTTGGTGTGGTGAATGCCGAGGGCGAGAAATGCGATCGCTGTTGGAATTACTCAACCTTAGTTGGCACAATAGCAGAACATCCAACTATTTGTGAACGCTGCAACGAGGCTTTAGCTGGTAAGTTTTAAGAAGAGCACCTCAACTTTAGAAGCATACATCACCCCAATGGTTGACTTAACTGTGACCATTGGGGTTCAAAATATTAGTATTAAGTCCAAACGATCGGCATGAGCAAACCATTAGATGCAACTTTATCCCATGAAATCGCCACACGTATTAAAAGCAGCAAAAATAGCTTTGACAATGCCTACAACGCTGCCTTGATTATCGAGGGAGCAAAATATATCCAAGGTTTTTTGGTAATGGCAGGGGCACCATTTAAACCAATTGAGCATAGCTGGATTGAGATTGAGAATTGTTTGATTGATCCTACACTGCCACGCTTGAATAAAAAGCCGCAAGAACTTTATTACTTTCCGGCACAAAGTCTGAGTGTCAAGCAACTCAAAGCGGCGGTAGAAGAAGCCAAAGAAGACTATCCAGATGACCCCCCGCTGCCGATTTATGGTACTGCGCCCTATGCTTACTATGGGGATATCATGTTGGGTGGTGCTGAGTATCAGGCGGCACATGAAGAGGCTTTGATACAGTGTCGGGAATTGAATAAGCCGAAAACAAATGGGGTTAATTAGTTGTGATTGAAGGCATTATTTGTTGTGTAGCAATACAATAAAATTGTCAAAATATATTAAAACTTAATTTCGATGAGTTTGTTGTATGCTGCGATCGCCTTGCTTCTACTCCTAACAATAGGCACTGCCTTTTATCTAGTCACAGCCCGCCGTTATCAATCCTCCAACTCTGTCGCCAATTCCTATGACCAATGGACTGAAGACGGGCTTTTAGAGTTTTATTGGGGCGAACATATCCACTTAGGTCATTATGGCTCACCACCGCAAG
>JBATUR010000031.1:0-26000 GCA_049671305.1 Coleofasciculaceae cyanobacterium
TCACGGCGGGGCAGGGGCGCGTAATGTAGGTACAAAAGAAGCTAGCGGTCGCTGGATCATGTATCTTGATGACGACGATCGCCTGCTTCCCCAGATGGCTGCCCTATCTCTGGAAGCGCTGGAAAAAACCACCTTACCTCCACCTGTCGCCGTGCTATCTGGGATAGAGGTTGTCAGTGCCGCAGGTGAAGTCACCAGCACCCGCCTGCCGCCGCCAGTTCGTCCACTCGGTGCCCACTTCTCTCTAGAGGAACTGGAAACGGGATGTTCTTACAATACCAAGCAGACGATGGTCGTCGAGCGCCAGGTGATTGAGCAAATTGGTGGCTGGGATGAAGCGTTTCGTTCCCGCGTTCATTCGGAGCTGTTTTTGCGGCTCAACCCAGTCTGCTCAATTCTCGGTTTGCCGACGGTTACCTACCGACTCTATACCCACGAAGGGGTGCGAGTCTCAAGTAATTCATCGCTGCGCCAGGAAAGCTTTGAACGTTTGGTAGACAAGCACCGAGGACTGTTTAAGGCGCACCCCAAGATGTTTGCCAATTTTGTCTATGAGCACGCCTGCACATCTTACAGGTTTGGTCAGAAAGGTGCGGCTTTTTCCAGCCTCTGCTGGGCGCTGCAACTTGATCCGCGTCACACTCTTTCCCGGTTGCTGAATTAGAGCTTTAAAAAATCTAGAAATGGAACAATTAACCCATGCAAGTTTTAATGGGACAGGAACAATTTTTTTTCTCAATTGTTATCCCCACCTACAATCGACCAGAGCGACTGGCTACTTGTCTGGAATCGATCTCTGAGGTTGAATATGGGCGCGATCGCTTTGAGGTAATTGTGGTAGATGATGGTAGTCAAGTGTCAATAGAACCAGTAGTTGCTCTGTTTTATGAGCGGCTTGAGCTGACCTTGATTACTCAAACCAACGCAGGACCCGCCAAAGCACGTAATACTGGAGCAGCAAGGGCAAAAGGTAATTTTCTCGTCTTTACTGACGACGACTGCACCCTCGCTGCTGATTACTTACAAAAGCTGGAAGTTAGCGTTATTAAAACACCGGATTATTTAATTGGTGGTCGCACTCTCAATGCCCTGGAAAGTAACTTGTATTCAACAGCTAGTCAGGCACTAATTGATTATCTTTACGATTACTACAATACGGGTTCTAAACAGTCAAACTTTTTTGCTTCTAATAACTTTGCCATGCCAACGGAGTATTTCAATGCCCTGGGTGGTTTTGATACAACTTTTCCTTTAGCAGCAGGAGAAGATCGGGAATTTTGCGATCGCTGGCTGCGTCATGGTTACAAAATGACTTATGCTCCAGAGGTGCAAATTTATCATGCCCATAAACTGACATTAACTAAATTTTGGCATCAGCACTTTAATTATGGTCGCGGCGCTTTCTGCTTTCACAAAACACGTTCTCAGCATGAATTGGAGCGTGTAAAAGTAGAGCCAATATCATTTTATTCCAATTTGCTAATGTATCCATTAACACAAACATCAGACCAGCCAAGTTTATTAATTGCAGCCTTATTCTTTTTGTCGCAGGTGGCAAATGTAGCAGGCTTTTTTTGGGAGCGGCTCAATCAAAATACTGGGAAATTTGCTTGAAGGTAAAATCATTTTTTCTAAATAACTTATTAGCTTTAAATACTATCCAGGCTCATTAAAAAATAAGGGAGTTTTATAATGGAAACAACAAAAATTTCATCTAATCAATTTTTAACTGGATTTTTTAAAAAAGATACTACTTTCATAATTACCCTAGTTATAATTTTCTTTTTGTTAGGGATGATTGGTATTCTCAACCATGAAATGTGGCGAGATGAATTACAAGCTTGGCTCATAGCTAGAGATAGTTCATCCTTAACTGATTTATTCAAAAACTTGAGATATGAGGGACATCCAGCACTATGGCATATTTTTCTATATATTATTACTCGATTCACCCTTAATCCGATAGCTATGCAGTTTTTTCATTTGATAATTGCCACCGCTACCATCTTTATATTTACAACATTTTCTCCTTTTACAAGATTGCAAAAAATCTTGTTTACTTTCAGTTATTTTTCTTTCTATGAATACAGTATTATCAGTAGAAATTACGGTTTAGGAGTTTTACTAATCTTTTTGTTTTGCAAATTTTTTGGGGAACGCCAGCAAAACTATTTATTACTTTCTTGTATCCTGGCATTATTAGCCAATACCAACGCTTATAGCTTTCTTCTTTCTATTTGTCTGGCGATAACTTTAGTCATAGAACTGCTTATATCTAAGAATAAGAACAAGTCTATATCTATAAATAAAGGAATTTTAATAATTAGTTTCCTGGTATTTGCTTTAGGAATTATCCTGGCACTTGTTCAACTCATGCCACCTGCAAATAGTAGTTTCCAAGGCGATGCCACATTTTTTATCCAACAGAATAAATTTTCTCATTTATTCTCCACAATTACAACTATTTGGAGAAGTTATGTACCTATACCCAACGTTTTTGACTACAATTTCTGGGATACAAACATTCTCTTAAATGCACAGGTACGCGGTTCGTCATTGCTTAAACTATGTGCACTTCTTTTTTCTTTAGGTTTGCTATTTATCTCAATCAAGCTGTTTATCCAAAAACCAGTTGCTTTACTTCTTTATTTGTTAGGAACTTTTAGTCTTCTATCGTTCATGTATCTGAAACATTTAGGCTATCTAAGACATCATGGTAACTTATTTATTTTGTTTCTAGCTTGTTTATGGATTGCCAGCTATTATGAAAAATCAGATGTTTTTAGTAAAAGAATAAAATATTTGAATCCTTTAAGTAATAACCATAAACAGCGATATTTGAATATTATATTATCTTTGCAAGTTTTAGCGGGAGTGTTTGCCTTTACTATGGACTTAAACTATCCATTTTCTGGCAGCAAAGAAGTCGCTAACTTTATTGAAGCTCAAGGATTGAATAAAACCTTGATAGTTGGAAGTAAAGACTTTGCAATATCTCCAATCGCTGCTTTTTTACAACAAAAAATTTATTACCCAGAAAGTGGTGCATTTGGTGGATTTGTTGATTGGAATAAACGTCGTAGCTTAGGTTCTCAAGCAGTTATTGATGAAATCAATAATTTTGTCGCGCAGCAAAAACAACAAACACTGCTAATTTTAAGCTCTGAAATCAACACAGAAAAGAAAAACTTTAACTATGTTGAATTTTGGAAATCCTCTAAAAGTATTACTAGGGAAGATTATAAATTGTACCTCATCAAAAAATAGCTCATCGCTCTAAAATATATTTATTGGAGTTGTGAGATTTAATTTGAAAAAATATCTGACGATATTAGGGATTGTCTTATTAGCAATTTGGGCATTTCAGGAGATGAACTTGCCCTCTTTATCAATGCCAACTACCTTCAATCAATTAGAAATAGAGAACTCAATTAAACAAAACCGTACAGGCGATCTTGTTATTAAAGTTGTCAATTCTCGCCAAGAACCAATTGCAGGAGCAGCTATACAATTAAAGCAAACTCGACATCATTTTGAATTTGGTACAGCATTAAGTACTAAACTTTTCACAAGTAATGTTGACTTGGAACTGCAAAAGAAATATCTAGAAACAGCCAAACAACTTTTCAACGCTAGTGTTCATGAAAATGCCTTGAAATGGTATGCTACAGAGCCAGTTAGAGGTCAAGTTAGTTATGCTGATGCTGACCGCATTTTAAATTGGAGTCAAATAAATCGGCTAAAAATGCGGGGTCATACGCTTTTCTGGGAAGAGGAAAAAAGGAATCAAGACTGGCTAAAAACATTAAATCAAGAAGAATTATTCTTGGCTGTGCAGAAGAGAACTGTTGAGGTTTGTAGCCGCTATCAAGGTAAAATTGGCGAGTATGACGTTCTTAATGAAATGCTCCACGGTGACTTCTTCCGAAAAAGGTTAGGAGAAGACATTGTAGAAAAAATGTTTCGTTGGTGTCATACAGCAGACCCTAACGCCCGCCTTTATGTCAACGATTATGATATTCTCAATGGTGCAAAACTCGATAGCTACGTCCAACAAATTCGCTACCTTTTGAAGCGTGGAGTTCCCATTGGAGGCATTGGCGTTCAAGGTCATATTCGCGGCAGTATTTCAGCAGCAAGAGTACAGCAAAGTTTAGATACTTTGGCACAATTTAATCTACCAATTAAAATAACTGAGTTTGACGTTGTTGCCCCTACTGAAGCAGAAAAAACTCAAATTTTAACAGATGTCTATCGTGTGGCTTTTGCCCATCCTGCTGTAAAGGGCATTCTGATGTGGGGATTTTGGGAAGGTGCTCATTGGGAACCGAAAGCCGCTTTATACAGCAGAAATTGGCAACCCTTACCGATCGCTAAAGCTTATCTTGATTTGCTCTACAACAAGTGGTGGACTAAGTTAGATGGTTTGACAAACCAAGTTGGGGTGCTTCCGGTTCGCGCCTTCTTCGGTGAGTACATCCTTCAAGTAGATACAGGTAATAAAGTCTCTTCTTTGTGTTTCACTTTGTCGCCAGAGGAAAAAACCCCAAAAGAGATTGTGATTGTGGTGCAACCTCGCTAGTTAGGGCTATGGATATGCTACCCCTAGGGATTATTGGCAGGTATCCAATCGACCAACCATTGCTTTTTGTAAATTTTTTCCTGACATTCCTCTTACTATTTTGAGAGTATGCGTTATCTTGAGAAAGAGAATTAATTCGGTTGCAGGTTTTGCTTTCATTGACAGGCTTTTTGGTTCTAGTCTTTACAGGCTTCTCTCCGAAATCTAAGTCTCTACACACCTCTGATTTTGGAGACAATTTATGTCTATTTATGTAGGGAACTTATCCTACGATGTTACACAAGAAGACCTGAACCAAGTCTTTGCAGAATATGGTTCTGTCAAGCGGGTTCAACTACCTACCGACCGCGAGACAGGTCGGATGCGTGGTTTTGGTTTCGTGGAGATGGGTAGCGATGCAGAAGAAGCGGCTGCTATTGAAGCTCTAGATGGAGCTGAATGGATGGGTCGCGATCTAAAGGTTAACAAAGCCAAGCCTCGCGAAGACCGAGGCGGCGCTCGTGGTGGTGGCGGCGGTGGTAACAAGAACTTCTCTCGTGGAAACCGCTACTAAGGCTGATTCTGAAGGGAAGTCAACAGGACGGACTGAGCGATAAACTTACTTAGTCCTCATACATCTATCAAAAAGGCTCTAGCATCATCGCTAGAGCCTTTTTTATGTCTTTTTGTTATTTTAAAGAACTTGACAAGTTAATCAGAGGCAAATTAAATTACTTCTGACCAGTTGCCTTTTCTAGCTTGTTTTGTAATATCCCTTCAATGGTTTCACCTTGGGAATTGGAGGGACGGTTCATCTGATCGATATCAGCCGCGCCTTGCACTTCATTTAAACCTTGATTGGATCTCTTGATAACTTCTTTGCCGGAAAGTAAATCTTGAGAGCCGCTGACTTTTTCTTGCGCTGCCCCTTCAATACCTGTTAGTTGCTCCTCACCCTGAGTTGGGTCACTTGGCATTACAGTTTTGTCCGCTTTATTATTGGCGAAAGGATTTGGTAAGCTATATGCTGGCATAGCATTTGAAAATAACATCAATGCACAGACACAACCAGCTACGATAAGACGCAGTGAGCGCCAGAGAGTAGAAATGTTAAACTGAATGGATTTCATAAAAAGCTTCTCCTATTTTTGGGAATTTCGGATTTTTGTACAATTTTATTAGCTGACTTAATTTGAGTCAAGTCAGATTGTACACCACTGCTAATTTACTCAAATCCTTTATACTAGCAAATCTACACCTAGACAGATCTGTATTAAAAGATTCAAAAATTTACCTATGTCTATGGAGAGAAATTACTTTTTAATCATTTTCCAAGAATTCAATTTGAGGAACTAACGGGTCTTGAACAATGCCCACACCCGTAAACCCCCAGCGGAGGAGCAAGCCTTTTAACTGAGTGCCAGAGACTGACTCGACAGCAAAACGATCAGCAATATCAGCACCATGAGTATTGAGATAACTGAGGGCGTCGAAATGCTCACGAAACATCAGCAAATAGCTAGCCTCAGTTGAGTTAGCGCCGGGACTAGTAGCAACCAGATAGCGACCATCAGCCCTTGATAAAATCAAATAATGAATTTGAGAGAACATGAAGAGATCACAACTATTTGAGATTTTCTAAACGAATTCGAGGATCAACGGTTTTTAGCAGCAAATCTGCAAACAAGTTGCCGAGGATCAGCATTAGCGCCCCCATAATTAAGCTACCCATAACCAGGTATAAATCTTTAGCCAAAAAAGCTTGTAAAATCAGCCGTCCCAAACCGGGCCAGTTGAAGAAATATTCAGCAATAAACGCACCACTCAACAAGCTAGCAAACTCAAAACCGAGCAACGTGACTAGAGGGTTGATGGAATTGCGGAGGGCGTGAACATAGATGACACGGTTTTCGGGAAGACCTTTTGCCCGTGCGGTTTGGATGTAATCTTGACGCAGAACATCGAGCATTTCGCCTCTACTAATACGCTGTAGACCAGCAAAACTGGTCACCGAAAGCGCAATAGTTGGTAAAATCATGTGCCAAGCCACATCTAAAAATCTGCCGATGGGCGATAAATCATTATGATTAATACTCGTCATACCGCCAACAGGAAACAGGGGCGAAGTATTTTGGGCAAAAATCAATAAGAACAAAGCAGTGATGAAACTGGGAAAACCTTGACCAGCATAACTGAGGACTTGCAAAACGCGGTCAGCGAGACGATTTTGGTTGACCGCAGCAACAATACCCAAAGGAATCGCGATCGCCCAAGTAATAATTGTCGAAGCGATCGCCAATAACAAAGTAGCAGCTACCCGTTCCCACAACAAAGAAGACACCGAGCGTTGATAGACAAAACTCGTACCAAAATTGCCTCTAGTTACCACTTGCACCAACCAACGCCAATACTGCACAATTATCGGCTGATCCAAACCAAATTGCTGACGATATTCCTCAATTCGTTCCGGTGAAATTTTCGGATTTTGTTTCAGGGTATCCAGATAATCTCCCGGTGCCAACTGAATAATCAAAAAGCTGAGAACCGACACCAAAAACAAAGTCAGAAGCCCCTGTAAAGACCGCTTGACCACATAAAGAAACGTTTCACTAGTGACAAACTGCTTCAAGCGTTGCCAAGCGCCATCTAGCCGATTACGGGACGAATTATTAGTAGTAGGAGTCATGCAAGTGTCCTATATTCTTTGTCATCTGCAAGTACAGTCAAGATGACTGCCCGACAAAATGGTATTCAGACTTGTTAGCACAGACTATTAGTAATGAATTTGGTTTGACAATCACTAATACTGAACCAAAGTAATCACTGGCGCTGAGGGCAATTTTTGACGCCCAGCTAAATCCACTAACTCAATAATAAAAGCGAAGCCCACCAAGTCGCAGCCGATTTGCTGTAATAGCTTTGCCGTTGCCCCAGCGGTGCCACCGGTAGCAATTAAATCATCAACAACCAAGATACGACTACCTGCTGTAAAAGCATCCTGATGCACTTCTAGGCAATCGGTACCGTACTCCAATTCATACTCAATTTTTAGCACTTTGGCTGGCAGTTTGCCTGGTTTACGAACCGGGATAAAGCCAATTCCCAATTGATAAGCCAAGGGCGGACCAAAAATAAAGCCACGGGACTCCATACCTACCACATAATCAGCAGTAATGCCTGCTTCTTGACACTTTTGAGTCAGTGTATCGATTGTATAGCGCAGTCCATCGGGGTTAGAAAGCAGTGTGGTGATATCCCGAAATAAAATTCCTGGTTTAGGAAAATCGGGGATATCGCGAATCAGAGACTTTAAATCCATTACTCAGGTAAACTCACGATTGTTGGCAATTTGAGGTGGTGTTGGCGGCAGGAGGCAATGTTCCTGCCAAATCGTACAATATCAGGCTAGAGGTTTGTGAGCAATTACTGAACAAAGAAGCTTGAGTTTGTAACTATGAAATTAATTTTTTTTCTTTCAGGTATTCAGGTAGGATGCCCTGAAGTAAATAATAGATGTGGCTGTCTTATGGTAGGCTCTTGCGGTGATCATTCTTGACCAGCTTCAGTCTTGGGTAATTGCCGATGTTTTGTCTTGCCAACACAGTAAGAGAGAATCGGTCAAAGTTACCTAAATTCCAGAAGCAGCACCAAGAATTGGACACAAATGTCTCTATTACAAGTCAAATATTTTATAGGCAGCAACAACAAGTGGAATTTACTATATATAAAAGCCAGTGCAAGCAAAATCGCTAGTTGGAACGAATCTTTCTGTGACCGTAATGCCGATAAATAGCCCTCCTGTCCAGTCCAAGCCTTTGATTTTAGAAAGTTTAACCGATCCCTCAATTTCAGGTCGGGCGTGTCCGCCACGAGCTCGGCAGCAGATAGACCTGATTTTACTTGCTATTGAAGCGCTGGAATTGGGCGGTTCTGAAACGATGTTGGCGGCGGCGCATGAGTTGGAACTTCAGGATCTGATTAAAAATCGTGTTGTATTATGGCGTTTGCGCTGTACTAATCCTTTACGACGTTCCTATAGTCGTCGTCCTTTGGATATAGCTGAAGCCAAGGCTTTGGTCGTTATTGCGACTCACATGGCACGACGCATGACGGTTTTAATACGACAAATGCTGTTGGCTTATCAGCAACTGAGTGAGAAGCAAGTGCCTTTAGATAATCATTTTCGCTTGTCTGAGTACCTCGAAAGGTTCCGGGCACATTTTAGAAGCCGCATGAATCCGCGACGAGCAAAAGTGGCAATTTATAATTCTGATGAGAAGTTGAACGATCTGGCTATCTCGCTGTTGAGTCAGTTGCTATTTTGTACCGGAACATCGGGAATGCAGCGTTTTTGGAATAGCTTGTTTGATGGAGAAGTAGTATGACAATTCGACGACAATATAGCTTACCGAACTGTACGCTGATTTTGGAAGGTTTGAGCGATGGGACGCCCGGAAGTCCTCTGGATACTCGACCTTTGATGACGATTTTGGTCAATGCTGAATGCCATTTTATCGGACAGAGGCAACCTTTGAGCGGTGGACGGGATTTTTTTGAAAGTCTGGTGCACACTGTTAGTCGTTATGCTCAGGAATTTTTGAGCCAGGTGCATCATCCAAATTTACCTGGTGATCAGCCCCAATTGGTACAGTTACAGAAACTGAGTGATAAAAATTTACATCGCTTGACGGTGTTACCAGTGCCGGAAGCTGTGCCTGTAGGTGGCGGCAAGATGTTTCCCAATTCGCCGAGTCATTTCCAACCGCAGCAAGGGACGGTGGAGATGGATTTGACTACGGTACAGTTGTTTGATTTGGTAGAGGCGATCGATCAGTTTTTAGCCGATCGCCAAACTTTACCAGGTATTGGTGTAACTTTTCAACCTTTGTCTCGGCGCTATCGTAAAGCTGATCAACCTTTGGCTAAACGGGCAGCACCGGCGGCTATGGGAGTAACGGGTTTGACTGTGGCGGCGATCGCTTTTATGCTGATGCCTGTACCCCAGGTGCGCCAACCAAAACCTGTTGAAACCCAGGCAAATACTAGTAATACAGCTTCTCCAAGTCCCACAGGGCTACCACCAACAGCCACACCAACACCAACACCACCAACACCCAGCCCGACTACCTCAACATCGCCTCTGGCATCTGATGTAGAGCAGGCTTTAACCGCTGCCGAAATTACTGATCCTACACAGTTAAAGTTTTTGCAACGCAGGCTTTATAGCAAGCTTGATGATGCTTGGAAAGAGCGGGGAGAAGTCAACGAAAATCTAGAATATCGGGTTGCAGTTGGTCAAGATGGCGCAATTATTGGTTATAAGTCGGTGAATGATGCTGCAGGTAGCGACGCTTCCCAAAAAACGCCTTTGCCTGATTTGCTTTACAAACCAACGACAGGTAGTATTGCTAGCTCTGAACCCCTGGCTCAATACCGTGTAGTGTTTAATAATCGGGGTGTTTTGCAAATTAGTCCTTGGCGTGGTTTTACCGATAAACCTAGTTTGGGACCAGAAATTACTGATGGTGATCAAATTGGCAGATTGAACAATCAACTTTATGATCAACTCCGCCAAGAATGGACAACTACTCCTAATTATCAAAAGGATTTAATTTACCGAGTTGCTGTTACTGAAGATGGTGTAATTGCTGATTATGAACCGACCAATCAACCAGCTTCCGATTATGTCCAAGAAACTCCTTTAGAGCGCTTAATTAAGCCAGAGGCTGCTGGTAAAGATCCGAAGGGAGTATTACCTCAAAAACCTTTGGCTCAATATCGGGTTGTATTTAGGCAAAATGGGGCATTAGAAGTTAGTCCTTTGCAAGGTAATTAATAGTTGATTATTTATGAGTAATCAGCGTTTGAGATCCCCGACTTCTTAGAGAAGTCGGGGATCTCACCTTCACGAATCATTAATTTACTAATTCTTTTATGCGTCTACCTGATGATTCAAATACTCCGCTTCAAATCAACATCGTGCCGATGATTGATGTGCTTTTTTGCATTCTGGCTTTTTTTATTATTTCATCTTTGTCTTTAATTCGTTCCCAAGGATTACCTGTAAACTTACCAAAAGCCTCAACGGCACAAAGTCAACTGCAAGAGCAAATTGTGGTGACTATTGATGTTAATGGGGCAATTTTTTTGAACCGTCAACCGTTGGAATTGGCAAATTTGGCAGCATCAGTAGGTGATTTGGTAGGGGAAAAGAAAGAAGCTTTAGTAGTAATTAATGCTGACTCTAAGGTGAGCCACGGTGCGGTTGTGAGCGTGATTGACCGTTTAAATCAGGTGAATGGGGTAAGATTAGCGATCGCGGCACAGAGGCAGTAAGAAGGGGTAAGCATGGAAACATTACCCCTACTATATTAATTTGAGCCACTACCTAAGACAAACAGACTCAAGAGTGTGCCAGCATTCCATAGACTATGGAGCAGAATGGAAGATAAGAGATTACGCGATCGCGTATAGACAATTCCTAACACCATACCCAACGTCGCTAATGGCAAAACTTCCGATAAGCTGAGATGTGCGATCGCAAATAACAAACTACTAGCAACAATTGCCCCCCAAACTGGCATATAACGTGTCAAAGATGGCAACAAAAAGCCTCGAAACATAATCTCTTCAAATATCGGCGCTGCCACTGATGCGGTTATAAAAAAGATTAACAAAGCTGTATTATCTCGCCCTTCCAATGCTAGGGGTAAAATGGGATTACTACCGCCTTGCCCTTGCCAAATTTGCTGGTTAATTAGTGATACTAAAATCACTAAAGGTAAAGCGACAAAATAACCACCAAATCCCCAAAGTAGCCATTTATCGAAGAGTTTAAAGCGAAACCATGATTCTGGTATTGGCAAGAAAGATTTAATAGAAAGATACAGCACCAATAACCCACCACCTGCCATCAACAAGTAGCTGATTAAGACATAAAGTGCCTTTGTTTTTACAGTAAAACCGCTCGGATCTATTTGTAACAAACCAAAGAAAACTGGTAGTAAGAATTGCCCAATAAAGAAAAAGCCAACAATTAAAACTTGCCAGATAACTTCCCAATCCCAAGGCGTTTCCCAAGGCAAATCACCATTAGTTGCTAAAATTGAGTCTTTTCCTTGCAGCAGTCTTTGAGCTACTAAAAAGAGTAAAAGTGTTACCCCAATTATGCCGCCAATTCCGGGGATACCACCAATGATTGCTAACTTAAAAATTGCTTGTTGTGCAATTGCTTGTTCGTTAGTTTGTAGTGTGGATAAAGCTTCTTGGCGCTGTTGTAACTTATATAACTTACTTAAAGCACGATAACGGAACCAACTATCTAAGTTTTTTTGAATTTTCGGTTCGGCATCTGGCAACAAACGGGGTGGTGTACTCCACAAACCAGTTAAAACTTCTGCCGTTTCGGCTAATGATTCATCTGGTATATTTTGCTCCGACTGACTTGCAAGTTTAGTCCAAGTTTTTAGCGCTGGCTCAATTTTTTGTTGTTGAATTTGCAGCAAACCAAAACGTAAATCTAGCTCATCAATTAACTGTTTTACCTGAGCTGATGATAATTCTAATTGTTGTGTGGCAACAGTAGCATTGTCACCTGCAGGTAATTCTGCTTGCTTATTGATCGCGGCGAGTTTTTCAGTAAGATTTTTTTGAGTAGTTTCAGCAGTTTTACGTGCCTCTTCATACTGTTTTTGTGCCACCTTAAAAGGTTCATTGCCAATTAAAGCATTACGCGCCCCAGCTAAATTGGCTGTAGCATCAGCGTTTTGATCTGGTTGCCATTCGGCAGCGTGAAGTAATAAATTCGTTTGGTAAAGTTCCAAGCGACTTTGAATTTGAGGCTGACTCCAGCTCTCTACTAAGGATAAACTGATTTTGGCGATCGCAAAAATCGTCAGCACCAGCAAAATCAACCGTTTAATCGTGAACCCCTTCACACAAACTGCCTCTCTAAGTCTTAGGCTCAATTATCGCATTGCTGACTACACCTCATACTTACACTTTAGGTAGGTGTGCAGTTGCAAGCTAAAATGACCCTGGAAAGAGCAAATAAACCAACTGCGAATCTACTAAAAGGAGGATTGAAAAATTGTCTACTCGCGTCATTATCGTACGTCACGGGCAAAGTAGTTATAACATCGAAAAAATCATTCAAGGGCGCTGTGATGAATCAGTTTTAACTGACAAAGGTAGCGCTGATGCTAAAAAAGTCGGGGAAACTCTCAGTACCCTCAGTATTGATGCTGTCTACTGTAGTCCTCTACGACGGGCAAAACGCACGGCTGAAATTATTCAATCTTATTTGCCCAATTCTCCAGAGTTACAAGCAGTAGACAAACTCATGGAAATTGATTTGCCGCTTTGGGAGAAGCTAAAAAAGACAGATGTTAAGGAAAACTTTCCTGAAGAATACCGTTGCTGGAAAGAACGTCCTCACGAGTTTTTTATGGCTATCCCAACCTCAGAGGGGAGCAGAAAACACTTTACCGTGTTGGCACTTTATGAACAAGCTCAAGCTTTTTGGCAGGAAATTCTACCCCGTCACCAGGGAGGCACAATTTTAATTGTCGCCCACAATGGTATTAATCGTTGCTTAATTAGTAGTGCGATCGGTGTACCGGCATCGGGTTATCATTCAATTCAACAGTCAAATTGTTGCATCAATGTCCTAAACTTTACAGGCAGTTGGGGGGAACCGGTGCAATTAGAGTCGTTAAATCAAACTTCTCATTTAGGCGATGCTTTGCCGACATTGCGCGAAAATCGAGGTTTGCGTCTGTTATTAGTGCGTCACGGTGAGACAGAATGGAATCGTGCCTCACGTTTTCAGGGCAGCATTGATGTACCGTTAAATGATCATGGGCGTGGGCAAGCGCAACAAGCGGCGGAGTTTCTCAAGGATGTCAAGATTGATTTTGCCGTTAGTAGTACGATGTTGCGCCCCAAGGAAACCGCCGAGATTATTCTGGCTTCTCACCCGAATATTCCATTAAACTTGCAAGAAGACCTGCAAGAAATTAGTCATGGCTTATGGGAAGGAAAATTAGAGACAGAAATTAAGCAACTATACCCCGACTTGTTGCAACAGTGGCAAGATTCACCAGAAACGGTACAAATGCCAGAGGGAGAAAATCTCCAACAAGTTTGGGATCGAGCGATCGCTTCTTGGAATGCTATCGTAAGTTCAGCTCAATCGTCTTCTACTCAAATTACCATCGGTTTAGTTGTCGCTCATGATGCGATTAATAAAGTTATTCTCTGTCATGTTCTCGGTTTAAATCCTTCCGCTTTTTGGTGCATTAAGCAAGGTAATGGTGCTGTCAGTGTAATCGACTATCCCCAAGGTTTAGAACAAGCACCAATCTTACAAGCAATGAATATTACAAGTCATTTATCAGGAGGAGTTTTAGACAGAACAGCAGCGGGTGCTTTGTAATAATTAACAATGAGCAAGTTTCCCTTGCTCAAGTTTTTTTTATAAGATAGTTTTTAGGTTTGATTAAAAGGCTTAGATACTTAAGACAATTTGTATAAAAACGCTTGTCTTTCCAGATAAGTTAAGACAATATTTGAAGGTAAGTTAGACATTCAATAGCCGCTCATTATAATAGCAAGAGGAAAACATTTTGAAGAATACACAAAAGTTTCCAGAGTTACGGATAGATGACAGCTTCTTGATGAGTGTTGCAGGAACTGTCTTCATTGGATTAGGGCTTTTTTGTCTTACTTCTGGTAAATTAACTACATTAAGTTGTAATCGTGACCAAGAAAACCAAAATAGCTGTCATTTAGTATCAACAGGTTTGTTTGACTTGCAGCAAAGTCCAGCACAACCGATCAAATTACACAGCGCTGAACTTGAAGATAACCCAATGAATAAGGCTGCCGCACGGGTTCTTCTTTCCACTAATCGAGGTTATTTACATTTTACTTCATCGACTAATGATGATCAAGCCAAAGCCACAGTTGCTCATATTAATAACTTTATTAAAGAAGATCAAACCACCTCAATGACACTGCAAAATGATGAGCGAGGACTTTATTTACCTTTGGGAGGTTTTATTATTACACTCGGTTTAGGCACGTTAGTATTTTTTAGAAAGTTTCGACCAGCTTAAAAAAGATTAAAATGCTTTTTCTTTCATCAAAACCTCAACTTTATTCTTTAGGTTATCAACTTAATTGCCACCCGAATGCTTTGGGAGAATTAAGAGATTCTTCTGGGTTATTAGGATTAGCTGCTCAGTTGCGCCAAAGAATGTTTGAAGATGGCTATCTTTATTTATCAGGGTTTCTTAATCCTCAAATGATTTGGCAAGCGCGTTTAGAACTTGCGGAATCTTTAGCAACGGAAGGTTTTTTGTTACCCCAATATGCTATTGAGCATTGTGTTGCTAAACCTGGTTTAACTATGAGTTTTCGACCAGATTTAGTCGCCAAAAGTCCAACTCTGCAAAAACTTCTTTATACAAATACTTTGCTCGATTTTTTTGAAGTATTTCTAGGAGGAGAAATACTCCATTATGACTATACTTGGTTGCGTGCTGTTAGCCCCAATTTAGGGACTTATCCTCATTGTGATATCGTTTATATGGGGCGAGGAACACCTAATCTTTATACGGTTTGGACACCATTAGGAGATATTTCCTCAGAAATGGGTGGTTTAATGATTTTAGAAAACTCCCATCAAATCGGAACTATTAAAAACAGCTACGGACAGCGAGATGTTGATAGTTATTGCCAAAATCGTAAGCAGATAAAATGGTGGGATGGAGCCCTTTCTAAAAACCCAGTTTCCTTGCAAAAAAGATATGGAGGACGCTGGCTAACTACTCAGTTTAAAGCTGGGGATATTTTAATTTTTAGTATGTTTACAGTGCATGGTAGCTTAGATAATCAATCACCTTACATCCGTTTATCCTCAGATAGTCGTTATCAACTAGCATCAGAACCTGTCGATCAGCGATGGTTAGGAAAGTATCCCAGTGCTCACTCACAAGCTAGTAAACAGGGTAAAGTTTGCTAGTTTTAAGGATAAACACCAGGAGTTTTCAGGATACACTTTTGTGCCTGAGTTAGTTCGGGAAAATCCTGCAAATTATAATAATTCCGCGCCCAAGCTGAAGGATGAGGCGAATATTTATAAAATAAAGTACGGCGTTCTTGAAGACCTTTCCAAGCTAGAGTACCGTGAGTGAGAGCTTCTGTAAAAATAATGGCAGTTCCGGCTTTTCCTGTTATAGCCTGTACACAGGGATGAGGTTGCTCCAAATCTCGCCACTCGCTAGGGAAAGGCAGGTTGCTTTTGTGGCTACCAGGGATGCAACCAAACCCACCCTCACCACTACTTACATCCGTTAGATTGTAAGCCACAGCTAGCAAGCCATTGTACATCCGTCCATTTTTATAAGTGTAGTACTGACAGGGATCATAAGGCGTACCCCCGCCGTGTAAAGTTGTACCAATGGGACCTTTGCCGTGGCGGATGATATGCAAATAATCGTGGTCTAAACGAAAACTAGAACCCAGAAGTTCAGCAAGATAAGGAGTAATTTGAGGATTATCAATTAGGGAACAAAAAGCAGTTCCCCAAGATAGTAAGCTATCAAAACGTAAACAGGATAATTGCTCATCTTCAACAGCAATTTGCCGATTTATCTGCTGATTTAGGGCGGCTATCTCTTGGGAAGTTAGAGCCGACTCGACAACGATAAACCCTTGCAAGTCAAAGAGATAGCGCTCAAGCTCATTCATAGGCAATGTTTTGATTAAGTATTAGTCCTTGCTCAACTCAAGGACTAATGACTATTTTTACTACTCACCAGGATTTGTCAAGCCATTGATTCTAGTACCATCAATGGGAGCATCAGGAGTTGAAATCAAATCAGTCAAAGCCTCAGATAGCGCCTTCGGGTCCATGAAAACTACTTTAGAATTAGGACTTTCTCCCAATTTTTGATTAGCATCAACATAACGTTCAGCAATCAAAAATTGCAAGATTTGCTGGCTATTAGTCTGACTTTGTAGGGCGCTAGAGAGGATTTGGATAGATTTTACAGTACCTTCTGCCTGAGAAATTGTTGCCTGTTTTACGCTTTGAGCAGCACGTTCTTTTTCCAGTGACTCCAAAATAGATTTTGGTGGCTTAATTTCTTGTAACTCAACACGAGTTACCTTGACTCCCCAAGCCGCCGTTGCCTCATCTAGTTGGTTTAATAATTGGCGGTTCAAGTCGGATCTGGAAGAATAAGTATCAGATAAATCTAATTCCCCAATCATTGAACGTAGCGTTGTTGTCACTAAATTTTCAATTGCTAGTTCAACATCTTCAACAGCATAATAGGCTTCCCTAAGATTAATCACCCTCCAAAAAAGCACAGCATCGACTTCTACAGAAATATTATCTTTGGTGATTGCTTGTTGGGGGGGAATGTCTAAAACTTGTTCACGGACTGTATCCTCGACTGCAATTCTGTCAAGAAAAGGCACGATGTAGTTAAGTCCAGGATCAAGTTTTTTGTGGTATTTGCCCAAACGTTCTACAAGGGCTTGGTTTCCTTCATTGACAATTTTTGTTGAACCGATTGTATAGCCAATGATTATTAAAATCGTTGGGGCAAGGATGGAAAGAATTGGGTCCATAGTTTTTCTTCTTCAGCTCGCGAGGTTAATCAATTAACTAGCATTGTGGCTTGAATTTTCTTTTATACTATTGCTGTTTTTGTCGCCAAAGTGATTTACCATCCAAAACCTTGCTAGGGCAGAAGGGAAAAGTATCTGTACTAAACTTCTTTGACGAGAAAGTTTAGTATTTTCGACCGTTGCGCGACAAAAAACAACTTTGTTCACCTAAGCTCAACTTTAACTGTTTTGCTGTTTACTTGAATAGTATCGTTTGTGAGAGCTATTTGCTCCATGAAAATCGCTAAGTTTGACTTGAATCGCTGCTTAATTCGCGATCGCGTAACTATCTTACTATCTTCCTGACGCGGGTGAAGGTGTTGGACTTGGTGAGGGTGTTGGTGTTGGAATTGGCGAAGGCGAAGATTTTGGTGTTGGAATTGGCGTTGGTGTTGGTGTTGGCGAAGGCGAAGATTTCGGACTTACTGAGGGTGTTGGTGTTGGAATTGGCGTTGGTGTTGGTGTTGGCGAAGGCGAAGATTTCGGACTTACTGAAGGCGTTGGACTTACTGAGGGCGTTGGTGTTGGACTTACTGAGGGTGTTGGTTGAGAAGTCTCAGTAGGAGAAGGAGAAGCAGTTGGACTAGCTGACGTGGGAGAAGGCTTAGGAATATCCGACTCTGACTTGCTTTGCCATTCTGAAAGTGGACGATTTACCGCATACTCAAAATCAATGGGTACTAAAAACACCTTCCAAGACTGAAATGAATTTACAGACGGATCAACTTGAGCATATAGAGAACTGCGATTAAAATCAGGCTTACCCAAAATAAGCTGATGAGATTGTTGATTTTTCAGTTTGATGCTGATTACCGCTAGGGGTTTATCCAAGCCATAATCGGGAAATTGTTTTGGTTGAATCGCAAAAGAGCGATCGCTTTTTCCCTCCACCAACAAATTCAACAAAAAAGCCACCGCCGCATTACTAGCCGGCACATCCTTTGGTGTCTTCAACCGCCACCCAGTATCTTTGCCCGTTGCCCTCTCAAACTCCAAAGTATCTTCATCCTGATAAATCGTCAAAGCTTGAATTTGATCTTCCTTAAACCCAAAAATCGGCAACTTGGTTATTTTTGCCACTTCCCGTTGCTTCGCCTCCTGAGTTTCTGCCCAATAAACAACACCACCCAGCACAATTGCTGTAAATAACAAAAACAAAGTTGTCCGTTGTAGCTTCATAATTTCGTCCTCTCTATCGCCGTCGCCACCAAATTATTCCTGCAGTTGTAAAACCTAATAAAGGCATAATTACAAGTGCCACCCAGCCTAGTCCTGCTGCCTCCATAGCACTCAAATTAATCCGGCGGTTCTTTTGTTCTTTTGGACGAATTGAAAGCGCTTGTTCGTCTCGCTTGCTCAACCAGCTAACAGAATTGAGGAATACATCTCCATTAAGCTGCTGCTTAAACCAACCGTCTGTTGCAAAGTTGGAGTTGCCATAGACAATTAGCCGCGCTTCTGAGGTTTTTTTGCTGTTCTTTTCCTGACTTGCTGGTGAGGGACTTGTCGTCGGTGAGGGACTCGTCGTCGGGCTAGGTGTCGGTAATGGACTTGTCGTTGCTGTCGGACTTATCGTTGCTGTCGGACTGGTTGTCGGTGATGGACTCGCTGTCGGTGATGGACTTGTCGTCGGGCTAGATGTCGGTGAGGGACTGGCTGTAGAGGTAGGACTTATCGTTACAGATGGGCTCGCTGTCGGTGATGGACTTGTCGTTGCTTTGGGGCTAGGTGACGGTGTAGCAGTTGTCGTTACTGATGGCGTAGGTGTCGGAGTTGTCGAGACGGGTTGAGCTTTGCGAGTTAAAGCTACACCTAGAGTTAAGGGACCTGGGAGGTCAGTTTTGGGATCAAATTGTAGCGGTTGTTTTTCAGGATTATTTTCTCCCCAACTTTGTTCACCCGTTAAGATTAAAGGCGTTTTCTGAACACCTTCTACAGTACTAATCGTAATTGGGCGGGCTAGGGGATAAAAGGAAAAGCCGCTACCAAACTCTCTGGTAATGGGATGGTTGCCGTATTTACTAACCAGAGGCGTGGCGGGACCCAAACCAACGGATCGTCCTTGCCCGGAAGCATCAATGGCAATTTGTCGGTCTAGCTTAACGCCCCAATCTGTGAGTAAATTATCCAAACCGGGATTATTTTCCGGGTCTACCATCAGCAACACACTGCCACCCGTTGCCAGATAATCTTTTAAAGCTTGGGCTTCGCCTGGAAATAGCGTCCGTTTGGGACCTGCCACGACTACCAGAGAGGCATCTGCTGGGACTTGAGAGCGTTCTGCTAGGTTGAGCGGCTGGGCGATCAAATTTTTCTCTTTCAGCGCTTCCACGGCTTCAGAAAGCCCACCTTCGACCGGTTCTAGGGAGCGTTCTCCGTGACCTTGCAAGAAGTAAACTGTATCAGTGCGATCGCTTGTTAATTGTTCGATGCCATTAGTTAGCCGAATTTCCGAAAGGCGCACGCTATCATTTACAGTTTGTAAGATCTTTCGCGCCGAACCATATTCCAGATAAACTTCTCCTGGCGCTTGCACTTTAAACTTTTGCGCTAAGGTTGGTCTGAGTTGTGGGTCAACAAACTCATATTCCAACTTTGTGCCGTAGCGACGATAATTATCAAGCAAGGCGCGGTCATCTGGGTTTGGTTTTGGGTCAAATACCCAGACTTTGACTGGTTGCTGTAAATTTTTTACTACCTGTCGCGACAAAGGTGAAAGAGTAAATAATTGATTTTCGGTTAAGTCAATTCTTTGGGCATAACGCACGCCCAAAAAGTTAATTAGCGCCAAAATTATTAACATTGCCAAAGTAGCCACGATCGCATTTGTGCCAACTTGGGTAGAACGACGTTTCCAAAAAGCTGGAGACATTGCGCCCAAAAATAGCAGCCAACAGACAATAATCAAAAGTCCTGCAAACAGCAACCCCAAAACAATCGGCGACCAAACACCTGCAACCACACCAGCCGTTAAACCCATCACGGTTAGAAATGGTCCGAGCCAAAATAGGTAAATTAAATAATTTTTAGTTTTATCTTTTTTCATAGTCGCACAATGCACTGAGTAAGCATTAGTACATCACAAATGTGTGAAGTCCTGATGACAAAGATGTGGAGGATTGATGGCTATTTGCGGTTTGTAATTTTCTACCCTCATTTAAAAGTAATAAATCATCACTTTAGGAACGTTGGAAACGCAAAGCCTCAATTGAACTTGCTGTTAAAAATATACCCAAAATGATGTAACTTGCAAATAAAATCAAACTACTAGTATCTAAAACACCTTGTACCAAATTAGTAAAGTTTCCGAGCAACGACAAATGGCTCAAAGCTTCACCTACAGGACCACTAATATTTTTAGCAACCAAATCAATTAACCACAGCCCTAACATTACTCCAAAAGTGAGAATTGCCGATAAAATTGAGCTATCGGTAAGGGAAGAAATAAACATTCCTAAGCTAAGAATGGAAGCCGCTAAGAGAATTAAACCGGCGTGGGCAAGTATCGGTACACTTAGGGGTACAGGGGGATTTGCGGCATTTAAGGCGATCGCTTCATACACCAATAAAGGTAGTATCATCATCGTAAAAAAGGTGAGAACTGCTAACAACTTCCCCACCGCTACCGCCCAGTTTGTAATTGGTGAAGTTGCTAATAATTCCAAAGTTCCCCGCTTACGTTCCTCGGCATAAAGTCCCATCGAAAGAATTGGCAAAACAAACAAAGCCAGGGCACCCATTATTGATAAAAAAGCCCGTAAAAATTCATAAGCAACATCTATCGGCGGCGTAGGTAAACCTGATTGATCTCGCGCTGCCACGGCATTAATTAAGCCTTCGGGACCCAGGAGAATTGCCACAAAAAAGAAGCCAGATAATAACCAGTAAATTGCTGCTACAACATAAGCCAAAGGTGAGGCAAAATAACCTTGTAATTCCTTTCTAAAAATTGCTAAAATATTACTAATTAAGATCATCTTCTAATTCCTTTTGAGGTTGGGGATGAGCAATTACTGGTAAAGCTTCTTCTACTTCCGTTACCACATCCTGCATAGTTAATTCTAAAAATACATCTTCCAAAGTCGCGCTAGTACGTCGCAGTTCATGCAGTCCCAAACCCGCGCCAATAGTGACAGCAGCAATATCTCGTCCTGGTTCAGTGTTGGGGACACAAGTAATTCTAATTAAAGAACGCTGTGGTGGCAAATCTTCAACAGGCACAATTTCTACTAAACAAATTCCTGGTAAAACTTGTAATAATCTTTGTAATTTTGTGGCATCACCATCTACCTCCAATTCATAACCAGAACCTCCTGCTAATTGTGCCATTAAAGTTTCGGGCGTGTTGGTGGCAACAAGGCGTCCTCGATTAATAATGGCGACACGACTACAGGTCATACTAACCTCTGGCAGGATATGAGTAGAGAGGATAATTGTATGTTCTCCAGCGAGGCTTTTGATTAAATTGCGGACATCAATAATTTGTCGGGGGTCAAGACCGACAGTTGGTTCATCTAAAATAATCGCAGGTGGATCATGAACGATCGCTTGGGCAATACCAACTCGTTGCCGGAAACCTTTAGAAAGTTTACGAATTAAAATTTTGCGCTTTTCACTTAGGTTACAACGTTCCAGCGCCGTTTTAACTTTCAAATTGCGATCGCCTGCTGCTACACCTTTAATTCTGGCGACAAAGTGCACAAACCCCTCAACCGTCATATCTGGATACAAAGGCGGAGTTTCTGGCAAATAACCAATGCGTCGCCGCACTGCCATAGAATCTTCATGGACATCATATCCGGCAATACGTGCCGTGCCTGTAGTTGCTGGTAAATATCCCGCTAAAATCCTCATAGTTGTGGTTTTGCCCGCGCCATTTGGTCCAAGAAACCCTAAAATTTCTCCAGGTTCCACTTCAAAACAGACATCTTGGATAGCGGAGGCAGAACCGTAAATTTTGCTAAGATGTTCGACTTCTATCATTAGTTTTAGTCCTTTATGGTTTGGTCATGAGACTAGATCACCAAAATACTCAATAAGGGCATTGATTAACTAAACAATATCTATCTATTTGCTCAAAACTCCTAACCATTAAACAATTACTATTAACCCCTAACCAACAACCCATGATATGGTTCAATCTACCTCGACAAGTTCACTAACAACTCTTTACGTCAACCCAGCAACTGGCAGAGATAATAATACTGGTTCCGCCACCAGTCCTTTTAAAACCTTGACAAAATCCCTCACTGTTGCTAAGTCTGGCACAACAATTAAGCTAGCAAACGGAACTTATAATACTGCAAGCGGCGAAATATTTCCCATCGTCATACCAACAGGGGTAATTGTACTAGGAGATGAAGCCAGCAAGGGTAAAGGCATTGTCATCAGTGGCAGTGGCAACTATAACAGCCCCAGCTTTGCCAATCAAAATATAACGCTACGTTTGGAAGTTTCTGCCCAACTGCGGGGTGTGACGGTGACAAATGGCGTCAGACAATGCACAGGAATTTGGATTGAATCAACTTCTCCAGTAATTGTCAATAATACTTTCACAAATTGCGGTCGTGAGGGTATCTTTGTGACGGGTACAGGCAAACCGCTGATTTTGGATAATGTTTTTACCGCCAATGCTGCTAGTGGCATTTTTTTGGTACGCAATGCCAAAGGAGAAATTCGCCGCAACCTTTGTCAGAAGACAGGTTATGGAATTGCCCTTAGTGACTCAGCCGCGCCCTTAATCGCCGATAATCAATTAACTGGCAATAGTGCGGGGATTTTCCTGTCTCGTGATGCCCGTCCGGTATTGCGTCGTAATTTAATCGAAAAAAATACAATTGGTGTGGTGGTTACAGGCAATGCTAAACCAGATTTGGGCAGCAGCCAAGACCCGGCGGGGAATATCTTGCGCGATAATAATCAAGCTGACTTACAAAATAGTACTTCCTTAAATTTAATATCCGTAGGAAATCAGCTCAATCCAGCACAGGTAAAGGGTTTTGTGATGCTGGGTGTGGCGCAAGTACCTGCCCCGTTAATGGGACCTGGGCAATTTAGCGATTTGGGCAGTCATTGGGCGGAGGCGTTTATTCAGGGGTTAGTTGACAAAAATCTGATTCGTGGTTTTCCTGACGGTACATTTAAGCCAGAAGCGAGTATGACTCGTGCTGAATATGCGGCACTTATTGCTGCTACTTTTAATTTACCGCGACAAATTGGCACGGGTACGGGCAGGTTTGGCGATGTTAAGTCAGATTTTTGGGCAGCAGGGGCAATTCAGCAAGCGGCAGGTATGGGTTTTGTGTCGGGGTTTCCTGATGGTACATTTCGCCCCCAGCAGAATTTAACTAGGGTACAGGCGTTGGTGTCTTTGGTGAGTGGTTTGGGCTTAACGGGGGGTAATACTAATTTATTGGTATTTTATAGCGATCGCGCTTCGATTCCCAGTTATGCCACAGAAGCAATTGCCACAGCCACAGCACGAGGATTGGTGGTAAATTATCCGAATCCCGAACAGTTGGAACCTATGCGTAATATAACCCGTGCTGAGGTGTCGGCGTTGATTTATCAGGCATTGGTAGCAACGAGAAGGGCAAATGCGATCGCATCTTCCTATATTGTCAGCCCTGAACCTTTTAATGACTCGTTTACCGATATCCAAAATCATTGGGCGGCTGATTTTATTCGTGTTTTGGCTAACCTAAATTTGGTGGCGGGTTTTGCTGATGGTAGTTTTCAGCCAGATACACCCATAAACCGTGCCCAGTATGCATCATTGCTAGTGAGGATGTTTAACCCGAAACTAATTCGTCCTACTGTGCAGTTTTTGGATTTGCCAGGCAATTTTTGGGCAATGCCTGTAATCACACAAGCTTATCGCAGCGGCTACCTTTCCGGGTTTCCTGACCAAACCTTCCGCCCTCAACAAAATTTGCGACGACTTGAGTTAATTATGTCATTAGTGGGTGGATTGGCTCTCCCTAGTGCGGAGGCGAATTACTTAGAAATCTACCAAGATCGAGATAGTATCCCGGATTATGCCAAACCAGCCGTTGCAGCAGCGACCAAGGCAGGTATGATTGTGAATTACCCAACGCCCACAATGTTGCAACCCAAACGAGAAGCTACACGCGCTGAAGCGATCGCTTGTATGTATCAAGCGCTGATTAGAATGGGACGTGTCAGTGCCATTAACTCTCCTTATATTGTTTCGACACTGTTAAATTGAGGCTTGATGAGCGAACCAACCCCAGATCCCATTATTGCTTATGCGGTGGCTTTACTCAATCATTATAAATTTGAATTGAGAGGATACACAGCGCCAGAATTAGTTAATCTTTGGTTGCGAAACTATCAAGCAAATTGGGTACGCTTGGGCGTAATTGAAGCACTATATCAAGGACGTTATAAAGCCGTATCTGTTGAGCAGATTTTGGCAGTTTGGGCAAGACGTGGGCAACCTGTTTTTCGCTTTACCCATGAATTTGAACGCCTAATTTCTCGCAAACTTCCTCAACGTTTAACGGCTAAACTAGGTACAAAATCTACCGATTCTTTGGTAGAACTTAGCTTGCCGTGGCTAACTTCTGATTCGGAAGTTAGCGAAAGTTTTACTGAAGAAAACCAACAAATATCTCTAACTCAAGAAGAACTAACTTCTGCCTCTTCAATCATCAAAGCTTCCACAGAAATACCAATTGCTAATGATCAACCACCAGAATTGAGCAGCAATGCTAGAATTAATGCCGGATATGAGGCAAATTGGTCGCGTTGTGAAATTAGCAAACAGCCTATTGATCAATTCACCCCAGCCACTGATGATTCTGGCTTTTTCCTCAAGCTAAAAGCAGTCGCCCAACAAGATTTACCTCCCAAAAATTCTGTTATACCTGTTAAAAAAGAAGTGGAATCAAAACCATCTCCTTCTATTAAAAAATGAGCAACTATTGTGTTTTTAAATAGTAAACTTGGTTATGAAATTTGAAGAAGTCCAAAACTGGTATCAAAACTTCGCCGCTAATTACACCTCACAACAGAGAAAAGATTGGTATAGTGGAGTTGCGGACGAATACGAGCAGGCAAGACCAAGTTATCCTCAAGAGTTAATTAATAGTGCTGTAGAAATAGCCAAACTTCCTCAAAATGCTATTATTCTTGAATTAGGATGTGGTCCCGGAAAAGCCACAACTGCCTTTGCTGAAAAAGGTTTTTCTATGACTTGTCTTGAGCCAAGTCAGGCAGCAAGTGAGATTGCAAAACGTAATTGTGCAAATTATCCAAATGTGGAAATTGTCAATACTTCATTTGAGGAATATTTGCTAGATAATAAGCATTTTGATGCAGTCTTAGCAGCGAATGCTTGGCATTGGATGCCGCCAGAAATTAAGTATAAAAAAGCCGCAGAAGCTTTAAAAGATCATGGTAATCTAATTTTACTTTGGAATCTAACGCCGCAACTTCCATATAAAGTTTATCAAGCTATAGATGAGGAAGTTTATCAAATTCATGCTCCAGATTTAGCTTTGGTAAAGTATGAAAATCGGGAAACTCAGGAAGAAATTCTAGAGGCGTTTGGACAAAATGTCCTTGATTCAGGTTTATTTAATAACTTATCCAAACAGGTAGTATTATGTGAAGATACTTATAGCATTGATCGCTATCTAATGCTGTTAAATACGTTCTCAAACTATAGAGTGTTAGAACCGCAGCAGAAAGAGAATGTGTTTAATGGTTTAAGGGAAGTTTTATCAAGACATGG
>JBATUR010000032.1:0-90951 GCA_049671305.1 Coleofasciculaceae cyanobacterium
TAAAAATATGACAATAGAAATTGATTACCGCTTTCCACCAGGTATTGATGCTGAAAAGCAAGCCAAAATTATCGCCGTTGGGCAAACAGTTGGCACCTGGGATGCTCGTTTTTCCCATCGGCAGCAAGCATTAAAATCACACTTAGCTGAAGTTGTCAATAGCTATACTGAAACTAATGGCTACAGCATTGCTACGATCCGTTTTCCCGAAGCCAATGTGGAAAACGATATTGCCAGCTTATTAACCATGATTTTCGGCAAATATTCAATGGCTGGGGCGGCAAAAGTTGTAGGTGTGCGTCTGCCCCAAAACTACGGCAAGCCTGCAAAATTGGGCATTACAGGTATCCGTAAACGACTCGGAGTATTTGATCGCCCTTTAATTATGGCAATTTTCAAACCAGCCCTCGGACTATCCGCCGCTGACCATGCTGCAATTTTACAAGATGTTGCCAGTGCAGGCTTAGATATTATCAAAGACGATGAAATTATGGCTGATTTAGAAGTTGCGCCAACCTTGAAACGTCTAGAAGCCTGCCGTCAAGTAATTGAAGAAGTCAAACAACAAACCGGACGCACAATATTATATGCAGTTAATGTTACAGGTTCGGCAGAAAAATTAATCCAAAAAGCCCGTTTGTTAGTACGTGAAGGCGCAAATGCTTTATTACTAAATGTGCTTACCTACGGCTTTTCAGTTTTGGATGCCTTGGCAACAGATCCAGAAATTAACGTGCCGCTATTTGTCCATCCCGCCTTTGCCGGTGCCATCTGTGCCGCCCCGGATCACGGTATGGCGTACTCAGTGGTTTTGGGAACCTTGATGGCTCATGGTGGTGCAGATGCGGTGTTGTATCCGGCTCATTATGGTAGTTTACCTTTTGACCCGGTTGAAGAAGCATTAATTCGGGATAATTTGCGATCGCATAATGTTTTCCCCGTCCCCTCCGCAGGCATCCATCCCGGCGTCGTCCCCCAAGCTGTGGCAGACTATGGTAACGAAGTAATTCTCAATGCTGGCACAGGTATTATGGATCATCCCGACGGGGCAGCATCTGGCGTTACAGCTTTCTTTGAAGCTTTAGAACGCATCGAGCAGAACTTACCCTTTACACTCTCAACCTTGCCACCGGGGGCATTGCGTCGTGCTGTGGAGAAATGGGGAGATAAATCGTAGAGACGTTTCGGCGAAACGTCTTTACAATACTGAATTAATCACTAATTGCCGCCTTCAGACTTTGACAAAACTCACCAATTGCTGCCAAACCTTCTGCTGGCGTGCCTTCTGCCAAGCGCTTCACCACCGCACTACCAACAATTACCGCATCAGCACCCCAATCTTTAACCTGTTTGGCTTGTTCTGGTTCAGAGATGCCAAAACCCACACCAATTGGTTTATCGGTAACAGTACGCATTTGTAATAATATATCTTGCACCCGTGATTCTATTTGAGTTCTCATGCCCGTCACGCCAGTAACGCTTACCAGATAGATAAAGCCTTGAGATTGAAGTGCGATCGCTTCTATACGCTCTTGCGGACTTGTCGGCGCAACCAATAAAATCACTTCTATACCAATTTCTGCTGCAGGCTTCAAAAGTGACTCAGCTTCTTCTAAAGGTAAATCTGGCACCACCAAACCTTTAACACCTGCTTCGGCAATTTCTTTAAGAAAAAACTCAATACCACGGTTGAGGATAGGATTATAGTAGGTAAACAAAACTAGCGGCGCCTTCAACTGTGGCGCAACCTCTTTGATCATTTCCAAAACCTGACCCCATCGTACACCTTTTTGTAAAGCTCTGGTCGCTGCCGCTTGAATCGTCGGACCATCAGCTAATGGGTCAGAATAAGGTACACCCAGCTCGATTATATCGGCACCCGATTGGTCAAGTACCCTTAATGCTGCGGCAGTTGTCTGCAAGTCAGGATCACCTGCCGTGATGAAAGGAATCAAAGCGCATTGAGAACTAGCTTTTAGGGACTTGAAGCAATCGGAAACTGAGGTCATTTTTGTATATTAAGTCATTGAGTATTAGTCATCAGTCTTTTGTCGGACTAATGACTAATCAACATATCAGGATTTGTGGCACAGCGAGAAAAGCTTTCCAGATCGTGAAATATCTTACTCTTATTTTTCGCTGATTTGCGTCCGCTCTTGTTCAATTTCGGCTTGTAGCTGCGCCAATTCTTCTGGCGTCATGGCATCTAGGCGTTTTTGCAAGACAGCATCTTCATAGTCTTTGAGCTGTTGATTGTAAGTCATTTTGCCTGCCCCAACCCGAAACAAATAAGTCAAGAGCCAGCCAACCAACCCACAAACCAAGACAGCTTGACTCCAGATGCCTGCCTGCTGGCTATCTAGCCCAACGACTTGTAGAATTACATAAATAATTCCACCAGCGGCAAAAAAGCCAATCGTTATTCCGAGTGCATCAATTCGTCGCATTTAATAATAAGATAAGCGGTAACCTTCAAGCTTGAACCTGACGCCGTTTGGGGCGAAAGTTCAAGAAGGGACTCAGTAAGATTAAACCAGGAAAGAAAAAGAATACCAAGAAGTACATAAAGCCGCGCTCAAAGGAGCTCGCAACGTACCAGCGTTTTTGTAGGTATAAATAAAGCGCACCTGGTGCAACGATTAGGTAGGTTCCGCTTAAGACTAGGTATAACAGTGCAACAATCATGGTTTGATGTGTATAGGTTTTTGTGGGAGGACAAAGTAGGAAAGCGAGCGATCGCGTTTTAGCTACCAAAAAGAGCAAATTGCCTTGTGATCAGTCTTTTACAGCCCTCATTTTGGCATTTGTTCAGCCTTCATATTCTACCGTGTGAAAGTTCTTACAATTCATACTTGCCATAACTCCTACTTAATGGTGCAATAGATAAGTACATTAGTCATGTACAATACGAAATGACTGAGTGACAACTCCAATCGGGGGCGTGGCGGAATGGTAGACGCTACGGACTTAAAATCCGTTGACTTTAAAATGTCGTGTGGGTTCAAGTCCCACCGCCCCCACTATACTAAATGCAACAAATACTCGTAGGGATAGGGCAATGCCGTATCCCTACGGGCAATGAACTCTCAAGTTAATTTAAATTGGTATAAAATTAGCGATCGCTCCTATCTAAACCATAAACACAGAAGCAAAAGCGATCGCGTCTCAACGCAGATTAGCCAGGGCATTGCGGACGCGCTCAACCGGTTCGCGGTTAAACCGAGCATTGGGAGCTTGCATAATATTTAAAACTTTAGTAAATTCAGCGATCGCTTGTTGGCGTTGGTTAGCTGAGAGCTTGCCATTTTGCCAAGCAGTAGCCGTATCCCGCGCAATCATCCCCAAAGTTGTCGCTGCATAACCAGGTGAGTTCTTCAGGTTACTTACCAACAAAGCCCGGAGTTTGGGTACTAAATCCAAAGCGGCTGGACCCAACCTGTTAAGACCATACATTGCACCATTACGCTCATTATCATTAGCAGAGTCTAATCTCGCCGAATAGTAAGTCAGGATATAAGGAGTAGACTGTGAACCATAACCACGCAACTGAGACAACGCCGCCCGCTGAATTGATTTATTAGGATGCTGCACCAAGCGCCCAACAACAGGTAAGCCTTGATTTTGCCCCAACCGCAGTAATGCCCAGCCAGTTGCAAGCTGCATCCAAGGATTATCATCCTTCAGGACGTTAGTCAGGGCAGAAATCGCATTGCTACTGCCCAACTTGCCCAAGGCAATAGCGGCATTAACTCGCACCAATTGCTCAGGATTACCAGGGGGTGGGGGGTATTGGCTGGTATTTGGACTTGGCAAGGGGGGTATAGACAAAAAGTTGAATTGGTTCGTATTTGGTGGCACATAACGCCCTGTATCCGCCAGTAGTGGCAGCAAATTGGGAACTGCAGATACTGCCGACTGCTCCAAGTTGCCCACCAGTTGCGCCGCCTCCAAGCGCACAATTGGCTCTGGTGCTTTTAGTGCGGAAATTAATCCTGGTAATGCCTTGGCTCCTAACAGCTCTAACCCTTGTCTGGCGGCATTCCGAACCGTTAAATCACTGTCTTTAAGTGCCGTGAGCAGTGGGGCAGTAGTACTGGCATTCGCTTCTGCGCCGAAGGCTTTAGGCAAAAGTGAGCTTGAATCTTGAAAAACTACTGCTGCACTGCGACGCAAGTTAGGATCGGGATGCTGTAGGGCTTCCAACCAGTAAGGCAGTATGGGTACAGATGCGCCAATTTCCGAAAGTGCCCAGGTTGCATTCAGCTTTACCCAAGGATCAGGATCTTGCAAAGCCTGGGTTAGGGGAGGTGTGGCAGCAATTCTGGCGGGTAAGCCAATTTTTCCTAGTGCCGCAATTGCGGTAATTTTCAGCAAATTTTCGGGGTTTTGGGGAGAGGTAGGGGGACGACGCCGTTGCTGATCTTCTCTTGGTAGTCTGGCACTGACAAAAGACGGTGACAATAAAAATGATGATGCGGGTGCGATCGCTCTTCTTTGATCATTGATCATGCCAATTAACCCTGGAATGGCTGGTACGGCGTCATCAGTGAGATTTCCCAGCACCTCGGCAACACCACTTTTAACTAAAGGATCGGCATCTTCCAAAGCTTTAACTAATTCTGGGACAATATTTTGTTGAGTATCGCTAAGTTGTCGAATAATTTTTTGGCGTTCTGTAACGTCAGCCGTGCGGAGTTGTTCCACTAACTCGGCAACTACTATTGGTTTTGCTGGCACACTCTGCCTCGGCGGAACAGACAAGCGTTGGGACGGCGATACTGGAGGCATTGGAGACAGGCGTGACGGTGGTGGACTAACTGGCAAGGGCGAAGGTAAGTTAATGGTTCTTCTTTGAGCTGTCGCAGGCTTCTCGTTAGCCAGGATCAGGATAGTTAATAGGCTGACAGCAAAGTGCAGTTGAGGTTTCATCGCTTTTGGGAAGCTGGAATTTTTATGATTAGGGTAGCTGAAACTCAATCTTGAAGTCAACCAGAAGCTTAGTTTTAGTCAGCAGAACCTCTGAGGAGTCAACATTTCGTGAGAAATATTTACTTCTCTTGATAGTTGACGCCTTTAAATAGTTAGTTGAAAATAACACCGGAATTAAAAACTCAATCCTAAGATTTCATCTATGCAAGACTCAACTATCACAAATGACCCGCTATGGTTTAAAGATGCGATTATTTATGAAGTGCCAGTCCGCGCTTTTGCTGATAGTAATGGTGACGGAATTGGGGACTTTCCAGGGTTAACAGAAAAGTTAGACTACTTACAAGATTTAGGTGTTACTGCCTTATGGTTATTGCCATTTTTCCCCTCACCATTGCGGGATGATGGCTATGATACGGCTGGCTACACTAGTGTTAATCCAATTTATGGCACATTAGAAGATTTTAAAGTCTTTTTAGAAGCAGCTCATCAACGTGGTATTCGTGTCATTATTGAGTTAATTATTAACCATACTTCTGATCAGCATCCTTGGTTTCAAAGAGCAAGAAGGGCGCCAAAAGGAAGTAATGAGCGGGACTTTTATGTTTGGAGTGAGACGCCGGAAAAATACCCGGAGGCACGGATTATTTTTGAAGATTTTGAGCCTTCAAATTGGGCGTGGGATTCGGTTGCCAAAGAATATTATTGGCATCGTTTTTATACGCATCAACCTGATTTGAATTATGATAATCCTAATGTGCGTGCGGCGATTTTTGAGGTAATAGATTTCTGGTTAGAACTGGGAGTTGATGGCTTTCGGATGGATGCTGTTCCTTATTTGTATGAACGAGAAGGTACGAATGGCGAGAACTTACCAGAAACTCATGCTTTTTTGCAGCAAATGCGATCGCATATAGACAGCAAATTCCCCAACATAATGCTGCTTGCTGAGGCAAATCAGTGGCCCGAAGAAGCGGCAGAATATTATGGCAATGGGAATGAATGTCACATGAATTTTAATTTTCCTTTAATGCCGCGCCTGTTTATGTCGGTGCGAATTGAAGATAGTTTCCCGATCACTGATATCATGCAACAAACCCCGGCAATTCCTGATAATTGTCAATGGGGTTTATTCTTGCGAAACCATGACGAATTAACCTTAGAAATGGTCAGTGATGAAGACCGAGACTATATGTATCGGATGTATGCACAAGACCCGGAAATGAGGCATAATTTGGGAATTCGTCGCAGATTGGCGCCGTTATTAGGAAATGACCGCCGTCAGATCGAATTACTTCATGGTTTGTTGCTCTCGCTACCTGGGACACCAGTACTTTATTATGGCGATGAGATTGCGATGGGGGATAATGTTTATGTAGGCGATCGCCACGGTGTGCGTACTCCTATGCAGTGGAGTGCCGATCGCAACGCTGGTTTTAGTCGTGCTAATTCGCAGCGCCTCTATTTACCCGTTATTGTTGAGTCAGAATACCACTACGAAGCGGTTAACGTGGAGGCACAACGGGCAAACCCGAATTCTTTATGGTACTGGATGAAACGCCTACTTGCCACCCGCAAGCGCTTCCAAGCCTTCGGACGTGGTACGTTTGAATTCCTTCATCCTGAAAATCGCAAAGTTATTGCCTACACTCGTACTTACGAAGATGAACATATTTTAGTTGTTGCTAATTTATCGCGTTTTGTGCAAACCGTAGAACTAGATTTATCAGCTTTTAAAGGTATGGTGCCAGTTGAGATTTTTGGTCGTACTGAGTTTCCGCCTATTGCCGATTTACCTTACTTTCTTAGCGTCAGTCCCCACTCGTTTTATTGGTTTACTCTCAAGCTACAAACTGCCATTCAATCAACATTACCTCAAACACAAATACCAACTTTAATTGTTAATAACAACTGGCAGACAGTTTTTTCACAACCTCAGTTGAAAGCAACTTTAGAAACTCGGTTGCGGGATTATTTACCTAGTTGCCTGTGGTTTGATGGTACAAAAAAGATTCAATCAGTGCAAATTAGCGAAATTATTCCTATATCAAATAAAGATACGGAAGCTCAAATAATTTTGCTGCATTTAGATTACCTTCAGGGAGATTCCGAAACCTATCTATTAGTACTCGCCTATGCCGAAGGCGAACAAGCAATTCATATTCAAGCAGAAACGCCACAAGCTGTGGTGGCACGTTTGCGAATTCAAGGACATGAGGAAGTTGGAGTATTATTTGAGGCTGTTGTTGATAAAAACGTTCTATCTATTCCTTTAGAAGCAATTGCTAATCAGAGTTCTTATCAAGGAAACTCTGGCAAATTAGTAGCCACTTCTACTAATGTTTTAGAGGAACTTTATAACAGCTCGACCAACTTTGAGCCATATTTAAGGACGGGAGAAAATAGCAGAACTTCAATTGTCTATGAAGACCGCTTGCTATTAAAACTCTTCCGAAAAATCGACACAGGAATTAACCCTGGTTTGGAAATTGGACGGTTTCTGCAAGAGAAAAAATATTTGAAACATTTTGCCTCAATAGCAGGAGCTTTAGAATATGTTCGTCCGAATACTCAACCAATAACATTAGGTATCTTGCAAGAATTTATCCCAGATACTATTAGTAGTTGGGACTATACTCTGGATCGATTACGTGACTACTTTGAAGCGGTTGAGGTGCAACAAGAAGTAACAGAAGTGCCTGTTCCAAAGGCATCTTTGTTGGATTTACAAGCAGCGGAATTTCCAGAATTAACTTTAATTATTGGTTCCTATCTTAATAGCGCTCGCTTATTAGGAAAACGCACTGCTGAACTGCATATTGCCTTAGCTTCTGAGGTTGATAATCCTGATTTTGTTCCAGAACCATTTTCACCATTTTATCAACGTTCGATTTATCAGTCGGCACGAACTCTCACCGGAAAAGTTTTATTGCTGCTAAAGAAACAGCTTAAACAACTGTCGCCTGAAACCCAAACTTTGGCACAAGCTGTCCTTAATCGCCAAGATGAAATTATTGGACGGTTTCAGTTAGTTTTAGACACAAAAATTACCGCAATGCGTACTCGTTGTTATGGCAATTATCATTTGGGGCAAGTGTTATATACTGGGAACGATTTCATCATTGTTGACTTTGAAGGAGATCCGGCGCTGAATTTGAATGAAAGGCGCATGAAGCGATCGCCTCTGCGAGATGTGGCGGGAATGCTGCAATCATTTAATGGTGCAGCAAATATGGCACTGCAGAATGAAATTGAAAGTGGTATGAATCTTCCTAACGATTTACCTGTGATGAAGCAATGGGCGCAATACTGGTATAGTTGGGTCAGTGCAGCATTTTTGAAAAGTTATCTTGCTGAAGCCAAGGAAAATGCTTTTTTACCGCAAACAAAATTAGAGTTGCAAGTGCTTCTTGATGCTTATCTTTTGGAGAAAGCAATGTATGATTTAGGCAATGAACTCAATAATTGTTCTGATTGGGTAAATATCATACTCCAACAAATTTTAAAGTTTTAATTATTAGTAATTAAAACCAATTATCCTGATACTTTGAATTGTATTCAAAGTATCAGGATTAACCCTATTTTTAAGTTCTTTGAGAAGAATTTAATAAAAGTGCAATAGGGAAATTTTGTAAGATTTGACTAATTGCGATCGTGCCACTTTTTGAACTTGAATTTTTTTGCTTACTAAAGATATCTTGCCAAGTAGACTGTAATTGTTGAGGAAGCTGCAACTGTGTATCTCCCCAAACCTGCTCACCGCAGGGGTAACTTTCTGGCTCAATTAAGTTAGTTAGCAAGCGGGGTGCAACGGTGATAGCAATTTGATTGTTAAAGCTTCTTGCAAAAGCAACAACATGATCTTTAAACTGACCAACAACTTCTAGAGGGAGGTAGTTGCCTTCTTTAAAAAGTTCGACGTTTTCCTGTCGTGCTTGCAGAAGTTTGTAAGTTACAAAGAATTTAATTCTACCATCTTCTTTAGTAGATAAAAGCTCGTCAATCAACTTGAGATTATCAGCTTCTATTTGCTTTTTTAGGTTCTTTAAGAGTGTGATTCGTTGATCATAATCGACTGGACGACGATTATCGGGATCTACCATGCTCAAATCCCATAATTCCGTCCCTTGATAGGTATCTGGGACACCAGGTGCCGTATATTTCAACAAAGTCTGGGATAGTGAATTAAATATCCCATAACTAGCTATGCGTTTTTGAAATGGTAAGAATTCTTTAAGGAATTGATTAGATTCAGAAGGTGCTAAAACTTTCTCAACAAAAGCCAAAAAACCTTCTTCGTAAGCCGTATCAGGACGTAACCAAGCTGTTTGTACTTTAGCTTCCCTTACTGACTTGAGCATATAGTCTTTAAGGCGTTCAATAAAGTTAGTTGTGTCAGTTTTATTAAACGGGTAAGTGCCTATCAAATTTTGATAAAAGAAATATTCATCATTAGCACTCGGAACTTCCTTCTTATTAATATGAATTTTATGAGAGTGGTTAATTTCACGCCAAGATTGTACTTGTTTTTCCCATTCTTCTGGAATTTCTGAAAGCACATTTATTCTGGTTCTGACATCTTCTCCGCGTTTTGTATCATGAGTTGCTGTGGCATTCATTTTATGATTCCAATCTACACTTTCTTGTTGATTAAATTCATGAAACTCAGCAACTGTAATGCCAAACTTTTCTGGATTACCTCCTACTTCATTTAAAGATATTAAGCGGTTATAGACATAAAACAGTGTATCTTCAATGCCTTTTGCCATTAAAGGACCACTAAGCTGTTGCAGTCTCATTACAAAATGAAGTCTTAAGGCTCTTTGTTCTTCCGTCAATGACTCCTCCCATTGTAATAAAAGCAATTTTTCAATGAAATCAAGTTCATTTAAAAGTAGAGGAATTCGCCCTCTTGCCGTCTCGATAACTTCTTTAATATAGACACTATCGTTTTCACTCAAACCATCGCCATTAACATAAGTACGGTAAACTGGAAAAAGTGTTAACACCTCAGACAAAGTTCTTTTAAGACCATTCATCGTAAGGTCAATACCTAGTCTCGATTGACTTGCGATTCTTTTAAGAATTTGAGCTAAGTTATCTACATCTCCTGCTAGATTTTTTTCAACAATTAGCTGTTTTTTTTCTATTGCTAAATGATTATACTGGCTTGTAACACGAGTAAATTTAGTGTAAATATCATCAAATTGTTTTTCGCTATCACAATTACATAAAATACCGTTAATATAGTTTAAGAAGTCATAACCACTTGTCCCTTGAATGGGCCAGATTTTTGGCAGATTTTCTGTAACCTCTAAAATTTTTTCAACAGTTATATAGATATCTCCTGTTTGATTTCTAAGTCGTTTGAGATATTCTGTCGGGTCATAAAGACCATCAATATGGTCTATTCTTAATCCAGTTATGATACCTTCTTCCACAAGTTGACTAATCAATGTGTGCGTTTTGTGGAATACTTTCATTTCTTGAACTTTTACAGAAATCAACTCATTTACAGTGAAAAACCTGCGATAATTAATTTCTTCTGCACCAACTTTCCAGAAAGATAGACGATAAAACTGTTCTTTTAATAAACTATCCAAAAGATTAAAGCTTTCTGGATTACCTTTTTCTCCATTAAAGAAATCTACATTACTATCAACAAATTCTTTAACTTCAGAATTTTGTGTATAGAGTTCCCACAAAAGTCCTTTTACAAAAACGATTTGATCGTATCGTTCTCTGCCTTTTGCTTCTCCAGGAGCAGTTTTCGTTAAATAAAGAATACCTAGTAGTTTAATAAAATCTGGATGTCTTCTTCCTAAAGATCTTCCTAAATGCCCTAAATTTTGAGCAATAAACTTTGCATAAGATTCTATTCTAACAGGCAACTTTAAATTATAGTAATTAACACTTAATCCACTTTCCTCATAACTGAGTTTGATTTCACCATTCTCCAAACATTTAGCATAAAAATCACCAAGCATTGGAGCAAGAACTCGACCTTTGATATCCTCGTAGGCTTGATCCCATTCAATATCAAAGTAGTCAAAAGCTTCCGAATCAGAACCATTTTCTAAAACGTCCATTAACCAATGATTTTCACTATCATAAGCCATGTGGTTAGGAACAATGTCTTGAATCCATCCCATTTGATGATTCTGAGTTTCCTTAACTAGTGCTTCAAAATTTTCTAACGTGCCTAATTCTGGATTTAGTTGAGTAGGATCAACAACATCATAGCCGTGAGTACTACCGGCTCTTGCTTTAAAAATTGGGGATGCATAAAGATCAGAAATCCCTAATTCTGATAGATAACTAATGATCTTTTTTGCTGATTCAAACTTAAAGCCAGAATTCAATTGAATTCGATAAGTAGCTGTTGGTACGCGCATAAATTGTAATAACCTTATTAGCTGAATTTTTAAATTCTCTAAACATTAAGTTGAAATACTTTACCATAAATAAGGCATTTCAACTTAATGAAATTGTTTTTGATTCATAAAGAGCAAAACTCTGTTTGACCAGTGTTATTGTTTGTTGAGTTGTTAGTTCTTCAGATATTGTAGAGCCTAAACCCATCCATTGCTCATCTGCCGAATCAAGAATTTTTTGCCAACTGCCATCAAAAGGTACTTTAAAAGTAACATTTTTTTCATTAAAATTGAACAGGCAAAGTATTTGTTCATCATTAATACCTCGACGAAGTACTAAAATTTTATCCTCTTCAATGACGAACGTTTCTAAATTTATTTTGTCTAGCTTTTTTAATGCTGGAACTGATTTGCGTAATAAAATTAAACTTCGATAAAATTCTCTCAATACTTTATGTTTGCCTTCATGCTGTTTTTTCCAACTGAGGACACATTTTTGAAAAGTATCATTACTAAACGGATCAACAAATTCTCCTTCTAGATGAAAGGCTGAAAAATCTTTTTTTCTTCCCTCTTTTACAGCGGTGATTAAACTAGGATCTGTATGACTGACAAAATAAAGAAAAGGTGCATCCTCAGCATACTCTTCTCCCATAAAAAGTAGAGGAACATTTGGAGATAAAAGCAGTACACCTGCCGCTAATTTTAAAGCTTCAAAAGAAACTAAATGTGTTAAACGTTCACCAAGCATTCGATTACCAATTTGGTCATGATTTTGGACAAAAACCACAAATTGATTGCCAGGGAACTGACTTGAATTATTGCCATGAAACCTTTTTCTAAAAGGAGAGTATTGTCCAGAATAAACAAAACCTTCTTTATAAGCTTTCGCTAGCAGTTCAACTGTGCCATAGTCTTGATAATAACCTACCTTTTCACCTGTCAAAACAGTATGTAAACAGTGGTGAAAAGCATCATTCCATTGAGCATCTATTCCATAACCTCCAGACTCAATGCTACGGATTATTTTAGTATCACTCAAATCATTTTCTGCTGTTAAATAAAGCTGGCGTCCTTGTTTTTTAGAAACATCAGAAACCTTTTCTGACAGTTCTTGTAGAAAGTGTTTAACCCCAATATCAAAAATATTATCGCTTGCATCTAAACGTAAAGCATCAATGTGAAACTTTTCAAGCCAGTAGAGAGCATTTTCTAAAAAATAGTTGCGTACACCATAACTGTATTCTTTATCAAAATTAATAGCACTTCCCCACGCAGTTTTATATGTATCTGTGAAGTATGGTCCATAAAGTCCTATGTAATTTCCTTCTGGGCCAAAGTGATTATAAATCACGTCGAGAATTATTGAAAAGCCTTGTTGGTGAGCTGCATTAACTAAGTTTTTTAGTCCCTGTACTCCACCATAAGAATGTTGTGCTGCATAAGGAAAAACACCATCATATCCCCAATTTCTACTACCAGGAAACTGTCCTATTGGCATCAATTCAATTGCATTTATTCCCAACTCAGACAACTCTTTTAAACGAGGAATAATTGCTTCAAATGTTCCTTCAGGAGTAAAAGTACCAACATGAAGTTCATAAATAATCATTTCTTCTAAAGGAACACCAGACCACTCATGATCCGTCCAATTCATCTGACTATGATCAATTACTTCAGATGGTCCGTGTACGTCTTTTGGTTGAGAGTGTGAAGCGGGATCGGGTCTATCTTGTTCTCCACCTAGCTTATAATAGTAGAGTGTTCCTGGATTGATATCTTCAGCTATTACCTTAAAATACCCCCATTCATCTTTTTCTAAAGGAATAACTTGATTTTTATTAGAGATAATTTGTACAGAAACTTGCTCTTGAAGGGGTGCCCATACAACAAATTCACAACGTCCTTTACCTAAATAATTAGAGCCAATTTTCATTTACAATTTCCTTTTTGCAAAAATATTTCAATTTTTATTTTAACCGAAAAATTTAACTTAATTGTTCCTTATTTATATCTAAGGCTAGAAAAAAGTGTATAAGTAGAAGCATGACATAATGTGTTGAAGGATACAGGCAGTCTCTCACGCTTACTAGCAAAATTAGCCTGACCAATACATATATTAATACCGTGCGTAATTAGATATAAAAATACAGTATATTTTCGCAGGACAAGCAGCCTTTCAAAGATTACGATAAATAGTTAAGAGTATCTCTACCTCAGAGCAATATCCTAAAGTCAGGTTTCATCTTCTCGTGCTTGAAATGAGAAAACATCTTTCTGTTGGAAGATATTTAATGATTATTGTTCAAACCAAAAGAACACGTAATCTTTACTTTTAGGCATAGACAAGATAGCTAAATAAGTGCTAGGACGTTAGTTAGAAAAACCTGCTCAACCGGATCTAGGAAACCTACAAACAAACAAAATAATGCACTGCCATTTTCCGGATTAGGTTTCTTTCGTCAGTATACAGGGATAAGTGCTTGAAAAGTATTCGGTGTTGTTTGTTTAGTAGTCGGTGGCAACTGGGTTTCTCGACTAGAACTCCCCAGAAAGACTATAGGATTAGCAAACAAGCGTGCTCAGTTTTTCTTAATTTGCAATTCCGAAAGTTATAGCCTACAAGAACCATTAAATATTTAATGGTTGAGATTTTCTCATCCTAGGATGTATCGCTGTATTGACTTGAAACAAGTCAATATCCGCTGACTTAAGCGGACAATTTTGTGAACTTTTAAACAAGACTGAATACTAGGATTATCAATGTTAGTTGAATTTCAAACTGAATCTCAATCTCCAGCTTTTTACCAGCAAGAGTTAGAGCAATTGTTACCAATCACCCAACGCTATTTATTAGTAATAGGTATTGAATGTTATCGCGATCAAAAAGGTGTAAGGTATGTCGATCAATTATGGTACAAAGACATTATCCAACACCTTAATTATCTCAAAAACTTGACAATTGCCTGCCCTTGCCGATACCAAGAACCGCCAAAAAATGCGATCGCATTAGATCATGACCCCAAACTTGCTAACGTTCAATTTATTGATCTTCCTGCATCTAGTAGCTTGATCCAAGGCATTAAACAATTACCCGCCACTATCTTCAAACTCTGGCAAGCAATTGGGCAAGCAAGTATTGTACATACGCAAGTAGCAGGCTGGCCCATACCCCTAGGGTGGCTTGTAACTCCCATAGTTTTGCTTCGCAAAAAACTCTACATCATAGTAGTAGAATCTGCACCTTGGCGTGTACAACCGGGAACTAATAACAAACTACCAGCCAAAATTCGTGCTTACGTTTCTGAAAGATTGAATCGTTGGTGTGTAAATAAAACTGACTTAGCAATCTTTACCCAAGAAGAATACAAACAGAGTTTATTAACCAAAAATCAAAACCAAGGACACATCATTCATGCCTCTTGGATTGATGAAGAAAATGTTATCTCTGAAGCACACGCCAAAGCAACTTGGCAGCAGAAAAATTCAGCCTCTACTGAAGAACTAAAGATCTTATTCCCAGGACGATTAGTTGCTAATAAAGGCGTTTTAGTTCTATTAGAAGCTATGAAAATATTGGATAAAAGAAATATTCCAATTAAGCTGGATATTTTGGGCGAAGGTGAATTATTTGCCGAATGCCAAAAAGTTAGCCAAAGCTTACAAAATACCCAAATACGGATGTTGGGAACACTTCCTTACAACTCAGAATTTTTCAACTTGCTGCAAAACTATCATGCCCTTATCGTTCCCACAATTTCTGGCGAACAACCAAGAATTGCCTACGATGCTTATTCTCAGGCAGTGCCAATACTTGGCAGTGATACTGCAGGAATGCGTGATTGTGTTCAACAGAATAAAACTGGTATTCTTGTTAAATCTAACGACCCTATTGCCTTAGCTGAACTACTAATTAAGTCTTGGCAAAACTTAGATAAACTCGAATCTATGGGTATGTCGTCTCTAGCAGTAGCGAGGGGAATGGTACATCGAACTATGCACAAAAAACGATGGTTGCTTTTGTCAGAAATGCTCAGTAGTCCATCTGCCTTGAAACGATTGTAAGATGGCAATTTTATAATTTAGGTGCATCTACTCCATCAATCTCCATTAGTGAGACAGATTTTGCGGTAAAATCAGGAGCTTGCAGTCCCTCATTACGCTTGCTCAAGGAGATGCTTCTATGGCCCGGATGTATTACGACACAGATGCCAACTTAGACTTACTGTCCGACAAAACGATCGCAATTATCGGTTATGGTTCTCAAGGTCATGCCCATGCCCTTAATCTAAAAGATAGTGGCATGAACGTTATTGTAGGGCTTTATCCGGGCAGTAAATCAGCCGCAAAAGCAACGGAAGCTGGTTTAAAAGTTCACTCAGTTGCTGATGCTGCCAAAGCTGCAGATTTCATCATGATTCTATTACCTGATGAAGTCCAAAAAACCATTTACAAAGACGAAATTGAACCCAATTTAAGCGAAGGCAAAGTAATCGCTTTTGCCCACGGTTTCAACATTCATTTTGGGCAAGTTGTGCCGCCTTCTAACGTCGATGTGGTGATGGTTGCACCCAAGGGACCAGGACATTTGGTACGCCGTACCTACGAACAGGGAGAAGGTGTTCCGGCGTTGTTTGCTGTGTATCAGGATGCCACAGGACAAGCACGCGATCGCGCAATGGCTTATGCTAAAGGTATCGGTGGCACTCGTGCAGGTGTTTTAGAAACCAGCTTCCGCGAAGAAACTGAAACCGATTTATTCGGCGAACAAGTTGTTTTATGTGGTGGTTTAAGTGCTTTAATTAAAGCTGGTTTTGAAACCTTAGTTGCCGCCGGATATCAACCCGAACTTGCTTATTTTGAATGCCTTCATGAAGTCAAATTAATTGTTGATTTAGTTGTTGAAGGTGGGCTGGCAACCATGCGCGACAGCATTTCTAATACTGCTGAATATGGCGATTATACCCGTGGTCCACGAATTGTTACTGACCAAACCCGCGCCGAAATGCGGAAGATTTTGCAAGAAATTCAATCAGGACAATTTGCCCGTGAATTTGTTTTAGAAAATCAAGCAGGAAAACCGGGATTTACTTCTATGCGGCGTCAGGAAGCTGAACATCCTATTGAGGAAGTTGGCAAAGATTTACGCGCTATGTTTAGTTGGTTGAAGAAGAAATAAATAAGTCGGGGCGTACATTTGTGCGCCCCAATATTGTGACTATTTCTTAGGTGCAGTAGCATCCATAATGCGACGACTTGCACGACGAATAATACTTTTAATTTCCTTTTGTTGATCTTCGGAAATATTGTCAACGTCATCTAATCCGGCAATGATTCCTGCACCCCGGCGTCTTGCCCGTTTATACTGAATTTGTTGTTCAGGTTTGAGAAGATCTAAAATATCATTCATTGCCTCTGATTCAATTCGAGCAACTGGTGATTGTTGCTGTTGTGGCGGTGGTGCAGACTGAGGTTGGGGGAATTGTGCCAAGGCGACTAAAGGACTTGTGGTGATGGCAATTCCGGTAATTAGTGGGAGCAAGTTTTTTTTCAGCATGGTTCTAATTTTAAATAATCGAGTTGAGATTTTCCAGTAGAACGATACTAACAATTGAGTAGGGTTGAACGGGTAAAGGTTTAGTTAGAGCTTGTATGCTGAGGTGATTTGGGTACAAATTGCTTGAGTTGGAGCGATCGCTTTTACAGAGCTTTCCATACGTCCAGAATGTGCGATCAAACTTGGTGAGTTGTTCTAGCTAGGCTCTGATAGGATTTACTGACAAACCGCTAAAATTATAGATGCTATAAGCAAGGTTGAAGCCTTTCCCACTCTGATACACTTACTCCATCTAAGCTGGAGAGCAAGATGCCAAAAGCGCCAAAAACACCAATAGAACCAGAAATCACAGATGAGCAAAGAGAAGCAGCAGAAGCAGAAATTCGGGAAAAACAAAAAGTAGTTGACTACGATACAAAAGAGTATCCAGTGGAAGTGCTTGTTCAGAAATATAGAGATGGGCTAAAGGAGGACATTAATGAGTTATACATACCAGACTATCAAAGGGAAATGATTTGGGAAGAATCTCGACAGTCAAAGTTTATTGAATCTATTTTGCTAGGACTACCCATACCCTATATTTTTGTTGCTGATTTGAGACCAGAAGATGATGATGTTGATGATTTAGCTCGGTTAGAAATTGTTGATGGTACTCAACGTATCCGTACTTTAGATAGATTTATCAATAATGATTTAAAGCTGTGTGAACTAGAAAAGCTGAAGAAGCTTAACGACTTCAAATTCAAAGATTTGCCTCTTGCGAGAAAGAGACGCTTCAACAGAGCTACTATTCGCATGATTGTGCTTACTGACAAAGCCAATGAAGAAACACGAAGGGATGTATTTGAACGTATCAATTCAGGTAGTATCGTACTGAACGACATGGAGAAGCGTAGAGGCACATCTCCTGGTCCATTTGTTGATCTTATTGAAGAACTTGCTAAAGATCCTAAATTTCGTAAGCTATGCCCATTGTCAGAAGTACTTGTTAGTAAACGGGAACCAGAAGAATTTGTATTACGCTTTTTTGCTTACTTAAATAACTATCAAAATTTTGATAGAAGAGTTAATATTTTTCTCAATGAATATCTGGAAAAAAATAATCATCCTGGAATTATCCTAGATGAGATGCGAAAGGAATTTCACGGAATGTTAGACTTTGTTGAAAAATACTTCCCAAATGGTTTTAGTAAAAAACAAGGTCATGTCAAAACACCAAGAATTAGATTCGAGGCAATTTCTGTAGGTGTTGCACTTGCTTTGAGGAAGAAGAAAGCTCTTGTACCCAAGTCAATAAAGTGGCTGGACTCACCAGAATTCAAAGAATATACTACCTCCGATGCAAGTAACTCTAGACCTAAAGTAATTAAGCGTATTGAATATGTGCGTGATCAACTTCTCGGTAAATCATGACTAGCTCATTATTTCAGGACTTCAATGAACGCTCTAGAGAGGTAAGCAAATATTTTATTTTTTTGAAAAGTTTGGAGCAGGGAACGACTAAATTAAGTATGGAAGGTAAAGGAGGAATCCCAAAAATTCGGGAAATTGACCCTGAGTTAATAAAGACCTTAAAAGCCAGTGGTTTTCTGTTGCTCTATAACCTAGTTGAAGCAACAATGCGAAACGCTATCGAAGCAATATTTGATGAATTGCGAGGTAAAGGAGTTTCTTACGACCAAATTAGCCCTAAACTCAAAAGAATTGTCCTCAAAAATCTAAAGAAGCGAAATCCTGACAAAATATTTTTGAGTATAACAGCTATTTCTCTTGACATTATTACTGCTGGGTTTGATAAACAAGATCTATTCTCAGGCAATATTGACGGGATGAAGATAAGAGATACAGCGACTGAATACGGATTTTCACACTCGACTGACTATGCTAAAACAGGTCATGGAAGTGATTTAGTAACTATTAAAACAAACAGAAATGATTTAGCACATGGCTTTAAGTCTTTTGCCGAGGTAGGACGGGATAAAACCGCCGATGACCTTTTAGAAATCAAGAGCAAAGTAACCAAGTATCTAAAACAAATACTACAAAATATTGAACAATATTTATCTAATAAAGAATACTTAGATGTATCTACGGGAGGCACTATTTAAGCAAATTGATCAATATGATTTAAGATACTTTGAGCGATAACTTGACCCAGTTTTACAGGAACAGCATTTCCAATCAATCGCCCTATATGACTAAGTTTTAAAGGTTCATCATGGGCTACAAATTCGTAATCGGCGGGGAAAGTTTGGAGCAAGGCTGCTTCTCTAAGTGATATAGCCCTATCTTGTTCGGGATGTCCAAACCGACCGTTTCCAAAACCAAAACATTGAGTAGTGATCGTTGGACTCGGTTTATCCCACTCCATTCGACCGTACACCCCTGGATAGGTTTTACCGCTTTTTTTGAGGTGGCATTTAGCAATTAAGTCCTTAGACCAATCTCGCCAAGTTCCTCCAGGTTTGGAAGCACGAATACGGCGCAGATTTAGATCAGAAAGTTTACTACATTGATGAACTCGATCTGTTTTAGAAGCTTGACCTGCAGCAAGAGGTTGAAGATGTTCAATAGTCTTGCGTACTGTTTCATATGTTTCTACTTTATAAGTAGAGGAAATTAAATTGATTTTACCAAATTTTGAGGCTAGTAAAACTAAACGCTTTCGAGATTGAGGAATACCATAATCTAGACAGTTTACCTCATAGGTTTCAAAGTAATAGTTCAAATTTTTTAATTGAAACATAAACTCTTCAAGAACGGGATGATGTTTCAACTGAAGAACATTTTCCATTGAAACAATCTGTGGCTCACATTCTTCTATCAGACGTGCAAAATCTCGCAATAGCTTCCACCTCGACTCTTTATCGTTGTAGCGTCTTGAGTAACTTGAAAACGGTTGACAAGGAGCACACCCGGCTAAAACTTTTATACTACTTCCAGAAAAATACTCTACTAAATCTGAACCACTAACATCTTCTACATCTTGCCGTATAAATTTCGCTTTATTATTGTGTTCATATGGAAACTTACACGCTGGATCAATATCGTACCCGGCTTTAACTGGAAGACCTGCTTGCTCAAACCCATGAGTTAGCCCTCCAGCACCACAAAATAGATCCACTGCGGAGATTCTACCAGTCATTCACTCTCCCTTACTCGGTATGCCATATATAAACCAACAGCTTAGACTAGCGCATTTGCATAATGACTACAAGATAAAGTCATACTAATGCAGAGAACGATCCTAAGCACTAACCCCCAAGAACTCCCCCACCCACCTAACAAACAACTACAACGCCAACGTAGGACGACGATCGCTTCCACCTAACTCCTTCTCCAACTGCGCCGCCAAAGCCAGTATCGTCGCCTCAGCCGACGGACGCCCCACCAACTGTACCCCCACCGGCAAACCCGTCGCCGCATCAAAACCAGTCGGTAAAGCGATCGCCTAAACTAGTTTTGACTCTTTCGTAGGCACCAGTGCGATCACTATCATCCTCATAGTCTAAGCTTAGGCAGTTGCAGCAGTTTGCTCTTCAGGGAGAAATGCCAGAACAATTTGCTCTGGTGGGATACCTGCGGCAATTAAATCTTTAGTAATTCCTTGTTCCATGCCGTCATATTCCACCCAAACCTTACCCTCACTCAAAGTCACATAAATCAAATTTCCCCTTACCCGCCGTCCTCTGTCCCAACCCACCTGCATCAGCGCATAGCGATTTTGCACGTCGTCAAATACTGTATCAAGTCGAATATCGCCGTGAGAAGGTTTGAATTGAGCGTATCGTTGAATGACCTGCTTTACAATGTTCCGCTCTCTCGTGGTGGTATCCATCGCTTTACCTCTTGCGCCTCTACATCTACAATAAGCAATTTCATTGGTAGCTCACGCATCACCAACTCACCAATCGGTTCGTTGAAAATCCCGTCAAAGGTTGTCTGTGCAACAGCAAGATACAATTCACGCTCTGGATCGATCTGTTCTAGAAGTAGCCGATAAAGAACATATTGACCAATCGCTTGCTCCAAATCAGCAATTGCCGAGTTGCCTCGAAATTATTTAATTTCAACTGCAATTTGACTACTGCCGCGTCTAGCACCGATAAAGCCTCCTGCAATACCGTTGAGGGCATCTGATGTTGCTGCCAAGTCTATAAAGAGAAATCGCTCACCATACGATATGACATAAGGATCGTCCGTGATTTCCCAACCCTCCTTGATGAGAGCTTGCCTGATGATGTTATGAATTGCATCTCGTTGAGGCATGACTGAGTGGATCACAAGGAGTAACTAGCTTATGGTACGCTACGCGATCGCATAAGAGCAGCAGCTAGCTGATCGCTCATACTAAAATTCAAACACCTACAACGCCAACGTAGGACGACGATCGCTTCCACCTATCTCACTCTCCAACTGTGCCGCCAAAGCCAATATCGTCGCCTCAGCCGAAGGACGCCCCACCAACTGCACCCCAACCGGCAAACCCGTCGCCGCATCAAAACCAGTCGGTAAAGCGATCGCAGGCAACCCCGATGCATTAAACGGCGGACAAGGTGCAATCCAATTCACAATTTTTTGCAAAGTCTCAGCAGGACTCAAATCCGCCCACTCGCCCACCCGAATCGCCCCATGCAGATAAGTCGGCAACACCAAAACATCATAAGCCTCAAAAAACATGACAATCCGCCGTGCCAATATCTGCATCTGCGAAACCGCTTGCAAATATTCCCCAGCCGTCCCCGACTGCCCTGAAATCCAAGCATTCATCGGACTTAATGCCTCTTTCGGCATCCCTGTTGAAGCAATTCCCGCCTGCCAAATCTTCGTAAACGGTTCAATTAAATCACTACAATCTGGACAACCAGGCTCCACAAAATGTCCCAATTTTTCTAATCTTTGCACAGTTTCTAAAACACTTTGGCGACAAATTTCCGACGCTTCGCCAACAGGTTGCATGGAAGTTGAAAAAGCAATTTTTAAACGATTTGGCGTTAACTTACTTGCTTCTAAAAACGATGTCTGCGGAGTCGGCAACCAATAAGGATCACCCGTTACATAACCCGACATTACATCCAACATTGCCGCCGCATCTGCCACATTCCGCGCCAAAACGCCATTACTGGCAATGCCATTTTGATAATCACCAACCGGTGCGTAAGTGATCCGCCCCCGTGATGGCTTAATTCCCACCAAACCACAACAAAAAGCTGGTCCCCGCACCGATCCCCCAGCATCTGAACCTTGAGCAATCGGTGTCAAACCTGCTGCCACTGCCGCCGCTGCGCCACCACTTGAGCCACCAGGAGTATAATCTAAATTCCAGGGATTGCGGGCAGCAGGAAAGCCAGGAGGCTCAGTATAAGGCAAAGAACCCCATTCGGAGGTCGCAGTTTTGCCGAGAATTGTGAAGCCTGCCTGTTTAATTAGCATCACCACACCATCATCATAAGTGGCGATTTTATCCCTTAAAAAAGGTGTCCCATAAGTTAAATGAATCCCTGCCACCGCGTTGAGGTCTTTTATGGCAATTGGCACACCAAAAAACGGCGGTAGTTGGGACTTATCTTTAATTTTTGCCAGTTGTTCAGTTTTCGCTTTTGCCTCACTCAGCGCCTGCTCACCAGCCACGGTAAAATAACAACCTAGTTGTGAATTTAAGCGCCCAATTCTCTCTAAGTAAAGCTCAACTAATTCCAGTGGTGAAACTTCTCCTTGGCGGATTAATTGGGCTTGTAAAAGAGCTGGTGCAAAAGCTAAATCAACTGGATTCATAACTTAACCTGAATTGCAAAACGGCTGTCAAATTAAAGTAGCAATTAAATTGTATCAACTCATAAATATTAAGCAACAAAATAAAAACTGTTTGGTGGCTTAATATCTCTTATTTATGATTATTATGATCATCCTTCAAAATACCATCTTCCAAATAAGCAATGCGATCGGCAACACCAATAATTCTTGGATCATGTGTCACCATCAACACCGTACAACCTCCATCTTTAGCCAGACGGCGCAGCAACTCAATTACGGCATGACCATTTTGGGAGTCTAAAGCCGCCGTTGGTTCATCTGCCATAATCAAGGGTGGATTGCCCGCTAAAGCCCGTGCGATCGCTACACGTTGTTTTTGACCTCCAGACAAATTCGCTGGCTTTTGATGCGCTTGCAGACCCAAACCAACCTGTTTTAGTAATCCTAACGCTTGCAATCGAGCTTGCGCCCCACGAATGCCTTTAAGATTGAGTACAACTTCAATATTTTCTGCCGCCGTCAGTGCCGGAAATAGATTAAAATTTTGAAAAATAAAGCCGATATTAGCTTGTCGAAACTGCGCCAACTTGGCACTAGATAACTTAGTGATTTCTTCTCCCAACAAGTTTACCTTGCCCGATGTCGGCGTCAGCAGTCCAGCCAAAATTGATAATAAAGTCGTTTTACCTGATCCAGACGGTCCCATTAACAGGTGAATATCACCTTGTTTGATCTGCCAATTAATGCCTTGTAGAACTTGAATACGCTGTTGCCCTGAAAGGTAAGTCATCCCTACCCTTTGAGCAATGATGGTTCCTGTGTTAGCTTTGTTTACACCAATTGAGACTTCACCCCGGTTTCGTTTTTTTGTAAACACAATTAAAATTTCAACAGCATTGATCTTCTTGAGTTTTAACGACTTCAATTGTAAAATCAAGGTAGGTTGTGCCGCTGTTATCAACTGTCCATTGCTGTTGGATACCTTCTTTTAAACTAGATTTTACTTCATTCTGTTAATAAAATCAGCCGCTTTGGCTCTAAAGTAATATACCAAGGCAGCGGTCGCTCTCTAATAATCTCCCATTTTTCTTTAAATACTTCTGCCTGTAAATGATAGTCTTGTGAATTGATCGGAGCAGAATTCAGCTTGAGATATAAGGTCATTCTATGAGGAGTTTCAACGGTAGCTGTCAGCCAACAAGGAAAAGTATTTTGAGCTAAATTATCTGTGGTAAAAGTTATCTGATGAGCACGAATTCCTATATAAGAAAGTGAGGCGGGAATCGATTCAATGACTTGTAAACTTACACCCCAATCACTTGCTTGCAGTTGTTGATTTACCATAATAGCGCGAGAAAAGTTCTTGCAACCAGTTAATTTAGCAACTCGCACTGAGCTAGGGTGTTCAAAAACCTGTTGTTTAGCATTATAAGCGATCGCTTTTCCTCGTTCCATTACTAACAAATTTTGACAAATTCGATAAGCTTCTTCTAAATTATGTGTCACAAATAAAGTAACGCCTTGATAGCTCGCCAAAGTCGCAATTAATTGCTGTTCTAACTGACTGCGTAAGTGTGTATCTAATGCTGAAAATGGCTCATCTAAAAGTAATATTTCTGGTTGACTTGCCAAAGCCCTAGCTAAGGCTATCCGTTGTTGTTGCCCCCCCGAAAGTTGATGAGGATATCGGTTAGCATATCCCTGCAACTGTACAGAGGCTAATTGTGCTTCTATTTGTTGTTTGATTAGTAATTTTGGCGTTTTTTTAGGCAAGCCAAAAGCAATATTTTCAGCTACAGTTAGATGAGGAAATAAAGCATAATTCTGAAATAAAAAACCAACTCGGCGTGAACGAATGGGAAGATTAATTCCTTGTTTTGCATCAAATAATATCCGTCCGTTTAAGACTATACTACCTGTATTTGGCGTTTCTATACCTGCAATACAGCGAAGAATCAAACTTTTGCCAGCACCAGAAGCACCTAACAAGCCTAAAGGTTGCTGATTGTTGCTAAAGTTTATATCTAATTGAAAGTCAGCAAGTTGTTTGGTAATTTCTACAATTAATGAGTAGTTATTAAGCATTTCTCCTGATTTTAGTAGAAACTTATAATCTAGATCTAACTGTTCATAATTAGTCTCAGTTTTTGCCTGCCTGCCTCTAATTTCTCGCCAAAAATTAGCCAACCAAATGCTAGATAAAGAAATGCAGCTAATTACTAATGCCCAAAACCAAGCTTCATTAATTGTTCCCGCTTCCACAGCAAAATAAATTGCCATTGGAATTGTTTTCGTTTGTCCTGGGATATTTCCTGCAATCATTAAAGTAGCACCAAATTCGCCCAAGGCACGAGCAAAAGATAGCGTAGTTGCAGTGACAATTCCAGGAATTGCTAGAGGCAATGCAACTCGCCAAAAAACAATCCATTCAGTTGCACCAAGGGTTCTGGCAACGCATAATAAATTATGATCAATTTGTTCAAAAGCTCCCAATGTAGTCTTATACATTAAGGGGAAAGAAATAACGATGGCAGCAATGACAGCACCATACCAAGTAAAAATTACACTAATATTAATTAGATTTAATAATTTTCCAAGCACTCCGTTATTGCCAAATATAAGTAGTAATAAAAATCCGACCACAGTTGGCGGAAAAATTAAAGGTGAAATAAATAAACCCTCAATAAAAATTTTAAATCTGCCTTGATATCCGAACATCCAGTAGGCAGCCAAAATCCCCCAAAAAAAAGTAAAAAATGTTGAGAATAAGGCGATTCTGAGTGATATACATAAAGGAGAAAAGTCAAGTTGCATAGTATTTGACTATCTTAATACTTTGTCTTTTCTAATAGACAAATAATTAAAGATAAAAGAATAATTTATTGAACATTTATACCAAATCCATACTTTTCAAATCTAACTTTTGCCTGATTGCTAGACAATAATTGCAGGTATTCTTTGGCAGCGGCAACGTTTTTACTACTTTTTAGTATAGCGACTGGGTAGACAATAGGAGAATGTGAGTTTTCTGCTATTGCTGCTATTTTTATTTGCTGTGATATTTTCGCATCTGTTAAGTAAACAATACCCGCATCAGCATTGCCACTGGCAACTGTAGATAGTACCTGACGAACATTATTACCCAAGACAAGTTTGGGTTTGACTTGCTCTAAAATGCCTAGCTTTGTTAAGACTTCTTCAGCATATTGTCCCGCTGGCACACTTCTTAATTCTCCAATAGCAATTTTTTTAATTTTAGAATCTGTTAATTGACGGAAGTCGCTCAGTCCAACTGAACTTTTTGGTACAATTAAAACCAGGCTGTTAGTTAGTAAGTTGCGACGAGTTTCCTTTATTAGTAAATTCTTGGCGTCTAAAGCATCCATCTGTTTTTTAGAAGCAGAGATAAAAATATCGATTGGTGCACCGTTTTCAATCTGTTGCTGTAAAGCACCGGAGGCTCCAAAATTATAGGTAATGTTCTTATTAGTTTGAGTTTGATAAAGAGGTTTAACTTCTTCAAGAGCATCTTTTAAGCTAGCAGCGGCAGAGACAAGTAAGCTAGTATTTGTTTGAGAAAATTGATTACAGCTCGCTGTAGTTATTAAAACAAAAGCCGTAATAATTAGCCAAGTTAGGAAATAGAATAGTTGTCGCTGCTGAGGACTGAATTGATGTTTAGATAATCGTAGTTTACTAATTTCCAACATTCACTCTTCTGTTGATAGCACTAAATATAAAGTATAATTGTTGACATTGCTTTTTGTAGAAAAGTACTAAGAAAACATCACTACGATTACGACAAAACTTAAGCCTCAGATTTAGCCATGCTCTTTATCGCCCAATCTTGGTAAGCTAGAACAAATAGACCTAAGCCGATAGGATTACCAAATCCTTAAAGAGAGAACACTGTGCCACATACGATTGTTACAAATACCTGCGAAGGCGTCGCCGACTGTGTTGATGCTTGTCCCGTTGCTTGTATCCATGAAGGACCTGGCAAAAATGTCAAGGGTTCTGATTGGTTTTGGATTGATTTTGCAACTTGTATTGACTGTGGAATTTGCATCCAAGTTTGCCCAGTAGATGGCGCAATTTTGGCAGAAGAGCGACCAGAGTTGCAAGAAACTCCTACTTAAGCAAGAGTTCTTTAGATCGCACTTATCAGTTTACTAGAAGCTGCGATCTAAAGAGTTTAATACTAGCTTTGGGATCATTTTTTTTGCAGGCAGCACCATACATCAAGCTGTATTACTTTTTTATGATCATTTAATCACCATTAACCATTAAACAATTAGAATAACTACAAAAAAGTGGCTTTTTGTCAGCCGCAAAAGTAAAGTGCAATAAACTTTATTACTTTTTCTAGACCTATAGTTTGTTTAATGTGTGATCAAGGAGTGAGGATAATGCAACTAAAGCCAACGACTGATGTAACTAAACAGTATGCGGCTGAGGCTAATGAAGGCTGCCAACGGGCGTGGGTAGAAATTGACCGGGCGGCGCTGTCTGAAAATGTGCGCCAATTAAAGCAGCTTTTAAAGCCTTCTACCCAACTCATGGCGGTGGTAAAAGCAGATGCTTATGGGCATGGTGCGACTATGGTTGCCGAAACGGTGTTAGAAGCAGGCGCGGCGGGCTTGTGTGTGGCGACTTTGGTGGAGGGTATTCAACTGCGGGAAGCAGGTATTGGGGCGCCAATTTTGCTCTTGGGGGCAACCAATACACCTCAACAAGTTTATGCGATCGCCAATTGGCAATTGCAACCAACTCTTTGCACTCCCCAACAGGCGCTGATTTTTTCGGAAACCCTCAGCAAGCTGAAAATTACGCTGCCTGTACATTTGATGCTGGATACGGGAATGTCTCGCCTAGGGATGCCTTGGCAGGAAGCGGTGTCGTTTGCCCAACTTGTGCAAAGCTTGCCTTATCTGGAAATTCAAAGCGTTTTCTCTCATCTGGCAACAGCGGATAGCCTTGATACGACGGTGATGAGACTACAGCAGCAAAGATTTGAAGAAGCGATCGCACAACTTCAAGATGTCGGCATCAATCCACCAAATTTGCACTTAGCCAATTCTGCTGCCACATTAACAGATCCCGCGTTACATTACGATTGGGTAAGAGCCGGATTAGCGCTTTATGGTCTTTATCCGGCTGATCATTTGCGTCAGGCAATCAATCTCAAACCAGTGATGCAGGTAAAAGCGCGAGTAACACAAGTTAAAACTATTGCTGCTGGTACTGGTGTTAGTTATGGTTATCAATTTATCGCCGATCGCGAATTACGTCTAGCGGTTGTAGGTATCGGCTATGCTGATGGTATCCCACGCAATCTTTCTAATCAATTAACAGTTTTAATTCGGGGTCAGAAAGTGAGGCAAATTGGAGCAATTACAATGGATCAAATCATGCTGGATGTCAGTAATATTCCTGATCTTCAGACAGATGAAGTGGTCACACTAATTGGTCAAGATGGAAACTTATCAATTGCTGCTGATGACTGGGCTCAAATGTTAGGCACAATTTCTTGGGAAATTTTATGCAGTTTTAAACATCGCTTGCCACGTGTAATTGCTCATAAATATGCAGCTTTTTACAAATAAAAAATTTGAGGATTAATTCCAACTTTAAACAGCACTTTAGTCGCCTTTTTCTGGCGTGATCAAACCGTCTGAGTACGCCAGAAATGCTCACTGATTTTCGTTATCTAGCAATTCTTTTGTGTTTATGAGGTAAATTCAATTACCAATCTATATTTTGATCATTATTTTTGTTGAATAGAGCAGGTTACCTAATATGCAAACAGAAAAATTCCCACTCCTAACACCACCAGTTGCCGAAAAACATCCCCAATCTCTAATTACCCACAAAGATGAGCGAATTGACAACTATTTTTGGCTACGCGATCGCCAAAATCCTCAAACTATCGCTTATTTAGAAGCCGAAAATGCCTATACAGAAGCGATGATGCAGCATACAGAAACGCTGCAAGCTAGCCTTTATAATGAGATGCTGGCTCGTATTAAAGAAACTGATCTTTCTGTGCCTTATCAACAAGGCGATTATTATTATTATTCTCGCACAGAAACCGGAAAATCTTATCCAATTCATTGTCGTAAAAAAGGTAGCCTGGAAAATCAAGAAGAAATCCTGCTTGATCAAAACCAACTTGCTGATGGTCATGAATATTTTAGCTTAGGGACTTTTAAAGTTAGCCCCAATCATCAAATCTTAGCTTATTCAATTGATACCAGCGGTTCAGAACAATACACACTGTTTTTTCTAGATATTGCCACAAAAAAACTATATCCAGAAAAAATCATAGATACCTATTTTTCTTTAGCTTGGGGCAACGATAACTCTACAATATTTTATACAAAAGTTGATGCCACCAACCGCCCTTATCAACTTTTACGACATACATTAGGTAGCGTATCAGAAACTGATATTCTTATTTACGAAGAGCCTGATGATTCTTACTTTCTCTCCGTAGGTAGAACCCGCAGTCAGGCTTATATAGTGATGAGTTTGGGTAGTAAAATTACCTCAGAAGTTCACTATTTAGATGCGAATAATCCCTTGGGAAATTTTCAAGTCATTCATTCACGGCAGCAAGGCATAGAATATGATATTGAACATCATCAAGATTACTTTTATATTGTCACTAACGAACAGGCAATTAACTTTAAATTAGTAAAAACTCCGGTAGCAACTCCAGCAAAACCGAATTGGGAAACTATAATTGAGCATCGAGAAGATGTCCTTTTGTCAAGCGTTATTGCTTTTGCTAACTACTTAGTAATTGTAGAAAGAAAAGCTGGCTTGCCGCTCATGCGAGTGCAAAACATTGCAACATTGGAAGAGCAAAATATTCCCTTTCCAGAGCCAACTTATGCCATTTCCTTGGGTAATAATCCAGAGTTTAATACTACAAAATTACGATTCAATTACACCTCATTAATCACACCTTCTTCAGTGTTTGATTATGATATGGCAACTGGTGAGCAAGAGTTGAAAAAAGAAACAGAGGTAATGGGTGGTTATGATCGAAATCAATACGCCAGTGAGTGGATTTTTGCCAAGGCAGCGGATGGTACATTAATTCCGATTTCTCTGGTTTATAAAAAAGGCATCAAAAAAGATGGCAGAAATCCTTTATTTCTCACAGGATATGGCTCTTATGGTGCTTCCTATCCTGCTTCATTTTCTAGCAGCAGACTATCACTATTAAATCGCGGAGTTGCCATTGCTATCGCCCATATTCGTGGCGGCGGTGAAATGGGACGAAAATGGTATGAAGATGGTAAATTTTTACAGAAAACTAACACCTTTACCGATTTTATTGCTTGTGCTGAACATTTAATTGCCCAAAAATGGACATCAAGTAATCATCTAGCAATTTCCGGCGGCAGTGCAGGTGGGTTATTAATGGGGGCTGTAATTAATATGCGTCCCGAACTTTTTAAAGTTGTGATAGCGGCGGTGCCTTTTGTTGATGTAGTCACAACTATTCTTGATACTTCTTTGCCACTTTCTGCTATGGAATGGGAAGAATGGGGTAATCCTAATCAGCAAGTTTATTATGATTACATGAAGTCTTATTCTCCTTATGATAATATTAAGCAGCAAAATTATCCACACCTATTAATTATTGCTGGCTTAAATGATTCTCGCGTCAAATACTGGGAGCCTGCTAAGTGGGCGGCTAAACTAAGAGAGTTGAAAACTGACCAAAATCTGCTCTTACTAAAAACTAACATGGGCGCAGGACATGGAGGCGCTTCAGGACGTTATGAAAGTCTGAAAGAGGCGGCTTTTGAATATGCTTTTGTTTTGGATCGATTAGGCTTAAACTAAGAAATTATATTTTCAATAAAGGATAAAATTGCACAATCAATTCAGGGAAAAAAAGAGGTTGTAATGAAGATTTTGGCTTTTGATTTTCCCCCAGTGTTAAACCGTTTTGATATAGCTTCTTGGTTTAACAAGAATTTAATCGATCTGGGGTTTCAATTTAGTACTAAACTCTTCTCGGCGCTGTTAATTATTGTCTTTACTCGCTATGCAATTGATTTAGTTGCTCGCGGAACTCGCCGCGCTTTTAGTCCCGTTGAGCCAACTCTGCGTAAATTCCTGGTTCAAGCTTCAGAAATATTAACGCTGGTAATTGGAATTGTGGCTTTTTTAAGCGCATTAGGAATTCAAGCCACGAGTTTAGTTGCAGTTGTCGGTGCTGCTGGTTTAGCTGTTGGCTTGGCATTGCAAAATACACTATCGCATTTTGCTGCTGGTGTCATGTTACTCAATCAGCGCCCCTTTGAAGTTGGTGATTTTATTGAAGGTCCAGCCGGTGTTAAGGGTGTGGTAGATACTATTGGCATTTTTTCTACAACGGTTGTAACTCCTGATAATATAAAAATTATTGTTCCTAATAATAGTTTGTTCAGTGGAGTATTAAAGAATACAACAGCTTTGGGGACGCGGCGAGTAGACTTAAAAATAGATATTGGAAATCGCTCTATTGATCCCACCATTATTTTGCTTTTGTCGTTTGTACAACCTCATCCCTTAGTTTTAGACCATCCTAAAACGACTTGTCATGTTGCTTCAATTTCACCCAAGGGAACAGTTCTCTATTTACGTCCTTGGTGTAGGGCAGAAGTTTATGAACAAGTTAATTCAGAAGTGCAGCAGTTGGTTAAAGAAGCATTAAGTGAGGGAGATTTCTCGCAAGTTGTACAAAAGCCTTTGGATGATCCCGGCAACCCTAGTAGTTAAGTTGGTTAATAAATAGCAAGTATCTTAGTTTTAAATAATAGTATCGCGACGATTTGTTAATCGTCGCGACTATCAGCAGTTTGCCTACACAGACTTGCTCTTATAACCAAATGTTGCAGACTTTGTTGACCTGCCCCTAGCAAATCTCAGGGCAAGATTATCGTGTTAAGCGCTAGCTTGGTTTAACACCTTTATCTTTACCGGCTCCTCTAACAAGTTATTGTAGAGGTCACTCAGTTGATGGGCAACACCATCCCAACTAAATTTATTCTCAACTCGAACTCTGGCATTCGCCCCTAGTTGGTTTCTCCAGTCTGGGTTAGAGAGAATACGGTCAATAGCGGCGGCAAAGGCAGCTTCGTCTTGCGGTGGCGCAAGCATCCCTGTTTCTTCATGCACAACGGTAAATTGTAAACCACCGACATCACTGGCAACGACTGGTGTGCTACTTGCCATCGCTTCAATGGCAACTAAACCAAAGGGTTCGTAGTGACTGGGAACTACGCAGACATCGGCAGCAGCGTAGTAAGCGGGTAAAACATCATCGCCCAAGCGTCCAGGGAAGCTGGCAATATCGTTCATACCAAGTTCAGCGACAATTTTCTCAATACGCTCACGTTCGATGCCGTCACTTCGTCCAGGACGAGAACCGCCACCAATAACTAAGTTGATTTTCTTTTTGCCCCGTAGTTGCGACATTCCAACTGCCCGGACTAAAGTTTCTATGCCTTTACGGGGATCAAAGCGTCCTACATAAAAGATCATCAAGGCATCAGGATCAATTCCTAGCAACTCACGCGCTGCTTGCTTATCAATTGAGCCAAAACGCTGAATATCTGTGCCGCAGGGGATAATATCGACATTGCCTTTGCTAGAAACCAGCGATCGCATATGTTCCTTTTCCTGGGGACTCGTTGCTACAATACGTTCTGAATTCTCTAATACCGCTTTCTCCACAGCCAAACGAGTACTAGCAATCATCGGCACAGTTGTCATTGACTTGTACTTCACAGCACCAAGTGAATGATAAGTATGAACTAGCTCAATGGGTTGGTGTTTCTTCAGTTCCATTCCCACCCAAGCAGAAATCCAGTAGTTTGTATGGACTAAAGAATAGTTGATCCCCGATTTTTGTTGAAACTTAAGCAACTCTTCAACAAACGTACCTGCATAGTCAAATATTTCATTGCGTGGTACAAATTCATCAGGACCTGCAATCAAGCGAATAGTCCGACAATTCGGACCATGTTCCACTATTTTCGGTTGCTCACTATTTGCTGACCGGGTAAACATATCCACTTTCCAACCCTGGTCAGCAAGTGCCTCACCCACTTGCCGCACATAAACATTCTGTCCTCCAGCTTCTTCTTTCCCAATTTCTATTGCAGGATCGCCGTGAACTGAAATCAGTGCAATGTGCTTGCTATTCATAGTACTCATAAGTTTGCTTTGTTCTGAAATGTGACAAAACTTCAGGTAGATCAGACGAGCGTCTGTTTCCCGACTAATCACTCAGTGTTAACTTTCTATTCAGTAGTTTAACATATATTAAGTAGCATAGTATTTTCCAGTCATCCCCAAAAAGGAGTAGATTCTGATTTTTTTCTGTATTACCTGTTACTCTTTTCGTCTTACATTGGAGATAAATTGTATTACGAACTTACTCTTTTTAGTAATACCTAGTAATACCATACACCCTAGGTGTCAAAAGAAAAAGTTACCGACAGAGAAAATTTAGAGCCTGATAAATTTCACCTCAAATTAATTCGCTTTTGCTGTATCAAAATCTGCAAAATAGACAAACCACCTCACTCTCACAAACATAAAAACACCAAAAATCCCACCAAAAAGCAGCACTTGGACAGCAAATTAAAATAATTAGTAGTAAAAATCCGCAATACCTGCTATGATTCATAATCGTCGCCTTGGAGAGGTGGCTGAGTGGTCGAAAGCGGCAGATTGCTAATCTGTTGTATGGCAGGTAACTCCATACCGAGGGTTCGAATCCCTCCCTCTCCGTTCCCAAAGAATCAAATAAATTGATTAGCCCTTGCTGCCAATCTACGAGGGTAATTTTAGTATTAGCAGTCAAAAGTGTAACTTTTAAGTAAAAATCAACAAGACTTAGCTAGTCTATCTATAGGCAGAAAGTCAGCATAGAATTAAACCTATTCAAATTGTGACGCATCTTACAACTACAACTAAAAAAGTTAAACATCCAGATGACTAAACACACCATAGCCAGTAATTTTCAACCCCGTTTTGCCATAGCCATAGCCTTAACCACCATCACCACAGGCTTTCTGACCGCTGCTTGTCAAAATACCGCAGGTAGCGGCGGCACAGCCGGTGGTGGCGGCGATCCAAATACCGTTAAAATCGTCTCCAGCTTACCAATGACCGGCAGTTCCCTCGGACAAACCCAAACCATCGTCAACGGCATCAAGCAAGTATTAGAAGAAAACAAAAACCTCGCCTGTGATGGCAAGATCAAAATCGAATACGAAACCTACGACGACGCCACCGCCTCTGCCGGAAAATGGGAACCCGCCCAGGTTACTTCCAACGCCAACAAAGCCGTTGCTGATAAAAACGTAGTTGCCGTAATTGGACACTTCAACTCTGGTGCAGCCAAACTTTCTATTCCCATCCTCAACCAAGCTAACCTTGTAATGGTTAGCCCAGCCAACACCTATCCCGGTTTAACCAAACCAGGCAAAGGCGAACCAGGTGAACCAGAAAAATACTACCCTAACAAAGTCCGTAACTACGCCCGTGTAGTGCCTGCCGACGATTTGCAAGGAGTTGCTGGGGCAAAGTGGGCAAAATCATTAGGCGCCAAAAAAGTTTATATTCTCAACGACCAAGAACTTTATGGTAAAGGGCTTGCCGATATTTTTGAAGCCACTGCCAAAAAAGAAGGAATAGAAGTATTGGGCAATGAAGGCATTAATCCCAAAGCCCCAGATTATCGCGCCTTAATGAACAAAATTCAAGCCCTCAACCCCGACTTAATTTATTTTGGCGGCATCACCCAAAACAATGGTGGACAGTTGGTCAAAGATATGCGTAACGTCGGCATGACGGCGGATAAAGTCAAGTTTATGGGACCTGATGGTATCTTTGAAAAAGCAATCATTGAAGCTGCGGGTAAAGATGCAGAAGGTATTTATGCCACATTTGGCGGCGTACCTGCCAAAGAATTAACGGGTGAGGGTAAAACCTGGTACGAAAGCTACAAAAAACAATTTAAAGCTGAACCCGAAGCTTACGCCGCCTACGGTTACGAGTCGGCAAAAGTTGTCTATGATGCTATCAATAAAGCTTGCAAAAATGACCGTGTTGCTGTCCGAGATGCCGTGATGGCAACGAAAGACTTTAAAGGTGTACTTGGTACTTGGAGTTTTGATGCCAATGGCGATACCAGCTTAACTACACTTTCCGGAAATACCGTCAAAGCCGGTAAGTGGGAATTTGTCCAAGCATTGAAAGCTGATTAAAGTTTTTCAGGACAACTCTGGATGTAGAGTGGGCATTGCCCACCTACTACTTATAAATTTGATAAAAACGGCTCGTAGCTAATAGCACAGAAAACCTGATCATAGCCTTATAATCTAACGCAATCCCCAATTATTGCCCAATCCCATGAAACAATGGCGTAAGCCCCTGCTCTACTGCATTTTCATCTATGTAGTCTTATTAATTGGTCCAATTGCTGGATTTGACTTGCCACGCATTTTGGCAGAAATTGCCAGTAATCCACAACTTCTGATTCAACAAATCTTAGTTGGTTTAGTTAACGGTTCAATTATTGCCATTATCGCCTTGGGTTACACCTTGGTTTATGGAATTATTGAACTGATTAATTTTGCTCATGGTGATTTGTATATGTTAGGCGCTTTTGGGGCGCTGACTGTGATGGGTGCTTTTGGTATTGAGGACGGCGCCCCTTGGTCTGTAGCGTTACCGGCAATGTTAGTATCACTATTAATTGCCACAGTGCTTTGTGCGGGTTTAAATGTTATTACTGAACGTTATGCTTACCGTCCTTTAAGAAATGCGCCTCGATTAGCACCCTTAATTAGTGCAATTGGAGTCTCTTTTATTTTCCAAAATATCGGCTTGTTTTGGGGCGGATTAAAAGCCTTTTTTCCCATTATGGGTGGCAACTCGGCAGCACCGAAAAGCTTTCCAGATCTTTTACCTCGAATTGATATTCTCAAAGCTTTAGGAATTCAAAGCAATATTAACTTTACAACTAAAGATTTAATCGTCTTAATTGTTGCTGTTGTTTTGATGGTGAGCTTAAATTTATTTGTGCAAAAAACTCGCCTTGGTAAGGCAATGCGGGCAACAGCTCAAAACCGGGATGCGGCGTTAATTATGGGTATTGATGTTGATAAAATTATTGCTCTAACGTTTTTAATTGGCGGTGCACTAGCGGGTTCGGCGGGGCTATTAGTAGGACTTTACAACAACACAATTGTTTTTACAATGGGCTTTACAGCAGGCTTACGAGCCTTTACAGCCGCTGTTTTGGGAGGTATTGGTAACATTACCGGGGCAATGCTAGGAGGAGTGTTAATCGGGCTTCTATCGACGATTAGTGACCAGTATCTTTCAAGTCGTTGGACTGATGCTTGGGTGTTTGCCGTTTTAGTAATTATTTTGGCATTTCGCCCTGGTGGTTTGTTGGGTGAAAATGTTCAGGAGAAAGTTTAAATTGCTAATTTGTTAGAAGCTTACAGATAGATAATTGTGAGAGTCATTAGTCAAGATACAAGAGATCAAGAAAGGCATAAAGATAAATGACGAAGGGGCAGATAATTCAGATAGTTAAGTCAAGTTGGGTATTGGGTGCGATCGCTTCTTTAACTGTTATCTTATTTGGCGGTTGGAGTGGCACTGTAATTGGCTGGCTTTTGGGTACAGGGGCGGGATTAGTTGCTTGTCAAGGAAAGCATATTCCTACTCCTTCTCTTGGGGCAAAAATTGGCGCGACGGCGGGATTGATTTTAGGAATTTGGCTATTTATTGCTAGTATTTTGGAAGGATTCGTAGTTCGTCCACTTTCTGGGCAATCATCTCGCTCAATTGTTGAAATTCTCCAATTTGGTATTAGTGCTTTAGTAGTTACAACTTTAGCTGCTACGATAATTGCTGCTTTACAAGCATTACCAAATCCCCGCAAACAACAAGCAACTTTAGTGACGATAGCGTTTATTTTAATTATTTTTCCTTTTGTCGATCAAGTAGCGAGAACTAGTTGGATTGCCACTACTATTGAAATTTTAATTTATGTCATCCTCGCTTTGGGATTAAATATTACAGTTGGCTTTGCCGGCTTATTAGACTTAGGTTATGCTGCCTTTTTTGCGATTGGGGCTTATACTACAGGTTTGTTGTCCTCATCACAGCTTGGTATTCAGTGGAATTTTTGGTTTGTCTTGCCGATTGCTGCGGTTGTGGCGGCGTTAGCTGGAGTGATTTTGGGAACACCAACATTACGACTGCGGGGAGATTATTTAGCGATTGTTACTTTGGGATTTGGCGAAATTGTCCCAATTATTTTGCGTAATTTAACAGAAGTTAGGATTGATGAACCCATCTCAAAACTATTAGGAACTATCTTCGGGCATCCAGAATGGGGAATTTGTTTATTGGGATGTACCAAGCCTATTAATATTACCAACGGTGAAGCTGGAATTAACCCAATTGGTCGCCCATCTTTGCCTTTTGTTGGCACTTTTGAATCTAGTAATTATCTACCTTGGTATTACCTGATCTTACTATTAGTCGTATTTTCCTACTTTATGATTGCCCGTCTTCGTGATTCTAGATTAGGGCGGTCTTGGACGGCAATTCGGGAAGATGAACTAGCCGCCAGTGCAATGGGTATTAACTTAGTTAAAACTAAGCTACTTGCTTTTGCAATGGGGGCAACTTTTTCGGGATTTGGTGGTGCTTTTTATGCTGCTTATATTAGTGCAATTTTTCCTACTGTCTTCGGTTTTTCTGTCTCTGTAATCATTCTGTGTATGGTAATTTTGGGCGGTTTAGGTAATATGACTGGGGTAATTTTGGGCGGCATTATTATTATGTCTGCAGATAGATTATATCTACCGCAACTCGCTAAAGTTTTAAAAGATTTTCTTAATACATCGGTGTTGCCTAATATTGCTAATCCTCAATTAAAAGATTTTATTGCCACGAGTCTTGATCCGATTCAGATGCGCTTGTTTTTATTTGGTTTAACGTTGGTAGTTATGATGATTGTGCGCCCACAAGGATTAGTACCGGATGCGATGCGTCAAGCTGAACTTCGTGAGGAGGCAAGTAATGAGTCGTTAGCGGATGCGAGAAGTCAGTAAATTTAAGTAAAAAAACCACAGATGAGTTTTTGGTTTTAAACAAATTTATCCAAGGAGTCGGTGATGGCACTTTTAGAAGCACGTCAACTTACCATGCAATTTGGAGGATTAACAGCAGTTAAGCAAGTTGATCTTACTCTAGAACAAGGCTCAATTGCTAGTTTAATTGGTCCAAATGGAGCCGGAAAAACGACTTTTTTCAATATGCTCACGGGTATTTATGTGCCAACTTCTGGAATACTACGACTGAATAATCGCGATATTACTGGTGCAAGTCCTGATAAGCTGACTAGCATGGGTATTGCACGGACATTTCAAAATATCCGTTTGTTTAATAATATGACGGTTTTAGAAAATATTTTGGTAGGCGGGCATTGTCGTTTAAAAACAGGTTTATTGGGGGCTTTACTGCGTACAACTGCTGTAATTCAAGAAGAAAGAAAAGCTAGACAAAAAGCCTTAAGTTTGCTGGATTTTGTCAGTTTAGGTGCAACAAAAGCCAATGAATTGGCAAAAAATCTTTCTTATGGAGATCAACGACGATTGGAAATTGCTAGGGCGTTAGCATCTGAACCCAAAATATTACTATTAGATGAACCGACGGCGGGAATGAATCCTAATGAAACGGCAGATTTGACTCGTTTTATTTACCAGATTCGTGATGAGTTGAATTTGAGTATTTTGCTGATTGAACATGATATGAAAGTGGTGATGGGTATAAGCGATCGCGTTAGTGTCATGGAATATGGCTCAAAAATTGCCGAAGGAACTCCTACGGAAGTTCGTGCTGATCCTCGCGTAATTGAGGCATATTTAGGCAAAGAAGATGCAGAAGAAACTATTAATAATTAGTATTTAAGATTTATGGTAATCAGCTAATAACTATGCTAGAAATTAAAGACCTTCATACTTATTACGGCAATATTCATGCCCTCAAAGGCATTTCCTTGCAAGTTGAGCAAGGAGAAGTCGTAACTTTAATTGGCAGTAATGGTGCTGGCAAAACAACAACTCTCCGCACGATTCAAGGACTCATAAAGCCCCGTGAAGGCAAAATTCTGTTTGAAGGGGGTTTGCTCAATAGCTTATCTACACAGGCGATTGTACGTTTAGGTATATCCCAAAGTCCAGAAGGACGCTTAATTTTTCCTCGTATGACTGTGCAAGAAAATCTGGAAATGGGTGCTTTTTCTCGTAATGATACTTTAGGAATTAAATCAGATACAGAACGAGTTTTAAATCTTTTTCCCCGCTTAAGAGAAAGATTTAATCAAAAAGGCGGCACAATGAGTGGTGGCGAACAACAAATGTTAGCAATTGGTCGGGCAATGATGTCACGTCCTCGCTTACTATTATTAGATGAACCAAGTATGGGTTTAGCACCAATCTTAGTAAATCAAATCTTTTCGATTATTCGGGAAATTAACGAACAAGGTACAACTGTTTTATTAGTTGAACAAAATGCTCGTATGGCATTAACAGTTGCTAATCGAGCTTATGTTTTGCAAACTGGTGAAATAGTTCTTGCAGGTGGGGCTAAAGATTTGCAGACAAATGAAACTGTTCGTAAGGCTTATTTGGGGGAAAGTTAAGTGAGAAAGGTATTATTTTAGTGATTCTTTTGTTTGGCTAGTTATTTCTGGAAGTTAAATTAAGAGCAATTACAACACTTTCACAATCAGTTGTTGCTTTCCCAAAGCTGAAATAAGAGCAACTGCTTGTTTTGACTTAAACTGAAGTCTTTCCCCACTATGCTGGGCAAGGCTTCTGGGTGAAGGTATCCAGATTTGATGAGGTTTTCAGACATGATGATACTCCTGTTTTGGGGTGGAAATTAAGCCCAAAATATTAGCCACCCCGCTTTTTTTGCTATAGTAAAGCCGGAGTGGCTAGGGGAGTGTTGACAGTTGGGGGATTAGCCGCCCTCAAGCTGGTGGAATAGCTTTTGAGTGGCGCTAAGTTTTTTAGGTGGTTATTTATTTGAGATTACTGATTTAGGTTGAGTGATATTTGCGATTGGGTCAAGTTTTATTTACAAATCCTTGGAATATTTTACCCCACCTTGCTCTCCTAACTCCGAACAACTTCTAAGTCAGGTTATCTGACAGACCAATCTTCTAGAGCCATTTGTACCATTCCTTCTATAGAGGTAAAATCAGAGTGGCTAACAGGTCTTAACTGCTGGCGAGATTTCATGTACTTCCGGTAGTTGATATAGTAATCTTCAAAGCTATTAAATGTCTTATCAATGTCAGGTGCTTTTAGGGGATATCGTAATGGTAAACCCAATGTTTTACTCAATGTACTGTTTAGGTCTCGTAACTCTGTCACATTGACAAAATCTTCAGTATTCACGTTTATTCCACCTACTTTCTTTGTCCATCTGTAACTTCGTGGATTAACTTCAACTGTTGGCAAGTAAACTATTAAACTTAGCTTTGCATTTGGAAAATTTATACCGTAGCTATAAGTGAACTCAGCACAAATTTTGTTATTTAGGATTTGCCCTTGTCTGTTATATTTAGCAAACTCAACTGTTTTAGTAACATTATCTGAATATGTGGTGTAGCTATCAAACCTAATATCTGAACTATAAGACAGTATTCTCTGAATGATTGAAAGTAATCTTTTTCGTATTTCTGGTTTATCTAGCAAATATCCTTGTATAAATGATGGGAGAGAATCAAATAGTGAATCTTCAATTATTTCAATTTTTACTTTAGAAAATACAGCGTTACCATTTTTGACTATTAAATAATAGTTATCGTCTGAATTCTTATTTATTTCATATGTTAAAAGTAAACAATTTTGTAATTTGCTTTCAGCATAGGCTTTTGTAGGAGACGAGAAGCTTGATGCTATAGCTATTGTAATAAATTCTTTACTGAAATCAATACCTAAAAATTCTTTAACTTTTGGTTGTTCATCCATTAAATGTTTTTTGTATCTTACTAGTTGATCTATACAATCTTTGCCGCCTCCTTTCTTAAGTTCTATAATTACCAATTGACCTAGAGAATTTACAGCCAGAATATCCGATCTGTTCTCTTTATTTATGATGTGCTGCTTTTTGATTCTACGGATATTAAGTAAAGATTCAAGATGTAGCCAAATGAATTCTTCTAGCAAAGCTTCAGATTTAAATAAAAACTTTCCTTTTGATTGTCTTAACATATAAATTTAGTAGCAATCGGTATACAAAAACGTTATTTTTAGATTGTAAACTAATCAATATTGTACATTAGTTTCATCCGAGCGCCTTTTGGATAGCTTTGCACAATGTGTTCGCCTTTTTGAATCGGGATATCTTCACGTGAAGCTAGCCATAATAATCAAACCCACAAAGCATTTCTAAACTGCCATGACAACCCCACTGCCCCTAAAGCTTCAGAATCTACCTGCCACCTTTCCTATCGAAGGTGCAGTCCGAATCGAATTAGTTGAAGGGGTACCAACTTTTCGCGCTTCTAGTGTTGTCCAAACTCGAATTGAAACCCTACTATTCAAACAACAAACAGAATTACTCAATTCTGACGAAGAACAAGAACTAGACGCTTTTGAAGAAATAGATGATTACCTAAGTTTTCTCAATCGCGTCGTTCGCAATCTGTCCCTTACTGAAGATGAACGGATTATATAAAGTTGGCGAACCCTCGTAAAATTCCTGAAGTCATTCGGCATCAAGTACGACAAAGAGCAGAATTATTATGTGAATACTGTCACGCATCAGAACAATGGCAGTATGTGCTATTCACAGTCGATCACATAATCCCAATTGCTCAAAATGGAAAGGATAACTTGAACAATTTGGCTTTAGCTTGTTTTCATTGCAACCGCAGGAAATCGGCTAAAACAACAGCTATAGATCCCCAATTCGGCGTAGAAGTACCGCTGTTCAATCCTCGAAAAAGCTCTTGGAGTGATCATTTTATTTGGTCTACTGATAGACTTTCCATTATTGGTTTCACGCCAACGGGAAGAGCTACAGTAGCAATCCTTAATTTAAATCGAGAAAGAATTTTAAATGTTCGTGCGGCTGACTTAGAAATTGGGCGTCATCCACCAGTAGGCGATCCGATTCAGGATGCAAATGGGTAGTTCTTTGTTAAATCGTAGAGACACACGTAAATCTTATCAATTGCCCCTAACCTGCTATCTTGAGCTAGCCAAAAACCTGACTTACTGTTAAATCCAACTTAATTTCTTCTAAATTGATTGGGATAGTGAAACCGTCATTTTATTTCCAGATAAATTCTAAATTTAAAACAAATTCTGGCAAAACATCTTCCCCTAATAACTCAGTCGGATTTTCCAACACTTCTACAGCTTTACCTTGACGATAAACTTCAACTAAACGGTTTTTCCGATTAATTAGCCAACCTAGCTTTGCGCCATTGTCTATATACTCTCGCAATTTAGCTTGTGTTTCTTTTAAACGATCAGTTGGTGACATCAACTCTCAAACAAAATCAGGTACAGTTGGCGGAAACTTCTGCTTTTCTTTCTCAGTTAAAGCATCCCAACGCTCCTGTTTAATCCAAGCAACATCAGGGGAACGATCTGCACCATTAGGAAAATGAAAACAAGTTGAAGAATCAAAGATTACCCCAAGCTTAGTTTGTCGATTCCAAATACCAAAATCTATGGTGATTTCTGCATTAAATTTTCCTGTTTCTCCTCCAGTTGGTGGCACGATGACAATTTCTCCTTTGGCGTTGCGCTCAAATTTGATGTCAGGATTAGCCCGACAAAGGTCATAAAATTGATCTTCAGTTAATTTAATAATTGAATTAAAATTAATAGTAATAGCTGTCATAGTAAGTTTAAAAAATTAAAGTGTTACCTAATATTTTAAATGATAGCGAAAGTGTTGCCGAACGTAGTTCAGCGCTGCTGCATAGCGCAGATTGCCTATTTCCACTTTCTACAACCCCAATTGTCTTGATACGCTGGAATTAGTACAAGTCTCAACAATTTAGATGATAGTTCAAGCTGAAACCATAGCCGCGATCGCTACTGCCGTTGTGCCACAACAAGGTAGTGTCGGAATTGTGCGACTATCAGGCAAAGATGCGATCGCCATTGCACATTCTCTCTTCCACGCACCAGGGCAGCATTGGGCAACTCACCGCATTCTCTACGGCTATATCCGCCACCCTCAAACCCAGCAACTCATCGATGAAGCCCTACTCCTGCTCATGGAATCGCCGCGCTCCTACACCCGCGAAGATGTGGTAGAATTCCACTGTCACGGTGGTATAATGCCCGTCCAGCAAGTATTACAGTTATGCCTCGAAGCCGGCGCAAAATTAGCACAACCAGGCGAATTTACCCTGCGTGCCTTCTTAAACGGACGACTAGATTTAACCCAAGCTGAAAGTATTGCAGATTTAGTGGGTTCCCGCTCACCCGCCGCCGCCCAAGCTGCACTAGTTGGGTTGCAAGGAAAACTCGCCCTACCAATTCGACTCCTCAGATCCACCTGTTTAGATATTTTGGCAGAAATTGAAGCCAGAATTGACTTTGAAGAAGATTTACCGCCACTAGATGAAGCCGCCGTTATCGCCCAACTAGAGCAAGTATTAGCCGAAGTTAGCCGCATATTAGCAACTGCAGATCGAGGAGAATTATTACGCAGTGGCTTAAAAGTAGCCATAGTCGGGCGCCCTAATGTGGGAAAATCAAGCTTATTAAATGCTTGGAGTAAAAGCGATCGCGCCATTGTCACCGACTTACCAGGCACAACCCGTGATGTCATTGAGTCACAGCTAGTTGTTGGCGGCATACCCGTGCAAGTATTAGATACCGCAGGCATACGAGAAACCTCAGATCAAGTAGAAATAATCGGAGTAGAGCGATCGCATCGTGCCGCAAAACTCGCTGACTTAATTCTACTCACCATCGACGCCTCAAAAGGATGGACTCCAGAAGATAGCGCTATTTATCAACAAGTACAAGATCGTCCCTTAATATTAGTAATTAACAAAATAGACCTTGCACCCAACAGCAACCCAAACTTTCCTAAGCAAATCAAACATATCATTAAAGCCGCCGCCGCCCTCAACCAAGGCATAGATAAACTAGAAAAAGCCATACTCGAAACCATACATCTCGATAACCTACAAGCCGCAGATTTAGACATAGCCATCAACCAACGCCAAGCAGCAGCATTAACCAGCGCCAAAACATCTTTGCAACAAGTGCAAGAAACCATTACTCAAAACCTACCATTAGATTTTTGGACAATTGATTTGCGGGGTGCAATTCAAGCACTCGGAGAAATTACCGGAGAAGAAGTGACAGAATCTGTACTCGATCGCATTTTTAGCCGTTTTTGCATTGGTAAATAACTTAATACCCACAACCAGAGAAATATTACCCGATTACAACAAGCTCAAAATGTAGAGACGTTGCCGCTCTTCGTCTTTAGCCTACCGATTTATGAGAAAATAGACTTAACTTTTTTTAATAAATAGTTTAATCAAAATTCTCCCCCACTAGTAGAAAAAAATGGCAACAGACTACCCAGATATAGATATTGCCCCTTTAATTGACCATGCCCTACTCAATCCCGATGCTACACCAGAGCAAGTCGAAAAGTGCTGCCAAGAAGCCGATCGCTATCAATTCGCCAGCGTCTGCGTCTACCCTGTATATGTCAGGCAAGCAGCAGATTATCTGCACAACAAAAATCCCCAAGTTTGTACAGTAATTGGCTTCCCCACCGGGGCAACAACAGCCGCCAGCAAGCTCTACGAAGCCCAAGAAGCCGTGGATAATGGGGCAACCGAGCTGGATGTCGTTTTGCATATTGGAGGCTTAAAAGCAGGCAAAACCGATGAACTATATCGAGAAATAGCCGAGATTTGCAGCGAAACCGGTCAAATTGTCAAGGTAATTTTAGAAACCGCCCTACTGACAGATGCCGAAAAACAACTAGCTGCGGAAATATGTATGGATGCTGGGGCGCAATATTTGAAAACTAGCACAGGTTGGCAAGGAGGAGCAACCGTGGCAGATGTGCGACTCTTGAAGCAATTTACACAAGGACAAATTGGCATTAAAGCAGCAGGCGGCATTCGTACCATAGAACAAGCATTAGATTTAGTCATCGCCGGTGCAACCAGACTGGGAACCTCCCGTGGTCCAGAATTACTACGACAGCACGATAGGCTGGAAATGGATGGGTAATCAGTAATTGTGGTAGAGATTACCAAGCCTAAAAATAGTAATAAAAGCCCTAAAACTTCCAACTGCCAATTCTCTAATGAGCCGAACTTACAAAGCCACTGGAATCAATCTTAAAAGTATGCCGCTTGGCGAAGCAGATAAATTAGTCACAATTTTAACCAGGGAGTTTGGTTTAATTCGAGCCGTGGCACCAGGAGCCCGCAAGCAGAATTCCAAATTGGGCGGCAGGAGTGGTTTATTTGTAGTGAATGACTTGCTAGTAGCAAAAGGGCGATCGCTTGATAAAATTACTCAGGCTGAAACCCTAGAATCTTACCCAGGATTGAGTAAAGATCTAGGTAAGCTTGCCGCTAGTCAGTACTTAGCAGAATTAGTCCTCTGCCACGCCCTCGTAGACCAACCTCAAGCCGAATTATATACACTACTAAATGAGCATCTACACCGCCTAGAGCAGTTGCCAAAGGCGTCTAACCCTTACGCCGAAACATCTTCAGTCCTCGCTCACTTATCTCAAGGCGTCTTTCATCTACTAGCATTAGCTGGCATTGCGCCTCAAGTGCAAGCTTGCTGCATTACCCAACACCCACTCACACCGGATTTTACAGATCCTGACTGGCGTGTTGGTTTTAGTCTTGAAGTAGGTGGTACGGTCAGTTTATCGGGACGCAATCACCATATTCAAAACCTACCCCGTCCAGTTCACAAAAACCCAGGAGGAAAGATTACTCAGACAGCCCCCAACCAAACCGAGACAGCACCTCCACCACGGATCAATACCAAACTCAATGCGGCTGAGTTAGCAATGCTACAACAGTTAGCCCAAGCTGAATTGCCAATTACACCAGAAAAAACACTGCTTGACGTGGATGCTGTTTGGGTAAAAGTTGAGCGGACATTAAGGGACTACGCTCAATATCAATTTGGGCTATCAATTCGCTCGGCAGCATTAGTCGATGCTTTGTCTGGTCCCGATTTCTGAAACTTATAGACTCAACAATCTTTTAAAACTTCGTTAATTTCAGTGTAATTTATCACATAAAGCAAGAATGCGATTATCTGACTCGGAACCAGTAACAACACATCCCGAACAACAAAACCCATTGACAGAGGGTATCCCGCCCGAAACTGAGACAACTCCAGTGTCAGCACGAGGCTTCATCCCAGTCCTAAAAAACCGTAACTTCTTGGCGCTGTGGAGCGGTCAAGTCTTCTCTCAACTGGCAGACAAGGTTTACCTTGTGCTGATGATTGCCTTAATTGCCAGTCGCTTCCAGGATACCAATCAGACCATTAGTGGCTGGGTATCGGTACTGATGATTTTCTTTACAATTCCGGCAGTGCTATTTGGCTCAGTGGCTGGAGTTTTTGTAGACCGTTGGTCAAAAAAAGCCGTACTAGTTTCCACAAACCTACTGCGCGGCATTTTGGTTTTAGCAGTGCCGTTTCTATTGTGGATCACTCAAAGCTGGCGGGCTTTTTATAACCTACCTGTCGGTTTCTATGTTTTACTGGGCATAACTTTTTTGGTTTCTACCCTAACTCAGTTTTTTGCCCCGGCTGAACAATCAGCAATGCCGCTAATTGTCAAGCCCCAAAACCTGCTTTCGGCAAACTCACTCTACACCACAACGATGATGGGATCGTTGATTGTTGGCTTTGCAGTGGGTGAACCTGTCTTAGCCTTTGCTGATAACTTCGTGCGTCAGTTGGGTGGTGGCGGCTGGGATTTTGGTAAAGAACTGGTAGTTGGTGGTTTTTATGTAGTTGCCGGTTTACTGCTTTTGCTGCTCAAAACAGGCGAAAAGAGAAAAACCACTGCAGAAGAACCGCCTCATGTGTGGCAAGACATCCGAGAAGGCTTGAGTTATGTAAAACACCATAAACAAGTCCGCAATGCCTTAATTCAACTAGTAATTTTGTTTTCTGTATTTGCGGCAATATCAGTGCTGGCGGTTCGTCTGGCAGAAACTCTCCCCGGCATGAAGGCATCACAATTTGGCTTTTTGTTATCGGCGGCGGGCGTAGGAATGGCTGGCGGTGCAGCCATCTTGGGGCAATTTGCTAAACGTTTATCTCATGCTCAATTAAGTTTATATGGTTCAGTTGGCATGGCTGCTGCCCTGGTGGGTGTAGGTCTATTTACCCATCATTTAATCTTGACTTTATTGATGACAACACTATTGGGCGGTTTTGCCGCAATGATCGGCATCCCCATGCAAACCACAATTCAAGCCGAAACACCGCCAGAAATGCGTGGAAAAGTGTTTGGACTACAAAATAATGCGATCAATATTGCCCTCAGCTTACCTTTAGCTTTAGCTGGTTTAGCAGAAACTTGGTTAGGATTACAAACTGTATTTTTCAGTTTAGCGGCATTAGTGATCGCAGGCGGGGTCTTAAACTGGTATATTTCCCGTACAGGCTCATCTATGTCAACCAAAGCTGAGAAATAGAGACGCGATACCAACCTGAATGCATATTGCTTGGCTCGGAAAAAAATCACCATTTTGTGGCAATGTCACTTACGGCAGAGAAGTTACCAATTCACTGCTAGACCGTGGCTATGATGTTAGCTTCCTGCATTTTGCCCAAGAAGAAGCAGAAGACCCAACTTGGCCCGGACGCCAAGAGGTACCTCTGCCGTTTATTTATAAATCACAGGTTTATACAGTTCCTACACCGAAGGCAAGAAATGTTTTAAGGCGATCGCTCAAGCAATTACGACCTGATCTCGTACACGCTTCTTTGACGCTATCGTTTTTAGACTTTCTCTTACCTGAAATCTGTGAGGAACTCAATATCCCACTAGTTGCCACTTTCCATCCACCTTTTGATGGCAAGCGGCGTAACCTCAAATCTGGTACACAACTATTTACCTATCAACTTTATGCTCCCTTTCTGGCGCATTATGACCGGGTAATTGTCTTTTCTCAACTTCAGCGTAATTTTCTTGTCCGTTTGGGAGTCCCTATCGAAAAGCTGGCAGTAATTCCCAATGGCGTTGATGTAAATAAATACTCACCCGGAACCTGCAACCTCAAGTCACGCTTGAATGCCAAAAAGCTATTTGTCTACCAAGGTAGAATTTCGGCAGAAAAAAATGTGGAGGCGCTACTAAAAGCTTGGAAACAATCAGATTTAGGTGATTCTTGTAAACTGCTAATTGTCGGCAATGGCGCTTTATATTCCTCACTAAAGCCATTTTATGGTGAAGAAGATGGCATTTTATGGTGGGGTTTTGAGGCAGATGAGCAGCGACGTATTGAAATTTTACAAGCGGCTGATGTCTTTATTTTGCCTTCTTTGTTGGAAGGGCTATCTTTATCGCTACTAGAAGCGATGTCTTGCGGTGTTGCTTGTGTTGCCACAGATGCTGGTGCTGATGGCGAAGTCTTGGAAGATGGCGCTGGTGTCGTACTCAATACTCATGGGGTCATGTCTCAGCTTAATACTCTTTTACCGCAATTTCGCGATCATCCAGAGTGGACAACTTTATTAGGAGAAAAAGCCAGGGCAAGAGTTTTAGAACGTTATACCCTAAGCGATAATATTACCCAGCTTGAAAAACTTTATGCTGAGATTTTGCGGACAAGACCGATGCCATTTAGTCCTCGTGCCCAGAGTGCTAGTTAGTTTGCCACCTTCGTTTTGCTTAAGCCATAACGTGAATTAATGGGCAATCTTTTCACTGTCTTTTTGGATAACTTTGTAACTGCCTGATTTTTTTACCGACTTCCAAGGGTATGGAATAAAAGATTAGATTTCGCCTCAAGCTTGATCGTCGCTGACATTTATGAAGCTTGTGTGTTTTTTTGATGTTGTAATACAACTTCCCGGTAGGAGTGTATTATGCTGGTTTACTTAAAGGAAGTAGATACATTCATTTCTTAGAACGAGCAATTGCTTTGTTGTAACTACTTTTTTAGCAGTGCCAAGCAAAAACGCATCTGCCGCATCTTGTTTTTGCAGCCAAAAATCGCTATAGTTCTCAGTTTACATTGGTGACAATAGCCCCTGTGCATCTTAGGGGTTGCCTCCTGTCTTCAACAAACCGAATGTTATATTGACGGCAGCTACAAATTTAATAGCTGCACTCGATCGTAATTCTTTTTAGACAAAAAACTCTCGTCATTTTCCGGCATCATCCGTCCATCTACGCAGTTTAATTAGCTTCTTTACCCATACACAAGCTGGACAAACCACAGCCGTTGAATAGTCATCACTATGACACTCTCCAACACCGGTAGCGTACTTGCTACACTAACTCAGCTAACTCAACTTAATCGGACAAGTGCCCTAACTCATCGAGTTAAAGACTTGTCTGTGCCAGAATTTATCTGCTTGTTGGACTTCATCACCGCCGAGTTTCAGCAATTTCTAAGGGCGATCGATATGATCAACAACGAAGCCCTAGAAACTATGCTAGAACAGGTAATGGATGCCTTTACCCTCAAAATCGGTCAAATCCTGCAAGCCGATCGCACAATCATTTTTTTGGTTGACGCTGACAAAGGGCAACTGTGGGCAAAAATTCCTCAACCCATTCGGCAGGATCAAGACAAGCCTGAAATCAACAAAAGTCAAGAACTTCGCATCCCTCTCAATATAGGTCTTGCTGGACACGTTGCCACCACAGGCGAATATCTAAATATTCCCAACGCCTACGATCACCCATTATTTAACAAAGAAGTTGACGAACGCCCCGGCTATTATACCAACACTTTGTTATGTATGCCCATCTTTAGCAGCAATAAACAAGTCGTTGCTGTAGTGCAGTTATTAAACAAAGCTGAAGGCGTACCCTTTGACGACGAAGATGTACAAAGATTTAAAGACTTTGCCGCCTCCATAGGTATTATCCTAGAAACTTGCCAATCATTTTACATGGCAGCCCGTAACCAACGCGGTGCTGCAGCCTTACTTAAAGCCACCGCTTCCCTCGGACAAAGCTTAGACTTGGAAGTAACCTTGCGTCTGGTTATGGAGCAAGCTCGTGAATTAATGCAAGCAGACCGTAGTACGCTGTTTATGCTACGCAAAGAAACGGGTGAACTTTGGAGTAAAGTTGCCAAAGCAGACGGGGAAACGATGATGGAAATTCGTATTTCTTCCAACCGTGGTATTGCCGGTTATGTTGCCTCGACAGGACAACCATTAAATATTCCTGATGCTTATAAAGACCCACGTTTTGACCCTAGCACAGATAAGCGAACGGGATATGTAACACGTAATATTCTTTGTATGCCTGTATTTAATTCAGGTGGTGATTTAATCGGAGTAACTCAGCTAATTAACAAGCATCAAGGCAGCTTCACAAGTTCTGATGAAGAATTTATGAGGGCGTTTAATATTCAGGCTGGAATTGCTTTAGAAAATGCTAAATTATTTGAAAATGTCTTAATCGAAAAGCAATATCAAAAAGATATCTTACAAAGCCTTTCTGATGCCGTAATTTCTACAGATACCCAAGGAAAAATAGTTACAATTAATGATGCTGCCTTGGCATTATTAGGCTTCCCAACACCACAACTACAAACCAAAAATCGGCAATTGTGGGAATATAAACTTACCGGACGCTATGTGTGGGAAGTTGTACCCATAGATCACCTCCAGAGCCGTCTAGAAGACAGCCTAACCAACGGCGCGAAGCATTATGTACCAGAGCAAAGTTTGAACATTGGACTGTTTGAGCGCCCAGGAAACCTCAAAGGAGTGGTTAATAATAATGTCGTAAACGGTAGTAAAGACTCAACTCCAACAACTGATCAAGATACTACCTACGTTTTGGCAATTCCCAGCAGCGATGACCCCAATATATATATACCTTGGAATGATTCACCTTGGGCATTAAACAGCGCCACTTGGCTTTCTAAAGAGCAAGTGAAAACAATTGAACGTAGTATTAATTTAACCGTCAATCCGCTCACTAATCCAGAAGGCACAGTGCGGGGTGGTTTAGTGGTACTAGAAGACATGACGCGAGAAAAGCGCATGAAAAGTGCCATGTATCGCTATATGACACCGCCAGTTGCCGAACAAGTTATGGCGTTGGGTGAAGATGCTTTAATGGTTGGTGAGCGTAAAGATGTCACTATTTTATTTTCCGATATACGTGGTTATACGACCTTAACGGAAAACTTGGGCGCGTCGGAAGTTGTATCTTTACTTAACCAGTATTTTGAAACAATGGTAGAGGCAGTCTTCAATCACGAAGGCACTCTTGATAAGTTTATTGGTGATGCTTTAATGGCAGTATTTGGTGCACCATTACCATTACAAAATCATGGTTGGATGGCAGTAAAGTCGGCGTTGGATATGCGTTGGCGTTTGGCAGCATTTAATGACAAACGTATTCGTGAAAATCATCCCCTAATTCGTATTGGTATTGGTATTAGTTCAGGAGAAGTGGTAAGTGGTAATATTGGTTCCCACAAACGTATGGATTATACAGTAATTGGGGATGGTGTGAATTTGAGCGCCCGTTTGGAAAGTGCCACCAAAGAGTATGGCTGCGATATTATCTTGAGTGAGTCTACTTATAACTTATGTCGCGATCGCATTTGGGTACGTGAATTAGATAGAATTCGACCCAAAGGCAAAAGCCAACCTGTTAGCATTTATGAATTAATTGGCGAAGTCGATACTCCCCTCAACGATGCCACAAAAAGACTATTAGACTACTACCAAGCAGGGCGTTATGCCTACATTAACCGAGACTTCAACAAAGCCATGCATTGCTTCCATAACGCTTATCAAATTAAGCCCAATGACCAAGCAATTATCGCCCATTTAGAGCGTGCCCAAAATTATATCAACAACCCACCCCCCGATTACTGGGACGGCGTTCATGTCATGACAACTAAATAGGAGTGCAAAGTACCAAAACTCCTACAATAAATATATTTAAGCTTTGCTCTAATATCAAGTCCGGGCAGGAAAACATAAATTAACTGTTTTCTTCCCCTTCTTGCTCATTCTGAAAAGGATTTTCACCAATAGCCAGTTCTTTTTTGCTACGTTTGAGCTGTTTCCAGAGATTTTTGATTTGCTTATAAGCCACATCTGGAGGCAGCTTTCCCGCCGTTTCCAGGTTGCAGATAAAATTTACCCGTTGTGCAAATTCCTGTAGATTAGCATTAAAAACGAGATTATTGGGTTTAACTTGACCGTGATAGCGACTACGAGGATAAAGAAAATCATCTCGTACCATAAGTATCTCCTGATTTTAAAATTACAGTTGACCAAAAATCTAGATAAATTACTGAACTATATTAAACAAAGCGATTTGCTTTCCTTTCAACTACCCTGGGTAGGGCTATTGCAATTTAACACTTTTGAACCAAGTCATGGCATGAGTATGACATGGCACTTTTTAACTTAAGGATGTGCCACTTTTGCTCAAACAACGTCAGAGAGGAGAATGAACATGAGGAACCCCTGACAGATATACTGCATCACATCAAGAATAACTATATATTTAGATACTGTTTATCTATTTTCATGGTTTATGTGCTAGTTAGTCTGATAGCAAGCGGAGTTGGTGTAAAGTAATTAACTCACTTCGGTATCAAGTCTCTTAGTCTGATGGTTTAATTTTGACCAATTAAGGCAGGAGAATTTATTGTTTGTTGTTTATTAGATATTCCCTAACCCCTCTCAATGCGCCAAGGAGTAAATACGGTTTATGTCGGACTTGCAAGAAATCTACGAAGGCAAAGCGAAAATCTTATATACCACAGATGATCCAGAAGTTTTGCTGACCAAGTTCAAAGATGATGCTACCGCCTTTAATGCCCAAAAACGGGGGCAAATTGTCGGCAAGGGTGAAATAAATTGTGCCATCTCGGCTCATTTATTTAGGTTACTAGAAGCACAAGGCATTGCCACACATTTTATTGAACGACCTGCTGCTGACCAAATGCTCGTCAAAAACGTCAGAATTGTGTTAATAGAAGTAGTTGTCCGTAATATTGCCGCTGGCAGTCTGTGTAAACAAACTGGACTACCACTCGGTCAGGTTTTGGAGACGCCACTAGTAGAATTTTATTTGAAAAATGATGCTTTGGGAGATCCATTATTGACACGCGATCGCTTATTTCTCCTAGAATTAGCAACACCAGAACAAGTAGACCAACTCACCGACCAAGCTTTGCAAATTAATACCATTCTCAGTGCTTTTTTCAATCGATGTGGCATTACCTTAGTAGACTTCAAACTGGAATTTGGTATAACCTCAACGGGGGAATTGATTTTAGCTGACGAAATTAGCCCAGATACCTGCCGTCTTTGGAACCAAACCGAGACTGATCCCAACCGTCGAGTTATGGATAAAGACCGCTTTCGTCGTGATTTGGGAAATGTAAAAGACGCCTATCAACAGGTTCTAGAGCGGGTTATGGCAATATCATAGCAACTGCTGCATTGTGCTAGAAGCCAAAAATGTTAGTTATAAGCTTTCTTCAGCAAAACTAGCAACAGACAAGGGACAATAGACAACAAAACAAAAGCCGAAAGCGTGGTAAGCGATCGCTTTTAATGCTAATTAGTCTAAACGTGGTGTGTGGAAGTGTCAAAATTTAAAGAAATACGATTATCTCCTTTTTTAGTAGCAATGCTTGCTACCTCAGCGACGGTAGGTTTCGCTAAACCTAGCAACGGGCAAACAATTAACCCGATCGCAACAACATCAGAACCAAGCAACCAAGCAGAGGTAATACCAACTGCTACTGATGTTCGTTCAATTGCTCAACCGACTTATATTAACCAAGAAGCGGTTCCTGTTCTCAACCCGGTACTTAGTCGCGTTAAACCCGCAACTGGTAATTTTGTTGTCCCAACAATGCCACTATCGAGCAGCATAAAACCTGTAACAGCGCAAGCCCAAAATAGACCAACTGAAATACCAACTCCAACGCCAGAACCTAGCCCAGAACCGGAACCAACTCCTCCGTCATTTCCCGATATCCCAACGCCTGTAGAACCTACTACAACGCCAACGCCAACTCCTGCCGCACCGACCACAACGCCTGTAGAACCTACTACAACGCCCAGTCCAACTCCTGAACCGGAACCTCAAGCGCAACCAACAGCACCAGAAGCACGAGTGTTAGTGGCAGAAGTCTTTGTCAGTGGTGCCGAAGGACAACTAGAAGATGAAATTTTTCGAGTCATTCAAACTAGAGCAGGACAGGCAACCACTCGTACACAATTGCAGGCAGATGTCAATGCCATATTTGCTACAGGCTTCTTTTCCAACGTTGATGTCAGACCAGAAGACACACCATTAGGTGTACGAGTCACCTTTATTGTGCAGGCAAACCCAGTACTGCGTCAGGTGACAATCAACACCGTACCCGAAAATGCTTCTCAGCAAGTTTTGACACAAAAAGAAGTTGATGATATCTTCGGCAATCAATACGGTCAAATCTTAAACTTCCGTCAACTGCAAAACGGCATCAAAGAGTTAAATCAGTTGTACAAAGACCGGGGCTTTGATCTAGCTCAAGTAATTGATGCCTCACAAGTCACCGCCGAGGGCACAGTCAATTTAATCATTGCTGAAGGTGTTGTTGAAGATATTCGAGTCCGCTATCTCAACAAAGAAGGACAAGAGAATAATGAACAAGGTGAACCTGTACGCGGTCGCACTCGTCCCTTTATCATTACGCGGGAAGTACAGTTAAAACCAGGTGATGTCTTCAACCGACAAACCGCTGAAAGAGACTTGCGCCGTGTCTTTGGCTTAGGAATTTTTGAAGACGTACGGCTTTCTTTTGCCCCTGGTACTGACCCGCGTCGGGTAGTTGTGGTTGTCGATGTCATTGAGAAGAATACAGGATCTATTGCCGCAGGTGCAGGTATTAGTTCTTCTAGTGGTTTATTTGGCTCGGTTAGTTATCAACAACAAAACCTGGGTGGTAATAACCAAACTTTAGGGGCAGAAGTGCAACTCGGTCAACAGGCGCTGTTATTGTTTGATCTAAGCTTTACTGATCCTTGGATCGCAGGCGACCCTTACCGTACTTCTTATACTGTTAATGCCTTCCGTCGTCAGTCAATTTCACTCATTTTTGATGGCGGCGATCCAGAAGTTAATTTGCCCAATGGCGATCGCCCTCGTATTGTGCGGACTGGTGGCGGTGTAAGCTTTACTCGTCCCTTATCGCGAGATGTCTTTAGACCAGCCGAATGGGTTGCCTCAGCGGGATTACAGTATCAAAGAGTGGCGATTCGCGATGCTGATGGTAACCGCAGTCCTGTTGATGAGTTGGGCAACAACCTCAGCTTTAGTGGTGACGGCAGCGACGATTTGCTAACGCTACAATTGGGTGCAATACGCGATCGCCGAAATAGTCCCATTAGACCAACCAGTGGCTCATTACTAAGAGTTGGTATAGAACAGTCTGTACCCGTTGGACAAGGCAGCATCCTCCTCACCCGCCTCAGAGGCAACTACAGCTACTACATCCCCGTCAGCTTTACCAGCTTCAGCAAAGGACCCCAAGCCCTAGCATTTAACCTGCAAGGCGGCACAATTATCGGAGACTTGCCTCCCTACGAAGCCTTTGCTCTTGGTGGCTCTAACTCGGTGCGAGGCTACGGTGAGGGCGATGTGGGAGCAGGACGCAGCTTCATCCAAGCCACAGCAGAATACCGCTTCCCGGTTTTCTCAGTGATCGGCGGTGCTTTGTTCGTTGACTTTGCCAGCGACTTTGGTAGTGGTGATAATGTACCAGGCAACCCCGGCGGTGTGCGTGGCAAACCAGGCAACGGTTTAGGCTATGGACTTGGTGTGCGAGTTCAGTCCCCACTAGGTCCAATTCGTATCGACTTTGGCTTTAATGACCAAGGTGATAACCGTATCCACTTTGGTATTGGCGAACGTTTTTAGGCGTTGCTGATCGCAAGTAAAAAGCCAAAATAAGATCCCCGACTTCTGAACTTAAAAAAGTGAAAATAACGGATAAATATGCCTCAAGAAGTCGGGGATCTTCGCACAAGGACAATTAAGATGACTAAATACTCTTTAAGTAAGAATTTTGAGCGATCGGGTGTCGGCTTGCATAGTGGCATCAAGACTACTGTACGAGTGCTGCCTGGGTTAGCTGGGGCGGGACGTTATTTTGTGCGGGTTGACTTGCCTGAAACTCCAGTTATTCCAGCAAAAGTTGAGGCGGTTCGAGAAACGACGCTTTCGACTCAACTGCAAGGTGCGACTGAGGCGGCAAGTGTGCGGACAGTAGAACATCTTTTAGCAGCTTTGGCAGCTAGTGGTATTGAAGATGCTTGCATTGAAATTGATGGACCAGAAGTGCCGCTTTTAGATGGTTCCGCCAAAAATTGGCTGGAGGCAATTCACGAGGCAGGAGTTGTAGAGAAACCGGAGTCTGCCGCCGTTGTATTACAAGAAGCGGTTTCGGTATATGACGGCGATGCTTTTGCCTGTGCTATGCCCGCACCGACGCTGCGCTTTACTTATGGTATCGACTTTGAAATGCAGGCAATAGGTAATCAATGGCATAGTTGGACACCTGCTGAGGATTTTGGAGAAGCGATCGCACCTGCACGTACATTTGGTTTGGCTCACCAAATCGAACAGTTACAAAATCGCGGTTTAATAAAAGGGGGCAGTTTGGAAAATGCCTTGGTTTGTGGCGAACAAGGATGGCTTAATGGTCCTTTACGGTTTCCTAATGAACCAGTACGTCATAAACTTCTAGATTTAGTAGGGGATTTAAGTTTATTAGGCAATTTTCCGATCGCTCACTTTTTGTCCTACAAAGCCAGTCATAATTTGCATATCCAATTGGCAAAAAAACTGGCAATGATTTTGGAGTAAGTTAAGGCAGAAATTTTCTGCCTTTGCCAGTCTGAAAAGTCGTAAACTTTGCTTTGTGCCCTTTGCTCTTCAACTCAATATTGTTATGTCTATACTGACCGACGAAGTTAATACCCACCTGCAAGTAACCGAAGCTGCCCCTGTGCCAAATGAAGATCCCTCTCCTCCACAATCTTTTACCCTGGAAGAGATCCAAAAAATCTTACCTCACCGCTATCCATTTGCTTTAGTCGATCGCATTATTGAATACGTCCCTGGCAAAAAAGCTGTCGGCATCAAAAATGTCACCTTCAATGAACCCCATTTTCAAGGACATTTTCCAGGGCGCCCCCTGATGCCTGGAGTCTTAATTGTGGAAGCAATGGCACAAGTTGGCGGTGTTGTCTTAACTCAACTGCCAGATTTGTACGGTAGTTTATTTGTCTTTGCAGGTATTGACAAAGTGCGCTTTCGTCGTCCCGTTGTTCCGGGAGATCAGCTAATTATGACCACGGAACTGTTATCAATCAAGCGTCGTCGTTTTGGAAAGATGCAAGCTCGTGCCGTCGTTGATGGTCAGCGAGTTGCCGAAGGCGAACTGATGTTTTCTCTGATCGATTAAAATCTCCGTTGAGGAATGCGGTTGTTTGTTGTCTTAATCACCGACAGCCGATAACCCCACCCTTAATTTAAATCTCACCCATACTATATGGCAACATTAATTCATCCTACTGCTGTAATCCACCCAGGTGCTCAACTCCACCCGTCGGTAAAAATAGGCGCTTATGCGGTGATTGGAGATATGGTGATGGTTGGTCCAGATACCACCATTGGCGCTCATGTCGTCTTAGAAGGATGCACGGAGATTGGAGCGAGGAATCAAATCTTTAGCGGGGCGGTAATTGGCTCAGAACCCCAAGATCTTAAATATGATGGTGCCCCTACTTGGGTGAGAATTGGCGATGATAACCGCATTCGTGAGTATGTCACGATTAATCGTGCGACAGGTGTGGGTGATGCCACAATTATTGGTAATGGTAATCTGCTAATGGCTTATGTTCATGTTGCACATGATTGTGTGATTGGCAACTCGGTGGTAATTGCTAATAATTTGGCAATGGCGGGTCATGTTCATATTGAGTCTAGGGCGGTAATTGGTGGCGGTGTGGCGATTCATCAATTTGTGCATATCGGGCGTTTGGCGATGGTGGGGGGCATGAGTCGTATTGATCGAGATGTGCCGCCTTATACTTTGGTGGAAGGTAATCCTTCACGAGTGCGATCGCTTAATTTAGTCGGGCTCAAACGCTCTGGCATGACTCCAACTCAATTAGGACTCCTCAAGAAGGCTTTCCGCACCATTTACCGCTCTGGATATACCTTAAAGGAAGCTTTAGAACATTTAGATTTATTGCCAGATAACGAACACTTGGGACACTTGCGCCACTTTTTGCAGTTGTCGCAAATGGAAAAACGCCGGGGTTTAATTCCTGGTCGTCGTTTGAAAGGTGATGATTGAGTTATTGAACTAGATAAGATCCCCAACTTCTGAAATGAAGCTTTCAGATAATTGGATAAATCTCAAGCAAGAAGTCGGGGATCTGTGCCAAATAATTAATAACTAATGACTAAAAAAACGATCTTTATCAGCACCGGAGAAGTTTCCGGCGATTTGCAAGGGGCACTGCTAATTGAGGCTTTAAAACGTCAGGCAGATGCGACTGGGGTGGAATTATCAATTGTGGCTTTGGGTGGTTCCCGGATGGAAAAAGCGGGGGCGAGGCTGATTGATGATACGACGGCGATCGGTTCGATGGGATTGATTGAATCTTTGCCTTTTGTTGTGCCTACGCTAAAAATCCAGCGTCGTGCTAAACAGTATCTGCAACAAAATCCACCGGATGTGATGGTGTTGATTGATTATATGGGACCAAATTTGAGCATTGGCAGCTTTATGCAGCGTCAACTGCCCGAAGTGCCTGTGGTTTATTATATTGCTCCCCAGGACTGGGTTTGGTCGGCTAGTGCGCTTGTGCCCCGCGATACGATGACAATTGTGGGGATGACGGATAAGTTGTTGGCGGTTTTTCCAGGAGAGGCGCGTTATTTTGAGAAGAAAGGGGCGTCTGTAAGTTGGGTGGGGCATCCTTTGGTGGATCGGATGCAGCTTAGTCCGAGTCGGGAGGAAGCGAGGAGGAGGTTGGGAATTGCACCAGAGGAAAAGGCGATCGCTCTTGTGCCTGCTTCTCGGCGTCAGGAATTGAAGTATTTGATGCCAATTGTCTTTGAGGCGGCGCAACAAATTCAATCGAAGTTATTAGATAATCAGCAAAAGCCTTTATTTTGGATTCCGCTGGCTTTGGAAGTTTATCGTCCGGCAATTGAAGCAGCAATTCAAAAGTATGGACTGAATGCTAAATTAATTGCGGGTCAAACTCAAGAAGTGCTAGCAGCGGCGGATTTAGCTATTACTAAATCGGGGACTGTGAATTTGGAATTAGCACTTTTAAATGTGCCTCAAGTAGTTTTATATAAAGTTAGTAAGTTTACTTATGGAGTTGGTCAACTTTTAAAGTTTTCCATTTCTTTTATGTCACCGCCGAATTTAGTTGTGATGCGAGAGATTGTGCCGGAGTTGTTGCAAGAAAAGGCGACGGCACAAAATATTGTGACCGAATCTATGGAGCTTTTACTTAATCCTGAAAGGCGTGAACAAACTTTGAGAGATTATCAGGAGATGCGGAGTTTGTTGGGGGAAGTGGGAGTATGCGATCGGGCGGCTATGGAGATTTTAGGGGTGGGGTTGTAGAGATATTTTGCCAGTATGTTTCTATTCCTTCGGCTGCTCTACAGTGTTAAGTTGTTGTCGCTGGGCAATCTGAATTAATAATCTTAACGCATCATTAACTGCTTGAGCATTAGGAAAAGCTTGGGCAACATCAGGATCTAAAAGTACTAAATTTGTTCCTGTACGATATCGCTCAACATACTTTCCTCTAACTCCCCCTTCCATTTGAGCGAAGTTATACTCAGGACGTAATTCGTCTTCCATTTCGTTCTCAACTTCCTTCTTCATAAAACCTCTTTTCTTGTTTAGTAGCTTTTCTGGCGCTGATAATTCGGATTTTTTCTCCTCGCTCAGTATGTGCAACAACTAAGAGTTGTCCTAACCTAGATATACCAATAATAACGTAGCGACTTTCTCTGAGGGAATGGTCAGGATCAGGGAATGTAAAAGATAGTGGATCATTAAAAACGGTTGCGGCTTCCTGAAAAGAAATGTCATGTTTCTCAAAGTTTAGCTCTGCTTTATTTTGGTTCCACTCAAATTCCATTTAAAATAAGTATGAGAAATTTTTTAACCTGGTAATCCAGCTTGCTGAAACACTTGTTGAGGGGTAAGTTGAAGTTCTGGTAAAAGCTCATCTATCATGACTACTGTACCTTTATAAGTCTGGGGTGGCGCATCTGGATAAAATACCGTAATGCTTCTGGCATGGGAATCAACAACCCAAACTCGCGATACGCCTGCTTGCAGATAATCTGTTGCTTTTTCAGCTAAATCGCCAAAACTTTGCCCCGGTGAGATGATTTCTATTACTAATTCAGGCGGAACTGGACAAGGTTCATCTAACATCCAATCTGCACTTAATCGATTGTAAGAAACATAGGTTAAATCGGGTACGGGTGTCCAATCTTCACCGTTACGTTTGAGAATTATTGCCCATTCTGGGTAGATGCGACCTTTGCCTTTACACCATAATTGAATAAGTATTAGTAAGGCGGCTTGAACTGCAGAATGAAATCCTTTGGGTGATACTTTTGGTACGGCTTTACCTTCGATTAATTCATAGTTAATGTCTGTTTCTGGTAGTGCTAGAAATTCTTGGAGAGTTAGTTTTTTTGTTGTTTGAATCATGGGTTTAATGGCTCTCATTCTGTAAGGAAAGATAGTCAGTTATCTTTTGTATAGTCGGCTATCTTCCAAGTTCCCTTTTCTTGTTGTAATGTATACCTATATTTATCAGAGTTAGTTTTATCTAGTTCAATTTTGCCATTTTGATAGTAAGATACTTCTTCTGTAACCAATACATCAATTTGTGCTAAGTTGCCAGTAGTAGAAAAGTATTCAATAGGTTCAGCTTTACGGATTCCATATTTATAGTAAGCATTGTTCTTTTGTAGCCAATCAACTGAGCTTTCTGGCTTGGTGATATCATAATAAAGCTTCCCTGTCGTAAAGTTAGCAACAAGCTGCCGATCAAAGGGAGGAGCAAAAATCTTATCCTTGGCTTGTAGATATCTGTTAATCAGATTAACTGCATCTTGTTTAGTAAAGCTATTTGAAGTTGACGGCTGCGTTTGTTGAAGAGACGAATTAGGTGTAGAAGTTGTGGTTGTAGATGATGATTTATTATTGATAGTATTTGCCGAATTCTGTTGAATTGTACTCCAGACTTGCTGACCTCCTAAAACTAATACAGTTCCTCCTAACATTATGCCCAACAGAATTTTGTAATTGTTCCAGAGTTTAGCTTTTTCCTGTTCGTCGTTCATTCGTATTTACCTTTAATTAGTATTTGACTTTTACGAAATAATACTTTTAAATTCCAATACATATGTAAGGAACTTTTTTATTTATAGTTACTTTTGATGAGAAACTGTCTTTAAATACTCAATTCTTCCGTCAGCATACTTTTGGGGCTTAAATCCCATTTTTTTCCAAAATTTAGGTTCATCATTAGAGCCTAAGTAAAGAACAGTTCCATCTGAAACTAATTTCTCCGCTGCTTTAAACAGCTTAGTTCCAATACCCTTTCGCTGATACTTTTCAGGTAACATTATGTCTTCAATTCTAATTCTTCCATCGTCGTCTTTTCTTATATTTATGTAACCCATATCCTCATTATTTTTGCCTACAACTTCAAGACTAGCAGAAGCATAGCCGTCTTTGTCTTCCAGGCAGTTACGCTTGACTTTGTAGTCTAAACTATCAGCAAACTGATCTTTTGCTTCAACCAGCTTATCTCCTCTAGAACTGTTATCTGAGGAACTTTGCAATCCATTACCCATCATCGATTGAATTAATTGAATCTGCTCCATACTTGCTTGAAGACTACTCATTCCTTCATGGCAAATGTCCAAAATATCAGAAATTTCTTCCTCCATTTCAGAAACGCTACAGCTTGATAAACGATTTGTATTGGTTCTTGCTTCAGTCAGTAAGTTCATAGCTTTGCTTAAACCTGACTGAAGTACTTCACATTCTTTTTGAATACTCATTAGCCTCCTAAAGTCCTTTGAATATCTTCAGCTTCTCCTATTGCGTCTTGCAAGCTTTTAACTCCATCAGCACATAAATCAAAAATTACTTGCATCTTTGCTGGCGCTTCACCAATAGACATATCTGGTATTTGTCCAGCTAAGGCTTTAGTTTCTTCAATCAACTCCAATACTTTATCCATCGTTGCTTGAAACTCTTCAATCTGATCGATTAATGCCATAATAAAACTCCAAAGTATTCTAAATAGATTATTCCCTAACCTAACGGACTATTCCAAACACTTTTAGGGACATAAGGTGTAGCAATAAGTTTGAGTTGTGGATCTAATCCTCTGTATATAGCCCTACCTTTTGGTTCTACTGGTAATTCAGCAGCTACATCATCATTAAGTAATTGCTGACTTGCAGCCGTAAAAACTCTAAAAATCACACGTTCATCCATATTGTCTGATATTAATCTGGGTATTACTTCAAGAGTTGGTCTTTGGCTACAGTAGAAAATATTAATATCAGCCACACGACCTTTAGCTGCTAACTCTTGCAGATATTTAGAAATTTCCTCTCGGCTTTTTCTGTCAGCAGTTAAAATAGATGCCGCCTCGTCAATTACCAAAATTATTCGATGATCTTGACTATTACACTTTTCTCTTAATTCCTGCAAACTTTCTACATCTTCGTCAATCATTCTTTCTAATCTACGTTCATACTCACTCCATACTTTTGCTAGTAAAGTTACCAAGTCTTCAGCTTTTGTTACTAGTTTAACAGCTTCATATTTTCGTGCAATCCGGTGATAGTCAAAACCTGCTTTAAAGTCAGCAATGTAAATTTCTCTTTCTGCTTTGGCTTTGAAGCTGGCATACAAAAACTGATAAATCATTGAACTGAGAAAGTTAGTTTTACCCGTTCCAGTAGTTCCAGCAACAATCCGATGGGGAATTTTAGAAAAATCGGAAACACAAGGATTGCCATCTTGGTCAATACCAACAATATATGTATCTTCCGTAATTAAATTTCCATATTGATTGATAATATCCTCTATGTGTAATGTTGATGGCAATTTATCCACAGATTCTTCAGAATTTATATTATTACTCCCTTCATATTCAACACCTGCACAATGCTGATTAATCGGGATCGGTAAGCGAAAGAATGCGGCGGCTTCATCTAAATTTATTAAGCGATGGAGTCTCCGCATTGTTTGCGGACCGCCTTGAAAACCATCTAGTCTATTTCCTGTTACGTCCCATATATCTTGTACACAAACTTGCTCGTTAACATTGACTTGCAAAGCAGTTTGTACGGCATATTTCCTATCAGTTACTTGTATTATCCGTGGGATAACGGTATCCGTAGTACAGCAAGCTGCTAGGTGGTTAGCCACACTTTGACAGGTATCCTTACAAGGGGAAAAGACTCGGAAGCTATACAGAAAAACTATTCCAGAGTAATACTTTTTCTTGATGTCTTCATACACTGACTTAGCTTTTCGTGCATTGCTGTCAGGAGCAATCTTTTCTTCCAGATCACCTCTTTCTGTTAATGCAAGCGCTTCTATATATCGAGAGATTGTGTTTTTCTCGTAGCCTTCAACTGTCGTCGGAACAAGTGTTATATCGATACATACATTTTCTTTATATCCTTGTAATTGCTCGAACAAAGCAACCATGTTGTTTTGTTCATTGACTTGAAAAGCTCCGGGAGAGTAAAAATACTTTTTATCTTCCTTAAGCCATTGGTAGACTTCTTCTGATTTAATGATTTCATAACAATACGGTTGCTGATGAGAATTCAGCTCTGCTGGTTGCCAATCAAATTGATCTTGAGCATCAAACTCAAATTGGTATGGTTGTGTTCGCAAGCTACTTTTAATAAATTCTGCTTGCTTGTTTTTAACAACGGTTAATTGTTGGCTGCTGTTACTTGCCACCCGTGCTAACAAATATATTTCTGTATTAACTCTAGATTTTTGAAAGGATGGCTTGTAAATTATTCTGAGACTATACCCACAAGAAACATTACCGCTTGAATCATCAAATTGTGTAGAACCAAAGAAAGCCAAATTCTTAAGTAAGTCTTTTTGCAGCTTGGCAACAAAAGTGATTCTTCTATTTAGGTCTAAATGTTCCATTGAATTGAATTGTCCCGAACCAAAATTAGGAACAACCTTAAGTTTAAATACATTAATATCAATGTATTTATAAGTATCAAACTCCTGAGACTGAGCCTTACCTAGCGCTGACCCACGCCAGTATTTAACTTCAGATGAATTTGTCATTAGCTCAACACCTTTTAAAATTCATCAAAAATGTTTTTAGTATTAGAAACAGCATTCTGTACATCATTATTCTCAATCGACTCTTTTATTGCGGCTCCTTGTTTAAGAAATTTATCAGATATAATCCGAGCAATTGAACGAGTCATAACAGTATGGAAAACTCGCAAATCATCTGTTTTAAAACTTCTAGATAAGCGATTTTTAATTAATTCTTCTCGTTCTAGAGCAAGCTGTTCTTTTTCTGTTTCCCATTCGTCAAGACGTTGCTGATATAAAGAAAGCTGCAACGCATAATCTTTTTTAGATTCTGTAACATCCCGATTTGATTTAATGGTCAGGTAAATTACACCGCCAACACCAATACAACCTAGCAATTGTAAAGCACCATTACCTGTAAACATCAAACCCCCAGCTATCAATACCAAAAGCCATAAGGCTCCGTCGGGAAGTATCGGGCTAGTATCAGATTCTCTTGGAGCAGTAGGTTTAGGTAACAATTTAATTTCTTCAGGCTGTACAATTAGCATCATTTGTACATCTGCCCAACTTGAACTACCAAAGTAATCAATGCCAGCAATAAACTGCATATCCGTGTAAGGGGAATTTCTGAGTGTAGCGACCAACCTAGGACGACGGTCATTATCTACTTTGGCTCTTCCTCTGGCACCTTCTATAACCCAGCGTGCATCATTGGCAAAAAATATATCTACTGGAACATCTTGCGCCTTCAATTCTGCTTTCAGAAGATCGTGCAAGTCTCCTGTATCAAGCTCGATGCCATTTGTGTCTAAACAAACTTTTAGTTCCCAGACTACCCACTGTTCGATAAGTGTAGGTGGGTTTTTGGGTGTAATTCTAGCTAACTTAGTAGTTATTGGCTCTAGAGGAACTAAAGAATCTTCGGGGGGGGGTGTCGTAATTCATCTATCTATAGGTAGATTATAGTACATATACCACATAAACTAAATCTAAAACATCAGCAATTTTGCTGATTTTGCTTGACAATAAGCGCAATATGTTTAAATTGCGAAATTAGTTAGCACTGATTACTTAATTTCGGTATGAGGTAAATAGGTTAAATTTATATTAGATAATATGAATAAATTGAAAAGCAAATTTTAACAGCTCGGCAGCAGGAAGAAAATGCTATTTCTTCTTCAAATACTTCTGTAAAACAACTTATAGAAATTCGCCAAGAATTTGAAGCGATTCTTCGTTACATCAGGAAAACCACAGAAACTGCTGTTTTGTAAATAACATAATGGGATAGTGAACTAATTAAAATATTAGTGAAATACTGGCAATTTTTCAGAGAAACTATTTTTTTCTTAAGTCATACACTCCTGATTAACTACAATTAAAGTATCGATTTTACCTCTCATAATATGGTTAGCATCCCCACTGGGTTTACCTCTCAAGAATATCTTTATCTAGAACGTCAAAGTATCATCCGGCATGAATATCAACGTGGTTTAGTCTACGCGATGGCAGGTGGCAGCGATGACCATAGCCGTCTAAGTATTAATTTATTGACAGTGATTAATCTTCATTTACGTGATGGGAACTGTCAGTTTTTTTCAGGTGATGTCAAAGTCAATTACAAAGATGAGTTTTTCTACTATCCAGATGCCTTTGTTACCTGCGATCCGCGTGATAGCGAAGACCGCTATGTAAAGCGCTATCCTAAATTAATTGCCGAAGTCCTTTCCCCTTCGACAAAAGATTTTGATCAAGGTAAGAAGTTTGAAGATTATCAACAGATTGAATCATTGGAAGAGTATGTTTTAATCGCACAAGATCAGATGCTGGTGGAGTGTCGCCGTCGGGTAAAAGAAGCCAATACGGAGCGTTGGGAAACAGAAATTTATCAAAAAGGTGAGCAGATAAATCTAACAAGTATTGATTTGAAAGTAGCGATTGAGGAGTTATATCGTGGTGTAAATTTGAGACAATAATCAGAATTGAGCAAGTGTAACAGTCAAGCGCTATTGCTATTTGCAGCTCGCTTCTTCAAATACTTCGGTGAAACAACTCATAGAAATACGAACAGAATTTGAATTGCTTCTACGCTACATCACGAAAGCAACGGAAAGTCCGGTAGTTTAAAAAAACTGCTTAATTTTCCTACAAAAAGTCTCTACTTTCTCGTTATGTACTCTTTGCAGATGCAACAGCCCCCCCAAACCAAAACACAAACAGTAGGGACACGAAATCATCGCACCCCTACAAAAACTAAATTTTCAAATCAATACTATCTACCTACCAAAGATAAAAAGCACCGCTTTCTACTTTTCCACATACTCAACATTCTGAGCAGTCTTGCCATTTTTATTATGAGTATGACCATTACCATTCCGTGGCTGAATCACACCATAACCACCGTGATTCTTACGCTCATAAATCACATTAATCTCATTAGTTTTGGCATTACGGAACATATAAAAGTCGTGATCAACTAACTGCAACTGTTCCAAAGCTTCATCAATCGACATTGCAGGCATCGCGAAATATTTCATCCGCAACACCTCGCTAGGTAACTCAGGAGTGCGATCGCCAATCAAGTCCTCAACTGGCGCATCCTCAACCACAACCCCCATCCTCGGTTGATCGTGAGTCTTTTTATGTTGTTTTCGTTCTTTATACTTGCGTAATTGTCGGGAAATCTTATCAGCAACTAAATCAATACTTGCATACAAATCTTCACTACCTTCTTGGGCACGAATCACTGTCCCGTTCGCATAAATCGTGACTTCAGCAGTTTGCTTAGAATTTATCCGAGGATTACGAGCCACTGCTAAATGCACATCTACCTCTGTCGTCATATTCTGAAAGTGGCTAACTGCCTTTTCAATTTTTTGATGCACATATTCACGGATCGCATCAGTGATTTCAATGTTTTTGCCGTGGATCACTAACTTCATACCTGACCACTCCATCTTGTACTGTGTTGAGTCGCGAAGAGCACCTATTCTAAAATCGCTGCTCTTGGAGGATATTCCTATTGTAGGACTTTGTAGCCTAGCAAACATCTCCCTTGGGTTTCTTTTCAGATTACTTTGCAATTTTTGACATTAATTAATTGCTATTTATTCGTTATTAGTTATGGTTTATTTGTCAATAGTTATTTATGCGATATTTTTAATTTATGGTTAAGTTAAGAAAACATTACCTGAGCAAAAATTGATCATATTGGTGATCAGGAGACACAAAAAGTGCCGCGTCAATGCCTGCTAAATAATCAAAAACTAGTCCCTTATGCTGTCGCTTGGCAGCAGCAGCAGCAGTTAGTTACTCAAAGACTAAATAACGGCAGTCTGCCAGATGTTCTCCTCCTGCTAGAGCATCCCCCCGTCTACACTCTAGGGCAGGGAGCAAGCCTGGAGTTTCTCAAATTTGACCCAAATCAAGTAAACTATGAGCTTCATCGTGTGGAGCGTGGCGGTGAAGTGACATATCACTGCCCAGGGCAGCTAGTTGGTTACCCAATTCTCAATTTACGCTACTACCAACAAGACTTACATTGGTATCTCAGGCAACTCGAAGAAGTATTGATCCAACTTTTGGCAGTATATGGATTAAAAGGCGATCGCATTCCTGGCATGACAGGCGTCTGGCTAGAAGGGCGCAAAGTCGCTGCTATCGGCATCAAAGTCTCACGCTGGATCACCATGCATGGCTTTGCCCTAAACGTTTGCCCCAACTTAGAAGGCTTTGAACACATCGTACCCTGCGGCATCGCTGATAAATCGGTCGGTAGTCTTGCTCAATTTTTGCCAAATCTTACCATAGAGCAAGTTCGCTTAGATCTTGCCGCCGTCTTTGCCGAAGTTTTCCAAGTTCAATTCAGCGCCAATTAACTTCTAAAATTAGGGCGTTGCTGAATCAAGATATAATTGTTGCACATCCCCGACTTCTGCCATTAAATTGAGCCATAGCATCAAGATTTTAATTAAGAAGTCGGGGATATCGTCTGCTGTATTTTCATATTTACGATCAGCAACGCCAAAACTAGCATTCAAAACTTTCTTGGCAAGGATCACAAACTTCTAAAAAATTAGCTAAATCGGCATAAGTTCCAGCATAAGTGACTGTCGGAGACTCATAACCCTTCAGATGAACCGTATGCTGCTGAAAACCAAGAGAATCACTTCCAGCATTGGCAATATAGCGATAGGTGTCTTCCCCCAAAGCAATATCTAAACCAATTTGCTTGGTAGAAGATTCCAGACGAAAGGCAGCATTTACCGTATCACCGATCGCTGTATAATCAGGGCGATCGCCACTACCTGTGTTACCCACCATCGCATAACCTGTATTCAGTCCCGTGCCAATTCTTAAAGGAAAAGGCAAAGGAAACTGCTTACTCAAAGCTGATGTCATTTTATGCAGGTTACTCACAGCTTGCAAGATTTCCATCGACTCTTCTTGACTGACGCCTTGGGAACCGTGAAACCAAATTGCCATAACGGCATCGCCAATATATTTATCTACCCAACTGCCAGATTTTCGGATGATTTCACCTGACTGACGAAACCAAGTACCAATTACTGCCGAAAGGATTTTTTCGTCCAACTGACGAGTTAAAACGGTGAAGTCACGGATGTCTACTACCATTACCGACATCAGACGACGCACGTGTAAGGTAGATGTCAGGGTTTCTTTATCTTTACCCTGAGATAACTCTTCCTCGCGTGTGGTAGATGGACAATGAAACTCTAAATCTGTTTGACCGAAGGTTAAGCGATCGCCATTTCTTAAGGTTACAGGAATACTGACCCGACGCCCATTGACAAAAGAACCATTACGGCTGCCTAAATCAATCAAGTAAAAATCGCTTGTTTCGGTACACTGCAACATGGCATGGTTCCGAGAAATCCAGCGATCCGAAAGCACAAAGTTGTTGTCATCGCTACGACCCACAGTCCAGCAGTTGCTACCTACCAGTGGCAGATAACGGTTACCGGTGTCGGTCGGCAGAAGTAAATAGGGGGTGGATCGCAGAGTCACCACAGGCACAGATGCAAAAATGGGTTTAAAAGAATCGTTGCTCTAGTAGATGCATTCTTGAGCCTTAAGAGTGATTCCGGAAAGATATTTGTCAACTTGGTTTAAAGTAAACAATTGTTCACTTTACCACTCATTTGTATTTAAGCAAAAGTTGCGGCTACCCAAAACAAACTATCTACCAAGATTGTACTCAAGACTGCACCACTAAATGCCCACCAACCTAATTGCTTTTTACCTAATCCCCACAAACCAACGATGAGAAGTGTTCCCATCAAGGCAATTACCCAGCTAATTCCCCAAGGTGTCTGGACTTGAGCGAGGGCATTTTGAAAAATCGGTCTTGCTAATTCGGGATCAACTCGCATTACCTGACGCCAGTGAGGAATTAAATCTACAACATAAAAATATACATCTGTTAATACCGTACCAAATAAAGAACCTAAATAAAATAAATTTCCGACTTTTCCCCAACCTCTAGACAAACCCCACAGCGCAAACGGCAAGCCAATTGCTTCTACTGGTAGGTGAATTAACGGTTCCCAACGCAGCCAACCCCAATAAATTGACCCCGCCAACCAACTCCAGCTAAACCCCAAAAGTAAATCACCCCAGACTTGGGTTGACTCGCGTTTTAAGAGCATTAAGCCTAGCCATACCCAGCCCAACGTCATCACCAAGCTTAATAACGGCAGTTGCCGTACTAAGGGCGCTTGTACAAACACTGGTACAGAAACCAGAAAACAGGCAGCCGCCAGCACTAACCAGTAGATGTTACCAACTTGTGATGCTTTGACAAATTGCTGTTCAGAGGGGTCTGAGTAGTCAACGGCTGATAGTGAGAACCAAGTATTGTTCAACAAAATGGCTTTAATTTTCTTTACTTATCTTTATGTATCTAAAGATATCACATAATTTATCCCCACCGGGGGGATATTTTTAATCATATTTTAGTTATCTCTAATTGGCTAGTCCTATCTAGTCCGCTTCAGCGGCTTCGTTCAACTGAATTTTCAGATTAGCTACAGACAGTAGGGTTTCGCCTCATCTGTAATTTTTTTTTTGAGCAAAAAATGTTCAAGAATGAGCATTTCAACAAGTGACTTGCCGCTTGGCAGAAGAGTCAGTAATACTTGAGCCAGACTAGTTAAATCTGGTTCTGAAGTGATCAAGCTTAGAGAAAAATTAGAAAAGGCATGAGTAGAACGCAACATCGATTATTGAAATTCTTTGGCGTAGGAGTCTTACTTTCTGCTCTTGTCTACCCATTGCAAGCACTTAGTACTACTTTGTCACCAGAATTAACGGCTTCGGCAGCAACTAGTGTTGCCAACAAGACTACACAGATAAGTATCATACAGGCGATCGTCTTAGGAATGGTACAGGGGTTAACTGAGTTTCTGCCAATTAGTAGCACTGCCCACCTAAAATTTGTACCAATAGCATTAGGCTGGGGAGATCCGGGAGTTGCTTATACGGCAATCATTCAGTTGGGTAGCATTGCTGCTGTGCTGTGGTATTTTTGGGGAGATTTGGTACAAATTACCCTAGGGGCGTTGAAAGCGATACGCATCTCTGATTATCAATCAAAAGAGTTTCGCATGGCATTGGGGATTAGTTTAGGTACCATACCGATTGTTTTTTTTGGGCTATTGATTAAGGTGTTAATTCCTGACTTCGATAAATCACCCTTAAGAAGCTTGACAGCGATCGCTATTGCCTCAATATTCATGTCAGTTTTATTAGGAATTGCAGAAAAAGTTGGTCAGCGTAAGCGCGACTTCGAGCAATTAGAAGTTAAAGATGGTATTTTGATGGGGCTTGCTCAGGCAATGGCATTAGTGCCAGGCGTTTCGCGCTCTGGATCTACTTTGACGGCTGGCTTATTTATGGGTTTAGAAAGAGCAACCGCTGCCCGTTTTTCCTTTTTACTTGGCATTCCGGCGATTACTTTAGCAGGTTTGGTGGAATTAAAAGATGTTTTACAACAAGGGGCCGGCGATGCTGGAATTGTCTCTTTGATAATAGGAACAATTTCAGCCGCCATCTTTTCTTACTTATCGATTGCTTGGCTACTAAACTTCTTGAAAACTCAAAGTATGTGGGTATTTATTTGGTATCGCTTATTATTTGGTGCAGTTATTTTGGGTGCAATTTATGCCAAGATTTTACCAAATATTTAAGATAGGGGCACAAAGAAGAGAAAATAACGGGTAAATTCTAGTAAGACTGAAAGGTAAGTGCAATTTACTTAGTGTAACGAATAATGCGATCGCTTACAATCCTCCGACTTTCTGAGATCCTACTAGCTTAAGCTTGTGCCCTAATTCCAGGTGTTTCTCGTTCAGGTTCCACATTAACCACAGGATTGTTTTTGGGAATGGAAACAGAGGCGGCAAAATTCTCCTTCTCACTCAGATTACTGCCGTACTATTAGTAGGTGTCATTGAACTCCACAGATTATTCAAAGCTGGTCTAAACTTAAATAGATGGGTAACACCGATGGTTAGCTTAGTTAGTGCAAGTATTGCCCTCTTTTTGGCAATTTTTGGATTGCGCTACTTATAAAACCAAACTACCCGGATTTTTGTTTGATATCGTTTAATTATGGGTGTATTTTTATTAGTCAGCTTTGCTACCAATTTTCTGCCTGATTAATTTTTGTTAGCTGGTGCATTTAACAGCTCGATTTTATGAGTGAAACCTCGATTCGTCCGGCATTAATTACTAAAGTTATCCCCGATTCAATTGCCGCTGAAATTGGCTTTGAATCTGGGGATGCCATTGTAGCAATCAACGGCACACGCCCCCGCGACTTGATTGATTATCAGTTTTTGTGTGCCGATGAAGTATTAGAACTAGAAGTCCTTGACGGGGCAGGTAGAAGCCACTCAGTAGAAATTGAGAAAGACTACGATGATGATTTAGGGCTGGAATTTGAAACAGCTTTATTTGATGGTTTGATTCAATGTAATAACCGTTGTCCATTTTGTTTTATTGACCAACAACCACCTGGTAAACGAGAAAGTTTGTACCTGAAAGATGATGATTATCGTCTGAGTTTTTTGTATGGTTCTTATTTAACTTTAACGAATCTAACTCAAAAAGAATGGGATAGAATTGAGCAGATGCGTCTGTCTCCGCTGTATGTTTCCATTCATGCAACAGAGGCGGATCTACGCAGGCGCTTACTGAAAAATGAGCGTGCTGGACTAATTTTAGATCAGTTAAAATGGTTTAAAAAGCGACGGCTACAAATTCATGCTCAAGTTGTTGTTTGTCCTGGTATTAATGACGGCATACATTTAGAACAAACTTTACAAGATTTGGCAAAGTTTCATACAGGAGAAGTGCCAGCCGTTGCCTCTGCTGCCGTTGTGCCTGTTGGCTTAACCAAATTTCGTCCAACTGAAGATGAATTAATACCTGTAAGTCGTGAAAAAGCTTTAGAAGTAATTAGTCAAGTTCAAGCACTTCAAGAGAAGTTTCGCCAGCAATTAGGTTCAACTTTTGCTTGGCTAGCTGATGAATGGTTTTTGATTGCCCAAGCTGAGTTACCATCAGAATCACATTATGAAGATTACCCACAAATTGGTAATGGTGTTGGTTCAATTCGTCAGTTTATCAAGCAGTTTCAAGACACGGCTTCTCAGATGCTGCCAAAACAATTAGAAACAGCAAGATGTTTGACTTGGGTAGTAGGAAATGCTGTAGAAAAAGCCTTTGAACCACTTGTACAGCAGTTAAATAATGTGGCAGGATTAGAAGTAAAACTAGCGGCGCTGCCTAGTGATTATTGGGGGCAAGAAATTACGGTTACAGGTTTGTTGACTGGACAAGATTTGTTGAATAATTTGCAGAGGAAAGATTTAGGTGATGCAATTCTTTTACCTTCTTTGATGCTAAAACAAGGTGATACTCGGTTTCTTGATGATTTAACAGTTACAGAAATTTCTGAGCAATTAAATGTACCAATTTTAGTTGTTGATGGCATTGAAGAATTAATTGAGGCTTGTCTACATTTAACGACTGGATAACCTCAGTTTGTGTGGACTAATCATTAAGTTGATGATGTTTATTTCATAACATCTAAAATAAAGCTACGCATTAAAGATAGAACTTCGGGTTTAATTTCATGTCCCATATCAAACTCTTGATACTTTACAGCAACTCCCAAATTAGTTAAAGTATTTTTGGCACGTTGGGCGGCACTCAATGTAACAACTTGATCTTGTCTACCATGCACAATTAAAACTGGTGGAAGTTTTGTAAAAGTTGTCTGTGGTTGGGAATGTAAATAGCCGCTTAGTGATATTAAACCCGCCAAAGGTAGAGTTAATCCTACATCTAAAGTCATTGCGCCGCCTTGAGAAAATCCACTTAAAATTGTGCGGGATAAAGGGACGCCTGTAGTATTTTCTAAAGACTTCAACCAATCTGTGAGTTGCTGCCGACTGGTTGTTAAACCTTGATAATCTGCATTATCCAAGTTGTACCACATCCGACCTCCAGACACGCGGGGATGGGGGTAGGGGGCATCAGGAAACAGTATTTGATAATTGGGAAGGTTTAAAACGGGTGCAAAGGGTGCTAAGTCTTTGGCGTTGCTACCGAAGCCGTGTAAGCAGACAAGTAAGCCTTTTGGTGCCTGACTATTGGTTGGGGGAACATTGATAAATTGTAGAGGCAAGGACTTATCTCCAGTAGCAGAATTAATGGTATTTTTGGCAACAGAAGGAGCTTTTTGACAGGCTTTTAATAGCAGTGTTGTGGAGAGGGCGCAGCTTTTAATTAGCAGTTGTCGCCGATTAAAGATTTTGATCACTTCTGCACAACCTCTCAATGACAACCTAACTGTATTAATTATTGTGCTAGATCGCGTCCGCGTTTCCCTCACCAAGAAGGCATAAATTTTGATGCGTGATTTGGAGGCTATATGTTTTTCAATCACGTCGAAATAGGGGGATTTATCATAGATAATTGGGTCAAAGGTGTGCAGTCTCGCCCAAATTATTATGGCTTTTGATAATACTTGTAAATATCTTTCGGAAACCTACCCAGCTAGTTTTGTATCTTGGTTATTTGGCACCACTCCTGAAACTATAGAAGTTTTGAAAACAGAATTGACTATTGAGCCAATTCGTGCGGATTTTGTGGCTCTTTTAGCGCAACAACGGATGATGCAAATTGAATTTCAAGTTAAAGGAGAAACTGATCCACCATTATCTTTAAGAATGTTGGATTATTGGGTACGACTTCACCGCAGCTATCGACTGCCAGTAACTCAATATTTGGTAATGCTGCAATACTCGACTGCGGCTGCCCAAATCGAGAGCGAGTTTCAACTTGAAGGTACACGCCATCGTTATCAAGTGGTGAAGATGTGGGAGCAAGATCCGGAGCCATTTCTACAAGATACCGCACTGCTACCTTTAGCGGTTTTGTGTGCTGCTGAAAACTCAACGCAACTGTTAAGTCGAGCGGCAGAAGAGATTAGTAAAATAGAGAAACCAGAACAGCAACAGATTATTTCTAACTGTACTCAGTTGCTGGCAGGTTTACGGTTCAAGAAAGATTTAATTCGCCAACTATTTAGGAGAGATATTATGCGTGAGTCAGTAATTTATCAAGAAATTCTGGATGAAGGACGGGAAGAGGGACGGGAACAAGGACGAGAAGAGGGACAACATCAAGAGGCATTAGCAATGATTATGCGCTTGCTACCGCGCCGAATTGGTACAGTGAACCCAGAACAGCAAGCGCAAATTCGAGCTTTATCAATCCAAGAGTTAGAGGATTTGGGTGAAGCGCTTTTGGATTTCTCAGAAGCTGCTAATTTAGATACTTGGTTGCAAGCGCGATGAGGTTAAAGGGCAATTAGGCGAAAGCCCACAACAGGGACTTTTTAACCAGCATCAACCTTAACGGGTTCCTGTTGGGGTTTTTACCTCAGCTTTTGGCTCAATAGTGGTATTTTTATTCTTGCCACCAGGCTTAAAGCGATCGTAAATCATACTAATTACAATGTACAAAATAGGTACAATAAACAGACTCAAAAAAGTAGAAACAATCGTCCCACCTGCCAGCGTCGTACCCAAACTCCGCCGACTTGCCGCCCCTGCACCTTCGGGATTAAGTAACGGACTAATTCCTAAAATAAAAGATAAACTCGTCATCAAAATTGGTCGCAAACGCTCTTGTGATGCCTCAACTGCTGCTTTGGTAATTGACATTCCTTGTTCTCGAAGTTGATTAGCAAATTCCACAATTAAAATGGCATTTTTACTTGCCAAACCAATCAACATTACCAAACCAATCTGACAATAGACATCATTAGTTAAACCCCGCAAAGATTGAGCAGCAAGTGCGCCAAAAATTGCCAAAGGTACTGACAACAAAATAATTAACGGATCAACATAATTTTCATATTGAGCCGCCAATACCAAAAAGACAAAAACTAGACCCAAACCAAAGATCAGCGGCGCTTGACCACCAGAGGCTAATTCTTCGGCAGAAGTCCCCGACCATTCATAACCCAAACCTGCTGGCAAAACAGCTTTTGCTACTCCTTCCATCGCCTTAATTGCCTGTCCAGAACTCGATCCGGGAGCCGCTGAACCTGTTATTTCAATTGAGCGAAATAGGTTGTAATGATTAATAGTTTGAGCCCCAGTTGTCGGTGTAATTTTTACCAAACCACTCAGAGGAATCATCTGATTTTGTTGGGAACGAACGAACAATTGACCAATATCTTTGGGATTAGAACGAAAATCTTTATCTGCTTGAACATAGACTCGATAAGTTCGCTGTTGCAGATTAAAATCATTGACATATTGCGAACCTAATAAGGTCTGCAAAGTACCGAAAATATCATCAATAGAAACTTGCAAAGCCTTAGCTTTATTGCGGTCTACTTCTACTAATAACTGAGGTGTATTCGCGGCAAAAGTACTAAAGACTGCTTGTAATCCAGGTGTTTGATTTGCTTGCTTTAATATCTGTCCCAAAGTTTGAACCAAAGGATTTAAACTTTCATTTCCTTTGCGGTCTTGGAGTTGAAATTGAAAGCCACCAAAACTACCTAAACCTTGAATTGCTGGCGGACTAATCGGTAAGATTCGGGCTTCGGTAATACTAGATAAACTGCCTCGTAATTTATTAATAACTGCTGATGCTGATTGGTCGGGTTTAGGTCGCTCATCCCAAGGTTTAAGAGTCGTAAAAATCAAACCACTATTAGCAGTATTTCCACTAAAACTAAAGCCCCCAACCACAAATGTGCCAACTACATCAGGATTTTTAAGAATTTCCTGTTCCACCCGATTCATCACATCACTGGTATAGTTGAGCGAAACTCCTTCAGGTCCTTGGACAATTGTAATAAAATAACCTTGGTCTTCTTCAGGGAGAAAGGCTTGAGGAACGCTTAAATATAACCAAGCTGTTAGTCCCAAAAATACAATAAATATGCCGACTACAAAAGCTTTAAAATGACTTAGGAAATCAAGCGATCGCTTATACCCTCTCCTTGCCCCATCAATTACGCCATTAATGCGGTCAAAAATCCAGCCTAACCAGCCCGTTGCACGCTGATCATCACGTAATAATAAAGCACATAAAGCTGGTGTCAAGGTAAGAGCATTAAACGTAGAAATGACAACCGAAAAGGCAATTGTTAAAGCAAATTGTTTGTATAACTGTCCCGTTGTTCCCGGAAAGAATGCCACGGGCACAAACACCGCCATTAATACCAGTGAAGTTGCAATTACTGCTCCAAACAACTCCTTCATCCCTTCCGAGGCTGCCTGGCGAGGACTCATGCCTTTTTCTTGAATTAAGCGAGTGATATTTTCCACCACAATAATCGCATCATCTACCACCAAACCCGTTGCCAAAGTTAAACCAAACAGCGACAAACTATTAATAGAAAATCCAAACGCCTTAATAAAAGCAAACGTGCCAATTAAAGAAATTGGAATTGTAATTGTGGGAATTAAAGTTGTGCGCCAGTCTTGTAAGAAGACAAAAATTACTAATACAACCAGAATAATTGCTTCTATTAGTGTTTTGACCACTTCCTGAAGCGATTGCTGCACATATAAGGTGGTATCCAGAGCTACCTGATAACTTAAACCTGGAGGAAATGTAGACTTCAATCGTGCCATTTCTGCTTTGACTGCATTGGCAACTTGCAAAGCATTACTACCAGGCAGTTGATAAATTCCTAAACCAACCGCTTCATTGCCCCGAAAACGCAAAAATGAGCTGTAATTTTCTGCCCCAAGTTCAGCACGACCGACATCTTTTAACTTAATTAAACTGCCATCTGTACCTGTTTTTAAAACGATATCTTCAAATTCCGAAGCCTCAGCTAGTCGGCTAACTGCCCGTAAGTCAATTTGATACATTTGACCATCCGGTGCCGGTTGTTGCCCAATTCTGCCAGCACCTACTTGCAAGTTTTGCTCCCTTAAGGCATTGACGACATCTTTGGAGGTTAAACCACGACTAGCAAGGCGGTTTGGATCAAGCCATAAACGCATCGAATACCTACGTTCACCAAAAATCCGCACGTCGCCAACGCCGTTTAAGCGTTTCAGGGCGTCGGTTAGATACAAGTCGGCGTAATTGCTTAAAAATAAGTTGTCATATTCTTTATTTGCCGAAAATAAACCGATCGCCAATAAGATACTCGTAGACTGCTTACTAACCCTCACCCCGGTTTGCTGCACTGCTTGCGGTAGCTGCGGTTGAGCTACTGTGACGCGGTTCTGCACATCGACGGCGGCAATATCTTTGTTGCGTGATGAATCAAAAGTAACAGTAATCGAACTCGTGCCATCGTTACTACTACTAGAGTTCATGTATTTCATGCCCTCAACGCCGTTGATTTGCCGCTCTAAGATGGTTGTAACGGCATTTTCCACAACTTCGGCACTTGCACCGGAATAGTTGGAGGTGACGTTAATTTGGGTAGGGCTGATGTCGGGATATTGGGCAATTGGCAGGGTGGGAATGGCGATCGCTCCCACCAGTAAAATAATAAATGCCGTGACTGTCGCAAAAACCGGTCGCTTAATAAAAAAGTCAGCGAACATAAGCTATTTGGGGTTAAGGGCTAGGGCTAGATTGAGGGCTAGTTGTCGGCTGTGTTTGTGGGATAATTGGGACGCCATCGTTAAGATTGAGCAGCCCTGAAACCACGATTTTTTCTCCCGGTTTTAAGCCTGAAATAACTTGATAATTATTGCCTTGGATGTCGCCTAACTTCACGAGTTTTTGTTTGGCAACGAGTTTTGAATCTGCTGCAGGTTGAGCGACAAAAACAAAATTTTCCCCAGCAATGCGAGACACGGCAGTTACGGGAACAGAAACGCCTTGGTTTTTCTGCCAAACCACTCTTGCCCTTACCCTTTGTCCATCTCTCAGCTTGCCTTCACTGTTAGGAAAACTGGCTTTTGCGAGAATTTGTTGGTCTTGATTTACTTGGGGTGAAATAAAGCTAACTCTACCCGTACTAATAACTTCTTCGCCATTTTGATTAAGTAGTTGAACAGGAAGTCCTAAGCGCAATTGGTTAGTTTTATCGGTGGAAATTCTAATGCTTAAGTCTAAGTTTTGATTTTGAATAATACTTGTTAAAATGTCAGTCGTTTTAACATAGTCTCCTACTTTCACTGCCACATTTCCAACCACTCCGGCAATGGGGGCAACAACTCTTGTCTCTCTTAAGTCCTCTTGCCTGCTTGCTACGGTAGACTGAGCTTGTTTTAATTGGGCGTTTTGTTGATCTAAAGTGGCACGAGCTGCGCGAATTTTTTCGTCAGTGGCGTTGAGTGCTGCACGTGCAGCATCGCGATCGCGTCTTACCTGATCCAATTGTTGCTTAGGCAAGGCGCCTTGTGCTACTAAGCCGGAAATTCGTTTAAATTGCTCTTCTTGTAAATTGACATTCGCCGCATCACTAACTCGTTGTGCTTCTGTTGCCTTAATTTGAGCTTCAGCATTACTACGAGAAGCGATCGCTGCATTCACATTAGCAACCGCACCTCCTACTTCTGCCTGAGTTTTTTCTGGGCGTAGTTGTAAAATTGGCACACCCGCTGAGACAGTACTGCCTGATGAAATAAATATCTCGTCAACTCTACCTTCGGTTTCTGGTCGTAAGTCTACCCGATTTTCGGCTTCTAGGTTGCCCAAAGCCTCGGTAGTGTCTAAAAGCGTCGTTTGTTCTACAGTTTGCAGTTTTACGGCAACTTCTGGCGGTCTTTTTGCACCAGGCGGCGGCGCACCGCTACTACAGGCACTGATCAGGAATAATAATAGTACAACTGGGTTTAGGTACTTTTTGAGGGATACACCGACTTCAGCCATTTCAAAGATTGCCTGAGCTAGTATTTGAGCGACTTTAAATAGTTAAGAGTTTTTCTAAAAGCTAGGTAAATTAGACAAGTTATATATGAATAGTATATCAGGCTGATATAAATTTAGGTGATGCTGGAACTTTCAACTTTAGGTCTACTTTTGAATGAACCTTTGCACGGATACCTTTTAAAGCAACGGTTAGAGCTATTTATGAGCTGTTGCATCAGCGTCAATTATGGTGCAATCTATCCTTTATTAAAGCGACTTGAGCAGCGGGGCGAAATTGCCACCTTAACGACTGACTCAAGAGAAGCCAAAAGTCGCAAAACTTACTGCATTACTGCCAAAGGGCGATCGCGTTGGCGAGAAAAAATGCTAGAACATCCCCATGAAAGCTGGGTGAATAGTCGCTCGCGCTTTACAATCAAGTTTTTCTTTTTTGGTTACTTAGAACCTGATGAACGAATAATTTTACTACAACATCGCTTAAAAATTTGCCAGTTGCGGCAAGCTACTCTTGAAGTTGAAGCTACACCTTTAGACAATCATTATGCATCTACCGCTTGGCAGAGAGCTTTAGATACACTAAATTCTGAGATTGATTGGCTAGGTGAGCAATTAGCCAATGAGGCAGTCATGAAATAATGATAAATCAGACTGAATCTAGTTAAAGTGTAGAGTCAGTGTTTTCTAAGTAAACCACTAAACCGATATTTTTACTAAATATTCAGGACACCTAGTTTAACTTGTTACAGACTTCAACAAAAATCTGCCAATTATTCTTAATAATAATAATATAAGAAATCTTTGTGGTTATAAGCAGATAACAAAAGTGTCAGGCAGCAAAAAGCTTAAACTATTGAAAACATGGCTTTGAGCTACTCTCTCAAGTGAGAGTCTATTAAAACTACTCCAATTCCAACTCAAGTTCAATTTAAAGCGGCTGAAATATTAAGATTTGTTAAAAACAATAGATAGCTATAAAAATCTCTTGACAACAATAGATTAGTTATTCTTAAATGCTTATACAAATAAATTGCAATATTTTTCAGGACTAAACTAGCACTCTGCCTAGTACGCAATGTCGTTCCGTATGTGGTATTATCTATTATTATTTCAAAACGGAGTTGAAGGTTTTGGGACAGTACAAGCTCTCGCCGCTCACAGCAAGTTAAAGATTACTTGGATTCTTTGAATAGTGAAATAGAATAAAGAGCAATCGCTGATTACTTGTGGTATGAAGTTATTTAATTTCATCTTAATGAAACAGGGCAAAAACATGAATAAACAAAGCAATAATATACATCCTGTGGATTTAGTTATTGTTGTCGATACAAGTCCTTCAATGAGAGATGAAGCACAGGCTTTAAGTCAAGCTGCTGAAGATGCGATCGCATCTGCAAAATCTAGTTGTCCGGCTGATTTTAAGGGTAGTTTGGTTTGGTATTGAAGGTACTTGGAAAGGGACAAACTTCGATCAAACAATTAGAGCTTATCTAACCCAGAAGTGTAAAGTTTCTGAATCCAAACTTCGAGGTAGAAAAAGAGGAGAACTAGCCTCAGCAGGAGCACAAGAAGATGCAACTCGCGCCATTGAAGACATCTCAGATTACTTTGATTGGCGAGAAAGTGCCGCGCGGGCAATTTTCTATCTTGGAGACGAAGCCCTTGAAGCTGGTGGAGATAAAACAGAACAAAAAGATATTGAAGCGGCTAATTTAGCAATTCAGAAAGCTCAAACAGCTAAAGTTACCCTTCATACATATTTTGGCACTTCCAAGAGCAAACATCAAGAAAGTGTCAAAAAAGAATATGCCAGAGTTGCAACTTCAACAGAGGGACAATACTTTACAGATAAAGATGCAATTGGTGGTTTTAGTGCAGTATTAGAAAAAGTCATTTGCGGTAGTCGCACACCTAAAACTACTAATCTCAAAACTGGGGTGGTTTACGTTCAAGATTTCGTCTCCAATCAATTAAGCAAGCTTCATACTTTAGATTTAACTACAGGCAAAGCCACCTTCATTGGCGAGATAGCGACAGAAGTTTCTGATATTGCCTTTGTTGATTCGCAACTTTATGGACTTAACCAAGTAGGTAACAAAAATCAATTCATTAAAATTGACATTAATACTGGCAATGCCACGGTAATTGGTAATATTGGCTTTACTGTTACTGGTTTGGCATATAATCTTCACAAAAACACCCTTTACGCTACAACTGCCAAACAACTTATTGCCATCAATCTCGAAACAGGTAAAGGTACGCCAGTAGTAACAGTAGCCAAGAAAAACTATAACTGTGGCGAAGTCGCCTTTGACGCTGATGGCAAGGCTTATATTTCCTTAATTGGTTCTAACAAGAAAAAGTTACTTGCAAGCTGCAACATTAATACTGGCAAAGTCAATATCATCGGCGATATAGGCTTTCCTGGACTTGCCAGCATGGAATTTGTTGGCAATATTCTATACGGCGTGACTGGAAAGTTTTTTAACTTAGGTAAAGACGGTCAGATAATCCGCATCGATACTAATACTGGCAAAGGAACTTTAGTTGGCATGACTGAACCCAGCAGTCGTTGGGCAGGGATTAGTCTTTATGAACCAGTGAGGGAAGCAACGACTCAAAACGTTCAAACAACAATCCCACAGTCAACTTCTGACCCTACAACAACTAGCCAGTCAAGCCAAAAAGTAGTTCCTCTCACCAATATTCCAAAGGAGAAAGTCATGAGTATTTTAACCATCGATACCAAAGACCATTGCTACGTCATTGATCCCGGTCAAATGAACCAACTGCAACAAAATGTTGCTGATTCTTTTACTTTAGACCAAGGTAATTACGAAATCAAAATTACTAGTGGTATCTATAAGTATGCTAAAGCTAAAACAGAAGGAGAACCTTTTGTTTTACTTTGGCTCTATGGAGTTGATGGTAGTACATTTGTCAACCAAAATACTGGCTTTGAGACTGGCGCAACCTGGACAACATTGAATGGGTATCATGACACTTTAAAAATAGAGGTAAAAGAAAAAGCCGTTCTTTGCGGCTTATTTTTTGATGTTAATCAGAGTGAAAATAGTGGCTCAGTTCAAGTTTCGATTACGAGTAACAAGCCTTACTTCAACCCTGGAAGTTTAACAGTCGATAGCAAAAAAAATTGTTATGTATTAGATGAGAACTACTTATCAAGTCTGAAGCAATCTGGTAATAATCTCATTGAGCTAGATCCTGGCAACTACACTATAAAAATTCGTGAAGGCAATGCTAGTTACTGGTCTGAAAGCCAAAAATTTAAATTAGAACCTTGGGCTTTAATTTGGGTTAAAGGCGGAAAGTTCATCACTAAATTAGCTGGCGTTGAAGCGGAAGAAAGCTGGTGTTCTTTAAATGGTCTGAAAGACGAAATTGTTTTAGAAGTAAAAGAAAAAACCACATTGTCTGGGTTATTTTTCGATACTTACAAAGAAGATAATGAAGGGCAAATTATTCTGGCAATAGAGCCAATAAGTGCGGCTGAACTTGATAACAGATATACGCTACAGCAAGGACAGAATCAGACAGGAATCAGTACAGGAATCAGCACAGGCAGTTCTAACGAAAGCGTCAGTACAGGAACATTTAGCACAGGCAGTTCTAACGAAAGCGTCAGTACAGGAAGTACTAGCGAAAGCGTTAGTACAGGAATGAGTACAGGCAGTTCTAGCGAAAGCGTTAGTACAGGCAGTGCTGGCGAAAGTGTTAGTACAGGAATCAATACAGGCAGTGCTGGCGGAAGTGTTAGTACAGGAATGAGTACAGGCAGTGCTGGCGGAAGCTTCGGTACAAGGTACGATTACACCTTCCGTTTTGATGAAGCCCAGATGGAACAGATGTGGCAGCAAATGGCAGCCAACATTGAGACTTCGGTGACGGTGACGTACGATCAGGACGCGAAGAAAGAAGCCTATTGGGATCAACTTGAGAATTGGATACTCAAGGGCTACCAAACTCAAGCTAAGAGTCTAGCTATGCAGGTGGCGCGGGTCGAGTTTATGACGAAGGCGCTGACACAGCAGATGGAAGTAAGTTTTAACCAAAACTTCCAAGCTTGGTCTGGTTACTTTGACAAGCGTCTAGAAGACTTAATGGACACAAGAATCGGGACGGTGGTTGAAGAGCAGGTCAACCTCCAAATCTCCAATCAAACTCAGGAAATTAAGAATCTGGTGGTTCAGCAAATACAAACTGACATTGACCAGCGCATCGATTCTGTAGTCAACCTCAAGATAGCCAATCAAACCCAAGAAATTAAGAACTTAGTAACTCGGCAAATACAAACTGACATTGACCAGCGCATCGATTCTGTGGTCAACCTCAAAATTGCCAATCAAACTCAAGAAATTAATAACCTGGTGGTTCAGCAGATTCAAGCAAATGTTGACCAACGCATTAATTCTGTTGTTGATCTCAAAACTGCTAATCAAAACCAAGAGGTTCAGCAAATTAAAAATGAAATGGATCTGCGTATTGATTCTGTTGTTAATCTCAAAATTGCTGACCAAACCCAGAATATCAAAAACCTGGTAGTTCAGCAGATGCAAGCAGACATTGACCAACGAATTGATTCTATAGTCAATCTGAAAATTGCCAATCAAACTCAAGAAATTAACAACCTGGTGGTTCAGCAGCTCCAGATGGACATAGACCAGCGCATTGATTCTGTGGTTAATCTCAAAATTGCTGACCAAACCCAGAATATCAAAAACTTGGTAGTTCAACAGCTCCAGATGGACATAGATCAGCGCATTGATTTTGTGGTCAACCAATCGACGGACAACAATGTACAACTAGTCGTCAACAACGTCATTAGCGATATTGATAATCGCATTAATGTCAACCTTGATAACAAAATTCTTAACTTCCGCAGTGATGTGTCATCCCTGGTCAGAAATGAGATTACCCAAAACTTCACTGAGTCAATCAAAACAACAGTCCTTACTGATATTAAAAAACAGCAATTCTTCCTCGATATGCAATCGATCAAGAGCGAGGTAGAAAACTTTTATGCTCGCTTAGGACAGTTCGAGACTCAGTTGTATTTACGGATCAATCAAGGAGATACACAGCTTTATAACTGGACTCTTGAGCAACTCGTCGCCCTCCAGGGTTGCTTGACTGACCGCCAAGCTCTTGTAGAACTGTTCGAGTCCTTCAGCACAGAAATTAAGACCAAGCTGAACAATGCTCCCTGCGTGCAAACTAGCAAATTCACGCCGTTAGTTGCTAGCTCGGTACAGCCCCAACTGTCACCAATGCAGCCGCAGCAATTGCCAGAGGGTGAGTAAGAAGCGGCATTGTTGAATTGGTAATTGTCACGAATGAACTACCCCACTGTGCGGACGCCGGGGTAGTTCAACGGTGTTGGAACTCGGCGATCGCTCATTTATCACTCAATACTGGAAATACCACGGTTGCTGCTTCTTGCTATAACCGTGGTTTGTTTACCCATGACTAAATTTCTCGGCTTCTAAGTTAGCCGCGCAGTGTAACAGATATTTCCTAACTGGGGGCTTCGAGCTTTTCGGTAACGCGATCGCATCCCCACAACTCCTCCCCTTGCGCTGTCAAATAAGTCTCCACAACTCGCCCAGATAGCACCGCCTGACGGATAATTAATTCGGCAAATCTGGTCGAGATGTGGTAGAAATTAGGCAAAAACTGGCAAAAGAACAAGGCGGCACGATTCTTTTAGTCACCCACGATCACCAAATTTTGCATATTGCCGATTAAATTGTCTATTTGGAAGATGGTCGCTTGATCAATAAACCACAATAAATCTATTTATCTTTCAAATAGCGCGTAATAAGTGAAAAAAAATGAGGTACTATCCACTAGATGCAATGCGCTTGTGAGCAGTCCGCCTGCTCAATAGTTATTTACCCAAACTTGGAACGTTATCTGAACTAAAGACCAAATTTTTAAAACAGAACTACATTATGCAAAGTTTCCGTTATTTCGTGGCTATAGGTGTGGGAGCCGCGATCGCCTTGAGCTTGATCGAACCGGGTGCTGCCAATGCGCCATCACTTCCCCAAAATGGCAAAGAAAGTTCTTGTCTAGAGGATAATCAGTTAGCCTCTCAAACCCCTGCGCTACCAAGTAATATTTGGTCGAAGGTACATTGTTCCTTAGAAGCGGACAACAAGCCTTTAGTGATTGAGACGCAAGCAAGCGCTAATTCGCCAAAAACTGACTCAACACTTCAGCAAGACTCAGTGACCACTGCCAATAATCAGGTTGTGTCAACGACAACTCAAGAAAAACCAGCTTCAGTAATTGTTGAGCCAACAAAAACTAGTTTCCTGATCAATCAAACGTCAAGTCAAGCAGATAATTCTAATTTGCCTAGTCAGGTAAGCATTGAGCCAAAATCAACAGTTAGCTCTGAGGTACTACCAGTTCAGAATAATATAAAACAACCAACTCAACTGCCAGATACTCAAATAGCCCAAGCTGCGCCGCCAGCGAGAAACCCATCAACGCTAGTGCCGGAATACCTCAATCCTAGTGCGAATCCTTTACTATTTCCAACTCGCTCTGAGGAAGTCCAAATTAAAACTAGTCAGGAGATTACTTTAGAACAAGCGATCGAATTGGCGCGGCGTAATAATCGGGATTTAGAAGCGGCAAGGTTGACTTTAGATCGCGCTCGGTTTGCTCTGCAAGAAGCGAATGCCTCGCAATTTCCGACAGCAGGTGTGGTTTTAGATTTTAGTCGCAACGATTCGGCATCTGCCAGAATCTCTAATAGGGCAATCACTGATCCGACATTGAGTCCATTTTTGAACCAAAGCAGGGTTTCTACCAGTTTTAATGGAGCGCTACAGTTAAGTTATGACTTGTATACGTCGGGAGTTCGACCAGCAACCATCCGTGCAGCCGAGAAACAGGTACGCTTTCAAGAGTTAGAGGTGGAACAAATTTCCGAAGGAATCAGGTTGAGTGTGATTCGTGCTTATTACAATTTGCAAGAAGCTGATGCTCAAACTCGCATTTCGGAAGCGGCGGTGACGAATGCGGCTCAGATTTTGCGAGATACGCAGTTGCAGGAACAAGCTGGTTTGGGAACGCGGTTTGATGTTTTACAAACTCAGGTTAGTCTGGCTAATGCTAGTCAAGATTTGACGAGAGCACGTTCTCAGCAACGCATTTCGCGCAGGCAAATTGTCCAGTTGTTAAGTTTGGCTCAAGATGCTGATGTTTCGGCAGTACCAACAATTGTTGAGGCAGGGACTTGGGAGCCTTCTTTGGAACAAACGATTGTTTTGGCGCTCAAAAATCGTGCCGAGTTGGAACAGCAATTATTGCAACGTGATATTAGTGAGCAGCGACGTAGAATTGCTTTGGGTGCGGTTCGACCACAAGCGAGTTTGACGGCGACTTACAATGTTTTGGGAATATTAGATGATGGGGCGGGTCCTTCTCAGGGCTTGGCGTTGGGTGCAAGACTACAATGGAATTTCTTTGATGGCGGAGCGGCAAGGGCAAGAGCAAGGCAGGCGACGACGAATATTGCGATCGCTGAAACGACTTTTGCTTCTCAGCGTGATCAAATCCGTTTTGATGTCGAACAAGCTTTTTCTCAATTAAATGCTAACCGCGAAAATATCCAAACCGCTTCTTTTGCTTTGCAAGCGGCAGAAGAAAGCTTGCGCCTTGCAAGGTTGCGTTTTAATGCTGGGGTTGGCACAAATACAGATGTGATTAATCAGCTAACTGAACTAACTCGTGCTCAAGTTAATCGATTACGGGCAGTTTTAGACTACAATCGGGCTTTGGCTGATTTACAAAGAGCTGTCAGTAATTTGCCAGATAGCAATCTTTTTGATCTTCCCTAGACTTGCTGTCTTGTTCTAGATTGCTGTAGTTCCAGGTAGTAAAAGTCTTTCATGTTTTTAACATTTCTTAATAAGATAAGAGTAAAGTGATCGGGAAAAGGCATGGCTAATATTAAGTTTGTTAAAGAAAACCAGGAAGTAATTGCCGCAGATGGCGCCAACCTGAGAGAGAAAGCTCTTGCCAACAACATTGACCTCTATACATTTAGAGGAAAAATGATGAATTGTGGCGGTTATGGACAATGCGGCACTTGTGTTGTGGAAATTGTAGAGGGCATGGAAAACCTCTCGCCTCGTACCGATGTCGAAAATCGGAAACTGAAGAAAAAACCGGACAACTATCGCCTCGCTTGTCAAGTCTTAGTCAATGGTCCTGCGATCGTCAAAACCAAGCCATAAGTACAAATTCGGTACTTCGCAATGAGGATGTTAATGATATCCTAGAGGCAATCCGCTTAAAAATAATTTAGAGGCGTCGCTTCAATGCAAACTAATGAGTTAGGCTTTATTGCCAGCATCCTATTTGTGATGGTTCCTACAGTTTTTCTGTTAATTTTGTACATCCAAACCGCTAGTCGGCAAAGCAACAAAGATAATTAGAATCATTTCATCAAGCAAAAACCAGTCCGGCAATCAGCAAGGACTGGTTTTTTTTCTGCAGTTATTGTTGACTCAAACTTAAAAGCAAGTTTGGTTAAATGCCTAACTTAGGACGCTCAATGGTAAGACAAAATCCTCAACAAATGACTAAATACTTAAGAGTTGAAGTTGAGAATTGGCGGCAATGTTTAAGCAGTCGTACGTGCCAACAACACAGGACAATTAGCATAAACCCGCACATAATCTGAAAGCGAATTTCCCAATAATCTGTCTAAATCTGGCAAATTTTTGGCAATCGAAGGACGACGATCAGGAGAACCCAAAATTAATAAATCAGCATTCATTTCTTCTGCTAAACGACAAAGTTCTGGTCCTGCTTTACCAACGCCACTGACACAACGATAAGTAACACCTTGCTTTTTTGCCAGTGCTGCTGCTGCATCAAGGGATGGATCTTGCTCAGTCGCCTTCACAGATTCCTTAGACTTACGTTCATCAGGGCTAATATGAGTCAGAAACAGTTGACAGCCATCAAGATTTTTGACCAATGATAATGCCAATTCCAAGCTTTGTTGAGCAGACTCAGATTTGTCAACTGCCACCATCACACGCTTGAGCTTTTTGACATAAGTATCATCTTTTACCAATAACATCGGGCGCGAGGATAATTGAAAAACATATTGACTAACAGAGTTTTCCAAAATCGCTTCTAGGCGTTTCAATCCCCTTGAACCCATAATAATTAAATCAGCATCTTCCTCATCAGCAACTTGAAGAACTACATCTTTGGGATCTCCTTGTTTGAGTCGAGGTGTGATTTGATTGGGGTTAACTTTCAAGGATTTAACCGCTTCAGCCAAAATTTTACCGCCTTCTTCCAACTTATCGGACATGGCTTGGGCTGTAATTTGAGGAGAAACAATATGTAGGACAGTAATCGATGCTTTTTGTATGAAAGGGACTTCCATCAACATATTAAGCATCTCTTCGCATAACCCACGACCGGCGACAGTCAACAAAATCTTTTCAATCATGCTTCAAAAATTTGTTAGTTGTTAAGATTCAGACAAACCTGAGTTGGTGCAAGGACAAAGGAGAATAAAAAATCCACTACTGGCAGATTGCACCAGTACCTTGTAATTTTTGGTAGTATTCAGCCGTCTAAAATTAAGGATACTGGTGATAGGGTGCAAGTAATTTGACAATTTATTACTAATTGCAATTGGCAGGGCAGATCCCCGACTTTTTGAAAAAGTCGGGGATCTAAGGTACACCCATTTAACAACAATTACAATTGAGTATTTTGAGCCACAATTGGCGTAAATGTCTGCCGCCGTGGTTCGATGACATGATAAACCTCGACCATTTGCTGCTTACCTTTGAGGGCTAAAGCACCCCAAGACTCGGTTTCAAACTGCCCTTGCAGATGAACCAAGGTTTCTTGACCGATGAGGATGCGACAATTGCTAGGTTGGCGCTGCTTCTCGCAACTTTCTAAACGTGAGGCAGTATTTACACTGTCACCAATTACGCCATATTCTAAGCGGTCTTTACCGCCCAAACTGCCAGCAACAACAGTGCCTGTAAAAATGCCGATTCGCATTTGAATAATTGGTAAACCTAGACGTTGCCAATTTTGGTTCATCTCTTCCAAGCGATCGCTTATTGCCAAAGCACAAGCAACCGCAGCACGGGCATCTTCTGCCACTTCTCTGGTATCCAAACGACAAGTCGGCACACCAAAAACCGCCATCACCCCATCTCCGGTAAACTTATTGACAATCCCTTGACGTTGAATAATTTCATGGGTCATCACACCCAAAAATTGATTTAACCACTCCAACAAGGCTTCTGGGGTCATTAGTTCCGATGTTGTACTGAAATCTTTAATATCAGCAAACAGCATGGTGGCAGTGAGGCGAATTCCTGGTAGTTTACCAGATTTGAGTAAGCGATCGCGTCCTTGCCAAAGTGCTTGAGCAATTTGTGGTGAAGTATTCTGCCCCAAAAGTTTCATGACAATTTGTTGCTTTAAGTGGGCATGATAGGCACGATAGGTAACAACCAAACCGACTGCCAAAACAAACCCCAAAGCAGGCGCCGCAACAGGTATCCAACCACCACGAACAAAAACAAAAAAGCCAATAAAAGCACAACTCCACAACCCCAAAGCAACACCAATGCTCAAAACTAAGGGGTGATAGGTTCCCCGTCCCAAAATACCACCAAGCAAAATCCAGCTAATAATCCAAAGTGCTTCAATTTCTTCTGACCAAAACCAAAATAGCGGTCGTTTTCCTGTTGCGGCATCCAAAAATTGACTGACCATTTGGGCATGAATTAACACCCCAGGCATTTTATAATTTTCCCTGAGAGCGGCACTAAAAGGCGTGTTAAATTGATCTTTGAGACTTGGTGCAGTTGAGCCGATAATTACAATTTTGCCTTTGACTAAATTTGGCTCAAGTCCCGATAATGCCTCTGTTAAACTAATCTGTTGGGCAATATTATTGGGGTGGCGGTAGTTTAATAAGATTTGATAGCCAGACGTTTCAGCGTTGTGATAACCGCCAGAATTGGGGCTTAATTTTTCAAATACAGAAGGTCCAAGTTGCATTGCATCAGGGTTACTTTTGCCAGCTTGGGGCTGAATACCTTGTTGTTGCAAATAAGCCAAGGCAAGGCGTAGGGATAAGGAATAAAGCACGCCTTCTTTGGTTTCTGCAAATAAGATATTACGACGAATTCCATTATCCGAGTCAACAG
>JBATUR010000033.1:0-76227 GCA_049671305.1 Coleofasciculaceae cyanobacterium
GGTGCTTTTTCACTAGAAGTAATCCCCAGCCAATTATTCTCAATCACAATGTTCCTAGGCGGCACATTTTTATCGGAAAAAGGAAAGCTAGAGTTTGGTGGTTGCTGCTGACTAATATCTGGTGGCGGCTGTTTGTGGGCAATAAAAATATCCGCAGGCGGTGTGCTTAAAGTGGGCACTTGCGGCGTTTTACCAAATCCATAAATGCTCAAACCTCGGATAGTAATGCCATCAGCGACAATTGTTAAACCGCGCAAAATTTCTCGGTTAGTTGCCGGGGCAATTTCCACAACTGGAATGGGAATGGCAATTTCTGCTGTTGCCGATTTGGTGGCATCATATCCTGGCTGAGTTGTACCATCAACTACCAAGCCTGGACTATCCAAATCAGGTAAGCTTTCGTTGAGGCGGATAATGGTTTGGTTGGGTGGCAAATTAAAGCCAATCCGTGAAGGCGTATCGGTACTTAGCTGTGTAACCTGTGCCTTTTCTGCTTCCGAAAGTCGCTCAACCGCTAGTTCTCCATTGACAAGCGCGATCGCTTCTCTTAAGGTCAAACTACCATCCGGCTCTATACCTCCATCCTGATTGCTATTGACAACAACGCCAAGATGTGCAGCTTTAGTTTGTGCCCAAACAGTTGTTGGAATTAAGCCAATTAACAAGGAAAAATTAAAAATTAAAACTTTAAAACTTTTAATTTTCAGCCCTCGAATCTCAATTTTTTTACCTTTATTATTCATCAGTAGCCATTAGTTATGATTGCGTCAGTAACTGAGTTACACAAGCTGTAAATAATTGATGCCAGAGAGTAGGGCGTATTTAACTACGCCCTGAAAAACTTACATACTACTCTTGAGAATTGCTAAGAGGAGCAATTAGTTGCGCCCACAATTCCTTACTAATAGCAGTAGCTTGTATGCTAGATTCTCTTTGCTGACGAGGTGCGACTCTTTGCCGTCCAAAACCACCAAAAAGTTCATTAACCTTCAGCGTCAAACTCAAATAAGGACCGTCTTTAGAACGATATCCCGTAAAGTCTCGGTCATCGACACTACCAAAGCTATAACCAACGCCAACTCGCAAATCAGGTGTTAGATAATATCCCGTTTCTACGGCAACACCAAACTCGTTATAACCTGGAGAAGATTGACCAATCCAGCGTCCTTCTACGGCTAAATCTACCTGATAGCCAAGTTTATAACTTGCTCGAAGTTGGGATAAATAAATAGTCGAAGAATTGCTGAAATCATTTGCTAAATCACTATTGCTGTAACGGAATGCACCCTTACCATAAAGTTCCCAACGCCAACTTGGTGCATAAATTGCTTCCAATGCCAAAACGTGTTCTTGTGAACCTGTACCACTACCAATTAATAAAGTTTCGGGAATTGTATAAGGATTTTTGCGATATTCATAACGGAACAAAGCATTCCATTTATCGCTTTGTGGGTCGCGGTAAGCTAGTCCTAGTCTGAGGGTTGCACTATCCCCTAATCCCTCAATTCCTTGGTTAGCAAAGTTAGCCTGTTCATAACGAGCCAATGCGGTTAAAGCTGGTGTAAGTTTGCCGGCACCTGCAACGGAGAAAACAGTATTATCGTTTCCAGAACCTGTACGATGCTCAATTCTTCCTGATGCCTGGAAGTTGGGGTTATCAGAATATTCAACACCGACGCTATAAACATCACCGCCCAAAAGTGCCAAAGATGCCGCACTTTGTCCAACAGCATAAGGTTGCAGAAATCTTGTGCCGGCTGCTGTGGCGACATTGGAATTACTAAAGGTGTGTTCATAACCCAAATTAACCCGTAATCCTGGAGAAATTACCCAGCGATGATTTAAGCCGACTGCACCTTGTCCTGTAATGCCACTAAAACCACTAATTACCGAGTAACGACCAGTAACTGAAGTATTTGCGCCGATTTTCTGCTCAACAAGCGTATCAAGGCTGGTAATCGAGTTATTACCCAAAATACCACCATCAAAAAATTGATGTGCCAGTCGCATTGTCACGCCCGGATAAGCTCTCCAATCTAGACCTAAAGTGGTACGGTTGGGATAAAGTGGGTCATTACCACTGCCAAGGTTGACTTCATTTTGCGCCCGGAAAGTCAGGGCTTCGGTAATAGGTAAACCTAAACGAGAGACAATTTGGCTAGCGTTGCCAGAAAATACATCATTAATGCGGTCATCGCGATCGCGGTTTACATAATCTACCCCAATTGTGGCTGAACCGATTTGCTGTTCAATACCTGCGCGGATCGTAGTTAGTGAGTTATTAACCGCCGTACCTGGTGGCGCTTCTACACCTGGGTTAAATAAGTCAAAAAAGTCGGTACGAATTGCCGGGGCTGTGCCAAAATTCACCTCATGGTCATAACCCACCACAAAGCGTGTACTAGTACCTAATCTTGCCGTTGCCGCTGCCCCATAACGGGTTTGCCCTGGGGTAAAACTTTGCGTCGCGTTGTTGCTAAAGTTTTCTTCTACTGAGCGATAGTAGGCACGGGCGTTAATATCCGGCGTGACATTAGCATTAACCTCAAAGCGGTAGGCTGAACCTGTGACACCACCCAAAAATGGCGAATCATTAAAAGAATGAGCATATTCACCAATAAACTGCCCATTTCTGCCCAAAGATAGCAGAAAATCCGCACCATACAGCTCAAAATCTTGTATACCTTGGTCTTGCCGTAGGTAAGTCGCCCCTAGCCAACTTTGGGAGTTTAAGGTTTGGGAGATATTGTATTGCAGTCTGCCAGCATAAAGGTTAGTGTCGCCGCCGCCATCATTTTCATACTGGTAAGTAACAACAATACGCCGTACCAAAACTGTGCCGCCTTCAGAAACTTCTCCAGTTGTGGAAGTTATACCAAAAGGTTGAAATTCTGTAGCTAAAACGGGACGCCGGAATAACAGCGTACCTCGGTCGTAGTCGATTTCATAATCGGGTCCACGGTTGAGGGGTTTGCGCTCAACGACGGTGCCGGGGCGGTTTAATTCTTCGGTTTCCACAAAGACGTTTTCACTGCCAGCAACCAGGCGTCGTCGGGAGACAAAGTAATAACCACTGGTACCGTTGGGCTGAATAGTATCCCGCTGGAAACCCTGGATATCATTGCTATACATGGCGGTAATTTGCAAATTACCGAAGTTGTAGTTGCCTTTGAAGCCGTGCAGTTGCCGAGTTGTGGCGGTAAAAAGTTGGGAGGCGCGGGCGAATTCTTGGGTGTTGTAGTCGCCCCACATGATATAGTCGGGCTCTGCACCTGGCACTTTTGAACTTCGCTCAAAGCGCAGATAAACACTATCTGTGGAGGGGGTGAGGTAGTCAACGGTGGAACTATCGCCGTAAACGGGATATTGTTGTTCGCAAGCTTGGGCACCACGGAATAAGCGGGTTGTGCCGTCGCAGGTTTCGTTGAGATTGCGATCGCTATTATATGCCCCAGTAAATAACCATTCCCCTAATCTACCGGTGGCAAATACTGCCCCAGTTAAATCAAACTCAGTGCCATGACCGCTATCAGGGTTGAGAAACTCGCTGCGTCTGCCAAAAAAGTTGGTTCCAGCACCCCCAATTCTTAAGTTAACTGAACCACTAACCAAGGAGGGGCGCAAGTTGGTGACAAATTCAACTTGGGCGTATGCCTCAATCGGTGATATTGGTGTGTTATTAAGTCGTTGTGACTCAACATTGCCCGATTGGATATTCGGCGACAGAGAATTAGAATTAGAAGGTTGAAAATTAGGGTTAACTAAGCCTGCCCTGGGTGCTGTACTTTCTGCCGGTTGTTGATTTGTCCTTGTGCCGATTTTATCTACAGCGGCGCGAATTCGCACTTTTTGAGCTTCGACACCTGATTGCAGTTGGGCGGTAAAGCTGCCACCGCGTGCCATTACCTGAAATCCCAGTTGGTCTTTATCGTAGTCGGCACCAATAAATTTACCCGCGCTGGCTGTTAGGGTAACTACACTATCTTCTGTGATCAGTTGACCGTTTTCATCGATGATTTTTCCGCTCAACGTCAGGTTAGAGCGCCCATCGGCTGGGATACGCGGGTCGCCAACAGGTGTGATTTCAATTTGTGCCGTGGTCTTTTTAACTGTCAAACCGACACTAACTGGTGTACCATCTCCTACCTGCACACTGAGGGTATTTTCTCCCGCTTCTAAGGGGATGTCGTACCAAACTTGGGTAATTAGATTGCTGGTTTCGTCCCGTTGCTGTTGGGTAGAAATTCCTGAATCTATGGGTTTTTGATTGACATTTAGCTTAACTTGTGCATTCGCGTTGTACTGCACCACCAAGTTAGTTGTGCGATTGGTGCTAACTCCGGTCTGGGGGCTGAGGATGCGGACTTCATTTGCCCCTAAAGTGGGAAAGGTGGCAGGTGTTGGCGTTGGTGTTGGCGTTGGTTGGTTTTCAGTCGGAAGCGGTTCCTTATCTATTTCCTGAAGTTGGCTCAATTGAGCGGTATTCAGTAATTTTGGCGTAGCTACTGGAAACTTTTCTAAGGGTTTAGTCGTGACTGGGTTTTGAGTTGAAAAGCTATCCGAAAACGCCGTTTCTAAGGTTTTAGATGTCAGTAAGCTTTCAGTTGGCAAGCTGCCCAAAACTGAGGACTTGCTTTCGTCAGTTTGATTTGGTGTAATCTCATCAGCTTTTGACGCGAGCTCCGGTGCTTCTTCAGCGTTGGCGTATGGTGCGCCAGTTAGTCCCAAAATTGTCAGTAACAGAAAAGTTATGGGTTTTCTGCCTTTGAGCAATAACCCATAATTGATGAGCAAAGACCATTGATAACGCATTGGTAGAGTAAGCTTTTTCTTATTCATTGCTGATTCTCCCCATAAGCAGGTGTCACCGCAAAATTCATCCGAGACATTCCTCCTGGTGAGAGTCTTACCAGACGTGATTGACTATTTTTTTCAATGAAATACAAGTTTGGCGCTAGAGAGTATCCGGGCAAACTGCTGAGATCTAAGGTTGCGGTACGGTTGCCTGAAATGACGTTAGCGAGTGAAAACAAACCATTAGAATCGGTGGTGATCCGGTTACCATCATCCATATAAATCACGGCATTTGGTACTCCGGGCTCTCCTTGCTGTTGTTCTCCGTCAAAGTTTTTATCCACAAATACTCGTCCAATAATGGTGCCGCAGTCGGATAAGATGCCTTGACGAATTCTCAATTGGAAGCTGGCAATATTACTTCTGGGTTCTTGTGCAACGTTTCTGCCGTCACCACGAGTGGCGTCTGGTGTTATTACGGCGGCATAAACAATAGCTAGGGTTTCTCTGGGATTAAGTATGGGATAGGTAAAGGTAACGTTGCGGTTGGCAACAACTGGCGCTGACAAGGTTACAGGAGTGGTTGCGCCGCCGTTGGTGGTTACCGATGCCTTGAGTGACTCTGGCAAAAATCGCAAACCCAAGGGTGCAGTGTCGGTAATGGTGATGTCCCGTGCTGAGGCGTCACCTGTATTTCTTAATGCCAAACGATAAATTACAGTATCACCCGGTTCGGCGGCGGCGCGATCGGCTGTTTTGATCAGCTCTAGGATGGCTTGACCGGCAACGAGTGTGGTGGTATTGGAATTAACAGGTTGAAAGTTATCTCCGGATGCTGTCGCTGTATTGGTAATTTCTTTGGCAACCGTGGAGGATGCTCCAATAATTAAAAAAGCTGTCAATACCGCAGCTAGAAATAGCTTGAAGCTATGTAACTTGTGTTTGTAATATTTCATTAAATGGTAGCTGCCTGAATTGCATTCGGGTCTTGAACACTTTATTTTATTTAAAAGTGTCTCCGTAATTTTTCTAGATGTTTTCTCAATAGATTCCCTGATTTTCAAGCTTGTTTTTTGAAAGCTTGATCGTTGCCGCTGAAGAGCCCGTTATTTAACTCGAAAGAAATAATAGCAGGTTTTTCTACAGGCGGATAGTCAATGATAGGTTTTTGGCATTGTATTACACAATTGCCAAGTTTTACTGACAATTTTTCCTGAAAAACGTTGTCCAGTAAGGAGTTTAGAGGTTAGATGCACCGAACTGTATGACAGTAGTTGGCTATTGTTATACAGATGATATACATATTTATCACAATTACTGTGATTTAGTAAATGAATTATCCGTGATAATCAGACTACCCAAATTTGACAATTTAGGATATTGTAATGGGTTATTTAAAAATACCCTGATTTGAGCAGAAATTACTCATCAAAACAATAAGAAATGATGAATTTTTTGAGTAACCAGCAACACATCAATTTGTAACTACCAAGGATTGCCAACCATAGCGAAGGCACTCCAATAGTAGGGATGAGAGAAATCGCGATCGCCAATCCGAGTCAGTTGTACTGGTAAATTGGAGGTTCCGGCTGTTGTCACTAATTTGCCGTCTTGAAGTCGGACTTGATTATTAATCATCGCCAATTGTGCCTTTCGCAGCGCCTCAGCTTTAATAGGAGCACTTTTAAGCTGTCGATAAAACTCAGTCATTAAGCCCAAAGTGCCTTCATCATTAACATCCCACAAACTGGCAATAACTGACTTCACGCCGGCTTGTAGCGCCACACCAGCAAAACCTAATTCCACCTGCTCATCACCTATTGCCGTACGGCAAGCTGACAACACCAACAAATCTACAGGCGGTTTTGTCCACTCCAAAGAGCGTAGTTGCATCGGTGCTAATTTGCCTTCTGATAACTCAATATAAGAATTAGTTGCTTGTCCGGGCAAAAATTCGGCATGGGTGGCGAGGTGGATAATCCGAAATTTAGTCTGCTGCCGCTGCAGTTTTAGGTTATCTAAGGTAAATTCTTGATTGAGGAAACTTTTCCCCTGCCAAGTTTCGGTAATATTTGCTAATTCTACCGGTACAGCGGGTAAAGGTCGATTGTCAGGAAATTCGCTTGCTCCCATTGCCAGTACTTGGGAAGTTCGGATATCGCTGCGGCGGGTATCGGTAAGGGCAAGGCTTGGCATAATACCAACACTATATCGTTCGACTATAAAGCCATTGTCGTCATGGAGCGCCGCTAAAGGAATGGTACGCAATCCAGCATCAGTGATGTAAATTAAGTTGTTAATTCCTTGTTGCTGTAATTCTTTCTCTAAGGGCGCTAGCAGCCAATCGTACATTTGTTTGGCGGGTGCTAGGTAGCCGCTGGCATTACGGACATTGGTGACGGTGAGGCGAAATTTCTTGGCAGTTTCAATGACTTGGGCTCTGGTGGCGTTGAGGGACTTGCGAACTGGCTTGCCTTGTGCGGTAATGAGAACTAGTTCTAAGCGATCTGTCATTTGTGGTGTTACGGCACGCAATAAGGAAAGTTCTGCTGATGTTGATTCTAATCCTTGAGAAGAAGTTGGCGCAGGCGTGATGCTGGCAGGGACGAATAAGGCATAAATTACGGCAGGTTTTGTACCAGTTTTGGTGTCCACACTTTCTAGAATATTGCGAGCTTCTGATAAGCTTGTACCGGCAACATTTTGACTTAAGCCAAAGTACTGTTGAAATTCTTTTCCTGCTGAGGCATCAAGTGTTTGTACAGATTTATCTAAAGGGGTATTAGTGCCAGTATTTGGCAGCACTATATTATTGGGAGTACCTTCTCTGGGGTTACGATTGGTTGGATCATTAATGGGAAATTGAGTTTGATTAATCGGTTGATCAACACTATTAATCTGAATATCGCCCTGCTTGTAGGTATATAGAAACGAGCGCAGAGGTAAAATGGGATTATTGCGACTAGAAATTGCGCCGGCTGTACCATTTCTGTCACTATTTCCCACAATAAACGGCGTTACTCCTTGACCACCGTGATTAATTGTAACCGCCCCGCTACTATTACCACCACTTGAAAAAATACTTGTCGCACCTAAATTAGTTGTAAAGCTATCGGTGGCACGAAAAAATCCTTGTGTTGTAATATTTACCTGTCCGCCAGTTGTTCTACCTTGAGTATTAAGCCAATCAATTTGTAGATTATTTGGTGCATTTAAGCTGACATTTCCGCCTTTTCCGCCTCTACCTTGAGTACTAATTCTTCCGGTTTGAATTGAATTATTGGCATCAATTTGGATGTCGCCGCCATCGTTGCTGCCAGAAGTATTCAGGTTGCTGGTAGTAACGGCACCATTATTACTAGTTAAGTTAATATTACCACCATTAACTGTACTTGAAGTATCAATCCCACCACGATTATTAATATTGCCATTACTGGTTAAATTAACACCGCCTTCTGAACTAATTTTGCGGGTGCTAATGTTGCCACCACTGCTGATAATTGTCGTACTGCCGCCACGGTTGACGTTTAATGTATCATCTAATTCTACATTACTTATCGCATTAATTCGTAGACCGGATTGGCTAATATTGAGATTGTTAGCATTAACTTTGCCGGCTGTAATTTCTAAACCAGTTAGTGGTGAGTTTTTGCCTACTGTATTATTAAATTCTACTGCTCCTGTACCAGCGTTGATGTTTAAAAGTTGGTTACCTTCCAGGGTATTCTTAAAGCTTATATTGCCATTTTGACTACTATTTAAAGTTAGATCATTGCCCAGAAGCACTGGCGAGTTATAAGTTTGGTTGTTGGTGGTGCTAATATTGCCGTCTAGCTTGGCAGTGCCGCGACTATTAGTTGTTAGGTTAGTTAGTGCCTGATTATTACCAACGCTATTGTTGAGATTAATATTACCAGTAGCGGTGGTTAGGGTAAGAGCTTGATTGCCGTTAACTGTACCATTAATAGTAATATTGCCGGTGCCGCCGTTGGTGTTGAGGATGCTATCTTGTCCAAGTAAGAGATTGCCATTAATGGTGATGTTTGAATCGGTGGTTATGTTATTATTTAGTGTGGTGGCTCCAATCAGGGTTATGTCAGAGTTATTTATGCCTGTAATTGAGCCATTAACCGCAATACTTCCCAAGGGAGATTGAATTTTTAGATCATTTCTGAAGGTGGCGTTATTAAGTATGGTAATAGCATTTTGTCCATCAGAACGTCCGATGGCAATTTCACTAAAGCCATTTCTAATTGCTGATAGTTTGGCGGTGGTTAAATTAAAGCTTCCAGCAACAGGAAGTAATCCGCTTATAGCTATTGCTTGAGTTGTAGTTCCTGGTTGCAGTGCTAAATTAGCTGTTCCGGTTAGAGAGTTGGCGCCTCCATTAAAGTTAAGTTCATTGGCAGTTAAGGAGAGATTACTACTATTAGCTTGCACTGCACCACCAAAGCTAATGGTAGCGGTGCCGGCATTTAGGGCGCTATTATTACCTGTTAAAGTTACTCTGGGATTTAATTGAATATCACCATTGTTTGTGGTAATATTATTGTTAAGTAAAACATTATTTCCTGTATTAACGATTAAGCTGTTAAGAGGATTAATGTTACCGACATTTTCATTAAAAAAGACATTACCATTAGTGCCCGCATCAATGAGTAAGTTGTAGTTGCCGTTAATTGTATCAAAGCTAACATCGCCACTACTATTGCCACAGACGTATGAGGGACCAGTCAGACAAATTGCTTGATCAGCAGTTAAGGTAACAGGACCATTAAATCTGACATTATTATTGCGGGTTTGAATTGTGCCGGTGGTAATGTTAGTGCTAGCATTCAGGGTAATTGCACCACCTGTTGGAGCATCTAGTATGCCACCAAGTGCGGTATTAATTGCGCCTGTAGTAATGGTATTAGCGGTAAAGTTGATATCGCCGCCGTTTCTGCTGCTAACATTGGCAAAGCTTTCGATATCGCGGCTAATAATGTTGCCTGTGTTGGCATTGAGGGTAATATCGCCACCAGTACCCGCAAAAAAGGTTCTTGAGGATAAATTACCTGTTAAGATGTTACCGCCTTGGGTGGTGAGGATAATATTGCCGCCACTGCCGTCAGCGGAACCGGTACTAATATCGCGGCTAATAATGTTACCTGTGGGGGATGTCGTGCTAAAGTTGACAATGCCACCATCACCGACTTGAGTACCAATTTGGATCGTGCCGGTGCTGATATTGGCGCCGGAAATAGTGAGATCTCTACCTATAGCGGTAATGCTCTGGCTTTGATCCATGATAAAGGAACCGATACCATTGCGATCAGCATCGGCGGTAAAGGTAATACCACCACCAAACGGGGTAAAATTTAAAGAGATGCCAGGGTTGATGGTAATGTTGTTGGTAGCTTGCAGTAAGACGTTACCGTTCAAATTCTCTAAGGTTTGCGCCCCAATCTGAAAGTTGGCTGCCCCGCCTTGTCCTGCTAAAATTTGACCTGCTGGTAATAGTTGATTATCGTTTGCCCCTGTACCCGCAACGATGGTAATGTTAGCAGGGTCAAATAAGATTGTGCCATTTTTCCCATTTGAACTAACATCTACTTTGCCGTCATACAGTAAGCTGTCTTTGCCAGAAATTTCTACAAAGCCACCGTCACCACTAACAGCATTAGCCTTAATTTTGCCATAAAAGCCTGTGGTTTCATCGGACCAGACTATAACTTTACCACCGTTGCCGCTACTCAGTGCTGAAGCGTTAATTTGCGAGTCGGCGCTAACATAAGTACGGGCGGCATTGAGTACGCTACTACCTTGATAGTCGCCACCAATTAAGACTGTACCACCATTTGTACCTGATGCTTCAATATTTGCACCAATTAAACCAACGCGGCTACCTAAAACCTGCACATTTCCGCCGTTTTGTCCAGTAGTATTAAGAGTACCAGAAACAATAGTTGTACCAGTTTGGTTGGGAATAATTGTGCCGGTAAGTTGAATTCCTTGGGGAGAAACACTTAATCCTGTTTCTATTTTTGCCCCTGTACCTGTTAGTAATGTGGGTAAATCTAAAGGATTAATAGAAGTATCAGGAGTTGTCTGGGCAACTTCCAAACTTAGTAAATGTCCAGCTTGACTAATTCTAACTAAGTTATGTCCAGGAATTGAAGCTAAGGTAATATTTCCGGCTGGTGCTGTTATTGTACCACTATTAATTAGATTGCCGCCGATTAAAGTTATACTTTGTCCTGGAAATACAGCTAAATTGCCTGCATTAATAATACTACCTGGTTGGGATAAGTTAAAAACAAATGTGCTGGGAGTGCCGTTTAAATTTGAGTAGTTGTTATTACCAACAGCATTAAACCAATTATTATTGCCAAAGCCAATTCCTGTTGCAGTTGTGGCAGTAAATGAGGCAGGAAGATTGAGGCTTGCCGACTGTCCAAAAATAATGCCTGCCGGATTAATTAAAAAGAGGTTAGAGTTGCCACCTGTAATTTGTATTAAACCATTAATTAAGGAGGGATTACCACCAGTAATTCTGCCTAAAATATTCTGGATCTGCGGCGAAACCTGAAAATTTGCGGTGTTTCCTGATTCTAAATTAAATTGATCAAAACTGTGAAAAAGATTTGTACCATCTTTTGATAAGGTGTTGCCAAGAATATTAAAACGGCTGCCATCTTGAATAACAATTGTACTGCCGTCAGCCGCTGGTGTAATCGATTGTGCCTGAACATTTTTGCCGAAAATAATGCTAGTTAGGGGAAAAATCAGCCACCAACTCGATTTTGTTAAAACAAATTTCATCAAATTACCTCTATAGGACATCTACTCACTCAAGCTGAAGGTGATTAACTCTGTTTAAGAGAAGAAAATACCGTGCTTTGATGTGGTAGATGCCCTTGTCTTCGGACTGACTGAGGGCAGGGATAAGCAGGAATTTAGCAAGCCAGTACTTTCGGCTATCCTAACACTTGTGCGATCGCATAAGTGTAGTATTTGACTATGATAAGTTGCTTACTATTGTTGTTTGATAAGGGCGCACCTGCACCTTTTTTATTAGCGTAGTGAGAAGCAACAATTATGATTAGGCAGCAGCAATCTTATCCAAATTTACTTGATTTGGACAAGGTTGCCCCTGCTCAAGAGCTGTAAGATTAGACATGGTAGTTTCGGCAATGTTCCTAAGTGCGTTTTCCGTAAAAAAAGCTTGATGTCCGGTAATTAATACGTTAGGAAAAGTTAGCAAACGCTGGAAAACATCATCCTGTATTACGGCATCTGATAAATCTTCAAAAAACAAATCTGATTCTTGTTCGTAGACATCTAAGCCAAGATAGCCTATTTTGCGAGATTTGAGGGCGCTAATTACGGCTTTGGTATCAATTAAGGCACCACGACTGGTATTAATTAACATAACTCCTGGCTTCATTTGTGACAAAGCCTGGGCGTTAATTAGGTGATGAGTTTCGCGGCTGAGGGGGCAGTGCAGGGTGATAATATCGGAAGCGGCATAAAGTTCAGATAGTTCTGTATACTTAACTCCTAATGCCTCAGCTTCTGGGTTTGGGTGGAGGTCATAAGCAAGCAGTTGACAACCGAAACCTTTAAGAATTTGGGCAACGATCACACCAATTTTACCAGTACCGATGATGCCAACAGTGCGATCGTGTAGGTCAAATCCTAAAAGTCCGTCGAGGGAAAAATTGTTTTCTCTAACTCGGTTGTAGGCGCGATGAATTTGACGGTTGAGGGTGAGAATTAGTCCGATCGCATATTCGGCGACGGCGTGGGGAGAATAGGCGGGAACACGGACAATAGTCATGCCTAATTCAGCGGCTATTTTTAAGTCTACATTATTGTATCCAGCAGAACGGAAGGCAATCAGGTTTGTGCCTTGATTTGAGAGGATTTTTAAGGTTGTTTCATCCAATTGATCGTTGACAAATACACATACGGCTGGGCATTCTGAGGCTAAAAGTACAGTGTTGCTGTTGAGATGTGGTTCAAAAAAGCATAATTCGTGATGATGGTTGGCGTTGGCGGCGCTTAAAAATTGCCGGTCATAGGATTTGGTGCTGAAGATGGCGACTTTCATGATATCTTGAGCTTTTTTCAGCAGAATTTACCACTGATCAGTTTACGCAAAATTAAGGGCGCTGAGTGTGGTTTGAGATATTTTTAGCTAGGGTGTGCTTAAATTAAAGCCTATCTTTCGTCTTGCCTTTTAACTTCCGCTTCAACTAGTAGCTGTGTAGCCATACTTAAAACTTCGCCCTTGGTAAAGTCGCCTCGTTCATGCAAGAGTTCAGACCAGGCACTTAAGATTTGCCAATCCCTGATTCCCTCTGCTTCTAGGATCGCGATCGCTTCTCGAACCCGGATTGGGATTTCGGTCATTTGTTTAGAAATCGGTTTTTAGTCGTAAAAATAGTTGGAAAGTGCTATTATACGGCACTTGTGGGATTTTTGCTGATTTACACCAGTTGTTTTTACAATTCCTCTTATCAAGAATTTTGATGGGCTTCCACCTCTGCAACTTTTAAAATTGTCTTAATTACCGAATCGGGATTGAGGCTGATTGAGTCAATACCTTGTTCTACCAAAAAGCTGGCAAACTCTGGGTAGTCGCTGGGTGCTTGACCGCAGATGCCGATTTTGCGATGGTTGGCTTTAGCGGTTGCGATCGCCATTTTTACCATCCGTTTCACCCCTTCATTACGCTCATCAAAAATCTGAGCCACCAATGCCGAATCTCGGTCTAATCCTAATGTTAACTGAGTTAGGTCATTAGAACCAATAGAAAAGCCATCAAATACTTGAGCAAATTGATCAGCCAAAATCACATTACTCGGCAACTCACACATCACATAAACTTCTAAACCATTCACCCCCTTTTCTAAACCATTTTTTGCCATTTCAGCTAACACTTGCCGCCCTTCATCGGGAGTGCGACAAAAAGGCACCATAGGAATGACATTTGTCAAGCCCATGACTTCCCTTACCCGCTTCAATGCCTGACATTCCAAAGCAAAGGCATGGCGATAAGTTGGGTCATAATAACGAGAAGCACCACGCCACCCTAGCATCGGGTTTTCTTCCTTCGGTTCAAATTGTTTACCACCCAAAAGATTGGCGTACTCATTTGTTTTAAAATCAGATAGCCGCACAATTACTGGTTTTGGATAAAATGCCCCTGCAATTATACCAACACCGTGGGCTAATTTATCAACAAAGAAATCCGGTTTATGGTCATATAGTTTGGTAAGTACCGCAATTTGATTTTTAACTGTTTCATCTTCTAGTTGGTCAAAATAAATTAAAGCCAAAGGATGCGCTTGAATATGATTAGCAATGATAAATTCTAACCGTGCCAAACCAACACCATCACAAGGAATTGCCGCTAGTCCAAATGCTTGCTCTGGATTGCCCACATTCATTAAAATTTTAGTACGAGTTTGGGGTAAATCTTCCAAAGTTGTTTCATTTATTTCAAAAGGTAATAAACCGCTATAAACTCGTCCTTCATCGCCTTCTGAACAAACAATTGTCACTTCTTGACCAGTATTTAAAACATCAGTGGCATCACCACAACCAACTATTGCTGGGATACCCATTTCTCGTGCAATAATTGCGGCATGACAAGTCCGTCCACCTTGGTTGGTAACAATCGCACTAGCTTGTTTCATAATCGGTTCCCAGTCAGGATCAGTTCGGTTTGTTACTAATACTTCACCTGCTTGGAATAAATCAATTTGGCTAGCATCAAGAATGACTCGCGCTTTGCCTTTTCCAATTGCCGCACCAACACTTCTACCTGTAATTAAAACATCGCTTTGCTGTTGGAGTTGGTAGCTTTTTAAAACAGTGGTAGACTTTTGAGATTGGACAGTTTCTGGACGTGCTTGAACGATGAATAATTCGCCGGTAATGCCGTCTTTTGCCCATTCAATATCCATCGGCGTTTCCACATTTCGCACATTGGAATAATGCTTTTCAATTTGTACTGCCCAGCGGGCTAGTTGTAAAATTTCGTCATCAGTAATGCAGAATTGTTCTCGTTCAGATAGAGGGACTTTAACATTTTTAGTTAAGCGGGAACTACCAACATCGTAGACCATTTTAATTTCTTTTGTACCGAGGCGTTTTTCTAAAATGGGGCGAAATTCATCGCTTAAAGTTGGCTTAAAAACAAAAAATTCATCGGGGTTGACGGCGCCTTGGACGACGGTTTCTCCTAACCCATAAGCGGCGGTAATTAAGGCGACGTTTTTGAAGCCAGTTTCGGTATCAATGGAAAACATAACGCCGGATGAGGCTAAGTCAGAGCGTACCATTTTTTGGATGCCGACGGATAAGGCAACCTCAAAATGGTCAAAGCCATTATGCTGACGATAGGAGATGGCGCGATCGGTAAACAGGGAGGCGTAGCAGCGGTGGCAATACTCCAAAACCCTTTTTATGCCCTGAACATTCAAATAAGTCTCTTGCTGACCCGCGAAGCTGGCATCTGGAAGGTCTTCGGCGGTGGCTGAGGAACGGACGGCAACCTCGGTTTCGTCGCCATAACGTTGGCAGAGTGTTTGGTAGGCAGTAGCGATCGCTTCTTGCAGTTCTTGGGGGAATGAGGTATTAAGGATTAAGGAGCGAGCTTGTTTGCCACATTTTTGCAGGTTACCGACATTTTCAACATCTAAGTCAGCAAAAAGTTGCCGCAGTTGGTCTTCAATGTCGGCTGCTTTGATAAAGTAACGATAGGCGAAAGCCGTGGTGGCAAAACCGTTGGGAACATTGATACCTTGTGGTGTGAGTTGCTGAATCATTTCTCCGAGGGAGGCATTTTTGCCGCCTACCCAAGGAATATCGGCAATACCGACTTCTTCAAACCAGAGAATTAATGATTGTTTGGAGGCATGGGCAGACTTGGCTTGAGACGCTGTAACCATACTTATTTTCTCCTAAGTCTTGATTTTAGTTTAGCTCTAAAGCCTTTTTCTGGAGAAAATAAAGATTCATTTCTTAATTAAATGAAGCATACTGGCTTTGTTGATAGTTGCCAGTATGGCTTTTGCTGTGGCGTCTTCTTAATTGCCGTTTAAATTAGTAGAGTAGCCGACTATAGCAGGAGATTTAGTATGGAAGAGAGGGCGTTTACTGGGGAAATTAACCTTTTGCGCGATCGCTTAGGTATATTGAATCAATATGTCAGTGAACTTTCACAAACGCCGCAACAATCAGAGTTTTTGTGCCAAATCTTTGGCGAAGTTGAGACGCGCTTAAGTGGATTGGAGACGTTACTTAACAAATATCATAGACGCGAATCATCTTTAAGAAAATGGGCAGAACATTCAGCTTTAATGCTTACTTCCTTTGACGATGAATTGGGAATTTTAAGTGAAGAAGATACTTTTGCCTGGGTTGAAAGAATGCTGGATAATCTTGCCCAAAAACAGCAGATGGAGTCAATTTTACAGTATCGAGTTGCTTTTGAAAGCTTGCTTACCCAAATTTCCACCCAGTTTATTAACTTAACCTCCAAAGAAATTGATCAGGGTATTAATCAGGCACTAAAAGCGATTGGTGAGTTTACCTTTGTTGATCGTATTTATATTTATTCTAGTGATGGTAAGCAGGGTGCATTAACTCATGAGTGGTGTGCTGTGGGTATTCCGTCATCATTTAATAATGAACTCCAAATACCTAAAGATACTTTTTTATGGATTGCGCCTCAATTAATGCAATTTCAAACTGTCTATATTCCTTGTGTAGATGAGTTGCCGGAAGCTGCCGAGGCAGAAAAGTTGATTTTAAAAGCACTTGATGTTAAAACGTTTGTGGCAGTTCCTTTAGTTTATGATAGCGTTTTAATTGGGGTTTTATGTTTTAGTTCTCTGGTTGAGTTGAAAGTTTGGTCAGAGGAAGATCTTGCTTTGTTAAGTACTTTAGGTGATATTTTTGCTAGTACTTTAGCACGTAAATATGTGGAGACTGCCATTAGAGAAAGTGAGGAAAGATTTAGACAGTTGGTAGATAATATTGACGATGTTTTTTGGATGTACTCTTTGGAGGATAAGCGTCCTATTTATGTTAGTCCAGTCTATGAAAAGATTTGGAATCGTACTTGTAAAAGTGTTTATGAAGAGGCTTTTTCTTGGTTAAGTCTTATTCATCCAGATGATCAAAAGCAAGCAAGTCTTGAGCTTGAGGCTTGGCAGCGAGGAGAACGCACTAATTTAGAGTACCGAGTTGTGCGTCCGAATGGTGAAATTAGGTGGATTTCTGATCGGGCTTTTCCAATTCGTAATCAACAAGGTATTGTTTACCGTTATGCTGGAATTGCTGAGGATATTAGTGAGCGTAAACTTGCTTTTGAACAACTGCAAGCTTCATTAAAAGATAAGGAAGTTTTGCTACAGGAAATTCATCATCGAGTCAAAAATAATTTGCAAATTATTTCTAGTTTGCTCTACTTGCAGGCAAATCGAATTGAGGATAATCAAGCCCGTGAATTTCTGCAAGATAGCCGAAATCGAATTGAATCAATGGCTTTAGTTCACGAAACTTTGTATCGAAAGATTGATTTTGTTGGCGTCAATTTTGCTGAGTATGTTCAAAATTTAGCGGTAAATTTGTTCAATTTGTATAAAATCACTAAATCAAGTATCTCCTTTCAAGTTAGTGTCAGTCCAGAGATTTTAATCAATCTTGACCAAGCAATTCCTTGTGGTTTAATTATAAATGAATTGATAACCAATGCTCTAAAACACAGTTTTAAAAAAACTAAAGCTGGCATAGTTTTTGTGAGTTTAGAAACAAATTCAAATCAGCAACTTGTTTTAGAGGTTGGCAATAATGGCGATCGTTTACCACCTAATTTTCAACTAGAACAAACTCAATCGATGGGATTAAGATTAGTGATGACTTTAGTTAAGCAGCTACAAGGGACTTTAGAACTTAATCAAAGCGACTTTATCACTTTCACAATTGTTTTCCCTAGCTTAAGGTAGATGTTTTTAGCAAGTACCATAAGTTAATTCTATTTGAGCATAAAATATCCATATTTCTTAATAATTTATCACACTATTTTAGACAAATTTTGACTAGGCTTAAAGTAGCAAGTTTTGATGAACCTCCTTCAAGTTAAGTCAGTTGATTAACATAATCCATAAGTTAGACGATTATGGCAAGACTATTAATAGTTGAAGATGAAGGTGTCGTTGCCTGGCATATCCAAGAAGCCTTAGAAAACTTGGGTCACATTGTTGTGGCAAGTATTGCTTCAGGTCAAAAAGCCATTGAAATCGCGGCGCAAAATCAACTAGATTTAGTGTTCATGGATATTCGTTTAAAAGGAGAAGTTGATGGGATAGAGGCAGCACAAGAAATTCGCACACGCTTTAATATTCCTGTAATTTATCTAACAGCTTATGCAGATGATCAAACATTAGAAAGAGCACTAGCGACGAATCCTTTGGGTTATTTGATTAAGCCTTTTCAAGAAAAAGAATTACAAACAACCTTAGAAGTTGCCCTGCAAAGACATAAGTTGGAGATCTATTTAGAGAAGCAAAAAGAGTGGTTTTTTACTACCCTTAATAGTATTGATAATCCTACAGTTACCATAGATTGCAATGGATATATTAACTTTATAAATCCTGCTGCTGTAGCTTTAATTGGTTGTTCAGAACCAGAAGTTTTGGGCAAAAATGCTACAGAAATATTTAGTTTTATTGATGTGATAACTAATCAAACAATTGAGAGTCCTTTGCTTAGAGCAATAAAAGAAGATATAACTTTTAGTTTACCAGAATATTGTCTATTACAAACTAAAGACAGTACGGCAAAACTAATTACTGACACAATTTCTCCAATTAAAAATAGTAATGGTGAAATTATTGGCAGTGTTTTGGTTTTTCATGATATTGCTGAAAATCAGCAAGAAAATTCTGAAACTCAGCAAAAAAATCTTGATATTGAATTAACTCAAACGAGTTTAATGGCACAATTGCAAGAGCGAACAGCCCAACTTCAACAGGCACTTGCTTGCAGTAAAATTATCGAACGTGTGATTGATAAAGTTGATGATAACTCAAGCCAAACTGAAATTTTTCAATCAATAATTGAGGAACTTGGAGGCATTTTAGAAGTAGATTATTGCTGGCTCGCTCAGTATGATACACATAAGACAATAGCAAGCATTAGCTGTGAATACCTTAATAAGTCAAACATCAAGACGCTACTAAATAGCAAAATCGACTTACCCAACTTCCCTGATTTTTATCGCCATTTATTTAAGCGAAAATCTTGGGAATCTCCCCCTATAGAATTATTGCCAACACCGTATCAATCTCTGATAACACCGCAACAAAAAATGTTGATTTGTCCGATTTATGATGAGCAGCGAGTAATTGGAGAAGTTGGTATTTTAATAACGCCAAATTCCCTACTATCGCCGCCTCAAACTGAGCTAATTTCTCAAGTAATCAGTCACTGTGCCATTACTTTACGGCAAGTCAATCTCGATAAAGTTACTCAGAAATATATCGGAGAATTAGAATTACTAAACAACCTTAAAGACGACTTTATTAGTTCAGTTTCTCATGAACTAAGATCGCCTTTAACTAATATGAAAATGGCAATAGAGATGCTGCAACATCTTGTCAACTCGCTCAAAAATAACGATCAGCAACTAGATGGATTACAAAATAGACAGTTGTTGTGGCAAAAAATGGAGCAATATATTCAAATTTTACAAGTAGAATGGCGGCAAGAATTTAACTTAATTAGCGATTTACTCAACTTCCAAAGTGAGGGAATAATTTATGAATCATTAATATCAATTGACTTACAACAATATTTGCCTGAAATTGTTGAGCGCTTTAGAGAGCAAGCACAAAAACAAGGGCAATTGTTGAGTTGTCAAGTTTTGACTGCGCTGCCTTGTCTTACCAGCCATTTACCAAGTTTAGAGCGAATTGTTAGCGAACTTCTCACCAATGCTTGTAAATATTCACCTGCTAATAGTACGATTAATCTTACAGTAAAAGCCTTATCAACTAATCTGGAAATCCAAGTTTCTAATAGCGGTGTAGAAATTCCTTCCCAGGAATTTGAACGAATTTTTCAACCATTTTATCGGTATTCTCGCCCAAATTCTTGGTATTATCGCGGTACAGGCTTAGGACTAGCATTGGTCAAAAAATTGGTACAATGCCTAGGTGGAAAAATCACCGTAAAAAGCCAAAATCAAGAAACAAAATTTGTGGTTACCTTACCTTTGTAGAAATAGGTTTTTGAGCTTGGGTTTGGCTAATAAAAGATTGAGGAGAAATTGCAACGCTTGCTGCCAAAACTTCCTGCCTTGCCCAATTATCTGCTGCCACAATATCTTCTAAAGAAGGCTTGGCACAATGATCAACTCCATGACGATCACAAACCTTCTCAATACAACGGGCAATATCTAAATAGCCAATCTTTTCATCCAGAAATAGCGCTACAGCTTGTTCATTTGCCGCATTCAATACCGCAGGCATTGAACCTCCTGCCCTACCTGCAGCATAAGCTAACTGCATACAAGGATACTTTTGATGATCTGGTTCTTTAAACGTGAGATTTCCTGCTTTTACTAAATCCAAACGTTCCCAATTAGTATAAATCCGTTCGGGCCACGACATTGCATAAAGGATTGGCAAACGCATATCGGGCCAACCCAATTGTGCTAAAACTGAAGTATCTTGCAACTCAATTAAAGAGTGAATAATACTTTGTGGATGGATGACAATTTCAATATTATCGTAATCCACACCAAAAAGATAATGCGCCTCAATAACTTCTAAGCCTTTATTCATCAAAGTTGCCGAATCTACCGTAATCTTACGCCCCATCGACCAATTAGGATGTTTTAGAGCATCAGCAACCTTAACTTCTGGTAACTTCTCCACAGGTAAATCTCGAAAAGCACCACCAGATGCTGTTAGAAGAATACGCCGCAAACCAGCTTTTGGCACACCTTGCAAACACTGAAAAATTGCCGAATGTTCCGAGTCAGCAGGTAATAATTTAACACCATATTTTTCAACTAATGGTAATACTACAGGAGCACCAGCAATTAAAGTTTCCTTATTTGCCAGGGCAATATCTTTTCCCGCTTCAATAGCAGCAATAGTCGGCAACAAACCCGCACAACCAACAATTCCTGTAACCACAGTTTCAGCATCGCCATAACGGGCAACTTCGGCGACACCAGCTTCTCCAGCCATTAAAATGGGTTGATAGTCAAGATCGGCGATCGCCTCCTTCAGTTCAGGTAATTTATCTTCCACACAAATAGCCACAATACTTGGTCGAAATTGCCGAATTTGCGCCGCCAACATCTCGACATTACGCCCTGCTGCCAAACCCACAACCCGAAATTGGTCAGGGTATTGAGCAACAATATCCAAAGTTTGAGTGCCGATGGAACCAGTGGAGCCGAGGAGAGTAATCGCTTTCATAATAATTTAATAATTACACGCCATTCCACTATAAAATTCTTTTGTCTATTTCTTTACAACAAAATCAACAATCGAAGCAAACTTTTCTCTCTCCGCCCGGAAAAGTTGCCCATCTATTGAGAAATTTAACTTATCTCAGCTTGCAAATCAACAATGAGCAACATCTGGCATTTCTACAAACAGAATAACTGGTTTCCTGTCATGATCTGGTTACTTAGCAGACTGCTGATTATCACCACAATGTTAATAATTGCACCTTTACTGCCAGCACCACCAAGCGGTATTGTACCCCAAATTGGTTGGCAAGTCTTCGCCGCCTGGGATGGCGAATGGTATCAAAAAATCATCACCAATGGCTATGAATATCTTGCTGACGGCAAACAACATAATGTTGCCTTTTTTCCCTTATTTCCTCTAGTTGTCAAGGGCGTCATGGCGCTTGGTTTGCCCTTCAATATCGCTGCCACTTTAGTGAATAATTTTGCCTTTTTGGGGGCGTTGCTGCTGGTTTTTAATTGGGTAGAAGAAACTTCGGGCAGTAGTGCAGCGCGGTGGACGGTAGCAACTTTGGCATGGTGTCCGTTTTCGCTTTATGGCACTGTAACCTATACAGAAGGGCTATTTTTGTTACTTAGTACGGCAGCCTTAAGAGCATATCAAAAGCAGCAATATGGCAGTGTAGCTTTCTGGGGAGCAATGGCGAGTGCCACCCGCGTCACCGGGGCAATGCTTGTGCCGACGTTTCTGTTTATGTCGTGGCGAGAGGGCAGAAGTAAGGGAGCTTATCTTGCTAGTTTAGCCACCAGCAGTGGGCTGCTGCTGTTTAGCGGCTATTGTTGGCTGCGTTTTGGTGATCCTTTGGCATTTGTCCATGTACAACGCGCCTGGGGTGGTTCTGGTGGCTTGGCTTGGCAGGGATGGTTAGTTTTAGTTCGGCAAGCGATAGTTGGCTCAATTGATGCCAGTACGGGTGCAATCAAAAATCCGTTACATGGGTTGCTATTTGTGTCTATTTGTGCTGCTGCATGGCTTTTGTGGCGCTGTCGGCAACGGTTGGGCACGATGAAAGTTGGTTATGTTTTTTGTATTTTCGGGGTTGTGTTGTGGCTGTTGGGAGGCGATCGCTTATTAAAATTAATAATGGTTTTTGGTGGTATCTTCTTACTCTGGCACTTCAGAAGTCAAATTAGTCGTGTTGTTGTTGTTTATGGCTTTTTTAGCTTGGCTTTGCTACTAAATGCTGGGCGGACAATTTCTGTTGATCGCTATGCTTACGGTATTGTATCTCTAAGTATTGCTTTAGGTCTATTACTATCTCGTTATCCGCGTTGGGGCTATTTTATTATGCTCTTTTTTGCCATCAATTTGGTACAAGTGGCGATTCTTTTTTCCCAAAAAATTTGGGTAGCGTAAAAGCGACTTAGCTTCCCTTTAATTGAGCAATATAACAATATCTTAACTATTTTTATGGAAAAGCTGCTTTAATGCTTTTTTTGCATAATTTGAATTTATTTGCCGCATAAAAACAAGCGAAAATTTATCTTATCTTTACACAAACACTTTTTTAAAACGCGATAATTTTGGCATATTAATTTATTCTCCTCTAACTTTATGTTGGTGGAGTTTAGCCCAAAGATTACTACACTTATTAGAGAGTTATTTTATGAAAAACGGTCAATGTCCTAAATGTAATTCTCATTGGGTTTACAGTGGGGAAGAATTACCTCTCAAATGTGGCATTAACTGCATTAACTGTATTCCCTTAACAGGTGGTATTCAACCAAAATATGCAGCTCTTGATAACTATGTTTGTGCCAAATGTGGCTATGTCGAAAGTTATATTTCTGACCCAGAACTTTTACTATTTATTGCTGAGAATTGGCCCCCCGCTAGGCGCTCCTAGTTGTACTTTTTTTGTAGTTAGACTTTAGGATCTAATTGTCGCTTTTAGAGAATGTCTTCAGCAAAAAATGGATGTCAAACATCAAAGCTCGGCTGGTTATATGCAAAATCAGCTAATCTTTATGAAAAAATTACATAATTTAGTTGACCTTGAGTACCATTCTTTGGTAATCATGTAAGTTCATAGGTATTGTAAACGACCTTACTTTCACAGGAGGGTCGTTTTTTTTATGGTATTTCAGTAATATATATCAAAGTATTTATATACAAAACACTACAATTTATATAAAAATACAAAGTTATCTAAACAAAGCTCTCCGACTTCTGTAATGAGATTTCTCGACTGATTGTTACTAACTCTTTTTGGTCGGTTCTGCAAGTCTAGCTTTTCGGATCTTATGATCAGTAATATCAAATTTGCTGTTGAGTTAAATCACCAACAAAACCCAGCGAATGCCATTAACTAAGTAAAATCCTCCCATAATAATTAGTAGAGCACTACCAATTCGCATCACCCATTCGGAATGTTTTAAAATAACGCGGGTTTGTTTGGCTAAACCGGCAAATAAACTGGCAAAGAAAATAATTGCACTTGTACCCAAGGCATAGCTAACCATTGTTAAGGTGCTTTGAAATTGGGAACCTGTTGCCGCTGCTGCTGTCAAAACCGCAAATAAGACAGGACTAGTGCAAGGGGAACTAACTAAGGCAAAGGTTAAGCCGGCGCTGTAGGGACCTGTAACAGGCAACCCCATTGGTGTTTTTGGTAAAGGGATGCGGATTATATCTAATAAACTTAAGCCCATAACTAAAATCACCACACCCACGACAATATTGACATAACCACGGTAGCCAATCATTATCGCACCGGCAAAGGAAGAAAATAAACCTAATAAACTTAAGACTGTGACAACTCCCAAAACAAAGGCAATGGCTTTGATTAAAGCATCTTTTCGAGAAGTAAATTCACGAGTTCCAATGTAGGAAAGATTCACACCTAATAAAGAGAGTTGACAAGGGGAAAGACTGGAAATCAAACCGCCTGCAAATGCCAATGGCAACAAAATTAAGGGGTTATTAGTACTTTGTTTAACTAGCCATTGTCGATAACTTTCTTCAATGACAAAAACCACATCTTGGACTGGCTGAAATATGGGTGTCCAATCGATAAAACTGACTGCTAAAATTAGTCCAACTATGCCAACAAAGAGCAAGCTGGGTAAGAGAAATTTGGCAGATTTACGTTTAATGGATGAAGTTGGTTTAGTACGTGTCATGGCGTTATTTTATAGGTAGTTAGTGCCAAATGCTTGAGAGTTACTGACCAAAATTGCGATCGCCTTTATATCCTGATAAGTCGGCGAGGTTGTTGAGGGTACATCCACCTTGACAAGATAATTTGCCGTCAATTTCCCACGTAGGAAATCCTGTAACGTTGGCTTGTTCACAGAGGTTGGTTTGTGGGTTTTTACCTGCAGGATCACACTCTATATAATTAATTTTATTAAAGCCTTCTTTGCCAAAGGCTTTCTTTTGTCCTTGGCAAGCTAGACACCAGTAAGTACCATACATTTTGGCTCCTTTTTGTTGTAAATGATCTGCTAAAGCTAAGGTTGAGGGGTTTTGAATAAATTTTCTAGATATCTTATTAGTAACTGCACATCCAGTTGCCGATGTTAGCAATACAATTGAAGCGATGATGGTTAATTTGGTAGGTTTTATCATTGCTGATCAACAAGTCGATTTTTAGGAGATGGTAAAAACTTTATCTGAAGTTATAAAGTTTTTACTTTTGGCAATTCCAAAATATCTATTTAGATTATTGCTCTGATTCTCACAGGTTTTTCGATAATCTTGTCTACTTTATCAACTCTTTTCAGCTTTTGACAGGATCTTTGTCTAATCTTTAAATTCTTGATTTAATGCAGGCAAAAATTAGTGCCAGTTACTGTACTGTATACTTTCACAGGCTAACTGAGTAAATGGTTACAGTTTCAGATTGGCATAGATAGGGTAAAAGAAAGAGTATTACCAATTACTTATTATTCATTACCAAAATTGCGATCGCCTTGATAACCTGATAAGTCGGCAAGTTCCTTTAAAGTCTTCATACCTCGATATTGCTTCCCCTTAATTTCCCAAGTAGGATATCCACTAATACCAGCTTTTATGCAAAGTTTAGGTTGTGGATTATTACCACGAGCATCGCACTCGATATAATTAATTTGACGAAAAGCTTGCTCACCAAACATTTTTTTCTGTCGTGTACAATAAGGACACCAAAATGCACCATAAAACTTGGCATCTAGTTGTTTTAAATGTTTAGCTAAAGCCATTGTAGCAAGCTCTGAAGTTTTAGTTTGCTGGGATATCTTGCTATTATTAGAGGTTTCGATTTGAAGAGAGGTAGGAAGAGAAGCAATTGAGGCAGTTGATTGGGCAGAAGAAACTGTTGCTAAAACCAATAATGTTGCTGAAAATAAAACAGGGTAAGATGTGAGCATGACTAATTTGAGTTTAAGTAAGTGATAACATTTTTGCATTTACTCTTCGCTGATGGCAAGTATTTAAGAGTGGTAAAATTTACTTGCCAAAATTGCGATCGCCTTTGTAACCTGAAGCATCTGCCAATTCATCTAAAGACAACAAACCGGGGTATTTCTGTCCTTTAATTTCCCAAGTAGGCAAACTGCTAACCTTCGCTTTTTGGCACAAATCTGGACGCGGATTTTTGCCTTTTTCGTCACACTCAATGTAATTAACTTGCTTCATTGCCTCTGCACCAAATAAATCCTTTTGTTTGTGGCAATAAGGACACCAGTAAGCGCCATAAAATTTCGCGTCAGCTTGTTTTAAATGGCTAGCTAAAGCGACTTTGGCAGTGCTACTCTTTCCAGTTGTAGTTGATTTTTGACTTGTGTTGGCAGCGCTTTGAGACGGGGTAGACTGAGAGCATCCAGTCAGTGTTAATATTAGAGAAATTCCCGTCATCAATTTGATAAATTTTAGCATTACTTGATTTTGTCGCTATTCTGGGCAACTTAGACTCTCAGCTTTATTCTGACATTGCTTTTTCTTAACAGCAAATCAATTATTGCAACTTGCCATCACTTGAAGAAAGCGATCGCAAAATGAATCGCCTGCCCCACTACCGAAAATCGCGCCACCTGATCTGCCGTTTCTTGCCACTGCCGCAACTGCTCCAAGAATACTAAATCTTTTGCCGCCCGCTTCCTTATCACCTGAATTAGGGCTTTTTTTTGAATTTCCTCAGTTGAAATATTTTGCTCTCGCAAAAAGTTTAAAAGTCGCTCAACACTCTCTAAAAACTGCTCAGGCGCTTGGCAAATAATAATTCGTTGAATTTGCACCACCACCTCTTGATAAAGTCGCTGTCGGCGTTCTACCCAAGATAATTGATTAGGTAATTGAATGGGCATTTTGGGAAAAAGTTCAATATTTAATTCTTGAGTTGCCTTAATTTCCAACAAATCCCAAACTAATTGCTGCTGCACCCGAAATCGCTGCAAGATTTCTGGATAAAGCTGCAAAATCCGCTGACTTATTATAGTCGTATTAACCGCACGATTAACCGATAATTGTAATAAATATCGTGCTTCTATTAATGCATAAGATTCAATTGTAAGCCGCAAATTGTGGCATTCTAGTTCCACCTGCTTGAGGGTAAACGCCAACACTTGCCAATTGGGAGCCGCCTTAAACCAAACCTCCAAAGTCAAGCTTTCTGGGGCGTTGTGGTGTGCGAGTTGCCCTGGTGGTAAGTCGCCAACTGCTGGATAGCGATCGCAAGGACTTTTAGTATTATAATTAAACCCCGTAAACACATAACGACACTCAACTTCTGACAAATCCACATCTGACAAATACCAATTATCAATGCAGCAGCCAGTCAATTTTGTTCCTTCTAATTTAGTTCTAATTAAATAGCTTTTTAATAAATAAGCATCATTTAAATTTGCCTCACTCAAAATAGTATCTTTTAAATAAGCTGCAGTTAAATCTGAGCCACTCAAATCAGCACCCCGCAGATTTGCTTCACTCAAATCTGAGCGTAATAAATAAACGTTTTGCATAATTGCTCGTAATAAATCGGCTTTTCTTAAACTAGTTTTTAATAAATAAGCACCGCTCAAATTTGCCCGACTAAAATCTGCACCTTCACAATTTGCCTCACTCAAATCTGCATCTTGCAACACTGCCCGATGTAAAACTGCTCCAGCCAAATTAGCTTCCCGTAAATAGACTCCATTCAAATTAGCTTCCGTTAAGTTTGTACCATCTAAAATAGCTGATCGTAAATTCGCTTGTTCTAAATTAGCTTCACGTAAATTTGCACCTGTTAGATTAGCACTAATCAACATCGCCCGCTCAAGATTAGCTTCCATCAATTGGACGCCGTTTAATTTGGTATTATTTAACTTTGCCTTTTTAAGATTAATTTGATCCATTTGGGCATTTTGAAGATTGGCACCAGATAAATCTGCATCACTTAAATCTGCCCAATTTAAATCAGCATCTTCTATTATTGCCAAGCGTAAGTCTACTTTATTAAGTTTGGCTCGACTTAAATTTGCTCCTGTAAAATCAGTTTGATTGAGGATAGCGCTGTGTAAGTCAGCTTGATGGAGATTTGCACCGACAAATTTAGCTTGGCTTAATGATGCCCAACTGAGGTTAGCGCCTGTTAAATTAGCATGACTTAAGTCAATATTCCCCAGATTTGCGCCTGTTAGGTTGACGCCACTGAGGTCAATATTGGTAAAATTTCGTTCTCTTTGTTGATAGCGAGCCAGAAAGTTTTGTAGTTGCATGAGAACCCTTGCAACAGGGTGAGATGCGACATTGATACTTTTGAAAAAAGCAAGTTACTAATATCTAGAAAAGTTCAAAAGAGCAAAAAAAAGACAAGACAATAATAGCGCTTTATCAGCAGTTATTTTGTGGTTATTTCTGAGCGGTAGTTTTGGGCTTAGGGCAACCAATGGGGATGGAAACCAGATATGAGTTTTTCTGGTGGTATTTTGGTTTGGTTGTTGTCAGGTGTTTCCTCAACCAAGGGTAACAGCCAAAGCATACCTGTGGCGATCGCTTGTCCTTCGTTTGACCTCAAATTATCGGTGGCGTTGGGGGGTTGAGTGACTAGTTGATCGAATAATAAAGCCAAACCATCGGGTGATAAACTCATTTGAATATCCCGTTGGTTGGCTAAAGCGACTAGGGGTGTGACAGTTGAAGCTTTGTCGTTGTTGGCGGCTTTGATGTCAATGGCGGCGAAAAAGGGATCTTCTTTGAATTCTTCTCCTTTAATTAGTTGAGTCAAAAGGCAGTAGAGGTTGTCTTTTGTCGGGGCAAATTCACAAGCTAAAACTGAGCCACTGGTGCGGAGAATTTCTTTTTGAATGCCTTGGTTGGTGACCAAAAATAGCGATCGCGTAAAGTCTGTATTAAATTTCACCATTGCAGCGGCTGTGCCATCTTCGGCAAAGCTGAGTACCATGCCAAACTTAGGCAGAAAGTCTAAGGGTTTTGTCTCCTTGGTTGAGGCTTTGGCTTCTTCACTTAAGGGTAAAGGCAAAATAGCAACACCTTGTCCTTGAGCAACGGCAACTGAGGCGCTATCTGGGGCAATTAGGAAGTCTCCTCCCGGCTGGTTGTTGAGGGGGCGCCACGGGGCATCTGCTTCTAGCATCCATAAGCCAAATTCTGCCGGGTTGCGGCGGTTGACGCGCTGCACAACGATGATTTTGCCGTCGGCTGATAAGTCAAATTTTAAGTTTTGATAGTCTTTACTATCTAAAATTGGGGTAATTTTGCCGGAAGCGGCAGCTTTTTTGTCGTCCTCATTATTAAAGTTTAGTCCGGTGCTGACGGTGTAGAGTTGTTGGGTCAGTAAGCCTTGTTCTTGGGTTTTGCGATCGCTTGCTGAAAATAATAAGCGATCGCCGTTAGGATAGGGCTTAAAGTCCATCACCACTTGCTCTGGCGGCGTTAGTATGGTTTTTTTACCTGCTGTTAAGTTGTAAAGAATTAAGCGTCCGTATTCTGCTTTCTCAACTCCCACGTATGCAAAAATGCGATCGCGTGTACTAAAATTACCGACAAATGGCTCAACTAAATTCCCCTTTTGCTCATCCTTTGACGCTATCTGGTCTTTTGCGCCCTGGAGTTTTACTTCATATTTATTGCCATAAGGTGCCGGTTCAAGCGGTGTATAAGCCATTCGACGCCCTGCCCAACTCGTTTTGCCGAGGAGTGGTGGGTTAATTTTTAAATTTTCCTCTACACTGGCATGATTCATCGGGCGACTAAAAGTTAAGGTAAAAGCTGTATCCTCCGCCCCAACTTGTTGATTTTGCCAACTAAAATCACGCACACGGGGGGCAGTCTGATCACCACTCAGTAGCAATATACCAATCATCACACTCAGCATGAGCATTACGGCTAATGCTAAACGGTCAATGGGTTGGAGACTAATTTTCGGCGTTATAGTTTTGCCTGACATTGCCATTGCTGAATTTAAGGACTAATACTTTCAAAAAAAACCATCGATCACTAGAGTTCTACTATATTTAATATTCTCTGGGGACAAAAAAACTATTATGTTACAAATAGCGAAGATAGATTAAAATTTATTTAGATATAGCTTTTTCAGATGTACCTTATAAAACCATAAGATATATTTGTGAGCCTAGTATAAATGCCTCTAGGTGGACTTAAGATTGTACTTCAAAACGAAACCGAAGTTGCAGACAACATCGCAGCAGCAGAGGACTTAGGCACGGCTCAAAAACTACTTAGCTAAAACACGTAGCTTCTTTGTATACATAGCTACTACTGATCTTATCAATAAAAGGATTAATTTGCCTTCGTAGTTATTTAAGATGATAAAAGACAATTCTGCTAAGTAGTCCAGCTTTTTTTAACTTATTGTACAATCAATAACTCACTTTTGACATTAATTTAAATGGCAACCCAACGCCCTAGTTGTAAACTAGAATACGCCCATCAAGAGAAAAAATTGGATACAGGAATCCAGCTATACAAAAGTGCCTTAGCTGCCACCAGTTGTGGCATCATAATTAGCGATGCTCGACTTCCTCAAAATCCGATTATTTACTGTAACGCCGCCTTTGAGAAAATTACCGGTTATTCTCAGTCCGAAGTCATTGGGCTAAATTGCCGATTTTTGCAAGGTGAAAAAACAGAGCCAAAAGCGATCGAAAAAATCCGCCAGTCGATCAGAAAAGAGCAAGGTTGTCAAGTCGTCCTGCAAAACTATCGTAAAGATGGCACATTATTTTGGAATGATTTAACAATTTCACCAGTACGAGATGCTGATGGCTATCTGACCCATTTTATCGGCGTCCAGACTGATATTACCCCTCGCAAGCAGGCAGAAGATACACGAAAGCTGATGCAGTTTTCCATTGATTGTACAGCGGATGCCGCCTTTTATATTTGTAAAGATGGGTCATTTTTTTACGTCAACGAAGCTGCCTCAAAGTCTTTAGGATATTCTCAAGAACAACTGCTGACGATGAATATTCAAGATATTGATCCTAGTTTTACCAAAGCTTTTTGGTCGTTACATTGGCGAAAAGTTAAGAAAAAGGGTTCTCTCAAGTTTGAAACACAGCACCAAACAAAAAATGAGCAGCTTTTGAACGTGGAAGTAACCTTAAATTATTTAAAATTCAAAGATCAAGAATATAATTTTGCCTTAGTTAGGGATATTAGCGCTCGTAAACGTGCCGAAGCTGCTCTGTGCAAAAGCCAAGAGCAATATCGAACTCTCGCCAAAAACTTTCCCAATGGTGCGGTCTTATTATTTGACCAAGATTATCGCTACTTAATAGCTGATGGAGTTGAGTTAAAAAGGCTAGGACTTACTCAAAAAACGGTGGAAGGTAAGACAATGAGCGAGGTTTTTAGTGCCGAAGTCACTGCGGTATTTGAGCCAAAATATCAGGCAGCATTGGCAGGGAAAACTGAGGTTTTTGAGTATGGTTTTGGTGGGCGCACTTATCTAGTTTATGTCTTACCTGTCACCAACGAAGACGGCGAAATTTGGGCAGGCATGGTGACGACTCAAAACATTAGTGCACGCAAACAATCTGAAAGGAAGCTGCAGCGTAGTAATACTATTTTGAAGGCGCAACAAGAAGCAGCCCTTGAGGGAGTCTTGGTAAGTGATGAAAAAAATGCTATTAGCAGTTACAATCATCGCTTTTGTGAAATGTGGGAAATTCCTGAACCAGTTTACCGCACCAAAAATAAAAGCAAAATACTTGAATGTATCTTGCCTCAAATTGTTAATCCCCTACAAATTGGCAGCAAAGTTGAGTATCTAGAGGCTCATCCCACAGAAATTGGTCGCCAAGAAATTTATCTGAAAGACGGACGGGTTTTTGATTGTTATTCAGCGCCTGCTTTGTCACCCCAGGGTCAATATTACGGCAGAATTTGGTCATTTCGTGACATAACTCACCGCAAGCAAACCGAGGAAAGATTACGCCAGCAAGCGGAACGAGAGCAGTTGTTGGGAGGCATGAATCAGCGCATCCGTCAATCGTTAAAGCTTGAGCAGGTTTTGAATACAGCCGTTGCGGAAGTGCGGCTATTTCTCAACTGTGAGCGGGCGACGATTTACCGTTTTGAGCCAGACTGGAGCGGCACAATCGTTGTTGAATCAGTTAAACCAGGGTGGATGCCTGTTTTGGGTAAAGAAATCAAAGACAATTGTTTTAGGGAAAACCACGCTGTTCATTACCAACAAGGGCGAGTTTCAGCAACTGAGGATATTTATAACGCGGATTTTACAGAATGTCATATTCAGCTATTAGAAGGGTGTCAGGTTAGGGCAAATTTGGTGGTTCCCATTTTGCAAAAAGATCAACTCTGGGGGTTGTTAATTGCCCATCAATGCTCTGGAACCCGAAAATGGCAGGAATCAGAGGTTGAGTTGCTGCGGCAGCTTAGTGTGCAGTTGAGTGTGGCAATTCAGCAGGCGGCATTGTTTGAACAATTAGCAGCAGAATTGAGCGAAAGAAAAGCAGCAGAAGCGGCATTGCGGCAGTCGGAAGCGGCTTTAAAAATGCAGAAACTTCAGCTCGAACAAACTCTTGATAAACTCAAAAAAACCCAAATACAACTGATTCAAACGGAGAAAATGTCCAGTTTGGGACAGTTGGTGGCGGGGGTTGCTCATGAAATTAATAATCCTGTAACTTTTATTGCCGGTAATATTAGTCATGCGGCAATATATGCTAACGATTTGCTGCAATTGGTACAGCTTTATGCTCAAAAATATCCCGAATCTGTAGCGGAGATTGAAAATTTTATTGAAGATATTGATTTTGACTTTTTGAAGAATGATTTTCCGAAGTTGCTAAATTCGATGGATATTGGTGCAAGTCGAATTCGTGAAATTGTTTTGAGTTTAAGAAATTTTTCGCGGCTTGATGAATCGGAACGTAAGCCTGCTGATATTCATGAAGGAATTGAGAATACTTTATTAATATTACAACACCGTCTCAAGCCGGAAGCTGCTAATATTCAGTTGATTAAAGAGTATGGAGAGTTGCCGCTTGTTGAGTGTTACCCAGGACAGCTCAATCAAGTTTTTATGAATATTTTAAATAATGCGATTGATGCTTTGGAAAATTGTGACAATAAGCCAACTTGGACTGACTCAAAATCTTTAGGTGCTGATCTTAAGTCAACGCCTCGTACGATTAAAATTTCTACGGAAGTTGTAGATACTTCTACACAATTAAAGGCTGAGTCAAGTCAAAATCTGCAAAGTGCTGTAATTAGAATTGCTGATAATGGTTTTGGCATTCCTGATGAGGTTAGGCAACGAATTTTTGACCCTTTCTTTACAACAAAAGCTGTAGGAGATGGTACGGGGTTAGGGTTGTCTATTAGCTATCAAATTGTCGTTGAAAAGCATGGTGGAAATCTGCAATGCATCTCTGAGCCTGGACATGGTACGGAATTTGTGGTAGAAATTCCTCTTAATCCGCTACAAGTCATTACCCTAACTAAATGAGATAGTTTTAAGATTCAAAGGGCTTAATTGCCAAATCATTCAAGGTTATAGTAAAACTTTGTTGTTGCCCAGAGGCGATAAAATTAATGAGAACTTCACAAGCAACTGACACGGTAAGTATTACTAAATTCCTGGCTAAAGGATAGTCGCAAACATCATCATTTGCGGCGGAAGGAACACGATAATTATTATTCCAAATTACTTCTGAATAATCGCTGGCAAGTCCGACATGAAGGCAGGGTAATTGAGCATTGTTGCAGTAATCTTTGAGGGTTTGACGTGATACGCTGTTGTCAAAAGTATCAATAACAATTTTGGCATCTTGTAATAATTGAGCTGCATTGCTGCTGGTTAATTCCTTGGCACGTCCGTCTATTGTTGTTCCCAATGCACGATAAAGAGAATTTGTCAATATTTTGGTTTTGTAGGCGCCGATATCGGTTTTGTAATAGGGTTGAGTTGAGAGGTTGCGTTCTTCGATGCGATCGCGATCAATTACTACTAGTTTGCCAAAGCCGGAACGAGCTAAGTTTTCCGTAATGTTTGCCCCCAACGCCCCAGCGCCGCATACGGTGACTGGGAAGTCTTGGATCTGTGACATGAGGGCGGCTGATCTGTGCAGTTGTTCGTGAAAAAAGATTGACATAAATTAACTAATATTGCGCTTTATCGGTGATTAACCAGCAAAAAAACGGTTTTGAGGCTTCTACTCAAAGGCTGAGATTGGGCATATCCCTCTTAAGGTTTATATGATCTATAACTAGGGACATAGGGCAAGTAAAGTAAATATTTCTTAACCTTAAGCCAAGGGAAAGCGCCGAAATACTACCCTGAAATTTATATAGAGGATGAGATATGTTGAAATCTACAGTAAAACAGACTAAAGCAGAGCCATCGTTAGAACAGTCGATCTTTTTGGGCAAATTACGCAATGCAATTTGGCTTTTGGGTGTTTCATCTTGGTTATTTGGCATTACCGATCGCAGTATTGCCTCTTTTGCTGATGGTTATTTGTCGGCATTAGATTTGGTACAACTGTCTACCGCCTCCTTTTTCTTTGTCAGTTGGCTGTTTTTGAAGCCAACGCAGCAGGAAAAACTGAGTGAGTGAAGGATTAGCTGAGATTGGCGATCGCTTGATCGATTAACTTGGAAAACATTTCTCGTTCCGGTGTCGCCATTCCCTGCATTGCCTGTTCTCGAATGTTAATGGCAATAGGTGGCAAGACGGTTTGGAGTTGCGATCCCGCCTCAGTTAACCAAATACGCCAAATTCGGCGATCGCGAGTATCTCTTTCTCGACGTACCAAACCACGTTCCTCCATGCGGTCTAGCACCCCAGTTAACGTACCGCCAACTTGTTTTAATCTCTCGCCAATAGCAGAAGTTGCCAACCCATCTTCTTCCCATAAACAACAAAGTACAACCCAATGAAAAGCCGTTAAACCAAAAGGTTCTAATTGGTCTTGAAACTTGCGTCCAATCACTTGAGAAAGCAATTTTACACGATATCCAAGACTATAAGGAGCTAAAACAGCATCCCACTCAGCTAATTTATGATCAGAAGAAGTAGAAGGCATTGTCATGGTAAAAAAATATCTAATTTTTTGCTCTTGTGGCACAATCAATTTAACAAATTTAGCGGTAAATTATTAGACGATTCTTACTCAATTAAGCAGCTAATAAAGTTACACTTTTAACGTAACATTTTTATTTGCCACTTAATATATAAATTTTTAATGAGCTGCTGCACCTGCACCAGGTTTAACTTTCTTGGCGAAAAGCAAAGTAATGCCACTAACAAGTAAAGCAATGCCCACGAAATAAAAGCAATCATTAAATGCCATGACAAAAGCTTCTCGACGCACCAAATTATCAATAGCCGCAATTGCTTGATCATGAGCCAATATAGGATTACTACCACGACTAACAAAAGACTGAGTTAATTGCTCAATTCTCTGTTGCGTTACTGGGTCAAATAATGACACACTTTCCCCAATTCGATTGGAATGAAATTGCTCCCGCCAACTTAATAATGTCGAAAGAATGGCAATACCAATTGAGCCACCCAAGTTACGAATCATATTAAATAAACCCGAAGCAGAACCGGCTTGTTCAGGTTCAATACCACCCGTGGCAATTGAAGTTAAAGGCACAATCATAATTGGTTGTCCAATCGCACGAACTAACTGCGACCAGCGTAATTGATCAATGGCTGTATCATGAGTCATATTGGAATTCATGAAACAACTAAAGGCAAATAAACTAAAGCCTACTGCCGCTAAATAACGGGCATCAATACGTTGCATCAGCTTCGGAACTAAGGGAATTAAAAATAGCTGCGGCACTCCCGACCACATAATAACTTCGCCAATTTGCATTGCTGTATAATTTTGAATTCGCACGAGATATAAGGGCAAAATATAAATTGATCCATATAGTCCTAGCCCTAAAGTCAACCCCGCAAAACTACCGATACCAAAATTCTGACGCCTTAATAGTTTTAAATTAATAAACGGTCGTCTTCGAGTTAATTCAATCCATAAAAAAGCCGAGAGAAAGGCAAAAGCCATCACAGCTAATTGGGAAATTTCTGGAGAAAAAAACCAATCTTTACGGTTGCCTTCTTCTAATACCACTTCCAAAGAAGCTAAACCAACTGCCATTGAGAAAATTCCCCACCAGTCGCCACCTTTTAATAAATTTAATTGCATCGGCTTTGCTGGAATCGCATAAGCAATGGCACTTAACATTAATAAACCGGGAATAATGTTTAAATAAAAGTTGTATTGCCATCCCAAGTTATCAGTTAACCATCCACCTAATGTTGGACCAATTGATGGTGCAAAAGTTGCTGTAATTGCAAACATTGCCATTCCAATCGGTTGTTTTGCTGGTGGTAAAGTCATCAAAACAATTGTCAATGCCATCGGAATTAAAATGCCACCAGTAAAGCCTTGTAAGCCTCGAAAGACAATCATCATCGGCAGATTTACTGCCCAGGCACAACAAATTGAGAAGAAGATAAATAAAGCTGTATTAACTAATAAATAGCGGCGTATAGAAAAAACTTGTGATAGCCATCCAGTCAGGGGAATTACTACAACTTCCGCAACTAAATAAGCGGTAGAAATCCAAGAACCTTCTTCAATAGTTGCGCCCAAAGCAGCTTGAATTTCTTGCAATGATGAGTTGGTAATTTGAATATCCAAAACTGCCATGAATGCGCCGATCATCGCACCCATTAAACCAATCCAAGTTTTTATTCCAACTTCCGGTGCTGGTTTGGGATTCGATTTATTAATTGCTGTTGTATTAGTCATATTGAGCAAGTTTAAGAGTTAACAGATGCTCTAGTTTTCGGCTAGTTAATACACTTTTGGTATTTAAATTAATTGCTACCAATTCTAAATTTTAGGCGTCAAGTCTTGATATTTAATAGATAAATATCGAAAAAATCAGGTTTTTTCTTGCTTTGCTGCCAGATTAATAATTTATTTCAACTTGGGCAAATTTAGGACAAATTCGCCCACCTACTAAATCAACATTTAACGTTTGTGCAGCACCATTTTAAGACCATGCTCTGGTCTTAAGGTAATCGAAGGTTGTGGCACAATCGGAAAATCTGGGACAATAGATAGCTGATACTTTTGAGCAATCGTAACTAATAATAGTATCGCTTCCATTAAAGCAAAACCTTTGCCAATACAAATCCTCGGTCCATCTCCAAAAGGAATATATACTCCTTTTGTTAAACGCTTTTCTAAATCATTTTCCCAACGTTCTGGCTGAAAAATTTCTGGGTTTTCAAAATATTTAGGATGGCGATGCATCACCCATTGACTAATAATAACGGCACACCCTGTAGGAATAGTATAACCGCCAATTTCACAATCTTTTGTTGCTTCTCTACCAATAGTTGGCACTGCTGGATAAAGTCGCATTGATTCTTTAATTACCAAGTCAGCGTAACGGAGACGGGGTAAGTCAGCAACTGTTGGGGTTCTACCTTCGAGAACTGTATCAATTTCATCTAACAATTTAGCTTGTACTTCTGGATATTGAGCCAACAACATCCATGTCCAAGATAAAGTATTGGAAGTAGTTTCATGTCCTGCAATAATTAAAGTAATTAACTCATCGCGGAGCTGCTTATCATTCATTTGTGAGTTATCATCTTGATCACGCGCTTCCATCAACATCGAAAGCAAATCACCAGGACTTTCGCCGCTACTTCTTCGTTGATTGATGATGCTATAAACACTTTTATCTAACTGTTTGATAGCATTTTTGTAGCGAATATTTTCTGGTCTAGGAAACCATTCCAAAATCAAAAAACCCTGTTTGCGCTTTGACTCAAACCAATCCATCGCTACATCAACAGCATGGCTAATATCCCTCGCTTCTCCCTCACCAACTTCTTGGTTAAATATCGTCTTCATGACAATATTTAAAGTCAGGCGCATCATATCTTCATGAATGTCGCGAGTTTGCCCATCTTGCCAGCTATTTGCCATTGCTTCGGCATACTCAACCATTGCTTTGCCATAACCAGAAATGCGCTTCTGCTGAAAGACAGGTTGGGCTAAACGACGCTGGCGAAACCAAGACTCTCCTTCACTAGTTAAAAGCCCTTCACCCAACAAACTTCGTAAAGACCGTAAACCTCTACTTTTAATAAAAGAATCACGGTCTTTCAAAACTTGTTCAATATAGTCAGGATTGGTAAGCAGACAAGCTGACTTCAAACCCAAGCGTAGAGGTATAATATCGCCATATTTACTGGCACAATCAGTTAAAAAACTTAGAGGGTCTTCACCTAATTGGACAAGGTTTCCCACAAGAGAGTTTCCTTCAGGTCCCGGCAATTCCAGTACGTCTTGACTCATAAATTTTTATCCAAAACTAATTTTCATTATTACGACAATTTCTATCAATACTCTATTAATTTTTCTTGCTCTCAAGAGAGGCTTGACAGAAATCGTCTAACAAAAAATATAGGTATAGAGAACATTGCCAATACTCCTAAGAAAGAACTAAATCTTATTGATGGGTAACACTAACCTTTGCCGACATCCCTGGAGTAATACGCGACTCATAACCTTGGATACTTTGAGAGTCGAAAACCACTTTCACCGGGATACGTTGCACAACTTTTGTAAAGTTACCAGTCGCATTATCGGGAGGTAAAAGAGCAAACTGAGCGCCAGAAGCTGGGGAAATACTATCAACACGACCGACAAACTTACGACCTGGAAAAGCATCAAGTGTAATTTCTACTTCTTGTCCTGGCTTAATATCTCGAAGCTGGGTTTCTTTGAAGTTTGCCGTAATCCAATAATCAGTTTCAACAATTGCTAATAACGGGCTACCAGGTTGTATCCGCTGCCCAACTTCTACCGTTTTTTTACCAACTCGCCCACTAGCTGGCGCCACAATATTGGTATAAGAAAGCTGTAATTGAGCATCTTTAAGCGAAGCCTCAGCTTGAGCAATTGCCGACTGAGCCGCCGCATATTGGGCGCGGTTAACCTCAGTTTGTTGTCCACTGGCTGTCGCTTGTTGCAGTCCACCTTTTGATTGCGCTAATTTCGCTTGCGCTGAGATGACTCCTTCTTGGGCTTGTGCCAGTTGTGATTGGGCTTTGGCAACGCCTTGGTTGGCTTGAGCGACTCGCGCCTGTGCCTGTTGGATTCCTTGTAAGGCAACATTTTTTTGCGCCTGTGCTACGTCATAAGCGGCTTTGGCAGAATCTAATTGTTGGCGTGGCACCGCGCCTTGCTTTGCCAAGTTTTGGTAGCGGTTGTAGTCGGTTTGTGCCTTCTGCAAGTTGGCGTCTGCTTGGGCGACTTGGGCTTGGGCTGCGGGAATGCCTGCTTGCGCTTCTTCGACGGCTGCTTGAGCTGCGGGAATGCCTGCTTGAGCTTCTTTTACGGCTGCTTGAGCGGTAGAAATTGAGGCGACAGAACCGCTGATATCGCCCTCAGCTTGTGTTGTTTTGGCTGCGGCTGTTTCTGATGCCAAACTAATAGTTGATTGCGCGGCATTCGCCTGACGTTTGGCAGACTCTAAGGCGGCTTGTGCCTGTAGTGCTTTTACTTGCAAGTCACTGGGGTCAAGTTTTAACAGCAGTTGTCCTTGTTTGACTTGTTGGTTGTCATTAACATCGACTTCTGAAACTGTGCCGTTAATGCGACTGCTGATTTGATGGACGTGTCCTGTAACTTGGGCGTTGTCGGTTTCTTCGTGGGTGGAGGCGTAACTCCAATAACGGTAACCGAAGCTACTGGCGGCAATTAAGCCAATTCCTGCCACGGCAAAAATAATCGGTTTGCGATTTTTCTTTTTGGGTGCTGGTGTAGGTTGTTCTGGTTTAACTACTTCTGGAGCGGTTTCGGTAGCTTCAACTGCTGGTACTTTGGTTAGCGTCGCCAATTCTTCGGCGTTGGGCAATTCGACTACTGAGGCGCTGCGTCCGTTGCCATTTGTTGAGTTATTATTTGAGCTTTCCATAATCGTGACCTCTTTGTGGTTGGTAGATGGATGCTTGTGCTGCTGTCTTTGGTTTGCAGCCATTTATTTCGTATGCGTAGTATTACCGTTGTTTGATGTAGATTAAGAGTTTATTTAGTATGCGTACTATTAGAATAGCAAGTTTCCTCAGTTTAGAGAATCCCCCGATTGGGCGATATGAGTTGCTGTATTGATCACCACAAACAGCTAACCCTTTAAATATTCGGCATTGGTAAAACGCGCAAAAATTTCACAATATGACCTGTAACTTCAATTCCAATCATGTAATTATCAATTGTAAAGCGGTAAAATATGGCATCAGAAGTAATCGGTTCTAGCCCTGGCAAGTCTTGAATTTGCTTGAGTGCTAAAAAATCTTTAAAAACAACTTCACAAATTTGCTCATAAGCGACTGACTCTAAGTTTCTCAAGTCGCGTAAAAAGGATCGGGCATAGCGAACTTCTATGCTCACAAGAGGGGTTTTGACTCCAAACGACCAATCTTAGTTCATAACATTAATTGACCACCGAGCCAAGATTCTTTAGGGAAATTGCAGAAGTGATAACGCCTCCTCACGAGTTAAAACATCACCAGGGCGCAGGGTTCGCATCGACTCTTGCATCGCACCTAGCATATATAAATCATAATAAATCGGTTGTAAAACCTTCCAAGCATCCGGCAAACTTTCATCAGGAAGTTTGGTAATAATCTCAGGAAGCTGTGTAGTTAGGTGATGTAATCTATCTCTTAGTAAATTCATAAGATTATTTGTTAAAACGTAATTACTTGTTTAGTTAAACCGCTTCTGGATTAAGTTTCATCATTTCCCAAGTCGTATAAGTTCCAATTGGACTCCAAATTATGTATGGTAATAACAACAGAAACGCTACATTTGAAATGGGTAAAACCAACAGCGCTAAGATAATTCCTAAAACCGCACCAACACCACCAAGAATTGTACCAACCTTAAGGCTACGGAGTCTGAACATGGCTGGATTGTAGGCGATAGTCACTAATTCCACTAAAAGATATAAACCCATCAGCGTCCAAGTTTTTGTGCTGCCAGGTTCGCTTTCCCAAACATCATAAGCTGACCAAGCGCCGCAGATAAAAACAAATATCCAAATCAAAGGAATTGCTTTTTCAAATGTTAACCATCTTGGACGTTGTAAACGTTTAAACCATTTCGCATCTTTAGGTGTGATAAAATTACCAGCCAATGCCACAATAAAGGTAACAGCCCCAATTATCATCCAAGATTTAATCATCATTTCCTCGCTCCACTGGCTGCCCCTGTAAATTAAACGAGCAGTTATAAGGTAATTTTCAGCAGTACAAAGATTGGTGTCATCAGTCTGGGGTGTGAATAATTATTATTGGCTGAAGCAACTTAGCATCAAGAAGATCAGCTTTTCGGGCAAATAAGCAACGCTATAAAAACTGTCTTGACAATTAAACCACAACGATTAAACAAATTATTTTAAGGTTAATCTAACTTTTAAACAGATCTTGAATTGCTAAATTTGAGGTAAGATAATTTTTAAAGTTTAATACTTTCAGGTATCGTCAGTTAGACGGTCATATTTAGCTCAAATTATTCTGACTAGGCACTAACTAACGATATATGGCTCCTCTACCCAAACATCAACCCAAACAACTATCCCTTGGTCCTTTAGAAACAGAGATTTTGCAAATCATCTGGGAACTTGGTACAGTCACCGTTAAAGATGTTCATGAACGGATTTTAGCTGATCCGATGCGGGAACTTGCTTATACTTCAGTTACAACTGTACTGCGTCGCCTGACCAAAAAAGGTTGGTTAAGTTGCGAAAAACACTCACGTGCCTTTACCTGGAAACCTTTAGTATCTCGCCAAGAAGCACAAGTTTTACAAGCACATAATCAGTTAAACAGATTTTTGGCTATTAGTAACCCAGATGTTGTTGCAGCTTTTGCTGATAGCTTGGATACGGAAAGTTTAGAGCAAATAGAAGCGATCGCACAACGCCTTCAAGCAGCGCGTCAAGCCAGAGAGGAAAAGTAATGCATCTAGTTATGATTATCTCAGCATTAAGCTTGGCGTGGTTACTCAGGTGCAGTTACGGGCAAACGGGCAACTGGTTTCAACGCTGGCAACAAGCTTTATTCTGCTTTCTCCTGCCGCCGCTTTTATTGCTAATGACGGCGCTGGCGGTGCTTTGTATGGGACCACAAGGAAAAATGATTGGTTTACATACAGAATATTTTAGCTATTGTTTAGTTTTAGCAAGTTTAGTCATCTCGATTTTATTTGGTTTAAAGTTAGCAGCCGAAGCTTGGAAGTGTCGGCAACAAGTTAATAATTATCCGCGAATTAACTTAAAAGGAAAAACGGCACATTTACTTAATAGTCCTTTGTTATACACAGCTCAAATCGGATTTTGGCAGCCATCTTTAGTAATAAGTCAAGGCTTATTAGAAACACTTAATACTGAACAATTACAAGCCGTTTTAACTCATGAGCAAGCACATTATTACTACCGCGATACCTTTTGGTTTTTCTGGTTAGGTTGGGTGCGAAGAGTAACAACATGGTTGCCGAATACAGAATTATTATGGCAGGAGTTATTATTATTACGAGAAATTCGTGCTGATAGATGGGCAGCTAATCGTGTTGATGCCTTATTATTGGCAGAATCGTTATTAATTGTAGTCCGTGCACCGATGATTGCTTCAGATTTTGCGGCTGCCTTTAGTTGTGCCGCACCGCCTAGTCGTTTGCAGGAAAGAATTGAGGCACTTTTAAGTAAACCCGACGATCCTACAGCGTCGAATTATTGGAGTTGGAGTTGGGTGCTTGTCGGGTTGTTGCCTTTAATCGCTGTGCCATTTCATAATTAGGTGGGCGATCGCTTACGGAATTGCCATAACAGGTAACTGATATCTATTAAAGTCCCGGCAAAGGCTTCTACACCAACCAGAATAAGTCTTTTGCAGCGTTTGGCTACTTATAAAATCAGCAGAAAACCCATATTTTCACTTATCAGCAACGCTTTTGCCAAGAGAAAACTTGAAGAGCTGCTTACAATGGAAGCAAGTTATCGCTGATCTTGAGGTCTATGATCATGGCTATCTGGAGTAGTACTGCAAGCCGGAGAATTACAGGTATGCTCATCTGTGCTTTCGGCATCGCAAGCTGTTCATTTTCTCCAGCCAATACCACTTCGACAAGCTCAGGGCAAGCCTCAACTCCAACTCAAAAGGAGGCAGCAACCTCTACTCCCGTTGCCAACCCTAGCCTTGTATCAGAAATTCGCAAAACTTCAATCATAAAAGGTCTAGAACGCCCTTGGAGCATGGCATGGCTACCTGATGGCTCAATGCTGATTACCGAGAAAGCAGGGCGGCTGCGAATCGCCAGAAATGGCAAATTAGAGCCAACTGCGATCGCTGGTGTGCCAGAAGTGTTTAGCCAGAGTCAAGCAGCTTTGATGGATGTTTCAGTACATCCGCAATTTGCCCAGAATCGTTTGATTTACTTGACTTATTCTCATGGTACGAGCAGCGCTAACCGAACTCGTCTGGCAAGGGCAAAGTTTGACGGTAAAGCTTTGCAAGATTTGCAAGTGATCTTTGAGGTGACGCAAACAAAATCAGGTGGGCAGCATTTTGGCTCAAGGATAACCTGGTTGCCAGATGGCACAATGTTACTGGCGATCGGAGATGGTGGTAATCCTCCTGTGCAGTTAGAAGGCGATCTAATTCGCAAACAGGCACAAAACTTACGCAGTCGCTTAGGTAAGATTGTGCGATTGAATGATGATGGTTCTGTGCCTGGTGATAATCCGTTTGTGGGTAAAGCAAATGTTGATCCAGTGATTTGGAGTTATGGACATCGCAACATCCAAGGATTAGCTTTTGATCCAAATAATCAGCGAGTTTGGTCAACAGAGCATGGTTCACAAGGCGGTGATGAACTGAATCTGGCGCAGGCGGGTCAAAATTATGGCTGGCCCCTGGTAACGTATAGCAGAGAATATAGTGGTGGAGAGATTTCTCCAGACCGATCGCGTCCTGGTATGATTGATCCGAAAACGGTTTGGACTCCTGCGATCGCACCATCGGGATTAGCTTTTTATAATAGCGATCGCACGCCCGCTTGGAAAGGTAATTTATTCGCTGGCGGCTTAGTTTCCCAGGATGTGCGACGGATCGAGCTAGATGCAGCAGGCAATGTTCAAGGGCAACAAAAGATTGAGATTGGGCAACGAGTCCGAGATGTGCGGCAAGGACCAGATGGCTTGGTGTATGTGTTGACTGATGACTCAAATGGGCAGTTAATTCGGTTAGAGCCAACAGCAGGTTAGACAAGACATCAGATCAGCGGGTTGCATAATTATGAAGCAAGGGTGTTAATCAATGCAATGTCCTGGTTGTAACTCGACTCATCTCCGTAAGAATGGTATAAAGCAGGGCAAACAAAATTACATTTGTGCCGTCGCCGACAGTTTATTGATGCCTATTGCTGTTGCAACAATATTAATATATCACGCTGCTTGTAGAAAAACAAGTCTTTTTTGTATTTAATTAAATTATGTGTTATATTTAAAGGTTAAGCTTATTTATGCGTCACGAGACAATCATCTCAGACATTGGCAACGCAGCAAAACTTGGCTATCTATCAAAAAGCTGAGGTAAAATTTAAGATACTTAAAATACTCTTAAAATTAAGTAAACTTATATAAATAAGGTTTTGGGAGCCAAAGCTTTTAGGCAACATAGCTCCTGAATAACTCGATTGACACTCTTTTTCGCCAAATTCCCCGTCTCCAGGGTGGGACTTCACCCGCTATTACCCTGATTGGAATTATTAAGCGTGTACCCCAAAAAAACGAATCTTCAAACCCCAGCTATCTCACCAAAACCCAAGCTGCAGTTTCCCTTGCTGATGCTACTGTGTCTCGGTTTGGGGCTGCCCTTAACTGGTTGTGAGGCGCTGCCCAAAGCCGAAGCAGAAGCGCAACGCCCTCCTGGCGCCCCAGGTGGAGGAATTACCGCAGTCGATGTGGCAACGGCTCAAACTGGACTGCTCAAAGAACCCTTAGAATACATTGGCACAACCCAACCAATTCGTCAGGTTTCCCTACGTGCTCAGATCGAAGGGCGTTTATTAAATTTGCAAGTTGGTGTGGGTGACTCGGTAAAACAAGGACAAATTTTAGCCCGGTTAGATGATTCAATCTTACTAACAGGCGTCACACAAGAAAAAGCCGAACTTGGTGCCTTGCAAGCAGAAGTTGCCCGTGCTCAAACACAAGTAAAAAATGCCGAAGCATTAGCAGCGCAGGCAAAAGCCGAACAACAACAAGCAGAAGTTGATGCCAAAAGATTGCGATCGCTCTCCGCTGCTGGTGCTATATCTTTACAAGAAGCGGAACTTGCCCAAACTAAAGCCCTAACTGCCCAACAAACATATAACGCTGCCGTAGCTCGAATTGCCACCGAACAACAAGCCGTCGCCGCTGCACAAGGGCGTGTTTCTGCCCAAAATGCCGCCGTTGCCCAAACCAAAGAACGTCAATCTTACGCCATTTTAGCCTCACCTATTACAGGCGTGGTCTTAGAAAAAGTTAGTGAACCTGGTAACTTAATTCAACCAGGTGGCGAAATCTTACGGTTAGGTGATTTTAGTAGTGTTAAAGTCGTTGTGCCCGTTTCCGAGTTGGAACTGAGTAATATTCGAGTCGGGCAAGCGGTTACAGTAAAATTAGACGCTTTTCCTCAAGAAAGCTTTTCCGGGCAAGTATCGCGCATTTCTCCGGCTGCTGATCAAGCCGCCCGTCAAGTACCAATCGAAGTTACCATACCTAATAGTAATGGGCAAGTTGGTAGCGGACTTTTGGCACGAGTCAGTGCTGCCAAAACAGCAAAAAAAATTATTGTCCCGCAAACCGCATTACAAAAAGAAGCTAATGCAAGTCGTCAGGGTAAGGCAACTCCTGCACAGTCTAACAAAATCGCGCCTCCTTCTCAAGGCACAGTTTTTGTAATTGCCGGGACTCCAGAAAAAGCCACAGTTAAGGCACGTAATGTCAAACTCGGCACTAGTGCTAACGGCAAAGTAGAAATAATTTCCGGTTTACAACCAGGAGAAAGATTAGTGGTGCGTAGTACCAAACCCTTGAAAGATGGGGAAACGGTGCGGTTAAGTGTATTATCAACCCCAGAAAAACAGGAGAAACGTTGATGGCGGGGAAATCTGGATTTAGCCTCAGTGGGCTATCGATTCGTCAACATATTGGCACACTGATGCTAACTTTAGCAGTAATTGTGCTAGGGGTGTTTTTCCTACTACAAATTCAAGTTGATTTATTACCTTCAATTACCTATCCTCGAATTGGCGTGAGGTTGTCGGCGCCGGGAGTTTCGCCAGAGGTGGCAGTTGAGGAAATTACTAAACCTTTGGAAGAAGCTTTAAGCGCTACAGAAGGCGTAGAGCAAGTTTATTCCCAAACCCGTGAAGGACAGATAAGTTTAGACTTATTCTTCAAACCAGGAGGCAATATTGATCAAGCGTTGAATGACGCCACAGCAGCATTTAACCGCGCCCAAGGTAGATTACCTGATATTGTTGAACAGCCGCGTTTATTTAAATTTGATCCATCCCAATTGCCAGTATATGAAATGGCATTGCGATCGCCTTCTTTAAAAGATGTTGATTTGCGGATCTTTGCTGATCAAGAATTAAGTCGGGAACTTGGTGTTGTGCCAGGAGTAGCGGTTGTAGATGTTGTAGGTGGCGTTGATGAAGAAGTACTAATTCAAATTGATCCAAACCGCTTACAAACTTTGGGAATTGGCTTAACTGATGTTTTAGATGAACTAAGAAACCGCAACCAAGATGTTTCTGGAGGGCGTCTGCGTGGCGAAAGTGCCGAACCTTTAACTCGTACATTGGGGCGTTTTCAAAATGCCCAAGAAATTGAAAATCTCTCAATTGAAGTAGGTGCTAATACAGGCGCGTCAGGGACTGGGCAAACGGCAGCTCAATCTTTACTTCCTGCCTCTCAAGCTGCTCGTCGCGTTTATTTACGAGATTTTGCCCAGGTTATTGATGGTACAGAAGAACAACGAGTATTTGTGTTTTTGAATGGAGAACCTGCGATTAAACTTAGTGTTCAAAAACAGCCAGATGCTAACACAATTGAAGTAGTAGAAGCGGTAAAAAAACGCATTCAACAGTTACGACAGTCGGGCTTAATTCCCCAAGATTTGGAATTAGTGCCGACATTGGATGAGTCGATATTTATTAAAAATTCGATTTCTAATGTTACTAGTTCCGGATTAATTGGTACAGCTTTGGCAGCGATCGCAGTTTTGCTGTTTCTCGGTTCTTTGCGTCAAACTTTAATTATCGTCTTGGCTATTCCTTTGGCTACTTTAGGGGCAATTGTCTTAATGCAGTTGTTTGGTTTGTCGCTGAATGTTTTTAGTTTGGGTGGTTTGGCTTTGGGCGTTGGTATTGTTGTCGATAATGCGATCGTAATGATGGAAACGATCTCAGAAGGCGTGGGCATGACTCCGGGCAATAATATTGAAAGACCAAAACGTGGTAAAAATTTCTTTATTGAGCAGGCAGAAATAAGTAGTGGAGAAGTAGAATCAGCGCTAGTGGCTTCTACGACAACTAACTTAGTGGCAGTGCTACCATTTTTGTTAATTGGTGGGTTTGTTTCGCTGCTATTTAATGAGTTAATTCTCACCATTAGTTTTTCTGTGGCAGCTTCTTTATTAGTAGCGCTGACAGTTGTGCCGATGCTAACATCTCGTTTGTTGGCAATACCTTGGTCAAGTCGTGTTAATAAGTTTTGGCTATTACAGCAATTTAATTTACGGTTTGAAGCGGCAACCAGAAGTTATGGGCGCTTTTTGGAAGGGGTATTGCGTTTTCGCTTAGTAGTAATTGCGGGCGCCTTTTTAGTTTTCGGTGGCGGTAGTTGGTATTTAGCCGGTCAGATTCCTCAAGAAATTTTACCGCGTATTAATACCGGACAAGCGTCTCTCTTTGCTCAATTTCCTCCCGGCACTACCCTAGAAACCAACCGCCAGGTGATGAAAATTGTCGATGGTATTCTGATTAAACAACCGGAAACTGAGTTTGTTTTTACCACATCCGGCGGTTTTCTGTTTGGCAGCAACACCTCAGAAAATACGTTGCGGGGCAGTAGTACAATTACCCTCAAACCGAATACTAATGTCGAAGCATTTGTGCGCCGTGTCACCAAGCAATTTGAGCAGCTAAATTTAGTAGATATACGTCTACGGATGCGACCTGGTGAAGTTCGAGGTATCATTCTGACTAACTCACCGATCCGAGGGGCAGAAGTTGACGTTGCTCTGCAAGGCACTGATGCAGATAAGCTGGCACAAGCTGGGCGTCAAGTGCTGCAAGCTTTGGATGACCAAGTTAAATTAGCACGTTTCCGTCCAGATGCCGATGCTAAACAGCCAGAAGTGCAGATTAAACCCAACTGGGAACGAGTGGGAGAATTTAATTTAACTGCACAGAAAATTGGCGATACAATTCAAACAGCGATCGAGGGTTCAGTACCGACTCAACTGCAACGAGGTGAACGTTTGGTAGATGTGAGGGTGCAGCTAGATCGCAATGAGGTGCAGCGTCCGGGACAATTAGAAGAGATACCGCTATTGGTAAGCAATAACCGTCAAATTCGTTTGGGAGATGTTGCCACAATAGAAGACGGGCAAGCGCCTGGGGAAATTCAGCGCATTAATCAGCGCCAAGTTTTCTTAATTGCTGGTAATTTAGCTGAGGGTGCAGCTTTGAGTGATGCGATCGCCCAAACTAATGCTGTCCTGTCCAAGTTAAAATTACCAGAAGGCGTCAGCATTTTACCAAGTTCTGCCAGTGAAACTAATCGCCAACTGCAAGACTCGCTGAAAGTATTAGGAGGATTAGCGGCGTTTTTAGTATTCGTGGTCATGGCAGTACAATACAATTCATTAATTGACCCGTTGGTGATTATGCTAACGGTTCCCTTAGCCTTGGCGGGTGGTATTTTTGGACTTTATGTTACCAAAACTGCGATCGGTGCAACGGTTTTAGTAGGTGCCGTATTACTTGTGGGAATTGTTGTTAACAATGCCATTTTGATGGTGGAGTTGGCAAATCAAATCTACGAAAAGGAAGGCATTGATCGTAAAAGTGCCATCCTGCAAGCGGCACCTCGGCGACTGCGACCGATTATGATGACAACTATTACCACCGTGTTAGGATTATTCCCTTTAGCCCTAGGAATTGGACAAGGTGCGGAGTTTTTGCAACCTTTGGGTGTAGTTGTGTTTTCCGGTTTATCTTTGGCAACGGTTTTGACTTTATTTGTTATTCCCTGCTTTTATGTGCTGCTGAATAATTTTCCAGGCGGCAAAAAGCCTTTGGGGAAACAAAAACGCCGCATTCGGGAAAGAGAAACAGTAGAAACGGCAACGACAGTTGTACCTCGTTAATATAGTGGCGAGCAACATCAGATCAACTGAACTATTTCAAATCTAAATCAACATTTCAACTCAGTAGTCAATTGATAACACTTGAAAAAGAAGGAAGGAAGCGATCGTTTCTTTCCTTCTTTTTCATTTTGAGCAACTTAAAAAATAGGTCAATTAACAAGCATTCAGAAATAGGAACCTCCCATTTCGTAAGAATTTCCAACCTTAGTAAAAGGACTACTATTAATACCACAAGCCTCATCACTTCTTCGGAAGGCTTCTTGGTTCTGTTGATACTTCTGTCGTTGCTCAGGTTTCATTACGGCAAGAATTTGATTCTGCAAAACTTGGCTCTCTTTTTGAAACTCCTCATATAGTTTTTGGTCATAAACAAGCGTTGTCTCTGGAATGAAGCGTCCATACTGACCGTATTTTGCGGTCAATGAGTCAATTTGGGCAGGTTTGGAACTTTGCACATCATTCGTAATCGCTTCTTGCACTTGAGTCGGGATTTCTAAACCTCGCTGTGGAAGAAACAGAACAAATGCATCAGGTTTTATGACTCTTTTAGCTTTTGCATCTAGTCGGGAGGTTACCTGTTCGTCATGCCTTTTAATGACGGCATCATAGGCAGCAAATTGTTCAGTAGAAAGATTCACGCCATCGAAGACACCCTCTGGTACTTGAGCAGAAGCGATCGAGCAAGCATTCTGAGCGGGTTGAGTTTGAGCATTGGCGGGTTTCTGTAGCGTAGGGCTATATATTACGGCGATTAGCGCGATCGAGCAAATGGTCTTTGATGAAAAAGTGAGTTTCATAGCAGTAGGAAGCTTCAAAAGATTGAGTGAGTTTAGGAAGGACTTGTTTGAAGGAAATGTCTTGATTAGAACTAGCTCATCAGTGCAAGAACAAAGCCTAAATTTGGTTCTTGGTGAGTATACGAAGCGAGAATGCGATCGGATGGATCTTTTTTCCAGCGATGCTTCAGGCTGATGTAGAGTTAAATTCAATCGTTGCAGAATTGCAGTTTCACACGAAAATCAGTTTTCGAGTGAATCGAGGTAGATCTGGAGAAAGTGTTACTTCAACTGTTCGATCGATGGAACTAGAACGTTATCAAGGCTTTGAATCACACCGTTTGTTGCGCGAGTGTAGGTCTTTCCAAGCTGGAACTGCGAATTGCTAAAGTCAAAGTCTTTTGATGGTTTTTTGCGATCGCCCTTTTTGGGTGTGATCACAGCATTGTTTAGCAATGTGCGAATTGAGGATGCAGCTTGAATCTCTTTAGCTGTCTTAGCTCCTGGAGAGACATGATATTGAAGTACTTTTTGAATTTGAGGAACTGAGTCACCGCTAACGAGGATGTATCGACCCGATTCGCCGAGAACGGTAGACTCCCCTTTGTACGCTGGATCTATCACCACATAACTAGCAACAATTTCATCGGTCACACGCGATTCAAAAAATTTATCTTCGGGATACTCGCCGGGTATCGCCTGGGCAAGCTTGATGAAAGCAGCATCCGTGGGTGCAAAAAGCGTTATGTTCGCATTGGGGTCAGCTAGGAGATCGGCAAACTCAGCCGTTTTCAATAACTTGTTGAGAATGTCGAAATCTTGGCGGTTGTCATCGTACTCACCGCTCTGAGCGAGAACATCTGCGATCGTCATCGCTTGTGCTGATTTTGGTTGCGGCTTCGGCAAAACTGGAAATTGACCTGAGAGATAGTTAGGAAACAGAACGCGATCGATTCCGTGAATCACACCGTTGCTGGCTGGAATATCTTTGAGATTCTGTTGGATTCTAGGCGAGATTAAGTTCGGTGCGATATCAACTAAATTGCCATTGATGTATGAAATGATGAAACCATCGGCAGGTTGAACCTCAAATTGAAACATCGTTCTGATGGTTTTGTTAGCTGGCAATTTTTGAATGGCATCTAGGGTCTTTGCGCCGGGTGAAATATGGTATCGCAATACCTCTCGTAAATTGAAAGCGTTAGGATCGCTGCCACCATTGGCGACATCAAACTGATTGGCTTTGGTAAACTCTTTGTTAATCACGTCAATCACGGCTGCTTCATCGTTGCCGCTGTAGCCGAAGAAGCGAGAGAGTTTTAAGAATGCCGCATCGTCTGGTGCAAATACAGTCACATCAGTAGTCTTGTCTGCTAGGAAATCGACAAGATTGTTCTGTTTGAGGGCATTCAGCAAGATATCAAAGTCTTGAGGATTGTTATCGTACTCACCGCCACTTTGGGCAACAATTTCTGCGATCGTCAGATTAGCAGTAGATTGCTGCGCGATCGCACTCAAAGCAGGCTGATTCGCTTGAGTTTTTGATAGATTACCGATCGCGATCGCGCTAAAGAGAACTAAAAACGACAGCGAAACGAGGAGCGATCGTTTAACAAATGCTCTATTCGGGGAGAATTTCATGCTTGAGTTTTCAGGATAATTGGGATCAAGAAAAAATAGAAACTAGATGCCCTGAAAGAACAAACCTAAGCTTGACGGTTGAATCGGTCGAAAAGCTCACAAGCGCGAGAAACACTTTCAGCTATCTTGCTTCTGGCAATTTATCGACGATTCTGCCCATTGCCGGATAGCTAGAAAACGGTGCTTTCACATCGCAAACCGCAGTGGTTTTGATTAAGCCAGCCAAGTTCTTTTGAAATAGCGGCATCTGCTCTGGCGTCATCAGATTTCCGACTTGAGTGTAGAAATCTTTGGTAATTTGCTCTAGCGATGCTTCCTGCTCGGCTGTGAGATAGGTAATGTAAGAACCATAGAAGAGTCCGTACTTGCCAAACTTCGGACGGATCTTTTTTTGTGTCGTATCTACTTAAAGAAAGTAGTTCCAGAAGTATCTTCTCGCAGCCTTTTATCTAGGTCGGGGCGCACGCCCACATCAATGCTAAATTCACGAAAAAGTTCCGGCTTAAACACGAAGAAAGACGAGCAAGGACCTGATGCTTTGAGTGCCTCTCGCTGCTCCTGCATTTGCTGAGGCGTGAGCAGGGATTTGATATAGGCATTCAACTCATATCCTTCCTTAACGCGATCGCTGATCTGCTCTGGCGAAAGGAGCAAAGTGATGTTCTGACCAAAGGTGGCATACTGACCGTATTTCTGATTCAATTGGGCAACTCGCCTGCGATTCTCCGGGGAAGCTTCGCGATATACTGCTTGGTCAATCTCTTTTCTGATTTGGGGAGGGATTGTAACTTCTTGACCATTCACCTTTTTGACAGCGTATCCCAAAGGGGAATCAAGAGGCACAGAGAAAGTTGTAATTTCTTCCATCATCCTAAGCGCGGGTTGAACCCTAGCCGGATTTTGTGCGAATTTCGCGACTGCTGCCCTTTGCTCCTGAGTTACAGGACTGTACATATAACTCGGATCTTCAAAGTAAGCATCTGAACAAGTGAAGGAATTGGTTTTAGGAACTTGAGACTGGGCAGTTTGAATCGTACTTATGCCTTCGATCGCTGAAATTACGGTAATCAAACCGATCATGCAAACCGTTTTGAACAAAGGAGTTAGTTTCATTGCAGCACAAATTGCTAAAAGGATTGGTGAGTATACGAAGCGAAAATGCGATCGGATGGATCTTCCAGGGTAGTGATAGGAGTTTGCTTATCTTAGGGGGAGCGATCGAATCAGATTTTCAGCCAATCCGATCGACTAAGCAAGCTGTGACAACCAGTTGCTCAGTCATTGGACTCCCCGAAGCAAGGACTTATAAACCAGGTGGTAATAGCACACTATCGATGACATGAATCACGCCATTCTTGGCATCAATATCAGCCTTCACGACATTGGCTTTGTTGACCTTGACACTACCTTGCTGCACCTGAACTGCGACAGGGCTACCTTCCACGGTTGCCACTTTGCCTGATCGCAAATCCTTCGCCATCAGATCGCCTGAAACGACGTGGTAAGTCAATACCTTTCGGAGTGCATCTCGATTTTCGGGTTTCAGCAGGTTCTCCAGCGTTCCCTTTGGCAAGGCTGCAAAGGCTTCATTGGTCGGTGCAAACAACGTGAAAGGTCCCTCACCAGAGAGCGTTTCGGCGAGTCCTGCTGCTTGCACAGCCTTCACCAGGGTTGAGAAATCAGGATTGCCCGCTGCAATTTCAACGATCGTCCCGGCTTGAGTGGGTTGCGTCGCCACGGGAGTCGTTGGCGTCGCCACGGGAGTGGTTTCTGTTTTGTTAACCTCTGCATTGGTACAAGCGGTGGCTGTAACGCTGACGACCATAGAGAGCAAAACCATCATGCTGACCGTGCGAGCCGATTTAGACGTAGAAGTTAGCTTCATAGCAGTAAAAATCTCCAGAAAGGTTGTGTGAGTTGACGGACGTTGTTAAGCAAAAGCTCAATTTTGGTTCCTGATGAGCATACGAAGCGAGACTGCGATCGGATTAATCTTTTTTTCAAGTCAGAACCAAGCTCAAGTTTGGGTCTTGATGAGCATACGAAGCGAGAAGGCGATCGGATTAATCTTTTTTGAGCATGATAAATCTAGCTCTAGAAATTAGATTCCAAAGCTGTGAAACGTCGATTGTCGCCTCTATTGCTTAAGTGGAGCTTCGCATCACTAATGGACCTGCTGAGGTAATTGGATCATTAGGTGAATCTAGCGTGATCAGCAACTGTGAAGGCTTCTTGGTGCAGGCTACATTTGGAGCCACCCATTGCGCCGTACCGCTGTCATTTTGGTGGAACTGTCCGCAGTACATGGGAGTGGCTGAGGGTTTGGCAACTGACCAAAGCCGATAGATCTTAGTATCAGGGAGCTTAGGTAAATTTTGGGCGACGAGTGTAACAGTAACATTGCCTGGTTTAGCAAACAGTCGAGCCGTGGCACGTCGGTTATTGTTCGGGTTTGATTTTGCGCCGACCAAAGAATAGACCTGAGTATCAGGTTGACTCAGACGTGCGATCGCTCCTTGATTGGCTTGAAGTTCACTCTTGAGACGCTTTAGCTCAGTATTTGTGGCTTCGAGTTGTTGCTGCAGGGCGACTGTCTGCTGAGACTGCCGACTGAGCTGAACCAGGTTCAAACCAAGTGCGGTTACTGCGGCGGCGGCAATGCCCGTACTGATCGCGGGTATCCACCGTTTCCTAGTGCGGCGACGAGGTGAGGCAATGGGTACAACGTTGGCATGGAGAGGTTCTATTGTACCTGTGCTTGAATGACTCGCGGCGCTGATGATTTTGTGCTTGAGGTTCGCAGAAGGTTCCACGATCGGCATATCGTAGGGAAGCAAAGAAAACGCTTCGCTGAATGAGGCGATTTCTTCATAGAGAGCAGGCGTTTCGGCTAATGCCTGATTGAGGGCAGCAACTTCTTCAGGAGTCAAATCGTCGAGGATATAGCCTGCCACTAAATCAGTTTGGTTGGGGTCGTCGGTGGGGCTCATGGCGATCAGAGTAGGATATAAACGATTAAATAAGGTGGTTGAGTGCAGTACGAAGCTTCTTGAGTGCCTGACGAGCACGTGATTTGACCGTACCGAGCGGAATGCCGTCTCGCTTGGCAATCTCCGACTGGCTCAACCCTTCATAATAAGCAGTTTCTAAAATTTGTCTGTCGGCGGGTGAAAGCTGTTTGAGCGCTTCACGTACCAGGTTAGAACGTTCTTGCACTGTAACAAACTCTAAAGGGGGGTTATAGTTTAATACCACATCACAGAAGGTTTGGATTCGTTGCAGTTTTTGTTGGCTAGATTTGCGCGATCGCACTCGATCAATGGCACGCGAGCGCGTCAGGGTGATCAAAAATCCACTGAGCGAACCTCTATTCGGCTGATAGATTTCGCTGCGCTGCCAAAGGCGAAGGAATGTTTCTTGAGTCACTTCTTCGGCTTCTTCGACGTTGTTTAGGATCTGAATTGCCGAGCTATAAACAAGCCTACCGTATCGATCGTAGAGCAAATCTAAGGCTTTGACCTGCTGTGCCTGAATCGCCTTCAAAAGCTCTGAGTCTGTTGATTTTTCATTGACGATAGGCATCGAATCCATACATCTGAGTCAACTTAAATGGAAAAGTGGAGAAGCAGCTACACAGTCTAGCAGGTAGGAGGTTGAAATCAAAACAAGGGAAAGAGTGAATATTCTCTAGTTATTCTTATTCTTGAATTCCGCTTCTGTTAGCATCGCAGCATTTGCCTACAGATTAGACCTTTTGCGTGATAGTTGCAGCGCAGCATGGGTTTTACGCGATCGCTTCATACCAGCTTGGTGATAAGTTGGTATTAAAAATAATTGGGCTCAAACAGATGTCGTCCCATATAGTTGATTTTGCCAAGGAAAAAGAAGAAGGCTACAAATTAATTTTTGACAGACCGCCTCTTCTTAGTAGCGTATCAACCCAATGGGACGAATTGCTCATTGCTTATGACTACTTCCTACCTGGAAAAACACCAGAAATTTGTTCAAAACAGCATTCAATTGCTATTTTTGTCGATATGCCAAAGCCAGCTCAGGTAAAACGCTTTATTGATGGATGTTGTATTGATGAGTGTGTTGCCCAAGGTGATCTGATAGTTGTCCCTGCTGATGCCTGGAGTTGGGCAGAAACAAAATCAGGAACAGTAGCAGGTGCTCTTCTAGTTAGTCTTGACCCCAAAGCCTTTGCCCGTACCATTGAGGAAACCAGAGGCGACGACATCGAATTAATCCCCCATTTTGCTACCTATGACCCCTTGCTTCATCAAATTGGACTGGCGCTCAAACGTGCTTTAGAAAATGCGGGCAGCACCAGTCGCCTCTATGCAGAATCGATGACGAATGCCTTGGCAGTGCATCTGCTGCAATCTTATTGTACCCAAAAGTTGACGCTGCCAACTTATACAGGAGGATTGTCAAAGCTGCAGTTACAAAGAGTAATTGACTACATTTATGCTCATCTTAATTGCAATTTGAGCTTAAAAGAATTGGCAGCAATTGTACAGATTAGTTCTCATTATTTTTCTCAATTATTCAAGCAATCAACAGGAATTAGTCCCCATCAGTATGTGATCCAACAACGCATTAAACGAGCCAAAGAACTACTAAGGACAAGAGAATTAACCATTGCCGAAGTAGCTAAAGTTGTGGGTTTTGTCGATCAAAGTCATTTCCATCGACACTTTAAGCGACTCGTTGGCATCACACCAAAATCTTTTTCACAACAAACAAGGTTGTAGGAATATACAAAAATCGGAACAATCTACAAGACAAAACCCCCTTTAGTTTTGAATACTAATAGTTAGCAAGAATGGACTACTATTAGGAGACTAAAGCCATGAAAATGCTGGAAACCAAGACAGAACCGATGGTGATTAATATGGGTCCCCATCACCCTTCCATGCATGGTTGTTTTCGCATGATTGTTACGTTAGATGGAGAAGATGTCCTTGATTGTGAACCTGTAATTGGCTATCTGCATCGTGGCATGGAAAAGATTGCCGAAAATCGTACCAATGTGATGTATGTTCCCTACGTCAGTCGTTGGGATTATGCAGCAGGTATGTTTAATGAGGCTATTACTGTTAATGCTGTTGAAAAGTTAGCTGATATTGCTGTTCCCAAACGGGCAAGCTATATCCGCATGATTATGTTGGAACTTAATCGTATTGCTAGCCATTTGATGTGGTTAGGTCCGTTTATGTTGGATATGGGTTCAGGAACTCCCTTATTTTATATCTTCCGCGAACGAGAAATGATTTATGATTTGTGGGAAGCTGCATCCGGTTCTCGCATGGTTAATAATAATTATTTTCGTGTCGGTGGTGTTGCCGCAGATTTGCCTTATGGTTGGCTTGATAAGTGTCAAGATTTTTGTGATTATTTTGCTGCGAAAGTTGACGAATATGAACGCTTAATTAGTGATAATCCGATTTTTCGCCGTCGCATTCAGGGCATTGGCACTATATCTCGCCAAGAGGCAATTAATTGGGGGCTTTCAGGTCCAATGTTGCGGGCATCTGGTGTGCAGTGGGACTTACGGAAAGTTGATCATTATGAGAGTTATGACGATTTTGAATGGCAAGTGCAATCTCGTACCGCAGGAGACTGTATGGCGCGGTATCAGGTGAGAATTGGCGAGATGCGAGAGTCGGTTAAAATTGTGCAACAAGCCATAGCTCAAATCCCTGGCGGATCTTACGAAAACTTAGAAGCTAAACGCATTACAGCAGGCAAAAAATCAGCATGGGATGAATTTGATTACCAGTTTATTGCTAAAAAAATGGCGCCAACTTTTAAAATTCCCAAAGGTGAAAACTATGTTCGTTTAGAAAGTGGCAAAGGAGAACTCGGCATTTACCTAATAGGAGATGATCATATATTTCCTTGGCGCTGGAAAATACGCTCTGCTGACTTCAATAATCTGCCAATTCTGCCCCATCTTCTTAAAGGTGTAAAATTAGCAGATCTTGTGGTGATTCTTGGTAGTATTGACATTATTATGGGCTCAGTTGATCGTTAGCTGATTGTCAGAGGTTAATAATGTAATTAATCGTGCTTTTTTGCCAGTCGCCTCGATCAATAATGGAGACATTAGCAAAACAATCCTCAGCTTTTTACTTAGAGAATTTGCAATCTGCTGAATCTGGGCTAATATCTTGTGTATTAGCCTGCCATATTCTCAACCATTGGCAGAAAGTCGGTTGGTATTGACCTAAGTATATGAAACGCAAAATTTTGGCAACGGTTTTAGTTTTAACTTCCGCTGTCTTAGCAACTCCCTTGAAAGCGCAAAACCCGCTACAACTTGGTCAGCTACAAAACAGTGGTAGCTGTTATCGCTGTAACCTGACGGGTGCTGATTTTAGAAACGCTAACCTAGATAATGTTGACTTGCGTCATGCCGACTTGATGCTGACCAACCTGGAGAGTGCCAACCTTATTAATGCCAATTTGACTCGTGCCAATTTGACTAGTGCTATTTTGACTGGCGCTAACTTAAGTAATGCTTTGCTTTGGGGTGCTAGCCTTAGAGGTGCTAATTTGGCTTCAGCTAACCTAAGTCGTGCTAATTTGACAGATGTGGCATTAAATGGTGCCAACTTGGCTGGTGCTGACTTGAGTGGGGCGATTTTAACACAAGCCAGCTTCCGACAGGCAAACTGGCGTGGCGCTAATTTTAGTAATGCTGACTTGAGTAATGCCGATATTGGTCATCTAAAGCTGGAGGAAGTGATTTTGTGTAACACTATCCTACCAGGTGGAAAATTAACCAAGCGCGATTGTGTCAAGCCCAAAAAATAAAGGCAATTTAATCAGCAAATAACCGACAACTCAGGCAATGCTAAGACTTGGCAATTAGCGGACCTGTTTTGTGGGTTAAGCCTTTTCCTCCTTGAACCAACTTTACTAGCCCAAATGCTTCTAGGGGAGAGCTAATTGTGTAGTTAGCTTTAAATAAAAATGGCTTAACTCGATCGCCTGTAGTTGGCGCAGGTTCCCATATTGTTAAGGTATAGCCTTCGCCTATTTGCTCAATAGAGTAATTAATCATGAATTTATCTGCTTTGTGGTAGATGCTACTTGAAGAAATAACTGACAAAAGTTATCTTCAACAATTCATTTTAAAGATAATGCCTGAAAGATTCACCATCTGGAGGTAGGGAAAGTGGTTTGGTATAGGTAGTAACTTGTGGTTCCTAATTCAAGGTCGTGTATACATATCTTTCACTCTTTGGCATAATTTTTATGCAAAGAAATTAAATACTTTTGTATATTACTATAAAATGCCCAGTTAAAAATTTTTTGAAAAAAATTCTTTTATAATTAAGCAAGTCTACCTAAAGACATAAAAGACATTCGTCTAGGAAATCAGCCATAATTATTTGCCCCCTCGTCTGGATGTCTTGAAAATAATTGCCTACCTTTACAAGCTGTGAATTTGTCGAGACATTCCGCCAGAATATCTCGACATTTTTTATAGTGTTAAGAGTGGATGCGTAAGGTAAGGTGAATTGTAGCTGTAGCAGATTTAGGGACTTGCCAAGCAAGAAGCGATCGCTTAATTAAATCAATCATCGTTACTTCTTTTAATGTAGAAGCTTTTTCATCTAACATTATCCGCTTTACACGACCTTTTTTGACAGGAAATTTAAAGACAATTTCGCCACTAAAACCAATAGGTAAACGTAATTGTTGCAGATACGATTTAAGAGCATTTGTTGATGCTGTATCCAATCCTACAACACTGATAATTTCTATTTGAGAAGGCGAGGCTACTTCCTCATCTATCATCATACTCGGAGAGATTAAGCTCGTATCAAACATCTCAGTCGAGCTTAAATAATCTACATTAGCTAACATTGGTTGAGGATAAGATTGTTGCACGTGTATTCCCCGCACACGGCTAGAATTAGCTGAATTATTAACCATATACAGGTTAACTCCTTCTGGCATTGCTACAGGCACTTGCATGGAAACAGAAGCATTTTCAGGATTCACCCGTACATCGTCACTAACAGCAACAAATGCCGTATATTGCGATAATAACTGATAAGTCAAAGCAGTATTTGTAACCGCCTCTACACCTTCTGTAGTTTCAAGATCAACCATCTCTTTCATTAAGTCCTTAATCCTTGCCCTTCCCCACAACTGAGCAACCGCTGGATTACCTGTTTCTTCAAAGTTGAGCTGAAACGTCTTTTCATAAGCTTCACCGCCCGCAGAAGTGCCACTGAGGCAAAGATTGCCAGCAGTTTTATCAAGTTTCCGTCCCAATAAAACTAACGGTTGTTCGGCAAATAAATCAGGCACAATTGAAGGGTAAATTGTCGGCATTTCTCCTGTCCCTTCAAAAGCGATTTTAATATTCATTAATACCGGATTATTAATCTGTCTGAAGAACTTTTCTGCCACTTCTTCAGTTGCTTCATCCTGACGAACAATTTGAGAAGTTCCTCGTCCAATTTCGGCAATTCGGTTCAATAAAAAGCGATTAACAGAACTTCCTACACCAAAACTATAAAGGCGATTTCCTGGCTTTAATTCTCGTTTAACTTCTGCTAAAATTTCATTATCATTGCCAATATAACCATCAGTTAGTAATACAATACTCCGCAACCTTCCTTCTGATGCTGGAAAATTTAGCACAGCTTGAATACCTGGAAGTAAATATGTCCCGCCATTAGCTGTTAAGTGATTAATATAATTAATTGCCAAGCTACGATTTTGGGGTGTATTTGGCAAAGGTGCGGCTGATAGCTGTTGAGTTGTATTGGAAAAATCAATGATACTAAAAGTATCGTCAGGATTTAAACCATTAATAAAGCGCCGCATTAATTCCTGACATTTTAGCAGTGGATCGCCATGTTGAGAACCAGAAGTATCCATCAAGAAGACGACATCTTTGGCAAGAATTTCATTAATATGATAACCCAAAGCTGGAATCAGATAAACCGCAAAATGTCCGCCTCTTTCATCAGCTTGAGTTAATACTGTCGCTTCGGTATTATCACCTGCAACTTGATAGCGTAAAATCAAGTCTTTGTTAGGAATTGTATCTTCTTTTCCTAAATTAACCCGTACAATTTGCCCATCATGTTCGATTTGTAATTGATGGGAAGTTGAGCGAACATTACTAATATTAATTCCGGCATCAATCTCTACATTTACACTGATATCATGTCCATTTCTTGTTTCAGGGTGAGTTATTGGTGGAGTAATGCGCGAGGCATCAGGGACAATATCTGTATCACCACTTTCATCAATTGCTGTACCCGGAATAAAGCGCGGTCCCACTACCATTGGGAAGACAAATTCATAATTGCCGCCTTCAAATTTTAGGCTATCAGTATAACGAATCGTGACATCAATTTGCTCACCTGGTTTAATGTTAGCTAGAGATTGGGTAAAGATATTATCTCGCTCTTGCTCTAATAATCCGGCAGTACGTCCTTGTTGTTTAGCTTCTTCATAAATTGCTTGTGCTTCTTCGCGTTCTTTGATGTTACCTTTAATAATGCGATCGCCTATTTTAATTTCCATGTCATCCACCGCTGCTTCATCTGGCAACGGAAAGATATATATGGCTTCTAATGGTTCTGTAAAGGGATTCTCAAATGTTTGTGTGAGTTCAACTCTTGATAAGTTTCCAGCAATTTTTGCCTCAACTTCTGTATGTTTTAAAGGGAATTGTTGCTTGCCGTCAGGAGACTGAATATACAAGCCGTTTGGTGTATCTTTGGATGGTTGAAATGTATGTAGCATTGGTATCAAGGTTTGAATTAGAAATGAGATTTTATGTAATACTTAGCAGACACTCCAGGACTAAGGACAATTTCATCTTCGTTTTCTAGATCATGAGTTTGCATCTTTCGACCATTAATTAATAAACCATTGACACTAGTACCTGTTAAGTCACCATCGATAATTTGATAATATATACTTCCATTTGTATGCTGTTTTCTAATCAAAGTTGCATTTCTTCGTGAGCTATACTTTGATATATAAATATCACAGTCTAAATGTTTACAAATGGAATAAATGTCATTGTATAAGATGAATTCTCTACGCCCATAGTCATCCTCAATTATTAAAGTAAAGTATTGTTGAGTTGCCAAGATAGCATCCTCCCAGTTCAAGAGAAGAGTGCATCTATGCTAACCAGCAAGTTTAATTAATTACCAAAGCTTAAAATAACTAAACTTTCAGAATTGATGAAAGTTACTGCCTCAATAAATCGTCAAGATTTTTGTGGAAATGCCTGCAAAATAAGTAAGATTGCTCAATAAAAGTTTTCTCCAAATAGGCAACGCTAAATCAAGTCACCTAAATCTCAGACAACTGAGAGAATATCTACCCAAAAACCCTATTACGGCTGATTGTGGTAATTATTGCTAAATTCGTTGCACAATAAAGGCAGTTCGTTGCAATTGCTACTGTGTTATGCCGACTGTTCTAGCTGATACTAAAAATTTGCTCTCTGACTTAATTGAGCGTTATCGCTCTCGCGTTGATTTCCTAGCAATTCGTCTGGAAGATTCAGAAGGAACCAGTATTTTATTACGGGGTGACAAGGTAGAAACCCTGAGTGAAGGACTTTCGATTGGGGGACAGGTGAGAGCCTGTTATAAAGGAGGTTGGGGTTTTGCCAGTTTTAACCAATTAGCAACTTTAGCAGAGCGAGTAGAAGAAGCGATCGCTGCAGCTAGAATTGTTGGTGACGAAGAAACGATCCTCGCGCCAACCAAAGCCATACAAGCAGTCTGCCAACTACCTCTCACCGGCACTGATCCACGTAATATTTCTTTATCTGAAAAAAAAGCATTATGCGTCCGCTACAACGCCATACTGCAAAATATTGACCCCAAAATTACCACAACCACAGTACGTTACGGCGACAGCACCCAGCGAGTAATTATTGCTACCTCCGACGGCACCTTAATTGAGCAATCATGGGTAGACATGGAAATGCGCTTTTCTGCCACCGCCCGTAATGGTGATATTGTACAAACCGGACGCGAAACCACCGGTTCTCGTAAAGCCTACGAAGACCTCACCAATTTAGACGAACAAGTAAGAAGCGCCGCTAAACGTGCCATAGATGCCCTCTCTTTGCCTCCTGTAAAAGGCGGAACCTACACAGTAGTCATCGACCCCGTTCTCACAGGTTTGTTTGTTCACGAAGCTTTCGGACACCTCTCAGAAGCCGACATGGCGTATGAAAACCCCGACCTGCTAGAAGTAATGAGTATGGGACGACAATTTGGTCCTGAGTCATTGCAAATCTTTGATGGTGCAGCGCCTTTAGGTCATCGTGGCAGCTACTTCTACGACGACGAAGGCACACCAGCAACCACAACCCAACTAATTAAAGATGGCATTTTAGTCGGACGCCTACATTCCCGTGAAACGGCAGGAAAGCTAGAAGAAAGCCCCACAGGTAATGCCCGTTGCTTAAATTATCACTATCCGCCTATTGTACGGATGACTAATACTTGGATCGAACGGGGAACAACGCCTGTAGAGGATTTATTTAAGGGCATTAAAGAAGGAGTGTATGCCAAAAACTGGCTTGGTGGCATGACTAATGGTGAGATGTTCACCTTTAGCGCCGGCGAAGCTTGGATGATTCGAGATGGCAAACTTGCTGAAGCTGTGCGAGATGTCACACTTTCTGGTAATGTATTTAAGACCTTAGCAGATATTGAAGCGATCGGTGATGATTTCCATTGGGATGAATCCGGTGGTTGTGGTAAAGGTGGACAAGGTGGTTTACCAGTGGGTTGTGGCGGACCGAGTTTACGAATTCGTGATGTCGTGGTGGGTGGCGAGGCATAAAAGCTGCCTTGTATTGATTAGTAAAATTAATAGTTATCTTTGTATGAATAATTATTTTTTAACAGTTTAGCTAGATAACAACGAAACTGTTAATTTCTCTATTGAATAGGAGAGTGTATTCCTTGGCAGGGTGATGTTGTGAATAATTTAAATCCAGCTCAAGTGGAGCAACTAAAAGAAATCGGCGCACAGCTACGGCAACAGCGACAGGAGAAATCTATTTCCACGGAGGAAGTTTCAGCCAAAACTTATATTTCTCCGCGCCTGTTGACAGCTTTGGAAGAAGGGCAGTCAGAATACTTGCCTGAACCAGTATTTATTCAAGGCTTCATTCGCCGCTATGCTGATGTTTTGGCACTCGATGGCGACGCCCTTGCTAAAACCTTTCCCACTAATTTATTACCGACACCCTCGGAGATGGCAGCGTCTCAAGAAGTAAGTCGGGGAATGCCTTCTAAAGAAATTGGGCTGTATGCATTTTATGCGGCTTTGATGGCGGTGGCGGTAGGTGGACTATTTTTACTGGTTAACAGACCGCAAACTGCCCAAACTGTGGTAGAGAGAAAAAGCGAACCTGTAGTACAGCCGAAAACTACCGCCAAAGTGGCACCAGCCAAAACCGCAGCAGCAAAGACACCAATTCAAGCTTCGGTTAGTTTGACTGAGGAATCTTGGATGGAAATAATTGCCGACGGCAAAACTGAGTTTGAGGGAACTTTAGAAAAAGGTAGTAAGAAAACTTGGACAGCAAAAAAAGAGCTAAAAATTGTAGCAGGTAATGCTGGTGCAGTTTTGCTTTCTTCTAATCAACAAAAAGAGAAAGTTTTTGGTGAACCTGGTGAGGTTAAGCAGATTACCTTAACCTCAGAAGGATAATCTTGAATATTCATCACAAAACTCAAGGGCGTAAAGTGATTGGTTGATTGTTGGAATACTTAGCAACCTGTTGATTAACTTGAGGATTATATAAGCGTAGATAGTTCCAGTAATTACTGAAAACCTGCTTAACATAATCCCTAGTTTCTTCATAAGGAATCGATTCTATAAACTCATCTGGATCGCCCAATTGTCTATCATCAAGCCAAGTTGCTACCTTGCCGGAGCCAGCATTGTAACTCGCCACTGCCAAAAGAGAATTATTTTTATAATTGGCGTGATTCTCCTCCAAAATCCAAGTACCTAAATTAACATTGTCGTTAGGATTATCTAAGACATATTTATCGAGGTTGATACGTTTAGCCACAACCTTTGCCGTTTCTGGCATTACCTGCATCAAACCAACCGCATTGGCGCTAGAGCGTATCTTTGGCATAAAACGTGACTCTTGGCGGATCAAAGACGTTACCAACAAAGGGTTAAGTTTGCGTCGTTTTGACCAATTTTCGATCAGTTCCTGATAGGGAAATGGATATAAAGCGTGCCAGTAAGCTGGTTGTTGCTTAAGTGCCTTGTATTGAGCTTGTTCTTCAGGAGTTTCTCTGTCTTCCAGCTTAGAAATTTGAGCAATTCCTTCTAAATAATCTCCCGCACCCAATCTTAATATGCCATCGGTAAACTGTTCGGCGACGGTTGGCTTAAGACGATTTTGATATTCAGCTTGCCAAAGCGCCCAAGCTTCTTGGTCTTGCCCTAACTGATACAGTTCTTTTAAAGTATCAGAACCTGCGGGGAGTGGCAGCCGCTCGCTAGGTCGTACCACTTTGGGGGTAAGCTGTCTTACTGAAGTAAAGTCTTTGACATCTAAGCCCAGGGAAACTGCCGATCGCCAAGCATAATAAGACTGTGGATAGCGTGCCAGCACTTGTTCAAAAATCTCTCTAGCTTCTTGATTTTTGCCCAAGCGCTTTGCCCATTTACCAGCCCAAAAACCTGCCTGACGTGCTAATTGACTGTCGGAGTTTTCTTGAAGGATTGGTTTTGCCCACTTTAAAGCGGCTGAAAAGTCTCCGGATCTGGCTTTAGATTGAGCCATATTCCACCGATATTCGGCAGCAGCTTCAGAATGACCAAATTTGGTAAGCAGCCGTTCACGGGCAGCGGTGGCGGCTTTGGTGTTGTTGATGCGATCAAGATTGTAGGCTTTGGCAACTAGTGCCTCGCCTGCGTGTTCGGGGAATTGCTTGATTACCTGGTCAAAATAAGACACTTCTCCGATTGTCGTTTGTAGTTTGGCAAGTTGCAACAGAGAGCTGGCGGCTTCTTTAGTTTTGGGAAAGTTTTTAATTACTTGTTGGTAGGCGCTTGTCGCGGCTTCTGGCATTTCTGCTAATTGCAGCCCTTTGGCGACAAGATAAGCGTTGCGCCCTGTAGGGGTGGCTTTAGCGTAGGCAGAGCTTGCCTGAGCATATTTGCGCTCTTTCCAATAACCAAGTGCGATCGCTTCCCACTCTTCGGGCGTGGGTGGATCATATCTGTTGCCATTAACTCGCTCTGGCAGAGCTACTATTTTGTCTAGTAAGCTGCTGACTCCTGGGTTGTTAAAGCTATATTTTGCCAGAATGATCATCAATTCAGGCTGACGTGGCTTTTGCTTTAAAACAGTGCGAATCATGTCTAAGGTTAAGGGATGGCTGGGAAATTTTTCTAAGGCATTACTCCAATCTTTGGTAGTGGTTTTATTTAATGCCACCAGGGCGGCGGTTGTGGCTGGTGAGTCGGGATAGCGTTTGAGCATAGCTTGCCAAGCCGCTTTTGCCTTGGCTTGATCGCCCATTACTTCGTAAGCTTCGGCACGTTTTTGAGCGATATATTCTCCCATTACAGGATATTGACATTCCAAACCCTCCAAGAGTTCTAGAGCTTTTTGTCCTTGCTTTTGTTGAATTAAATCAGAAGCTAAAAGGTAACGAGCGCGACTACTACTGAGAGATTTTGGTTTATAAGCGATCGCTTGTAAATGATAAGAGCGCTCTTGGTTAGCGACAGAGGCTAACGATAAAACACCTGTATTGGTCGTTTTGCTAGAAGATATAAACTGCGGTTCTGGCTGCAATAAACAGCTTAGTGTACTTTTTGCCAGCCCTCTGCCATATTTTCCTTCTAACCAGGGACCTCCAATCAACACCGCCGCTATTCCGAAGAGTAGTGCTAGTTTGGTTTTCTTTTTCTGTTGACGCCGCTTTAAGGGGTTATAGCGGGCGAAACTAAGACTTGATTTTTTCATAGAGCATCCTGAAGCGGATAGCCATCTCAAATTTGATTATTTAGTGCAGCCTGATTGAAAACGATGCAAACGGAAAATCAACGCGAAAAATGACATCCGCTTATTTATAGTGATTTTATACTTTATAAAAATTTTGCTAGCTGAGTAAAGCTAAATCTATCTGTTGGTGTATATTTTCTAAGCTTGACGCAGAGTTGTCCAGAATAATGCCAGCTTTTTTGACCTTTTCAGTAAGTGGGAGTTGAGATTTAATCCGAGCGATCGCTTGTTCTTGGCTGAGGTGATCGCGCTCTTGCATTCGCTTGAGTTGTTGTTCGGGTGAACAACTTACGACCCAGATTTCAGTCACTAAATCAGTCATTCCTGCTTCAAATAGTAACGGTATCACTAATATTACCGTAGGAGTTGCCCCTAAAATCTTAAGTTCTGTTTGAAAACGCGATCGCACATAAGGATGAATTTGTTGCTCTAACCACTCTCGCTGCTTTTGGTTGCCAAAAATAATCTCTCCTAAACGGGGGCGATTTAGTGTACCATCGGCTAGCTGAATGTTCTCATAGCGTTGTACGATTTGCCGAAATACAGGTGAACCGGGTTTTACAGCATCTCTTGCGTAGATGTCGGCATCTAAAACCGGTAGCTGATGAGTCTTGAAAAGATAGTTAGAAACGGTGGTTTTTCCGGTTGCAATGCCACCTGTTAAGCCGATGCGACGCTGGGACATGAGATTTGTGGTATAAAAATCTCTTTATTTAAAGATATAAAGTTTAAATCTTTTGAAGGAATCTTTAGAGGCTAGGCATTGCCGCCCATAAATAAGTATTAATACATAATTACCGATTTATTTTGCCAATAAGGCTTCAGCCGCCTGATGAGCTACAGGTTTTGAGAAAAAATAGCCTTGTGCATATTCACAATTAAGCGATCGCAATTGTTGCGATTCTTCTGGTGTTTCAACTCCTTCAGCAATCACATCCATTTCTAAGCTATGAGCCAAAGTAATTATTGTCCGTACAATTTCCAAACTTTCGCTATCATCACCCATCTGCCTAACAAAAGAACGGTCAATTTTTAAGGTATCAATCGGTAATTGATGCAAGCGTGCCAAAGATGAGTAACCTGTACCAAAATCATCAATAGAAAGCCGCACACCCAAGGCTTTCAGTTGCTTGAGCATTACTGTTCCAGTTGTGGCATTTTCCATAATGGCACTTTCGGTAATTTCTAACTTTAAACAATCTCCTTTAATGCCTGTTTCTTTTAAAATTTGGTCAAGTCGCTCAATTAAACCGAGTTGCGACAGTTGTACACTGGATAAATTGACGCTCATTGTCAATGGTTTTTCTGGGTTAAATATCTGCTGCCAAATACTCAACTGAAGACAAGCTTCTCGTAATACCCAACGGTCAATTAACTGAATTAGTCCAGTTTCTTCTGCCAGTGGAATAAATTCAGCGGGGGATACCATGCCGCGTGTAGGATGAACCCAACGTACTAAGGCTTCAAAACCGATAATCTTTCCGGTTTCTAAGCAAACAATTGGTTGATAATGTACCTGAAACTGTTGGCGTTCTATAGCTCTTTGTAAGTCTGCTTCCATCTGTAAGCGTCCAACTGCTTGTTCTTGCATTTTTGGATCAAACAGGGCAAGACGGGCTTTTCCTGAGCGTTTGGCGTCGTGCATGGCGATATCAGCGGCACGTAAAAAGTCCTGTGCTTGCTGATCTGGGGTATCGTTGGTCTTGTTTTGTCCTCCGGGGGCGATGCCAATGTTGGTGGTGGAGAAGACTTCACGTCCGTCTAAGTCGAAGGGTAGAGTTAAGGCTTTGTGCAGGTTTTCTGCCAAACTGGTGGCGTCGTTAACGTCTTTGGGGTTTCTCAAAAGGATGCCAAATTCGTCTGAACCTAAACGGGCGAGTAAGTCGGTAGGTGGTAAACACTTTTCTAAACGCCGGGAAGCTGCAATCATTAGTTGGTCTGCAACTAGGTGTCCGAGGCTGTATTTGACGATATCGAAGCTCTCTATTTGTAGTAATAAAACAGCAAATAAACCAACTTCTTGGCGTTTTGAACGTACGATTAGTTGTTCTAAACGTTCGAGGAACAATGCACGATTTGGTAGTCCTGTCAAGGGTTCATAAAAGGCATTGCGCCAAAGTTCGGCTTCGGTGCGTTTGCGCTCGCTTATATCTTGCATAACACTCATGCCGGCATAAACTTCGCCGCTACTATGGGCGACGGGGAGGACTTGCACGAGGTAAATGCGATCGCGTAATGGTGCTTCAAAGCTGCTGGTATTGCCCAAAAGTGCCTGACGATAAACAGGTTCGAGCATTTCACAAATTTCTGGCGACAAGGCTTCCCAAATGGTTTTGCCTTCAAACGACTCGGTTTCTAGCCCCATTGCCGACATTCCCGCACCTTCAGCTAGGGTATAACGCAAGTCCAAATCAAACAAAAAAACGGCTCCTTTGGGAAAATTCCGGGCAAGGGTACGATAAAGGTTATCTTTGCTGCGGATTTCTTGCTCAGAGTGGATTTGTTGGGTGATATCTTTTGCCATAGAAAGCATTCCTATTACCGTGCCATCGTCTGTGAGAACTGTGTTGTACCATTCACAGATGATTAGGCGACCATCTTTGGTAATGTTCTCGTTAATACTGTGCATAGTTGTTGTTCCTGCCAACAATTGTTGAAGAATTTGATTAACTTTGTCACGAGTTGCAGGGGGAGTAATCAAATCACAAGGATTTCTACCGATGATTTCGGCTTTACTATAACCAAAGATGCTTTCTGCTGCAGGATTCCAATCGAGCGCTCGTAATTCTGTATCTCTGATAATACAGGCTAAAGGCATATGATCAATTTGCAGTTGAAGTCGCTCTTGTTCTCTTTTTAGTTTTTCTACTAAGGATTGTGAAACGGTGATGTCACGCGCAATACCAATTAAACCCAGGGGTTTGCCTTGGGAGTTGCGGTAGATATCTTTTGTCGTCAGAAAAGTTTGCATCCTATTTCCTACGGGTATGACTTCTTCAGTTACCTGTGTTTGTTCGGAAACGATGACTTGACGGTCTGTTGCTTGCAGTTTCGAGGCAATTTCTGGCGCAAACAATTCTGTATCGTCTTTACCGATAATTTCCTCAGTCGCTTTGCCGAGAATACGAGCACCAGCAGGGTTGATAGTTAGATAATGCCCTTCCAAATTTTTGACGAAGATCGCTTCTGTGGTACTTTGGATAATTGCCTCTAGGAGGTTGTAACTAGCTTGAAGCAAGCCTAATCCGCGCTTAACTAAACCATAAAGTAACCTACTTGTAATGAGTACAAATATCCATTCTTCCAAGACTGGTAATGTCTGAAGATTATAGTCAGGAATTAGTAGCTTAAGTAGCCAGTTGCAGCCAATTATCCAAAGGCTACCAAAAAAGGCATAAACGAAGGCAATGTTGCGGGCTTTGTACTTCATTAGTAGGAGTTTGTCTGGCATTACCCTTGATGGTATGAAGAATGGTTATAAGCCTAATTAAATAATCTGCCTGTTTTTTTTGTTCAACCTTGGGTCACTTTTAAATAGTGGCGTAATGGCGCTCTTTAATAGTAATATATAAGCTAAAATTCAAGATCTTATTGCTGTAAATGCTACAAAATTATTTAAATTATTTTTAAGCAAAGTTGTGGGTTGCCCCCGGCTTGATTAAAGATTTTACTTATATTTTTTATTTGGCATTATCAATTGTCCACTGCACAATTGCCTGAGTTAATCCTTCCAAGGTATATTCTGTAGCTTCAACATCAACTCTTCCTAATAGTTGATGACAGGTAATAGAGGTTTGAGGTCCAATTGAGGCGATACAGGTGTTTTTCAGTAGTGATTGAATTTGAGGGGTGGCGGCTTCTAGAAGTTGAAAAAAGTGCTGCACAGTTTTGGAACTGGCAAAGGTAATGATGTCTACCATTTGCTTTTGAATAGCTTCAAGTGCGACAGGGGCAATTTCTTGAGGGCAGCGAGTTTCATAAGCGGCAACTTTGGTTACTTTTGCACCTTGGGAAGTAAATTCTTGTACTAAAACATCTCGTCCTCCGCTTTCGACTGTGGGAAATAAAATGTTTAATCCGGTTAAGGGTTGAGGAAAGTTTTCGATTAAAGAATCAGCAACAAAATGTGGTGGAATAAAGTCAGGTTTTAAGCCTCGTTGTTGGAGAACTTTTGCCGTTTTTTTACCAACTACGGCAATTTTAAGATGGGCTAAGTCGCGGATATCTTTACCTTGGTGGAGTAGTCGCTCAAACCAGGAGTCAATACCATTTGTGGAGGTAAGAATTAACCAATCAAAATTTGATATATTAGCAATTGCCTGATCTAATGGTTGCCAATTGGAAGGGGGACCAATTACCAGCGCTGGCATTTCAATGACATTAGCCCCGGCTTGTTGCAGCAGTTCGCTAAATTGGCTAGACTGTCCTGCAGAGCGGGTAACTAGGACGGTTTTTTCAGCCAGGGGTTTTTTGTCTTGAATAGGCGATCGCATATAATCCCGTAGTTGCACTACTTCACCAATAATAATAACGACTGGAGATAGTGATGATCCAGCAGTCTTTTTAAGAATATCAGCTAAAGTACCAAACCAACTGTATTCTTGAGGACATCCTGCCCATTTAATAATAGCAACTGGAGTTTTAGGTAGGCGTCCATATTGTTGTAACTGCTGAACAATTTGCGGCAAATTACGTCCACCCATTAAAATCACCAAAGTGTCCATTCGTGCTAATGTTTGCCAATCTAAAGCTTCTGGTTCATGAGCAGTTACAACGGCAAAACCACGACTCATTACAGGATCAGTTAGAGGAATTCCTGCTAGTAATGGTGCAGCTAATGCTGAAGAAATTCCTGGTACAACTTCAAATGGACAAGCTGCCGCATTTAATGCTTGAATTTCTGAACTACTGCGACCAAAAATAAACGGATCGCCACTTTTTAAACGTACTACTTTTTGATTTTGTTGGCACTGTTGTACTAATAATTGATCAATTTCGGCTTGGGGAGTGCTGGGCTTGCCACCGCGTTTACCAACATCAAAACAAACACATTTTGATGAGACTAATTTTAATAACTGAGGGTCTATTAAGGCATCATAAACTAACACGTCAGCTTCCACAATTAATTGTTGAGCCCGCACAGTAAGGTAAGCAATATTTCCGATTCCTGCACCTACAAGATATACTTTACCCATGATTTAGTGATGTGGTATTGGTGTAATTTTAAGTTAATTTTACATTAACGTTCAAGAGAAAAAGTAATCATGTAGGCGTTTTTAATGGGAAATTTGAAATCGCAAAAAAAACGAATATGCCTTGCTAGAGTTAAAGTTAAACAAATTTTCACTTTATTGTGTTATGGTTCGTTTAATTCTAGAAAGGGTAGCTTTATCATTTGGTTTGCGACGAATTGCCTCACGCCAAATAGCGAGAGCTTCTTCTTTTTTTCCTTGTTGAATTAAGGCATCTCCCAAATACCAATAAGCTTCTTGTTTTTTAGTTTTCAGACGAATTGCTTCTTTATATTCAATTATTGCTGCGTCTTTGTCACCTTGTCCCATCAAAACATTTGCTAAGTTAAGGTGTATTATTGCTTGGTCAGGATTTTGTTTGACCAGCTCTTGATAATCTGCAATTACTGCTTCCAATTTGCCATATTTTGACAAGATTCCACCTACTTTTAAAGGAACTTCTGTATTCTTAGGAAGACGCTTGATTAATTCTTGAAATATAGAGGTAGCTTCTTCCAATTTGCCCTGCTCAATTAACGCTGATCCTAACTTCAAATAAGCATCAACATTTTTAGGCGAGCGTTTAATTAGTTCTCGAAACACCTCTAAGGCTTCTTCCAGCTTATTTTGTTCGAGCAAAGTATTTCCTAATAGTAGGCTAATCATGTCATTACTACGCTGTTGCTCACTAGCTTTGCGTAAGGCTTCTTCTGCACTTTTATAATTTTTTTGTTGATAGAAATTAATACCTTTTTGGAAAATGAGGGAGGTAGTAAGAGTTTTCCACAAGAAATAAGCCAGTATCGTCAGAGTAATGGCGACGACAGCAATAGCAAGAACAGAAATTGGTTGGGATGTTTCCAGCATTTGTTTGATAATCCTGTAGCTTAGTATTTTGTTAGCTTACATTGAAATGCTTTCTGTTTCATTACCAGTTAGGCATCCTCAAGTTAATTTTCAAGAATGAAAAGATTAAGAAATTGCTGCAAAACAGGTGATGCATCGTTGCAGATTTGTTTACTAAGTGGTGGTTGAGCAATATGTAATCTCTGTGCCGCTTTGCCAAAGTGTAGTTTTTCAGCAACGGTAATAAAATATCGTAGGTGTCGAAGTTCCATAATTTTTAGGTTTTTATATTTTAAATATATTAATAGATTGGACATTTCTAATTAGGCATTTTATTGTAGTAAAGGTATTAATAAAAGACAAAATCGATGTCAGAAAATTGTTGGGATGCTAATCTCTATGAAAACAACCATTCTTTTGTTTGGCAATATGGTGAAAGTTTGATTGAACTTTTGTCTCCCAAAACCGGAGAATCTATACTCGATTTAGGATGTGGAACCGGACAACTTGCTCAACAAATTGCCTTATCGGGTGCTGAAGTTGTTGGTATTGATTATGCACCGAGTATGATTGAGCAGGCACAAAAAAATTATCCTGATTTGAATTTTAGCGTTGCCGATGCCAGAAAATTTGAATTTCCTCAATTGTTTGATGCTGTATTTTCTAACGCCGCTTTGCATTGGGTAAAAGAGCCGGAACAAGTTATTAAATGTATCTGGCAAGCTTTAAAACCGGGAGGACGCTTTGTTGCTGAGTTTGGTGGAAAAGGCAATGTTCAAGCAATTGTGGAGGCGCTTGAGTCTGCTATTTCAATAACCGAAAATCCTTGGTATTTTCCCAGTATTGCTGAATATACAAGTCTTTTAGAACAGCAGGGTTTTTGTGTAACATCTGCCACGTTATTTGAGCGTCCAACGCCTTTAGAAGGAGAAGCAGGAATGGCGAATTGGATTCAAATGTTTGGCAGTCATTTGTTGTCAGAAATACCAGCAGAACAGCAGATTGAAGTTGTTCGAGATGTTGAGCAATGCTTACGATCTAAGTTGTATAAAGAGGGTGTCTGGTTTGTTGATTATAAGAGAATTCGTGTTATGGCAATTAAAAGTTGAACTTTTTTGATTGTGTAATCTAATCAGATCCCCGACTTCTCCAAGAAGTCGGGGATCTATCTTTCAGAGGTTGATTAAACAGAGCACAAAACATCTTTAATTTGTGCCTGTTCAAGCGCCTTACCAATGAATACTAATTTGGTTTGATGCGGTTCTGAGGCTTGCCAAGGACGGTCAAAGAAATGCTCAATGCGATCGCCTACTCCTTGCAGCACCATTCGCATTGGCTTGTTGGGGACTGCTACAAAGCCTTTTATTCTGTAAATTTCTTGTTCCTGAACTAATTGTTTGAGCTTTTTTGTTAAAGCTTTTGGCTCAAATTCTTGCTCTAAAATTAAGTGAATTGAGTTGATTTCATCATCATGCTCGTGTTCTTCTTCTGTGTCATGATGACTGGGACGAGAGGCTAAGTTATCTTCAACTGCAGCATTAAATCCTAATAGTAAATCAGGACTAATTTCACCATCATGACAAGGAACAATTTTTACTCCTTGAGGTAATTGTTGTTTTAACCAATTTTGCACTTTAGTTTGAGTTTGAGCATCAACTAAATCAACCTTAGTTAATAATACTAAATCGGCACAAGCCAATTGGTCTTCAAAAAGTTCCTCAATTGGTGTTTCATGCTCCAAGTTAGGATCAGCTTGACGTTGTGCTTCTAAGGCATCAAGATTACTCGCAAATGTGCCAGCAGCTACGGCGACGCAATCTACAACAGTAATGATTCCATCAACAGTCGCACCTGTCCGAATTTCAGGCCAGCGAAAGGCTTGAACTAAGGGTTTTGGTAATGCTAATCCGGAAGTTTCTATCACCAAACAATCAATTTTTTCACGACGTTTTAAGAGTTCTTGCATAGTCGGTAGAAACTCTTCTTGAACAGTACAACATAGGCAACCATTCGTTAGTTCTACTATATTACTTGCAGCCTCTTCATCATCGTCACAAACCTTACAAGAACGCAGTAATTCTCCATCAATTCCTACTTCGCCAAACTCATTAACAACAACAGCTATTCTTCGTCCTTGATTATTTTGTAATAAATGACGAAGCAGGGTTGTTTTGCCGCTACCGAGGAAGCCAGTAATAACAGTAACGGGTATTTTAGCAGCCATATTTTAATCCTTCTGAGAACTAGGTTTTAAGAATGAAATTGAATAAATTAGTATCACTATGTATCTTATATCTTTTATTAATCTTTTTTGAGTCTTGAACGATTTAAAAATTCTCTTAATTGATCAACTGTTTTCGGAATTGATTCGATGTTTGGCAAACGTAACTCCTGCGGTAGTGCCTCCCACACTTTCCATAATAGCGGTAATCCTAGCTGTAATTCTGCAATTATTTGTTGGGAAAATACATCTTTTGCTTCCCCTTCTAATACTAACTTACCTTGGTGCATAACAAAAATCCAATCTGCCCATTCATAGACAAAATTTAAATCATGGGTGGCAATTAAAATTGTTGTTCCAGTTAAATGAATTCGCTCTAATTCTACTAATAAGTTGTCAGTTTGAACTGCATCCAAATAAGCAGTTGGTTCATCTAACAATAATAATTCCGGTTTTAGCACCATTACCCCAGCTAAAGCAACTCGCTTTTTTTGTCCTAAACTAAGATGATGTACTGGTCGAGTTGCCAAAGATTGTAAATTAAATTCATCTAATACTTGTTCAACTCTTTGAGCAATTTCGCTTTCTGGTAAGTTAAGGTTACATAACCCATAAGATATATCAGCGGCAACAGTTGGCGCTACTAACTGTTGCTCTGGATCTTGAAATACTAATCCAGTTTTTTGTCGCCATTGGCTGATAAAATGCCGATTATAAGAGAGGGGTTGAGAGTTTGATAACACTCTTCCTGACTGCGGTTTAGTTAAAGCCGCAGCTAACAGAAATAATGTGGATTTACCACAACCATTTTGACCAATTAATACGCTTTTTTTTCCACCTTGCAATCTAAAAGTCAATCCTTTTAAGGCTGGTTCTTGTGCTATTGGATAGGTATAATAGACTGCTTCAAATTCTAGTAGATAGCTAGTTGTATTTTGTTGATTCACAACCATAATTGCCATCCTACTAATCCAAGAAAGCCAACCATTGCCTCTATAGCGTACCTTTTAGAATGACGATATTGACGCGGTTGCCAAAACTGAAATTTTCCTTGAAAACCCCTTGCCTCTATCCCTAAAGAAAGCTGATGATAACGCTCTAAAGTCCGCTGTAACAATTGCCCAATTAGTAGTGATAGACTGTATAGCGCTCTTCGTCTATTGCGATATCCACCTC